>NZ_JAIKTT010000003.1:0-397223 GCF_023736175.1 Leclercia sp. LTM14
TAATGCTGTACAGCCGCAAGTCTGATATGAAAAGGATGTTTCATCGTTCTGGACCTCCAGATTCCGGAATCTGGTGTCCAGGATCTGGGGTTCAGTGCACCGCCTCCCCCCTGGCTACCCCGGCTCCCGGCAAAGAAAATCGCCGCTACGCGGTGCACTCAGCTTATTCCCGCAGGCTTAGGGTCGGGGGCAATCCTACATCCATGTAGGTCGCCCCCTCTCGGCGCATCCCTGCGCCTCGCCCCGGCCTACAGGAAACGCTTCGTCGATTTTCAGCCGGACGAGGGAGTCGCTGTAGGTTCTTTATTATCCTGAAATTATTTTATCGCGATAAGCATACGAAATTACAGGTGCTCCCTCTCCCACCGGGAGAGAGTACAAACACCAAAAACGGCAACCTGTGAGTTGCCGTTTTGCGTTTACCTATGCCACCTGCTGACTTTCCTCTTCTGTGCGCTGGGCCTCTTCGGCCTCCTGCGCCAGGAGCTGTTTCTCGTACACCTTAAAGAACGGGTAATAGATGATGGCGGAGACCACCGCGAGCAGCACCACGAGGATCGCCGCGCGGAAGTCCCAGCCCAGCGCCCATGCGGCTCCTACAGGCGCAGGCGCGGTCCAGGGAACAACGGAAATCACACGGCCAATCAGATCCAGCTTCATCGCCGCCCACGCCAGCACGGCGTTAACCATTGGCGCCAGCAGGAACGGGATAAAGAACACCGGGTTCATGACGATTGGCGTACCGAAGATCACCGGTTCGTTGATGTTGAAAATGCTCGGTACCACGCTCAGACGCCCAATGGAGCGCAGATGCGCGGAGCGACTACGCAGATAGCAGAACACCAGCCCCATCGTAGCCCCGGAGCCACCAATCACAATGAAGAAGGTCCAGAACGCCTCCATAAAGATGTGCGGCAGCGGCGTGCTTTGTGCCAGCGCGGTCTGGTTCATCCCCAGGTTGGTGAGCCAGAACATCTGCAGCATCCCGGAGACAATCGCCGCCCCGTGAATGCCCGCAAACCACAGCAGGTGCCCAATCAGCACCGCCAGCAGTATCGCCGGTAGCGAGTCCGCCGCTGCCACCAGCGGTTTAAAGATGGCCATGATCGCCTGCGGGATCAGCATGCCAAACTGTGACTGAATAAGCAGGCTCAGCGGATAGAGGGTTAACACCACCACCAGCACCGGGATCAGCAGGTCGAAGGAGTTTTTGATCATCGGCGGCACCTGATCGGGCAGGCGAATACCGATGTTGTGAGCCTTCAGAAAACGCATCATCTCAACACAGTAGATCGCCACCAGAATGGCGGTGAAGATCCCCGTGCCGCCGAGGCTATCCACCGGCAACGCACCTTTGGTTTTTGGCGCGGCAATCAGCAGGAAGGCCATCAGCGACAGCATGGCGCACATGAAGGGATCGAGCTGATGCGACTTAACGTAATGCTTGCCGAGGTTGTAAGCGATAGCGGCACAAATATAGAGGGACATCACGCCCATCGTCATATCGAAGGGGGTGAGGATCTGGCCTTCGAACTGTTTTGCCATATCCAGCCAGGCGCGGGCGAAGCCCAGGGTGGTGTCCGGTGAAAACGGCGGGTAGGCAAACACCAATAAGAACGAGCCGACAATCATAAACGGCATGGCGGAGATAAAGCCGTCGCGGATCGCCATCACGTGACGCTGGGAAGAGATGCGTCCGGCAATGGGGCTGACATAGTTTTCGACAAAGCGGAATATCAGGTTAAACGCAGCATGGTTGGCAGACATAACGGCTCTCCTGTCAGACGATCGGTTCGGGCGCTGTTACGCCGCACGTTGTTCCATATACCACTTTCACCACCTTGCTGGTTCGCATACCAGCGGTACTGCTCAAACGGATAGGTTTCATAATCGACTCTTATTATTGGATACAGGGGAAATGACGTAATCAGTATTAATCTCCGCATCATGGTCTGCAACCGGTTACTGTAACCGGTTTCCGTGATTGTGAAGAGGATCCAGAAATCGCTGATATCAGAAGTGGGTGACTTAGGAAATATTTACAGAGCATAATTTCTTATGACAGATTACGCAGAGTATTTTTCTGGAGGAAACAATGAGTTTGCAGTCTGTGCGCCAGTTTTTTGCTGATCACGCCCCGGATGTTGAAGTCATCGAGCTGGGTCAGAGTACCGCCACCGTTGCGCTGGCGGCCGAAGCGCACAACGTTGCGCCGGGACAGATAGCGAAAACGCTGTCGCTGAAAATTAAAGACGAGGTGATCCTCGTGGTCGCCAAAGGCGATGCGCGCCTTGATAACAAAAAGCTGAAGCAGACGTTTGGCGCAAAAGCCCGGATGCTTAGCAGCGATGAAGTGGTGACAATAACGGGACATCCCGTTGGTGGCGTCTGCCCGTTTGGACTGGAAACGCCGCTGGCGGTTTACTGTGATATTTCGCTCAGGGAGTATGCGGAAGTTCTGCCTGCCGCCGGGGCGATCCACAGCGCGGTGCGCATTTCTCCGGAAAGAATGGCGGAGCTCACTCAGGCTACATGGGTGGACGTTTGTCTGTAAGACCCGCGCCAGACATTATTCTGGCGCAGTCTTATATGCCGATTATGAAAAATGCGGAACAATAAAGCGCGGCGCGCGGTGATCCGGTACAGGGAAATGCGTCAGGATATCTGCCGCGTGCAGTAACCCCACGTCAGAACGAACACCAAGCTTAAGCATGGCATTAAACTTATGCGCACGAATGGTTTTGATGTTGCGATCCAGTCGGATGGCGATTTCCGGGATGGAAAAGCCGCACGACATGAACTGCAAAATGGCGCGTTCAGTCGGGCTCAGCAAACGCCCACGGTGAATATTCCAGTGGTTGTTGTGGCAGTCATTTACCCGTCGGTTCTCGCTCAATAATTTGCTCAGTTGCTCCTGCAGGTCGGCCAGCGGCGCGGATTTCAGAAGGACCCCGTGCAGACGTGACGGCGAAAGCTGATTAATCAGGCTTGCTTCTGACGCATCCGATGCCAGCACAATTCGCTGGATAGCACCGTGAGTGGCTGAAATTTCCTTAATACATACCAGACAGTTACGCCGCTCTTCACGCTCATCAGAGAGCGAATAAATCAAAGACGCGTACGGAACAAAATTAAGTGAGGACTGAAAACTGGCAATATTACTAAACAGATGGACTTCATAACCTTTGAATGCCGGACTGGCAAAAAGATGCTTCAGCCCCATAGCACTCATCATGCACTTTTCGACGATAGCGATATGTCTTTTTGTAGCGCTCTTTTCCATTCGTCTTGCTCTCCATAGGCAGAGAATAAACTCAGCTCTTTCATTCCCTTAGTGCTGTTAATCCACGCATACATTTCGGCGTTACTCGTTAAGGCGAGTCTTCTCATTGCGCTATTTTTTTGCGCGCTTACCGTTTTATTACTCTTTTTGAGCAATGCGGCGATTTGATTAATTCCCCATCCTTTCCCAAGCAAGCGTAATACTTTACGCTCCGAGAACGTCAACATGACATCGTCCTGATTGTCATAAAACTCTTCCGGATCGGGTCTTAATAACGTCTGACTAATACGTTCGGCATGTTCACTGCCGGAACGAACTGCCTTAACCAGGCCTTCGACAGGTTCTGCGTCAGACAGTAACGTACTTTCTGGTCGCATCAGAAGTTCAACGGCAAGAGGATAAAATGCGCGAGAAACCAAAAATATCCAGTGAATATCTCTATACTGATTTTGTAATGCGTAATACTGATTGCAAATATTACGCGGATTATGCTGTTCACCTGAAATATCAACGATGATCACAATGGCGCGACGCAGTTGAAGAAGCGTGAGTTCTTCATGGGAGCGGCAGTATGAACGTTCGTAGTCTGGGAAATAGCGTGACATAATGCTCCCGATACCGGTTTGCATTATGGGTGATTTACCAATTATTATTACGCTTTTACAAGCTATTGTCGGTACTTGTGTTCCGAATCCATTCATACGGCCATTCCGTGTCTTTCATCCAGTTGAAATACCTGATCATTTAAAATGGCGACGTAAAAATGTAATGTTTTTCCTTTTTCGTTAGCTGAGCAAAATGAGAGTGCGATAAGAACCAGCATCACAAATGTATACACCGCCAAAACGGCGTTAATATCGCAAAATAATGACTAAATGTTAACCCTTGCCCCGTGATATTTTCAGAAAGAGTAAATTAGATACTCTAAATATAAATTTAATAAATGTAAAAATATAAAAAACATAGAAATTAATAATTAATCATCTGAAAATAACACCTGGTGACAGCACCAATCTGCTTAAACCTTGATCTGGCCCAGCGCAAGCGCCACAGGGTTGTGTGCTAAAAGTAGACATTCCGGCCATTCAACACCAACTCTCCCTCAGGGCAACAGATGCAGGCAGATCAGTCCCCACAACGCGCCGCCACGCGACTGTGTATTCAGTGCGGCCTTTTTTTATTACAACACGGAGCCGAAAGCGCCCTGGTGGAAGAGCTCTCCACCCGCCTGGGGCTGGCGCTGGGCATGGACAGCGTAGAAAGCTCCATCTCCTCCAACGCCATTGTGCTGACCACCATCAAAGGGGGCCAGTGCCTGACCTCAACGCGAAAAAACCACGATCGCGGGATCAACATGCACGTCGTCACCGAGGTGCAACACATCGTGATCATGGCGGAACACAAGCTGCTGGATATGCAGGACGTCGAAAAACGCTTTAGCCAGATCAGGCCGTTGCGCTATCCACGCTGGCTGGTGGTGCTGATGGTGGGCCTCTCCTGCGCCTGTTTCTGCAAGCTCAATAACGGCGGCTGGGACGGCGCCCTGATCACCTTTATCGCCAGTACCCTCGCCATGTACGTACGACAGGTGCTGACAGGCCGGCATCTGCACCCGCAAATTAATTTCTGCATCACCGCGTTCGTCGCCACCACCGTCTCCGGGCTACTGCTGCGACTGCCGGGTTTCGCCACGACACCCACCATCGCCATGGCCGCCAGCGTGCTGCTGCTGGTGCCGGGCTTTCCGCTGATCAATGCCGTGGCGGATATGTTTAAAGGGCACATTAATACCGGCCTGGCACGCTGGGCGATTGCCAGCTTACTGACCCTCGCCACCTGTATCGGGGTGGTGATGGCCATGACCTTATGGGGGCTTCGCGGATGGGCGTAATCGATTTTCTCTGGGCGCTGGCCCAGGACATGATCCTGGCGGCCATTCCGGCGGTGGGGTTTGCCATGGTGTTTAACGTTCCCCGTCGCGCCCTGCCGTGGTGCGCGCTGCTGGGGGCTATCGGCCACGGCTCGCGCATGGCGATGATGACCGCTGGAATGAATATCGAATGGTCGACCTTTATGGCCTCAATGCTGGTCGGCAGCATCGGGATCCAGTGGTCGCGCTGGTATCTGGCGCACCCGAAAGTCTTTACCGTCGCCGCGGTGATCCCGATGTTTCCGGGGATCTCAGCCTATACCGCGATGATTTCGGCGGTGAAGATTAGCCATTTTGGCTACAGCGAAGCGCAGATGATCATGCTGCTGACCAATTTCCTGAAGGCCTCGTCGATTGTCGGCGCCCTCTCAATCGGGCTGTCGATACCCGGACTCTGGCTCTACCGCAAGCGCCCCCGGGTCTGAGAGTTGTGTTCTCCCGCAGCCGTGGCGATAATCCTCTGTTCTCATATGGCTAAGTAAGGAGCGGATGTGGCTAACCCTGGCAGCGAAAACGCAGAAAACAGCGACGGATCCCGCCTGAAAGATAAAATCTTCCTCAGCGCCCTCTCGCTGTTTGCCGAGTACGGGCTTAACGGCGCGCGCATGGAGCAGATTGCCGAGAAAGCGGGCACCACCAAGCGAATGGTGGTGTATCACTTTAAGACCAAAGAGAACCTCTACCTGCTGGTACTGGAGTATGTCTACACCCAGATCCGCGCCAGTGAAAAGCAGCTCAGCCTGGAGGCGATACCGCCGGTAGAAGCGCTGGTGCAGCTGGTGGAAACCACCTTTGACTATCACGCCGATCACCCCGACTACATTCGTATCATCTGCATGGAGAACATGCAGCGCGGCCGCTATATGCAGCAGTCAGCCTTATTGCGCCAGGTCAACCGCAGCGCGCTGGATCTGCTGGAAATCATCCTGAACCGCGGCAAAGAGAAGCAGCTGTTTAATGAGACGGTGAACGCACGGGATCTGCACCGCCTGATCAGCAGCTTCAGCTTTCACTATGTGGCTAACAGCTACACCTTTACCCTGCTGTTTGAAGACGGGGCCGATGAACAGGCCCAGCGGCAACACTACCGAAAAATGGCGGTTCAGGTTGCCTTGCGTTATACCTGTCCTTAGCTCACACAACCCTGAGATAAGGAACCAACCATGTCTTTAGATAAAGTTGTCTATACCGCCAAAGCCAAAGCCACCGGTGGCCGTGATGGTCGCGCCACCTCGTCCGATGGCGTGCTCGATGTGAAGCTGGGCGTGCCCAAAGAGATGGGCGGCGCGGGCGGTGAAGTCACCAACCCGGAACAGCTGTTTGCGGCGGGCTATTCAGCCTGTTTTCTCGGCGCGATGAAGTTCGTGGCCGGGCGCGACAAAATCACCATGCCGCAGGATGCCTTTATTGAGGGCGAAGTGGGAATTGGGCCGCTGCCAACCGGGTTTGGCATCGAAGCAAAACTGAATATCCACCTGCCGGGGATGGACGCCGCCGAGGCGAAAAAACTGGTCGATGCGGCACACATTGTCTGCCCGTATTCTAACGCCACCCGCAACAATATTGATGTGACGCTGAATATTATCTCCTGACTTTTCAGGGGGTCAGGGAGCGGGTCTCAGACCCCTGCCTGCCCCCTCCTCTCTGTGCTACCATAAGCCCATATCTCGTCCGCAGTAATTCAGTAGAGAAGTGCTATGTCCTCCAGAATCCTGACCACCAGCGTCACTGGCATTGATGCCTTTATGCACGATCCCCGCGGCGTGCTGGCGAATGCGCAAGGCGGTACCGTCGCCGTATTTGCCGATAACGCACCGGCGTTTTATGCGATCACGCCGCAGCGTCTGGCCGAGCTGCTGGAAACGGAAGCGCGCCTGTCGCGCCCGACCAGCGATGTCACTCTGGATACCCAATTCTTCGACGAACCCACCAGCGCGCCGGTTGCGGTGCCGATGGGGAAATTCGCCATGTATCAGGGCTGGCAACCTGACCCGGACTTTCAACGCCAGGCGGCGCTGTGGGGCATCGCCCTCACCCAGCCTGTTGCCCCGGAAGAGCTGGCCGCCTTCACCGCCTACTGGCAGGCGGAAGGGAAAGTGTTTCATCATATCCAGTGGCAGCAAAAGCTGGCGCGCAGCGTGCAGATCAACCGGGCCAGCAACGGCGGTCAGGCCAAACGCGATGTAAATACCTTTTCTGAACCGGATAAACAGATCCCCCACGGATTCCGAGGTGCCAAATGAAAGAGTTCGGCGAACTGATGAAGCGTCTGCAAAAGATGATGCCGGCCAACGTCAAACCGGCCTTTACCACCGGCGAAGAGCTGCTGGCGTGGCAAAAAGAGCAGGGAGAAATCCGCGCGGCGGCGCTGGCACGGGAAAACCGCGCCATGAAAATGCAGCGCACCTTTAACCGCTCTGGCATTCGTCCCCTGCATCAGAACTGCTCCTTCGATAACTACAAAGTGGAGAGTCAGGGGCAGTTGAAAGCCCTGCAGCAGGCGCGCCAGTACGTTGAAGAGTTCGACGGCAACATCGCCAGCTTTATCTTCAGCGGCAAGCCGGGCACCGGCAAAAACCATCTCGCGGCGGCCATCTGCAACGAGCTGCTGCTGCGCGGTAAATCGGTGCTGATTATCACCGTGGCCGACATCATGTCAGCCATGAAGGATACCTTCAGCAACCGGGAGACCAGCGAGGAGCAGCTGCTTAACGATCTCAGCAACGTCGACCTGCTGGTGATTGACGAGATCGGCGTGCAGACCGAATCGCGCTATGAAAAAGTGATCATCAACCAGATCGTCGATCGCCGCTCCTCTTCCAAGCGCCCGACCGGTATGCTCACCAACCATAACGTTGATGAAATGACGCGTCTGCTGGGCGAGCGGGTGATGGATCGCATGAAGCTCGGCAACAGCCTGTATGTGATTTTTGACTGGGAAAGCTATCGCAGCCGCGTTACCGGTAAAGAGTATTAGGATTGTTTACCGCGAAGCGCACAAGCATGAGGTTTATACTGGCTGCCATTCCGCCCGACGGGCAATCGACAGAGCATGCTTTATGAAAACACATTTTCTTCTCAGCGCCGCAGTCAGCGCCCTTCTGATGACGGGTGCAGCACAGGCAGCCTCCTCCTGGCAGGACACGCTTAACAGCGCCGCCAGCCAGCTTAGCGCGGGCAGCACCTCTTCCCAGAGCGGCGGCCTCTCCGCTTCCGCATTGACCGGTCTGCTGGGCAGCGGCACCGAGTCGCTCTCCGCCAGCAACATGAATAACGCCGCCGGGATCCTCGAGTACTGCGCCAAAGAGAAGCTGGCCTCGATGACCGATGCCACCAATATTAAAAACCAGGTGCTGGGGAAACTGGGTATCGATACCCCGCAAGAGCAGCAGCAGGACACCAACTATCTGGAGGGCATCCAGGGTCTGCTGAATGCCAATAACGGCGAGCAGCTGAATCTGGAAACCATCGGCAACTCACCGCTGGCGAAAAAGGTCAAAGCCCAGGCCTGTGATTTTGTCCTGAAACAGGGCATGAGCTTTATCTCCTGATCCCCGAAACGCCGCGTCCCTTACCGCGGCGTTTACCCCCATCCCCCGCAGAAAGCGACGCCGGTCAAACATTCGATTTTCTAAACCAAATCCTAACAACAGCACAATTACGTGACACTACAATTGCAGCTTGATGGCATCGCCATTACATTGGATCACCCAAAAATTAAACAGTTAATCCGCTAATATGCGGATGCCTTTGTTGAGGATAAGCTGTTGTCAGAGTTTATTTCTGTTGCCCTGTTTCTCGCCTCGGTCGTTATCTATTCCCGCAAAGCGGGTCGTAACACCTGGTGGTTTGCCGTCACCCTTATGGTGCTGGGGCTTTTTGTCGTTTTAAACATTACCCTCTACGCCAGTGACTACTTTACCGGCGACGGCATTAACGATGCCGTTCTCTACACCCTGACCAACAGCCTGACCGGCGCAGGGGTTAGTAAGTACATACTTCCTGGTGTTGGCATCGTGGTAGCGCTGGTGACGGTGTTCGGCCTGCTGGGCTGGATCCTGCGCCGCCGTCGCCATCATCCGCACCATCTCGGCTACAGCCTTCTGGCGCTGGTGCTGGCCCTCGCCTCGGTGGACGCCAGCCCGGCGTTTCACCAGATCACCGAGCTGGTGAAATCGCAGTCCCGCGATGGCGATCCCGACTTTGCCGCGTATTACAAAGAGCCGGGTAAAACCATTCCCAATCCGAAGCTCAATCTGGTCTATATCTACGGCGAAAGCCTGGAGCGGACCTATTTTGATAACGACGCCTTCCCGGATCTCGCCCCGGAGCTGGGTGCTATCAAGAACGAAGGGATCGATTTCAGCCATACCGCGCAGCTGCCCGGCACCGACTACACCATCGCCGGGATGGTCGCCTCCCAGTGCGGTATTCCGCTGTTCGCCCCGTTTGAAGGCAACGCATCCGCGTCGGTGTCCAGCTTCTTCCCGCAGAATATCTGCCTCGGCGATATCCTGAAAAACTCCGGTTATCAGAACTATTTCATGCAGGGCGCCAACCTGCGTTTCGCCGGGAAAGACGTGTTCCTGCAGTCCCACGGCTTTGACCATCTGTATGGCGCAGAAGAGCTGAAAACCACCGTCGCGGATCCGACGTACCGCAACGACTGGGGCTTCTACGACGATACGGTGCTGGATGAAACATGGAAAAAATTCGAGGAGTTGTCGAAGTCCGGCAAACGTTTCTCGCTGTTTGCCCTGACGGTGGATACCCACCATCCGGACGGTTTTATCTCCCGCACCTGTCAGCGCAAGAGCTACGCGATTGACGGCAAACCGAATCAGTCGTTCAGCGCGGTGGGTTGCAGCCAGGAGCATATCGCGGCGCTGATCGAAAAAATCAAAGCCTCGCCTTACTTTAAAAATACGGTGATTGTGGTCTCTTCCGACCATCTGGCGATGAAAAACACCGCCTGGGATGCGCTGAACAAGCTCGATCGCAGCAACCTGTTCTTTATTCTGCGTGGCGATAAGCCCCAGCAGGAGGTGATGGCGGTGAAGCGCAACACCATGGATAACGGTGCCACGGTGCTGGATATCCTCGGCGGGGATAACTTTATCGGCCTGGGTCGCAGCAGCCTCTCCGGGCAGTCGCTCTCCGAAGTGTTCCTTAACATGAAGGAAAAGGTGCTGGCGTGGAAACCGGACGTGATCCGTCTGTGGAACTTCCCGAAAGAGCTGAAAGACTTCACCATCGACAGCCAGAAAAACATGATGGCCTTCTCCGGCAGCCATTTCCGTCTGCCGCTGCTGCTGCGCGTCTCCGATAAGCGGGTCGAACCGCTGCCGGAAAGCGAGTACTCCGCTCCGCTGCGCTATCAGCTGGCGGACTTTGCCCCGCGGGACAACTTCGTCTGGGTCGATCGCTGCTACAAGATGGGCCAGCTGTGGTCGCAGCCGCTGGCGCTTTCCACCGACTGGTGCGTTTCTCAGGGCCAGCTGGGCGGTGAGCAGACAGTGCAGCACGTCGATAAAGCGCAGTGGAAAGGCAAGACGGCGTTTAAGGATACGGTGATCAGCACCGATCGCTATCAGCGTAACGTCGAGTTGTTGAAAGTGTCCGACAACGACATCCGCTACAAGGCCGACAGCTTTGTCTTTAACGTGGCCGGCGCGCCAGAAGAGGTGAAGCAGTTCAGCGGGATTTCACGTCCGGAAACCTGGGGCCGCTGGTCCAACGCCCAGTTGGGCAATGAGGTGAAGATCGAATACAACCAGCCGCTGCCGGCGAAATTCGATCTGGTGATCACCGCCAAAGCCTGGGGGCCGAACGTCAACAAGCCGATCCCGGTGCGCATTGGCGATAAAGAACAGACCCTGACGCTGGGTCATGACGTCACCACCACCACGCTGCATTTCGACAACCCGTCGCGCAGCAGCACGCTGGTGATTGTGCCGCCTGCACCGGAGTCCACCAACGAAGGGAATATTCTCGGCCACTCTCCGCGTCAGCTGGGGATTGGCATGGTGGAGATCAAAGTGGTTAACGCCGAAGGGTAATTGCGGTGTGGGTGCCGGGTGGCGCTGCGCTTACCCGGCCTACAAAACCGTAGGCCCGTGCAAGCGAAGCGCCGCCGGGCACAAAAGCGCCCTGCCTGAACAGGGCGCTTTTTACATCAGAAGGTTTCCCAGTTATCACCGCTGTCGGTAACGGCCGCTTTACGCGTCGTGACCGGCGACACCACGGTTTTCACCGCTGCGTTGGCACGGGCTTTCTGCTGCTCCTGCTGAATACGGAACACCGCCACCGCCTGAGTCAGGCGGCTCGCCTGCTCTTCCAGTGCCGCCGCTGCCGCTGCAGATTCCTGCACCAGCGAGGCGTTCTGCTGCGTGACGCGATCCATCTCGGCAACCGCCAGACCCACCTGGTCGATACCGCGGCTCTGCTCGTCAGAGGCAGAGGCGATCTCGCCCATGATGTCGGTCACGCGGGTCACCGCGCTGACGATTTCACCCATGGTCTCACCGGCGCTTTCTACCAGCGTGGAACCCAGCTCAACGCGACCTACAGAGTCTTCGATCAGGCTCTTAATTTCGCGTGCCGCCTGGGCGCTACGCTGGGCCAGGTTACGTACTTCACCCGCCACCACCGCAAAACCACGACCCTGCTCACCGGCACGCGCTGCTTCTACCGCCGCGTTCAATGCCAGAATGTTGGTCTGGAAGGCAATACCGTCGATCACGCTGATGATGTCGGCAATCTTCTGCGAACTGCCGGCGATGTCACGCATGGTTTGCACCACGTTATCCACCACTTTACCGCCCTTCTGCGCGGTCTCGGACGCGCTCAGCGCCAGATGGCTCGCCTGACGGGCGTTTTCGGCGTTCTGCTTCACGGTGGCGGTCAGCTCTTCCATGCTCGCAGCGGTTTCTTCCAACGAGGCCGCCTGCTGCTCGGTACGGGAGGAGAGATCGTTGTTACCCATGGAGATTTCGCTTGCGCCGCTGTAGATGGCGTTCGCGCCATTACGTACGTCGCCCACGGTACGCATCAGTTCAGCCTGCATATGACGCAGCGTATCGGCCAGCTGGCCCATCTCGTTAGAGCCGTCAACTTCGATGCGTTTCACCAGGTCGCCGCTGGCGATGTGGCGAATGCTGTCGGTCAGGCGGTTCAGCGGAGAGATCAGCGAGTGACGGATACCCAGCCAGACGCCGACGATCACCACCAGCACCAGGATCAGCACGCTTAACAGGATCCAGATAGCCTGGCTGTAGGAGCTGTTGCTGTCATCCACGGCGGTCTGATACAGATGATCGTTCTGCTGCAGATAGTTCACGTACTGCTTCTCAAAGCCGTCCTGGTAGCTCTGGGTCGGCTGATCGAAGAACTCGTTGATCTTGCCCGCACCCAGGAGCTGGATCAGTTCGGCCAGCGCACCGTGATAGATATCGTAGTTGCGTTTGATTTCCAGCGCGGCGCCTTCACTCTGGCGCGGGTCGCGCGGCAGAGCTTCGTAATCCGCCCAGTTCTTTTCCGCCTGCTTCAGGGAAGCCGCCGCAATCTGCATCAGATCGTTTACGGTCGCGCCGCTACCGATGTTGTTCTGATCCATCATGTAGCGGATGCCCGCGCGGTTCAGGGTGTTACGGGTTTGCAGCAACGCTACCCAGCTGCCGTTAAGCGTGGACTGTTGCTGACGAATGGTTTGCAGGACGGTGAAGTTTTCTTTGTCATGCTTCAGGGCATTAAAGAAAAGACCACCGGATGTGAGCTGTAAAAGGCCAAAAATAACTAAGACCAGCAATAAGCTGGTAACAATTTTGATACGTTTTAACATGATTTCTCTTTCCCACCAGACTGGTACAGAATTTTCGGCCTGAAACAGGAAAACTTTACGGAAATTGTGTTGATGACCGCAGCGATCTACTCCTCTTCTTCTGTCGTCCCCGTTCCGTCACCCAGGGCAATAAACTCCTGCAGCAGCGCCGTCAGCTGCTGCATTTTCTCCGGCGTGTATTGCGCCTCAATCCGCTGATAGGCCTCTTCCACCTGCGCCTGGGCGCGTTCATACAGCGCGTTACCCTCGCTGGTGAGCGACACGTACAGCTTGCGCTGGTCGTTGAGCGGCTTTAAGCGCAGCACCAGTCCGTCACGCTCCATCCGCGTGAGAATGCCGGTCAGGCTCGGGCGCAGAATGCAGGTGCGAAACGCCAGGTCGTGAAAATCCATCGACGGATGTTCCGCCAGCACGCGCACGATCCGCCACTGCTGCTCCGTCAGATTCTGCTGCTTGATAATCGGGCGAAAAAAGGTCATCGCGGTTTCCCGCGCCTGGAGTAGTGCGATAGTTAACGAATCGTGCATGGCGCTCCCACCTCAACATCATTAATAACGAAACAATCAATGCATAATGCTGCATCTGCACGCCAGCGGCGCGACTGAAAAGTCTAACAGATATCACATTAAAAAATTAACTTACTGATATATAATACTAATTATATATACATGTAAATTTATTGTTATCACTATCACAAATCATTTACTTCTGTTTGCCAAACGCACACCGGAGGTCTAAAACCTATTCATTAACATATTAATGAACTCAAAACCCGGTAAGCGGGCCAGAGGAGAAAGGAATGAAAGGTACTGTTTTCGCGGTGGCACTCAATCACCGCAGCCAGCTCGACGCCTGGCGCGACGCATTTAACCAGCCCCCTTACAACACGCCGCCGAAAACCGCCGTCTGGTTTATCAAACCGCGCAACACCCTGATCCGCTCCGGCGATGCCATCCCGCATCCGGAAGGGGAACAGGTGCTGAGCGGCGCCACGGTGGCGCTGATTGTGGGCAAAACCGCGACAAAAATCCGCCCGGAAGAGGCGGCGGAGTACATCGCCGGTTACGCCCTCGCAAACGAAGTGAGCCTGCCGGAAGAGAGCTTCTACCGCCCGGCGATCAAAGCCAAATGCCGGGACGGTTTTTGCCCGCTGGGCGAGATGGCGGCGATAAACAGCGTCGATAACCTGACCATCACTACCGAGATCAACGGCCGGGAAGTGGATCGCTGGAACACCGCCGATCTGCAGCGCAACGCGGCCACCCTGCTGAGCGAGCTGAGCGCCTTCGCCACCCTGAACCCGGGCGACGCCATTCTGCTGGGCACCCCGCAGTCCCGCGTGGCCCTGAACCCGGGCGACAGCGTACGCGTGCTGGCCGCAGGCCTGCCGACCCTGGAAAACAGCGTGATCAACGCCCGCGAGCTGCCGGAAAACCGCACCTTTGCCTGGCCGCTCTCCACCAGCGGCACCCTGTTTGCTCTGGGGCTGAACTACGCCGATCACGCCAGCGAGCTGGACTTTAAGCCGCCCACCGAGCCGCTGGTTTTTATCAAAGCGCCAAACACCTTTAACGAACATAACCAGACCTCGGTGCGCCCGGACAACGTCGAGTACATGCACTACGAAGCCGAGCTGGTGGTGGTGATCGGCAAAACCGCCCGCAACGTCTCTGAGGCCGACGCCATGGACTATGTGGCGGGCTACACGGTCTGTAACGACTATGCGATCCGCGACTATCTGGAGAATTACTACCGCCCCAACCTGCGGGTAAAAAGCCGCGACGGCCTGACGCCCATCGGCCCGGATATCGTGGATAAATCGGCGATTGCCGACCCGCACAACCTCACCCTGCGCACCTGGGTCAACGGCGAACTGCGCCAGCAGGGCAGCACCCGGGATCTGATCTTCAGCGTCCCGTTCCTGATCGCGTACCTGAGTGAATTTATGACCCTGCAGCCGGGGGACATGATCGCCACCGGCACGCCGAAAGGGCTGGCCGACGTACGCCCGGGGGATGAAGTGGTAGTGGAAGTGGAAGGCGTTGGCCGTCTGGTCAACCGGATTGTCAGCGAGGAGACACGGTAATGAAGAAGATTAACCACTGGATCAACGGTAAAAACGTAGCGGGTAACGACTACTTCCACACCACCAACCCGGCCACCGGCGAGGTGCTGGCGGAAGTGGCCTCCGGCGGCGAAGCCGAGATAAACCAGGCGGTAGAGGCGGCGAAAGCGGCGTTCCCGAAATGGGCCAACCTGCCGATGAAGGAGCGCGCGCGCCTGATGCGCCGTCTGGGCGATCTGATCGACCAGAACGTGCCGGAGATCGCCGCCATGGAGACCGCCGACACCGGCCTGCCGATCCACCAGACCAAAAACGTGCTGATCCCGCGCGCCTCGCACAACTTCGAGTTCTTCGCTGAAGTGTGCCAGCAGATGAACGGCAAGACCTACCCGGTCGATGACAAGATGCTGAACTATACCCTGGTGCAGCCGGTGGGGGTTTGCGCCCTGGTCTCGCCGTGGAACGTGCCCTTTATGACCGCCACCTGGAAGGTTGCGCCCTGCCTGGCGCTGGGCAACACCGCGGTACTGAAGATGTCGGAACTCTCGCCGCTGACCGCCGACCGTCTGGGGGAGCTGGCGCTGGAAGCCGGTATTCCGGCGGGCGTACTGAACGTGGTGCAGGGCTATGGCGCGACGGCGGGCGACGCACTGGTGCGTCATCATGACGTGCGCGCCGTGTCGTTCACCGGCGGCACCGCCACCGGACGCCGCATCATGCAGAGCGCCGGACTGAAAAAATACTCGATGGAGCTGGGCGGTAAATCGCCGGTGCTGGTGTTTGAAGATGCCGACATCGAACGCGCCCTGGACGCCGCCCTGTTCACCATCTTCTCCATCAACGGCGAACGCTGCACCGCGGGCTCGCGCATCTTTATTCAGCAGAGCATCTACCCGGAATTCGTCAAGCGCTTTGCCGAACGCGCCAACCGCCTGCGGGTGGGCGATCCGACCGATCCGAACACCCAGGTCGGGGCGCTTATCAGCCAACAGCACTGGGAGAAAGTCTCCGGCTATATCCGTCTCGGCATTGAAGAGGGCGCCACCCTGCTGGCGGGCGGCCCGGACAAACCATCCGATCTGCCTGCGCACCTGAAAAACGGCCACTTCCTGCGCCCGACGGTGCTGGCGGATGTCGACAACCGCATGCGCGTCGCCCAGGAAGAGATCTTCGGGCCGGTGGCCTGCCTGCTGCCGTTTAAGGATGAAGCCGAAGGGCTGCGTCTGGCTAACGACGTGGAATACGGCCTGGCGTCGTACATCTGGACTCAGGACATCAGCAAAGTGCTGCGCCTGGCGCGCAACATCGAAGCGGGCATGGTGTTTGTGAATACCCAGAACGTGCGCGATCTGCGTCAGCCGTTTGGCGGCGTGAAGGCCTCCGGTACCGGCCGCGAAGGCGGTGAGTACAGTTTTGAAGTGTTCGCCGAGATGAAAAACGTCTGTATCTCGATGGGCGACCATCCGATCCCAAAATGGGGGGTGTGAAATGGGCAAGTTAGCGTTAGCAGCAAAAATCACGCACGTTCCGTCGATGTATCTCTCTGAGATCCCGGGCAAAAACTTTGGCTGCCGTCAGGGGGCCATCGACGGACATAAAGAGATCGGCAGGCGCTGTCGCGAGATGGGTGTTGATACCATCATTGTGTTCGATACCCACTGGCTGGTGAACAGCGCCTATCACATCAACTGTGCGGATCATTTTAAAGGCGTCTACACCAGCAACGAGCTGCCGCACTTTATCCGCGACATGACCTACGACTACGACGGCAACCCGGCGCTGGGCCAGCTGATCGCCGACGAAGCGGTGGCAAAGGGCGTGCGCGCCAAAGCGCATAACATCCCGAGCCTGAAGCTGGAGTACGGCACCCTGGTACCGATGCGCTACATGAACGCGGATAAGCACTTCAAAGTGGTGTCGATCTCCGCCTTCTGCACCGTGCATGACTTTGCCGACAGCCGCAGGCTGGGGGAGGCCATCATCAGCGCCATCGAAAAATATGACGGCACCGTGGCGGTGCTCGCCAGCGGCTCGCTGTCGCACCGCTTCATTGACGACCAGCGCGCCGAAGAGGGGATGAACAGCTACACCCGCGAGTTTGACCGGCAGATGGACGAGCGCGTGGTGAAGCTGTGGCGCGAAGGCCAGTTCAAAGAGTTTTGCAGCATGCTGCCGGAGTACGCCGACTACTGCTACGGCGAGGGCAATATGCACGACACGGTGATGCTGCTGGGCATGCTCGGCTGGGACAACTACGACGGCAAGGTGGAGTTTCTCACCGAGCTGTTCCCGAGCTCCGGCACCGGCCAGGTTAACGCCGTTTTCCCTCTGCCCGCATAAGGACGCCCCATGCCGCACTTTATTGTCGAATGTACCGAGAACATCCGCGACCAGGCGGACCTGCCGGGCCTGTTTGCTCAGGTTAACGAGGCGCTGGCCGCCACCGGGATCTTCCCCCTCGGCGGCATCCGCAGCCGCGCGCACTGGGTGGATACCTGGCAGATGGCCGACGGTAAGCATGATTACGCGTTTGTGCATATGACGCTGAAAATCGGCACCGGCCGCAGCCTGGAGAGCCGTCAGCAGGTGGGCGAGATGCTGTTTGGGTTGATTAAAGACCATTTCGCCGGACTGATGGCGGCGCGCTATCTGGCGCTGTCGTTTGAGATCGAAGAGCTGCACCCGACGCTGAACTTCAAGCAGAACAACGTGCACGCCTTGTTTAAGTAGCCGTCTGCTTGCCCCTCACCCTGACCCTCTCCCCACAGGGGAGAGGGGATAATACCGTCACAGGATACCGCCATGCTCGATAAACACACCCATACCCTGATTGCCCATCGCCTGCATCAGGCGGAACAGACCCGGGAGCAGATCCGCGCCATCTCGCTGGATTACCCGTCCATCACCATTGAGGACGCCTACGCCGTCCAGCGCGAATGGGTGAGCCTGAAGATCGCCGAAGGCCGCGTGCTCAAGGGCCACAAAATCGGCCTGACCTCAAAAGCGATGCAGGCCAGCTCGCAGATCAGCGAGCCGGACTACGGCGCCCTGCTCGACGACATGTTTTTCCATGACGGCAGCGATATCCCCACCGACCGCTTTATCGTCCCGCGCATTGAAGTGGAGCTGGCCTTCGTGCTGGCCAAACCCCTGCGCGGCCCGAACTGCACGATGTTCGACGTCTACAACGCCACGGATTACGTGATCCCGGCCCTGGAGCTCATCGACGCCCGCTGCCACAACATCGACCCGGAAACCCAGCGCCCGCGCAAGGTGTTCGACACCATCTCCGATAACGCCGCCAACGCCGGGGTGATCCTGGGCGGTCGCCCGATCCGCCCTGACGAGCTGGATCTGCGCTGGATCTCCGCCCTGCTCTACCGCAACGGAGTGATCGAGGAGACCGGCGTCGCCGCTGGCGTGCTGAACCACCCGGCGAACGGCGTGGCGTGGCTGGCGAACAAGCTGGCACCCTACGACGTGCAGCTGGAACCCGGCCAGATCATCCTCGGCGGCTCCTTTACCCGTCCGGTGGCGGCGAGCAAGGGCGACACCTTCCATGTCGATTACGGCAACATGGGCTCCATCAGCTGCCGCTTTGTCTAAGGAGACGACCATGGAAAACGCCTTCAAAAACGCGCTGAAAGCGGGCAAACCGCAGATCGGCTTATGGCTGGGGCTCACCAGCAGCTACAGCGCCGAACTGCTGGCCGGAGCCGGTTTCGACTGGCTGCTGATCGACGGCGAGCACGCGCCCAACAGCGTGCAGACCGTTCTGACCCAACTGCAGGCTATCGCCCCCTACCCCAGCCAGCCGGTGGTGCGCCCGTCGTGGAACGATCCGGTGCAGATCAAACAGCTGCTGGACGTCGGGGCGCAAACCCTGCTGCTGCCGATGGTGCAAAACGCCGACGAAGCGCGGCTGGCGGTGCGCTCAACCCGCTACCCGCCTGCGGGCATTCGCGGCGTCGGCAGCGCCCTGGCCCGCGCCTCGCGCTGGAACCGCGTCCCGGATTACCTGCAACAGGCCAACGACGCCATGTGCGTGCTGGTGCAAATTGAAACCCTAAGAGCGCTGGAAAATCTGCCGCAGATCCTGGATGTCGAAGGGGTGGACGGGGTCTTTATCGGCCCGGCGGATCTCAGCGCCGACATGGGCTTTGCCGGTAATCCGCAGCACCCGGAGGTGCAGGCCGCCATTGAACAGGCCATCGCGCAGATCCTAAGCGCAGGTAAAGCGCCCGGCATCCTGATGGCCAACGAACAGCTGGCCCGTCGCTACCTTGAACTCGGGGCGCTGTTTGTCGCCGTCGGCGTGGACACCACCCTGCTCGCCCGCGGCGCCGAAGCCCTGGCAGCACGCTTTATCGATACCCCGGTTACGTCAGTTAATAACAATAAATCCGTCTACTAAACGTAAGATCTGGAGCGCACCATGACGACCCTACAAACTCAAGACACTAAAGCCGTTGAACATCGCGTGATCAACAAGCTGTTTCGTCGCTTGATCGTGTTTCTCTTTATCCTGTTTGTCTTTTCGTTTCTCGACCGCATCAACATCGGCTTCGCCGGACTGACGATGGGCAAAGATCTGGGCCTCACCTCCACCATGTTTGGCCTGGCCGCAACCCTGTTTTACGTTACCTACGTACTGTGCGGGATCCCCAGCAACATCATGCTGGCGAAGATCGGCGCCCGCCGCTGGATCGCCGGGATCATGGTGGTGTGGGGCATCGCCTCCACCTGCACCATGTTCGCCACCAGCCCGCAAACGCTCTACGTCCTGCGCATGCTGGTGGGCATTGCCGAAGCCGGTTTCCTGCCGGGGATCCTGGTCTATCTCACCTGGTGGTTCCCCGCCTATCACCGCGCCCGCGCCAACGCGCTGTTTATGATCGCCATGCCGGTGACCATGATGCTGGGCTCGATCCTCTCGGGCTACATTCTGGCGATGGACGGCCTGTGGAACCTGAAGGGCTGGCAGTGGCTGTTCCTGCTGGAGGGGCTGCCGTCCGTGGTGCTTGGCGTGGTGACCTGGTTCTTCCTGAACGACACGCCGGATCAGGCGACCTGGCTGGACGATGAAGAGAAGCAGACCCTGAAGACGATGATCGCCCGGGAGCAGGAGAACGCTGTTGCCCACGCCGCTACCCCGCGCTCGACGCTTCGCGAGGTATTGACCCCGGCGGTGCTGCTCTACACCCTGGCCTACTTCTGCCTGACCAACACCCTGAGCGCCATCAACATCTGGACGCCGCAGATCCTGCAGAGCTTTAACACCGGCAGCAGCAATATCGTGATTGGCCTGCTGGCGGCGATCCCGCAGTTTTGCACCATCCTCGGGATGATCTGGTGGAGCCGCCGCTCCGACAGGCTGAAAGAGCGAAAAAAGCACACCATCCTGCCGTACCTGTTCGCGGCGGCGGGATGGCTGCTGGCATCGGCGACGGATCACAGCCTGATCCAGCTGCTTGGCATCATCATGGCCTCAACCGGATCGTTTACCGCCATGGCGATCTTCTGGACCACCCCGGATCAGGTTATTAGCCTGCAGTCCCGGGCGGTGGCGCTGGCGGTGATCAACGCCATCGGCAACGTCGGCTCCGCCGTCAGCCCGCTGCTGATCGGCATTCTCCGCGACGCCACCGGCAGCTTCAGCTCCGGGTTGTGGTTCGTGGCCGGGCTGCTGGTGGTGGGTGCGCTGGTGCTGACGCGTATTCCGATGACCCGGCAGGAGAGCCGGGAAAGCGTGCCGGACATGGCGACGCAGAAGATCCACTGAGGAGCAGCTATGTGCCAGAGCCCGATTGCCAATATCGACATCAGCAAAGAGTACGACGAGAGTCTGGGTACTGACGATGTGCACTACCAGTCCTTTGCCCGCATGGCGGCCTTTTTTGGCCGCGATATGCAGGCCCATCGCCACGACCACTATTTTCAGATGCACTTTCTTGATACCGGGCAGATCGAGCTCCAGCTGGACGATCACCGCTACTCGGTGCAGGCCCCGCTGTTTGTCCTGACCCCGCCATCGGTGCCGCACGCGTTTTTCACCGAGTCGGACAGCGACGGGCACGTGCTGACGGTACACGAAGATCTCATCTGGCCGCTGCTGGAAGTGCTCTACCCCGGCACCCGGGAGACCTTTGGGCTGCCGGGTATGTGTCTGTCACTCGCCGATAAGCCGGACGAGCTGGCGGCGCTCAGCCACTACTGGCGGCTGATTGAACGGGAGTCCACCGGGGATCTGCCCGGTCGGGAACACACCCTGGTGCTGCTGGCGCAGGCGGTGTTCACCCTGCTGCTGCGCAACGCGAAGCTCGACGACCACGCGGCTAACGGCATGCGCGGCGAACTGAAGCTGTTTCAGCGTTTCAACCAGATGGTCGACGGGCACTTCCACCAGCACTGGACGGTGCCCGATTACGCCAGCGAACTGCACCTCACCGAATCGCGCCTGACCGACATCTGCCGCCGCTTTGCCAACCGCCCGCCGAAACGGCTCATCTTCGACCGCCAGTTGCGCGAAGCCAAACGGCTGCTGGTCTTTTCCGACAGCGCGGTGAACGAGATCGCCTGGCAGCTGGGGTTCAAAGACCCGGCCTATTTCGCGCGGTTTTTTAACCGGTTAGTGGGGTGCTCGCCAAGCATGTATCGGGCGCAGAAGGTGCCGGTGTCTTGACTCCTCTGCGGCCTGTTCCCCGGTGGCGCTGCGCTTACCGGGGCTACGAATCGTAGGCCGGGTAAGCGTAGCGCCACCCGGCAGGCAAACCGCACAGGATCACTGCACGGTCAGGTGCATAAGCTACTCAACGAGATGCGGTGGTAAATCGACATCACACAGATAACGAAGCTGGTTTAGCGCCTGCAAAGCATGCTTCCAGAAGCAGGTGGTTATAGAGAGTGCGGCCTGATCCCCTCACCCTAACCCTCTCCCCACAGGGGAGAGGGAACAAACCGGCACACTCACGTAGGCCGGGATCGCTACGCTTCACCCGGCAGGCAGGCCGCACAGGATCAATGTTTGAAAGCTGTTCATTCAGCGATTTCAGTGCAACTGAAAGGCACCGCGAAGCAGCGATTTTCTTGCCGGTAGCCCAGGTCGCCAGGGCGGTGGCGATTGAGCCGCCCTGGCACGTTCACCGGTTCCGTATTAACAAAGAAGCACGGCTCTGGAAGTGAACGGAACCCCCACCTGAGCCGCCTGTTCCCCTCACCCTAACCCTCTCCCCACTGGGGAGAGGGAACAACCCGCACACTCACGTAGGCCGGGTAAGCGCAGCGCCACCCGGCAGGCAGACCGCACAGGATCACTGCACGGCCAGGTACACCAGTTGCTCGACGAGATGCGGTGCTAAATCGACATCACACAGATAACGAAGCTGGTTTAGCGCCTGCGAAGCATGCTTACAGAAGCAAGCTAATCAGGAGCTTGAAAGCTGTTAATTCAGCGATTTCAGTGCAGCTGAAAGCAACAAACCTGAAGCCTCACCCTGGTCCGGCTGAAAATCGCTGAGTCGTTTCCTGCAGGCCGGGGCGAGGCGCATGGACGCGCCGAGAGGGCATAGCCTGCATGGATGCAGGCTGGTGCCCGACCCGAAAGCCGGAAGGAATAAGACGAAGGCACCGCGAAGCGGCGATTTTCTTGCCGGTAGCCCGGGTCGCCAGGGCGGTGGCGATTGAGCCGCCCTGGCACGTTCACCGGTTCCGTATTAACAGAGAAGCACGGCTCTGGAAGTGAACGGAACCACCACCTGAGCCGCCTGTTCCCCTCACCCTAACCCTCTCCCCATAGAGGAGAGGGAAAAACACCATTCACCCTCAAACCCCACCCCGATCACAATTCTCAAACCCGCCTGAAAAGTACCCGTCGTTGACCCATTCGTCCCTTCACGGCCCGCCTCTCTCACGCTTCAATTAAACAACAAAAACAACACATAAATTTAACAACCATATTCCGATACGAGGTCCCTATGAAACCTGAAGATTTCCGCGCGAGCACCCAACGTCCGTTAACCGGCGAAGAGTATCTGAAGAGCCTGCAGGATGGCCGTGAGATCTACATCTACGGCGAGCGTGTGAAAGATGTGACCACCCATCCGGCGTTTCGCAATGCGGCGGCCTCGGTCGCGCAGCTGTACGATGCGCTGCACAAACCTGACATGCAGGACACGCTGTGCTGGAACACCGATACCGGCAGCGGCGGTTACACCCATAAGTTCTTCCGCGTGGCGAAAAGTGCCAGCGATCTGCGCCAGCAGCGCGACGCCATCGCCGAGTGGTCCCGCCTGAGCTACGGCTGGATGGGGCGCACCCCGGACTACAAAGCCGCCTTCGGCTGCGCGCTGGGCGCTAACCCGGCGTTTTATGGTCAGTTCGAGCAGAATGCCCGGAACTGGTACACCCGCATTCAGGAAACCGGCCTGTACTTTAACCACGCTATCGTCAACCCGCCGATCGACCGCCATAAACCGGCCGACGAAGTGAAAGACGTCTACATCAAGCTGGAAAAAGAGACCGACGCGGGGATCATCGTCAGCGGCGCAAAAGTGGTTGCCACTAACTCGGCGCTGACCCACTACAACATGATCGGCTTTGGCTCGGCGCAGGTCATGGGCGATAACCCCGACTTCGCCCTGATGTTTGTCGCACCGATGGATGCCGAAGGGGTGAAGCTGATCTCCCGCGCCTCTTACGAACTGGTGGCTGGCGCGACCGGGTCTCCTTACGACTACCCGCTCACCAGCCGCTTTGACGAGAACGATGCGATCCTGGTGATGGATAACGTGCTCATCCCCTGGGAGAACGTGCTGATTTACCGCGACTTCGACCGCTGCCGTCGCTGGACCATGGAGGGCGGTTTCGCCCGCATGTATCCCCTGCAGGCGTGCGTGCGCCTGGCGGTGAAGCTCGACTTCATCACCGGGCTGCTGAAAAAGTCGCTGGAGTGTACCGGCACCGCCGAATTCCGCGGCGTGCAGGCCGATCTGGGCGAGGTTGTGGCCTGGCGCAACATGTTCTGGGCGCTGAGCGACTCCATGTGTTCCGAAGCCACCCCGTGGGTCAACGGTGCTTACCTGCCGGACCACGCGGCGCTGCAAACCTACCGCGTGATGGCCCCGATGGCCTACGCGAAGATCAAAAACATTATCGAGCGCAACGTCACCAGCGGCCTGATCTACCTGCCGTCCAGCGCCCGGGATCTGAACAATCCGCAGATCGACAAATACCTGGCGAAATACGTGCGCGGCTCTAATGGCATGGACCACGTGGAGCGCATCAAGATCTTAAAACTGATGTGGGATGCCATCGGCAGCGAGTTCGGCGGTCGCCACGAGCTGTACGAGATCAACTACTCCGGTAGCCAGGATGAGATCCGCCTGCAGTGCCTGCGCCAGGCGCAGACCTCCGGCAACATGGACAAGATGATGGCGATGGTCGACCGCTGCCTGTCTGAGTACGACCAGAACGGCTGGACGGTTCCGCACCTGCACAACAACACCGATATCAACCTGCTGGACAAGCTGCTGAAATAAGGCAGCGGGAGGTAAACATGCAACATGATGAACAACGCCTGCGTTTTCGCGACGCGATGGCCAGCCTCTCTGCGGCGGTCAATGTCATTACCACCGACGGCGAAGCCGGACGCTGCGGCATCACCGCTACCGCCGTCTGCTCGGTAACGGATACCCCACCGTCGGTGATGGTGTGCCTGAATGCCAACAGCGCCATGAACCCGGTTTTCCAGGGGAACGGCAAGCTGTGCATTAACGTGCTCAACCACGAACAGGAGCTGATGGCGCGGCATTTTGCCGGAATGACCGGCATGGCGATGGAGGAGCGGTTCACCCTCTCCTGCTGGCAAAAAGGGGCGCTGGCCCAGCCGGTGTTAAGCGGAGCGCTGGCGAGCCTGGAAGGTGAGATTAGCCAGGTACAGACCATCGGCACCCACCTGGTCTACCTGGTGGCAATCAAAAATATCCACTTAAGTGAGGACGGACACGGGCTGATTTACTTTAAACGCAGATTTCATCCGGTGTTAATTGAGCAAGAATTAACCGTTTAATTCCCTCCCCCAGCCAGTCGCCTTCGCGGCTGGCTATTTTTCATACGATTTAGTTTACCTTAGAAATAATCACTGACATTAATTCTCATAGCCCAATAAGAATTTTCTCGCCCCCACCAGAGTTAATAGGCTTTTGCTATTTTTCCGCGATCGATACGCAAATTGAATGAATTTCAAATGACAGAATCGTCCTAATTATGTAATCTCCGTCACGCAAACATTTTAGTGAATAATAAAAGTCAAATTAGTTGTTGGCTGAATAGTACCCCTGCGTCATTACAATAAAAGCTGCACAATTTTTAGCCGGAATGGGACTTTTCCGTGCGGTAGCCTACCCTTTTTTTGGATTCTCTTACTTACGCCTGCGTTTTTGCATCTCCTGCGCCTGCAAGATTTCTCCGCTGATTTGCTATTAAAATCAGCCGAATATCATCAAAGTTTTATTTCACATTCCAGTTTTAGAATTGTTGGAAAATATTGATCTTATGAAGAATGCAACTCGCCTTCTGGTGATTTCGCTCGCCCTCATGCTGAGTGGCTGCGCATATTCCCCGAAGCAGGTTGAAGCATCCCGACCGCTTGTGAATCAGACTGCTTCTACCGACCTCCAGGCTATGGCAGCCAACCTGCAACAACCTCTGAACACGCTGCCGCAGGGCGCATCGCTCAGCGCCAATGGCAATACCTACACTTTAGGCCAGCGCTATGTCTCTGCCCTTGGGCTGGAATGCATTGAACTGCTGCGTAACCGCAACTACAACCAGTCCCAGCGCGGTGTGACCTGCAAGAACGGTGATACCTGGTATCTGGTACCACAGCTGGAACAGGCTTCCGCCAGTAACCTGCTTGCCGTGCAATAATTTTGAAGAGAAATGTTGTGAAGATAACGAATTTACGGCAATTGAGTGCCGTTCTGTTGCTGGCCTGCGTCTCCTGCGCATCTTTAGCCGCCCCCACCCAGCAAGAAGCCCAGGCTTTTGGGATGAACACCCCGGCAGATAACGGCGATGGCCGACTGCAACTTGGCGGCGAGCAGGCGATGAGCGGCCAGGCGAACACCTCCTCCACCACCGGGACTTTCGCGCAGCAAAACCGTCAGGGCATGTTACTGCCGGGCGAGTCCGACGTGCGTAAATTACTCCCGCAGTCCGAGTCCGGCCTGCCCCCTCCTTACGGCGCCAACCTGTTTGCCGGTGGCTATGAAACCGAGCGCAGCGACGGCCTGAACGATAATTACCTGATTGCTCCTGGCGACAAGCTGAATATCTGGATCTGGGGCGCAGTGAATTTCTCCAACGTCGTGACCGTGGATAATCAGGGTAATATTTTCATTCCTGATGTCGGGCCAATTAACGTTAAAAATGTGGCGGCGAGCAAGGTTAATAACTTAGTCACCAGCCACATCAGCGAAGTATTCACCAATAACGTTAATGTTTACGTTAATTTATTGACCGCGACGCCGGTCAGCGTATATGTCACCGGACCGGTGATCCGCCCTGGACAATATGCCGGACAGTCATCCGACAGCGTTTTATATTTTCTGAAACGCGCGGGGGGTATCGATTCCGACCGCGGAAGCTATCGTCATATTAAAGTATTGCGCCAGAACCGCGTGATCCAGCAGATCGACCTGTACGAGTTTATGCAGCAGGGCAGAATGCCGAAACTGTCGCTGAAAGATCAGGACGTGATCCTGGTTGAACCGCAGGGGCCGATGATCAACGTGGCGGGGAAAGTGCGTAACCCGTTCCGTTTCGAGCTGAAGAACAGCACCGCGCTGGGCTCTGAGCTTATCGACTACGCCCTGCCGCTTGCCAAGGTGAGCCATGTGGGCGTGATTGGCGATCGCTCCAACGGCCCGTTCTCGGTCTATATGCCGTATAAAGATTTCGACCGCATTCAGCTGAGCGACGGCGATAAAGTGCTGTTCAACGACGACATGCATGCGCAGGTGTACGACGTGCAGGTGATGGGCAGCTACCGTGGGCCGTCTTACTTCACCGTGCGTAAAGAGACCCGTTTGCACGATCTGCTGAACCACATCCCGATTGACCCGAACATGGCGGATTACGGCTC
Organism: Leclercia sp. LTM14; assembly: GCF_023736175.1. NCBI lineage: Bacteria > Pseudomonadati > Pseudomonadota > Gammaproteobacteria > Enterobacterales > Enterobacteriaceae > Leclercia > Leclercia sp. LTM14. The sequence goes on from NZ_JAIKTT010000003.1 coordinate 27,261, forward strand.
GATCTACATCATGCGTAAGAGCGTGGCCGCGCGGCAGAAAGAGATGCTGGAAGACTCCCTCAACCGCCTGGAGCGCAGCGTGTTTACCGCGCCAGCCAGCTCCGACGGTGAAGCCTCCATCCGTACCAAAGAAGCCGAGCTGGTGATGCGCTTTGTGGAAAAAGCCCGCAAGATCCAGCCGCTGGGTAAAGTGGTGGTGTCAGATAAGGGCGTTATCGCCAACATCCTGCTGGAACAGGGCGACCAGATTGTGATCCCGAACAAAACCGACCTGATTCAGGTGGGTGGCGAAGTGATGATGCCGCAGGCGGTGGTGTTCAACAAAAACGCCAGCCTGGAAGACTACGTGGCCTGGGCAGGCGGCTTTACCGACCGTGCGAACGACCAGCGTATTGCCGTGGTACATGCCAACGGGCTGATGGAGTTTAAAGACGGCGGTGATGTGATGCCGGGCGATCAGATTCTGGTCATGCCGAAAGTGGACAGCAAAATGATGCAGTCCATCAAGGACATCACCCAGGTCATCTATCAGGTTGCCGTGGCGGCCAACGTGGTCCTGAATTAACCCTCAACGCGGGCTCGCTTCATCGCGGGCCCGTTCTGTTACATCGGCCTTCTTATGCTTAAACCTGTTCTCAATCAAACGCCCCGCAGCTCGTTCCAGGTGCTGCGCGATGTGACGTTTGGCCTGCTTATTCGTGAACTGAAAACGAGATTTGGGAGTTACCGGCTGGGGTATGCCTGGGCGCTGTTGGATCCGTTGTTGATGATTGGTTTGTTTAGCGCGATTTTTGGGATGCGCGGGCACAGTGGGTTTGGTGGCGCGCCTGCACCGCTCTTTATCACCGCAGGCTATCTGCCGTTTATCTTCTTTAAAAATGTGGTGAGCAAACTGCAGTCAGCGGTCAATGCTAACAAGGGGCTGTTCTGCTACCGCCAGGTGACGCCGTTCTCCACTTTTATCGCCCGATTTATCCTTGAGACCATCGTTGGCATGATGGTCGGCGGCATACTGATCCTGGGATTATTGTGGTTTGGGTTTGATGCCGTGCCAAGCGATCCCTTACAGGTGATCCTCGTTTATCTCATGTTAATGATCTTTTCATTCTCGCTCGGCATCATTTTCTGTGTGACGAGCAATTTAGTTAAAGAAGCCGATAAATTCCTACGTCTATTAATGATGCCGCTCTTGTTTATTTCTTGCGTTATGTATCCTCTAGCGAGCATTCCAGCGCAATATCAACACTGGTTTTTATGGAATCCGTTGGTCCATGCCCTTGAGTTGATTCGTTCAGGTTGGATAAGCGGCTATATCAGTCCGAATGCTAGTTGGGGTTATTTATTCGGAGTAACCTTAATGCTGCTGACGTTTGCCATGTGCTGTTATCGTCTGAACCATCGCCGCCTGATAGCAAGCTAAGAGATATAGCATGATTGTTCTGGAAAATGTCTCCAAGTATTACCCCACCAAATTTGGCCGCAATTATGTTTTGCGGGATGTAAGCATCACGCTGCCGCACAATCGTAATATCGGTATTTTGGGTGTCAATGGGGCAGGTAAATCTACCTTGCTTCGCCTTCTGGGCGGCATGGATATGCCCAATAAGGGCAAAGTCACCCGCCACAGTCGTGTCTCCTGGCCGTTGGCTTTAAATGGCGGTTTTCAGGGAAGTATGACTGGACGGGAAAATACCCGCTTTGTTTGCCGCATCCATGGCGTGCGTGACACCGGGGCTATTGAAGAGTGGGTAAAAGAGTTTTCGGAAATAGGCCAACATTATGAGTTACCGATTAAAGGCTACTCCAGCGGTATGAAATCGAAATTCTCTTTTGCCGTCAGTATGGCCTTTGATTTCGAAATCTACCTGACCGATGAAATTATGTCCGTTGGGGACGCCCGCTTTAAGCAGAAATGTATTGATACTTTTAATCAGAAACGTGAGACCGCCAGCTTAATCATGGTATCGCACGATATGAAAAACTTACGCCAACAGTGTGATATGGGTATTTTGCTGCGCAACGGTACCCTCGAGGTGTTCGACAATATTGACGATGCCATCCGCATTTATCAGAGTTTGTAATTAGCCGAAAAATCATGACCCAACCTATTCGTTCCAATAAAGCATCAGGAATGATGCGTAAGCTGCGCAAGTTAAAAAATAAACCGAAACATTTTATTGTAGACTCCAGCGGATTCCGTCTTGCTCAACGCTCATGGAAGCATAGCCTTAAGCTCGGCAGCTTTATGTGGGTAGTCGCCTGTTTTGCTATCGCTGTTCTCTACTTTGGTTTAATCGCTTCAGACCGCTATGTGAGTCGCGCGCAATTAGTCATTAAACAGGCCGACCAAATAAAGATGTTGCCTGATGCGCTGTCAATGCTGGGCCTGGGTGGAAGCAACCATGAAGATGTGTTGCTTGTACAAGATTACATGAACTCTCCAGATCTGCTCGCAAAACTGGATAAAGAGTTGGGTCTGAAAGCGCATTATCAGAGCCACGATGTCGATTATTTTTCGCGCTTATCTGGTGATGTAAGCCAGGAAGACTTTCTTAAATATTATCGGGAGCATCTGTCATTACGTCTGGACGATATCTCGGGAGTACTAACCATAGAACTGCAAGCCTTTGACCCTGCTTATGGTCAACGCGTGGTTAGCCTGATGCTTAAAGAATCAGAGGGCTTTATCAATAAACTCGGTCATCAGGTAGCACTGGAACAACTGGCTTTTGTCGAAAAAGAGGTCGATCGCGCTTACCAACGTGTTCAGGATGAAAAAGCAAAGGTTCTTGATTTTCAGAACAAACATAATCTGATTAGTCCTGAATCAACCAGTACTGCCCGCTTGGGTGTTGTCAGCCAGATCGAAAGCGAACTGGCAAGTCAGCAAGCGCAACTGAAACAATTGCAGAGCTATATGCGAGACACAGCCCCTGCAGTAATTTCAGTCAAAGCCAGAACGGAAGCCTTAACTGAGCAACTGGCGCAGGAAAAGGCCAGACTCACTGGCACCGATCAGGATGCGATGAATGAAGTTACCGCTCGCTATATGGATGTCCAAACGCAGGCTACTCTGGCCGCCGACCTTTATAAAAGCGGGCTTATCAGCCTGGAGCAAGCTCGGGTTGAGGCGTATCGTAAACTTAAGTACTTGCTTGTAGTGAGCCAACCGTCACTTGCTCAAGATGCAGAATATCCGCGACGTCTCTATAATCTGGCGACTATCGGGGTACTGCTTTGTCTGATGTATGGGCTAATTGTTATGGGTCTTGCTACGTTGCGTGAGCATCAGGACTAACCCCTCTTAAGAACAAAATTAATATCGTTATTTTAATGTAGTCAATTCGAGAAATTTACATTATGAAAAACCAACAGACAGTGGATGTTCGCAGTTTTTATGATGAAGTTCCATTTGATGGGGACATTACCGAAAGTATTGAACAGACATTTAAACAGCAAGGCGAGACGTTGCTTAATTTGTCAGAGCAATTTAACAAAGCGCAATACAAGTTAGCCCTGTCGTTGATGCTACAGTGCAAGGGCCACGTTATTATTTGTGGTATGGGCAAATCGGGTCACGTAGGGCGTAAAATGTCTGCGACATTTGCTTCCACCGGTACCCCTAGTTTTTTTGTACACCCTGCAGAAGCTTTTCATGGTGATCTAGGAATGATCACTTGTGATGACGTGGTTATTTTAATTTCAAATAGCGGAGAAACTGATGAGATATTAAAGCTCATCCCTTCGCTAAAAAATTTTGGCAACCGTACTATCGCAATCACTGGCGGGTTACAATCTACCTTGGCCAAAAACGCTGATGCAGTATTAGAAATAAAAATGCAAAGTGAATCTTGTCCTAACAACCTTGCACCGACGACATCTACTACGCTAACTATGGCAATCGGTGATGCATTGGCATCCGCGTTGATGAATAAACGCCACTTTATGCCAAATGATTTTGCCAGATTCCACCCCGGTGGTAGCCTGGGCCGCCGTTTATTAACTCGTTTAAAAGATGTAATGAGTCAACGACTTACAAAGGTATCCCCCGATTCGCCTTTAAAGGAAGTTATTGTAGATATGACTCAGGGTCATCATGGTATAGCGCTAGTAATAAAAGCACATATACTTATCGGAGTCATTACCGATGGAGATTTGCGAAGAGCGATGACAAGAAATGATTTTGATTTAAACACCTTCAAAGCAGAGGATATTATGACGCTGAACCCCATTACCGCGTCTCAGTATTCAATGTTAAGTGATGCGGAAGATTTAATGAGAGAGTGTCAAATAAAGCAACTTCTAGTAGTAGATGATACAAATACACCTGTGGGCATTTTAGATTTTTATAATTAGTAGTACTTCGCACTATGTTAGGAGTTGCAAGTAATAAAATATTTCTTTTTACTTTCGAAAAATTATTTTCAAAAAGTAGCAACTCCTTACTTAAAAATAATATTAACTTCATTATAGTATTAATTTAAAATTCTCATTTTTTAAAAATTATAAAGTACAAAAAACCCAACTCATTTTCACTATTTTAATTTACTGTTAAAAGCAAATAATAATTAAATTATAAAATTAATAAGCGAATTTTACTGCTATGTTTTTAATCATAGTAAAATATATTAGGTTATAACTTCATTACTTACTTCAATAAAAAACTTAAAATTACGCAAGGATTTATTAAAAGACATTAATACATCAAGCACAAATAAATTATTAGAGATGAGTCATAAGTTCATGATTTATAATAAATTCGCTATTTTTACAAAGCTTCCTTTTATTTCCCTAATGCTTTTCAGTAGATTTTCATTATCGGAAATGCTTTGTGAACTACCAACATCTCTAAAAGGTAATATTACATTAAATAAAAGTTGTATATATAGTGGCGGCTTAACTATTGCGGATAGTTACACATCATTGGATTGTAACGGTGCAGAGATTGATGCAAGTAAATTCAAAGATGGTATTTTGATTAGTTCAAAAGGGAAAGAAATTAAAAATATAACTATAAAAAACTGTAAAATAAAAAATGCTATTGAATCTGGAATACGTTCCTCATGGTTAGGACGCGACACTAACAAATCAAAGGAATTGAATAGATATCTAAAAACCCCGCACAAAATCATTATTGACAATGTTGAAATAATTAAATCTGGAAAAAATGGTATTTTCATAGATGATTATTCTTCATTCGTTACTATCAAGAAATCTACTATCAAATACTCTGGCTCAACCGCTATATATATAGAGCATGACTCGAAAAATAACATTATTGATAGTAACTTAATACAATTTAATGGTTATAAAAATGATTTCCCTAGGCGAGAAGCTATAGCAATTGATTCCTCTCAACATAATATTATCATTAATAATAATTTTATTAATAATGGCTTGGGAGGGATTTTTATCTACAAGAATTGTAGCGAACAAATTCATAGTGGCAAACAAGAAATAAGAAAAATGCATTCTAACTATAATGTAATTGAAGGAAATCACTTTGAAAATGAAAAAATAGGTGTTTGGCTGGCTTCAAGACAGAATAAAAATTTAAAAAAATGGATTGTGGCGATGAACCTATTGATATTGAAAGATTTTATTTTCGAGATTATGCTGATCATAATAAGGTAATCAACAATTTTTTTAATTATGTCAAAGTTCCTATTATCGATTTTGGTAAAGAAAACAATATATCTGGAAACGTCATTAATTAATTTTATAGCTATCATATGACATTCCTATTCGAAATTAATTATATAGAGGTATTGAGTAAGTGAATAGAAAATTTAAAAAACTTTTAAAAAATCCCAGTTTATATTTCAAAGATGCAATTGGCAATTATAAAAAAAGAAATGATGCTGAAACTGAAGGGATGATTTTTGCATTTCATATAAATGAATGGAAACGACCTATTATTAAATCATGGTTTAGCGATCGAAACTTTACATTTGTTCCTTTTAATTTCAAAAATAACACCATCAAAAATAATTGGCTAAATAAAATTAAAAACACAAAAAATGCCGAGATTTTTGTATGGGGAATGAATTTGCCTGAACCATTTTCTTCTCTCAACATAAAAAAAACTTTTATAGAAGATGGATTTATCCGTTCGATAGGTTTAGGCGCGTCCCATACACCACCTCTATCACTTAATTTTGACTCCAAAACTCTTTACTTCAATGCTCGCGAAGAGTCTGATCTTGAGCTCCTACTTAATACAGCCAAATTTGATGAGCATATTCTCACTAGAGCTAAAAAACTTAAAGAAAAATTAATTTCTACTGGCATTAGCAAGTATAACAACTCCTCTCCAGTAGATTTGTTTAAGATCTATGGAGAAAAAAATGCTAAAAGAATCTTGGTTATTGGGCAAGTTGAAGATGATGCATCAATTGAATACGGCTCAAAAATAAAATATACTAATAATGATCTTGTTACACTTGCCAGATTAGAGAATCCAGATGCACAAATTTTCTATAAACCTCATCCGGATGTACTTAATGGTTTTCGGAAATACCAGTCCAATCCTCAGGATGTAAAAAATATATGCCAAGTCATTACACAAGATCTCCCTCTGTCCCAAGCATTTAAAACAATAGACCATGTTTATACCATTTCTTCTTTGGCTGGATTTGAAGCCCTGATTAGAGGCATTCACGTAACTACTTTAGGGTGCCCTTTCTATTCAGGATGGGGATTAACTGATGACAGGCAAGAGAATCCTCGCCGACAACGCACTCTTACGGTAGATGAGCTTTTTGCTGGAGCGTACATACAATATCCAAAATATTTCGATCCTATTTATAGGAAATATATTACGCCAGAAGAAGCATTAGAAGTGCTTGTTCGCCAAAGGGAATTGGTGCACCATTCGCAGGCTGAAGAATTAAAAGAGCTTGAAAATATAGTTACAACTACATTCTGTTTCCGTATTAATGATTGGAAACGGCCTATTATTGAAAGTTGGTTTCCTGATAAAAAATTCGTTTATGTGCCTTTTAATTTTAAAGATAGGGAAATGACAAAAAAATGGGTTCAGAAGATAAAGAATACGAAAAAATCCGAAATGCTAATTTGGGGAATGAAACTGCCAGAAGCATTTAGGAATATTGAAATTAAGAAAATTTATGTAGAAGATGGGTTTTTGCGTTCAATTGGGCTTGGGGCTGCACATACACCTCCGATTTCACTTAATTTTGATTCAAAAACCCTTTATTTCAATGCTCGTGAAGAGTCAGATTTAGAGGTAATCCTTAACACTTTTAAATTTGATGCAGACTTGTTAAAAAGATCTCAAGAATTCAGAGAAAAATTAATTTCATCGGGGATTAGCAAATATAATAATTCCTCTCCAGTAGATATCTCATCTATATATGGAGAAAAAAATCAAAAAGAGTTTTAGTAATTGGCCAAGTCGAAGATGATGCATCTATTGAATACGGCTCAACAATAAAATATACAAATAATGAACTAGTGACCATTGCTAGATTAGAAAACCCCAATGCTCAAATTATCTATAAACCTCATCCAGATGTACTTAATGGTTTCCGAAAATACCAGTCCAACCCCCAGGATGTGAAAAATATATGTCAAATAATCACCCAAGATCTTCCTTTGTCGCAAGCATTTGAAACGATAGATCATGTTTATACTATATCTTCTTTGGCTGGCTTTGAAGCTCTTATAAGAGATATCCGTGTGACTACATTAGGATGCCCTTTTTATTCAGGATGGGGGTTAACTGATGACAGGCAAGCAAATTCACGTCGTCAACGTAAACTTTCAATTGATGAACTTTTCGCTGCCGCCTATATTCTGTATCCAAAATATTTCGATCCTATTTACAAGAAATATATTTCACCGGAAGATGCATTAGAGGCCCTTATTCGGCAGAGAGATATAATCCATCAATCACAAGTTGAATCTACTAAATATAGCGAAAAACCAATGACAACCGTTTTCGGTTTTCATATCAACGATTGGAAACGGCCGATTATTGAAAGCTGGTTTCCTGACAAAAAATTCTTATATGTACCTTTCAATTTTAAAGATAAAGAAACATTAAAAATTTGGGTTAAAAAGATAAAAGACACAAGAAATGCAGAAATGCTGATTTGGGGAATGAAACTACCCGTAGCATTCAGTAAGCTTGAAATTAAGAAAACCTATGTAGAGGATGGTTTTTTGCGTTCTGTCGGCCTTGGCGCAGCACACACACCACCGCTTTCACTTAATTTTGATTCAAAAACTCTGTATTTCAATGCTAGAGAAGAATCCGATTTAGAGGTTCTACTTAATTACTTTGATTTTGATGAAAACATGCTAAATAGATCTCGTGAATTTAGAAAAAAGTTAATACATTCTGGTATAAGTAAGTATAATAACTCATCACAAGTTGATATTAACTCTGTTTATGGCCAGAAAAAATCAAAAAGAATTTTAGTTATTGGTCAGGTTGAAGATGATGCCTCTATTGCATATGGTTCCGCAATAAAATATACAAATAATGATATTGTGACAATTGCAAGACTTGAAAACCCTGAAGCACAAATTATTTATAAACCTCATCCTGATGTAATTAACGGATTCAGAAAACACCAGTCTAATCCTCAGGATGTAAAAAATATATGTCAAGTTATCACTCAGGATGTTCCTTTAGCCCAAGCACTCGAAACCATAGATCATGTTTACACTATATCCTCTCTTGCTGGTTTTGAAGCTCTAATACGCGAAATAAAAGTAACTACGATGGGTTGCCCTTTCTACTCTGGTTGGGGCTTGACAGATGATAGACAGCCAAATTCTCGGCGTACACGTGTTTTAAATATTGATGAGATCTTTGCCGCATCATATATCATATACCCAAAATATATGAATCCACTCACTCGAAAACATATCTCCCCTGAAGAAGCTCTTGATTTCTTAATAAAAATGAAAGAATTTAGCACATGCCAAACTACGATTGCTAATAATGTTCAATTGGAAAATAATGTAAAATTAGATGAGCTTCTGCTAATACGAGATGATATCCAAAACCTACAAGAGACGATTAGTTTATTATCTAAGCGCATTGATTCCCATCTCATCGAGCATGTGAAAAAAAGCCATGTTACAAATTAATGTTTATTGCTTAGACAAAGGCTGGCTCTTTAATGATTTAAAAGAGCTATTTAATATTGCTGGTTGTAAAGCTAGTACTAATCCTCAAAATAATTGTGACGCCTGGATATGCATTCGCTCATCAGAATTAAAGTTTTCACCAGATATTACGCGAACAATTGTCCAGGTTCATAATATGGAACCTCACGATATTCATTTATTTAATGCAGCATTGGGAGTTGTTTTTACTCATCCTATGCAAGAATGGTTGTGGCGGCGAAGCGGGTATAATGGAACATCTATTACGATACCAATCGGAACCCGGAAAATTATTCAGCCTCATGCCATTATGCCTCAGCGACCTACGGTTGGTTTTTTTTGCGGAGAAAATAGATTTAAATGGAAAGGATCTGATGTCTTCAAAAAAGTCGTTATTGCTGCAAAAAAATAGTCGATTTTGATGTTTTAATGATAGGACGTGGCTTAGATCATATTTCTGATTTAGGACTTTATGAGAAGAGAGCAGCAAATCCAGATGATTATTCAAGAATAGATTTACTTTTTACAGCATCTATAAGCCCAGGCGTACCTTTAAGCGTTTATGAAGCTTGTGCGTGTGGCAAAATAGTAATTACAACTCCACGATGGTTTCCTCCGGGGCGTTGGCCCTCTGTAAAAACAGGGCAGACACATAGAGAATTAACTAAACATCTTATATCTGCATTGAAAAATCGTGAAAATCATTTTAACAATGCTATTAAATATGCATCTTCACCATATATATTGGAGGACTGGATCATCAAAAACATTGATTTTTTGAATAAAAAACTTAAGCGCAATCTTGATATCATTAATAAATTACCAAGGTAGTTAATAACAACCAAGGAAAATAGTTTATAATCCTACTCTCTTTTATTGATTATTAAACTAAAGCCAATAACTCAGTGTGCAACGTCAAATTCTTTATAATAAACAAATTTATTTTACCTATCACCACAAAATATTTTGCTAATGATTCAAGTGTTTCTTTTTAAATTCGATTAAACTTTAGTGTATTTAGTATTTAATTATTAAATTTGCTTACGCTACAACCTACGCTTACTACGCATACGAATAATATTATCTGCATTAGGTTGCTATTGTAGGCATGGCCAGCGTAAACGTATATCACCTTTCAATGCTGATGGCTTGGGGTAAATAGTATTGGATCTGGTTCATTTTAAGAATTATAATCCATATATATGATTATTCACTTCAAGAATGGTAAGTAATGAGATTTCAATGAAAAACATAAAAGTTAACGGCAATTTTTCTGAAAATAAAATAATTTCATCTGGGATTGAAGCTTTAGGTGACAATCAGATAAAGTTTTGGAATAAATCGTCTGGCAATATAATAAAATTCGGCAACTCTTTTTATTGTAATAACCTCAACATTGTATTTAAAGGTAATAATAATAAATTAATTATTGGTGATGATGTCAAATTTACTGGTCACATTCTTATTGTTGGTTCCAACCGAACAGTTCAAATTGGTAATGGCACTACTGCGCAAGGAGTTTATATTTTAAGCAGAGATGCAGATGTTACAATAGGTAATAACTGCATGTTTTCAAGGGAGATAGAAATCCGTTCCACTGACGTTCATAAGATTTATGATTTAGCAACCGGTGATCGACTTAACTTGGCTAAAGACATTATCATTGGTAATCATGTTTGGATTGCGGCAAGGGCTATTGTATCTAAAGGTGCCATAATCCCAGATGGATGTGTAATTGGTGCTTCATCTTTTGTAAACAAGGCTTTTGATATTCAGAACTGTATAATTGCAGGTACACCAGCAAAAGTTATTAAAGAAAATATAAGATGGGAAAGGTAATTTCATAACGCGTACTATTTATTAGTAATTTCATCAGTATGAGCGCCCCCATTTATTTTTGAAGATAACTATCAAATAATGTAATATTTCTTATATCTTCTACTAACCTGAACATAATGAACCCATGAGTATCTTTCTGATATCTATTGAATAGTTATCGACAATACATCTGAAAATTAATTAGTTACATTTTTAATCACTAAAGGAATATACCGTGTTTTTAATTGCAGGCCCTTGCGTAATTGAATCAGAGCAACTCGTCATGGACGTTGCCGGACGTATCAAAGAAATCACCGACAAACTGGGTATGGAATACATTTTCAAATCCAGTTTCGACAAAGCTAACCGTAGCTCTACCGATAGCTTCCGTGGCCCGGGCATGGAACGTGGCCTGCAGATCCTGCAAAAGGTTAAAGAGACCTATGGCTTACGTGTATTAACCGATGTGCACGAAGACACTCCAGTAGAAGAAGTTGCCTCTGTTGTTGATGTTCTGCAAACTCCCGCTTTCCTGGTGCGTCAGACTAACTTTATCCAGCGTGTCGCTCGTTGTGGCAAGCCTGTGAACATCAAAAAAGGTCAGTTCCAGGCACCGTGGGATATGGAGCAGGTAGTTAAGAAATGCCATGAAGTTGGCAACCAGGATATCTGGCTGTGCGACCGTGGCACCTCATTTGGCTACAACACCTTGATCTCTGATATGCGTGGCCTGCCGGTAATGCGTCGCACCGGCTGTAAAGTTGTCTTTGATGCCACTCACTCTGTGCAGCAACCGGGCGGACAGGGTGCTACCAGTGGTGGTCAACGTGAATTTGTTCCTGTACTAGCGCGTGCTGCCATAGCTGTCGGTGTAGATGGCCTGTTTATGGAAACGCACCCAGAGCCAGCTAAGGCATTAAGTGATGGGCCGAATATGTTGCCTCTTTCTGTCATGGAAGAGATGTTGACCGTATTAGCTGAAATCGATCAAGTTACTCGCTCTCACCGCTTCCTCGAAGATACTTTGATTTAAGTATTTTCCCCTCACTATCGACGAAAAGGCGTATTCAATAATACGCCTTTGCTTTATCCGCCCTGCCGCTAAATTAATGGACTTTTTTATGCCTTACAAAATTGTAATTCCAGCCCGTTATGGTTCCAGTCGTTTACCGGGTAAGCCCCTGGCGTTGATTGATGGTCGCCCTATGGTTTGGCATGTATGGCAACGTGCACTGGAAACCGGGATCACATCTGCGGATATCTGGATTGCAACCGATGATCAACGCATCTATGACACAGCCATGGATTTCGGTGCCAATGTGGTGATGACCGATGTTAACCACAGCTGCGGTACTGACAGACTTGCCGAAGTCGCTAAGCTGCAAGGCTGGGCTGACAATGAGATCGTGGTCAATGTACAGGGCGACGAACCTCTGCTTCCCGCACATCTGATCAAGCTAGCAGCTGATACCTTAGCAGCCGATCGTGAGAGTGGTATTGCTACACTGGCATGCCCTATCATGGATTTCGAGCAAGTTATGGCTCCACAGTGCGTCAAGGTAGTAACAAATGCAGCAGGTCAGGCACTCTATTTTTCTCGTGCGCCTATTCCATGGGATCGGGACACGTTTGCCCAGTTGAAAGCTACTGATGCAGATGTTGCGCTCACTGGCGCAACGTCGAGCTGGTTACGTCATATCGGTTTATACGCTTATAAAGTCAGTACCCTGATGTCTCTGAGCAATCTTCCTGTCTCTCCGATCGAGCAACTGGAGTCACTTGAACAGCTAAGAGCACTCTGGCATGGCATCAAGATTGCCGTTGCCCGTGTCGAACAGGCTCCTCCGCACGGTGTTGATACCCCGGAAGATCTGGTACGTATCCAGCGTCATTTCGAGTCTGAGGTTGCAACAGCATAATGACGGTTTGGGTCAGCAGCAAAGGTGTGTATATCCGCCGCCATCAGATTGCCCCTCTTCTTGGGCAGGATGTTGAGCGCTATACGTTGCGATCGCAAGTAGTAACAGGAGATCTGTTTGCTGGCTGGGGCCAGAAAGCCAATACCCGCCAGATCAAACAAAAAGCCCATGAACTCGGGTTGCCGTACTGGCAGCTGGAAGATGGCTTTATCGGGTATATTGGCCATCCCGCCAGAGGGGGCAAAGCCGTCTCCCTGATCGCCGACCCTGTAGGGATTTACTACGACGCCCGCCAGCCGAGCCGCCTTGAGCAGCTGATCGCCACACCATGCGATGACAAGATGCTGGCCCGCGCTGAGGCACTGGTCTCTGCGCTGCTGCGACACGGCATCACCAAGTACAACTGCTATGCCGCGGGCAGCGGTTTACCCGACGCGCTGGCGGCACGTCTGCGCGGCGATGCGCGCCCGAAAGTCTTGCTGATCGACCAGGTGGCGGGGGATCTCTCTATCCCCGGCGCGCTGGCGAGCGAAGACGATTTTGTTGAGATGGTGGCGGCGGCGCGACGTAACCACCCGGGTGCCCGCCTGCTGCTGCGTACCCATCCGGATACCCGGCTCGGCAAAAAGAGCGGCGTGCTGGCGCGTCTGGAACTGGATGACGTGGACGTGGTGGCCGATCACTGCCATCCCCACGCCCTGCTGAACGAGGTAGAGGCGGTCTATACCGTCTCCTCCCAGATGGGCTTTGAAGCGCTGCTGCTCGGCAAAGCGGTGTACTGCTTTGGCATGCCGTTTTACGCCGGGTGGGGATTAACCCACGACAGCAAATCCTGCCCGCGTCGCCAGACGCAGGTCAGCCTGCCCCAGCTGGTAGCGGCGGCGCTGATCCTCTATCCACGCTATCTGGATCCAGTCCTGGGCCAGCGCTGCGAAGTGGAGCAGGTACTGGAGATCGTTGCCGGTCAGCAGAGTCCTGCGCCACAGTATCGCCGCCTCTACATGGTGGGCTTCTCGCTGTGGAAGCGTGCCTTTATGCGCGCCTTCTGCCAGCCGCTGGCCGAGGAGCTGCGCTTTGTGCGCGCGTTACCGCAACAGCTGGCCGCCGACGAGCAGGTGCTGGTGTGGGGCAGCCGCCACCCTGAACTCCAGAGCGCCATCCGGGTGGAAGATGGCTTTATCCGCTCCCGGGGGCTGGGCTCGAACCTGTGCCGTCCGTCGTCGCTCTCCATCGACCCGGTGGGGATCTACTTCGACAGCCGCCGTCCGAGCGGCCTGGAGCAGCTGCTTAATCAGCATCAGCTCACCGACCAGGAGTTAACCCGCGGTGCCGCGCTGGTGGATCTGCTTCGCCAGCACGGGGTAAGCAAATACAACGTCGGCACCGTCCAGCCGTTTACCCCGCCCGGTGACGGACGTTCGCTGGTGCTGGTGGTGGGCCAGGTGGATGGCGATGCCTCGATCCTCACCGGCAGCCCGGTCGTGCGCAGCAACGAAGCGCTGCTGTGGGCGGTACGCGCCGCAAGACCAGAGGCGCATATCCTGTTTAAACCGCATCCGGACGTGGTGGCGGGCAACCGGGCAGGCGCCATCTCGGACGCCTGTCTGGCCAGCTGCGTCGACAGCCAGGTGCTGGATCTGGGCCTCACCAGCCTCTATCCCCACGTGGACGAGCTGCACACCATGACCTCGCTGAGCGGCTTCGAAGCGCTGGTGCAGGGGGTGAAGGTCACCACCTGGGGCCAGCCGTTCTACAGCGGCTGGGGGCTGACCGAAGATATGCACCCTGCCCCGCGTCGCCAGCGCACCTTGCCCCTGGCAGCGCTGGTCTATCTGACGCTGGTGGCCTATCCGCGCTACATCGACTGGCAGAGCGGGCTGTGGATGAGCCCGGAACAGTTAATACGCCAGCTGGCCGTGCAGGGTAACTCCTCATCGCAAAAAGCCAGCCGCTGGCAGCGCTGGCAGCTCAAACTGAGCTATCTGGCGCAGACGCTTCGTTAGAAAACTATTTATCCCTGAAAATTAAAGAAAAGCGGTCATCAAGCCGTTAACTCACCTGTCTCATCAAACGGATCTGGGAAACGAAATGGAAGAGCAAGCTATCCGCCATTTATTAAGTGGCCGCCGATATCTTTTGTTACAAGGACCGATGGGCCCCTGCTTTGCGCGTCTGGCGACCTGGCTGCAGCACAGCCACCGCGAAGTGAAGCAGGTCTGCTTTAATGCCGGAGACGCCTGGTATGCCGCGAAAGAGACGTCGCTGCACTACACCGGCCCGGTGAAAAACTTTGCCTTCTGGCTGCGCGATCTGCACAAAGACTACGCCTTCGATACCATCGTCTGCTTCGGCGATTGCCGTCCGATGCATATCGAAGCGAAGAAGTGGGCGCGGAGTAAATCCATCGACTTCCTCGCGTTTGAGGAGGGCTATTTCCGTCCGTTCTATATCACCCTCGAAAAAGGCGGCGTGAACGCCTTCTCTTCGATGCCCATCGACGCGAAATACTACCGCGAACAGCCCCTGCCGGAGCTGCCCGCCCCGACGCCGTGGAAGCCGAGCGCCTTTAACCGCGCCGCCCACGCCATGCTCTACTACGCGGCGGGCTGGTTTGGCCGCCACCGCTATCGCGGCTACCGCCACCACAAGTCGTTCTCCCCGTGGTATGAGATGCGCTGCTGGTTCCGTGCCGGTCGCCGCAAGCTGTGGTACCGCTGGAAGCAGCGCCACATGCTGAGCCATATCACCCAGACGCTGGATAACGAGTACTACCTGGCGATTTTGCAGGTCTATAACGACAGCCAGATTATTCACCACAGCCCGTATAAAGACGTGCGTGACTATATCGAAACCGTGATCCGCTCCTTTGCCCGCCACGCGCCGAAGGAGCGCCATCTGGTGTTCAAGCATCACCCGATGGATCGTGGTCACCGTTTTTATGGCGTGCTGATTAACACCCTGTGCGAAAAGTACGGCATCGCCGGCCGGGTGATCTATATCCACGACCTCTCCCTGCCCGCCCTGTTGACCCACACCCGGGGGGTGATCACCGTTAACAGCACCGCCGGGCTGTCGGCGCTGATCCACAACAAACCGCTGAAGGTAATGGGCAAAGCGCTCTACGACATCGACGGCTTAACCTGGCAGGGGCCGCTGAACCAGTTCTGGCAGGCGAACTTCGCCCCGGACAAACAGCTGTTCCAGCGTTTTCGTACCCATCTGCTCTATCACACGCAGATCAACGCCGTGTTTTACGGCAAGTCCGACTGGCTCAACGTCCCGACAGCCCTCCCCCTGCCGGAAGCCCTTACCGATTCCGAACCCGAACACTAATTCGCTGCGCGCCGGGGAAATTGCCCCGGCGGATCCGATCTGCCCCTCGCTTTTATCCCCTCGTTGCAAAAATCCCTAATGTTTATCCCAAACCTGGCCGTTATAACCTAAGACAAATTTATATGCTGAACCCCGCACTGACATATTTTGTCAGCCTGCACCGGCATAATTCACAGCAATGTTTTAGTTCACGGGAAAGCTTATATGACAATTCCGACCAGGAGTCGCTCGGCTGAAAGGTTGGTAGATATTCTGCTGGAGCTTCATTTACACGGCGTGGTTAACCGCCAGGCATTGATGCATAAATTTAATATTACTGAGCGCACCGTCTATCGCGATCTGAATGCACTTTCGCCGATTGTGGAGTACACCGGAGACGGGCAGTACCGGCTTATTCATGCCCCGCAGGGCCATGCCGGTCAGGGGCTGCATCACGTCATTGCTAACTTCCTGAATGTGGATGACTATTTCCCTGAAAAGGGGGGCGATTTCTGGGAGAAACTGGAGGCAAGAGCGGAAGAAAACCATATTATGATCCTCGGTGGCGATGCCGAGCGAAAAGAGAAATGGGATATTCACGCCCAGCTGGCGGCCTTCGAAAAGGCGATTAAGAGCCAGCAGGTTTGCCAGATCCTGTATAAAGGAAAGACCCGACAGCTTAATCCTTATAAAGTAATTAACAAAAAGAATATATGGTATTTACAAGCCACCGAAAACGGCAGATTGAAATCGTTTTCTTTAAGCCTGATCCAGTGGCTGGATATTCGCAGCGAAACCTTCACCCCGGATAACGACACCCTCGAATTGCTGGAAAAGAATCCCGACCCGTGGGTCAGCGAAGAGACATTCGAAGTGGATGTGCTTATTCCCGCGGCCATTGCGCACTATTTTAAACGCCGCGATCTGCTGCCCGGCCAGGAGGTTCTGGCGGAAGACAAACACGGCATTACCCTGCGCTGCCACGCGGCCCATGAAAACCAGATCCTGCCCCTGCTCTTCTACTGGCTGCCAAACATTCAGGTGCTGGAACCGGCCTGGCTGAGGCAGAAGTTCGTTGCCACCCTCGAAACCTATCTGGCTGAGGTGGAGTGCTCCCCCTGACATCGTGATCCGCTTCACACTATTCCCCCTGCCGACGGCGAGCCTGAACCACTCGCCCTCGCAGTTGACCGTTCATCCCGCCATATAACCACTCACAGATTTACCTTCCTTTACACGCGCGAGGCTCTGGCAAGATCGCCGCAGCATTAACCAATATCTCTCACAGCGAACCCTGACGCTTTTTTCATCTAAAAAACCAGGTCTTATTATGGATATCAAAAAACTACTTAAGCACGTTCCCTGGCTGCTGCTCGGGATCCTCGGTGCCTGTTGTCTGGCCGTCGTCGCCCTGCGCCGCGGCGAGCATATCAGCGCCCTGTGGATCGTCGTGGCCTCCGTGTCGGTCTATCTGGTGGCGTACCGCTACTACAGTCTCTACATCGCGCAGAAGGTCATGAAACTCGACCCGACCCGCGCCACCCCGGCGGTCATCAACAATGACGGCCTGAACTACGTGCCAACCAACCGCTACGTGCTCTTTGGTCACCACTTTGCGGCCATCGCAGGCGCGGGTCCGCTGGTCGGCCCGGTTCTGGCGGCGCAGATGGGCTACCTGCCGGGTACCCTGTGGCTGCTCGCGGGCGTGGTGCTGGCGGGTGCGGTGCAGGACTTTATGGTGCTGTTTATCTCTTCCCGCCGTAACGGCGCGTCTCTGGGTGAGATGATCAAAGAAGAGATGGGCCGCGTGCCGGGCACCATCGCCCTGTTCGGCTGCTTCCTGATCATGATCATCATCCTTGCGGTGCTGGCGCTGATCGTGGTGAAAGCGCTGGCGGAAAGCCCGTGGGGTGTGTTCACCGTCTGCTCAACCGTGCCGATTGCGCTGTTCATGGGGATCTACATGCGATTCCTGCGTCCAGGCCGCGTGGGTGAAGTGTCGGTGATCGGGATTGTGCTGCTGGTGGCGTCGATTTACTTCGGCGGCGTGATTGCCCACGACCCGTACTGGGGCCCGGCGCTGACCTTTAAAGACACCACCATCACCTTCGTGCTGGTCGGGTATGCCTTTGTCTCTGCCCTGCTGCCGGTATGGCTGATCCTGGCGCCGCGCGACTACCTGGCGACCTTCCTGAAAATCGGCGTGATCGTTGGTCTGGCGATCGGCATCGTGATCATCAACCCTGAGCTGAAAATGCCTGCGGTGACCCAGTACGTTGACGGTACCGGTCCACTGTGGAAAGGCGCGCTGTTCCCGTTCCTGTTTATCACCATCGCCTGCGGTGCGGTCTCTGGCTTCCACGCCCTGATCGCCTCCGGCACCACGCCAAAACTGCTGGCGAATGAAAACGACGCCCGTCTGATCGGTTACGGCGCAATGCTGATGGAGTCCTTCGTGGCCATCATGGCGCTGGTGGCAGCGTCCATCATCGAGCCGGGTCTCTACTTCGCGATGAACACCCCACCAGCAGGCCTGGGCATCACCATGCCGAACCTGCATGAGATGGGCGGTGACAACGCGGCGCTGATCATGGCGCAGCTGAAAGATGCGAGTGCCCACGCGGCGGCAACCGTCAGCTCCTGGGGCTTTGTGATCTCCCCTGAGCAGATCATGCAGACCGCGAAAGACATCGGTGAACCGTCGGTTCTGAACCGTGCCGGTGGCGCACCAACCCTGGCGGTCGGTATCGCTCACGTGTTCCACAAAGTGCTGCCATGGGCGGACATGGGCTTCTGGTACCACTTCGGTATTCTGTTCGAAGCGCTGTTCATCCTTACCGCACTGGACGCCGGTACCCGTGCAGGCCGCTTTATGCTGCAGGATCTGCTGGGTAACTTCGTGCCGTTCCTGAAGAAAACCGACTCGCTGGTGGCGGGTATCCTGGGCACCGCGGGCTGCGTTGGCCTGTGGGGTTATCTGCTTTATCAGGGCGTTGTCGACCCGCTGGGCGGCGTGAAGAGCCTGTGGCCACTGTTCGGTATCTCTAACCAGATGCTGGCGGCGGTAGCCCTGGTGCTCGGCACCGTGGTGCTGGTGAAGATGAAGCGCACCAAATACATCTGGGTGACCGTGGTTCCAGCCCTCTGGCTGCTGCTCTGCACCACCTGGGCGCTGGGTCTGAAACTGTTCAGCACCAACCCGCAGCTGGAAGGCTTCTTCTTCATGGCTAACCAGTACAAAGAGAAGATTGCCGCAGGCGGCGGTGAGCTGACGGCCCAGCAGGTTGCCAACATGAACCATATCGTGGTGAACAACTACACCAACGCGGGTCTGAGCATTCTGTTCCTGGTGGTGGTCTACAGCATCATCTTCTACGGCATCAAAACCTGGATGAAAGTGCGTAACGCCGACGGCCGTACCGATAAAGAGACCCCGTACGTCCCGGTTCCTGAAGGCGGCGTGAAGACCTCTTCACACCATTAATCCTCTCTCTTCCCCCTCTCCCCTTTGGGGAGAGGGCCGGGGTGAGGGGAAACAACGCCCGGCGATTCCCCTCGCCGGGCTTTTTCTTATCAGGATGGGTTATGTTTGGTAACTTAGGCGAAGCAAAAAAATACCTCGGTCAGGCGGCAAAAATGCTGATTGGCATTCCGGACTATGACAACTACGTTGAGCATATGAAGACCAACCATCCGGATAAGCCGTACATGACCTACAACGAATTCTTCCGCGAGCGTCAGGAAGCGCGCTACGGCGGAGGTGGAGAAGGCGGCGTACGCTGCTGCTAAAGGAGAAACCATGACACCGATTGCAGTTACCCTACTCACCGGCTTTCTCGGCGCGGGCAAAACCACCCTGCTGCGCCACATCCTCAACGAACAGCACGGCTTCAAAATCGCGGTTATCGAGAACGAGTTCGGTGAAGTCTCGGTGGACGACCAGCTGATTGGCGATCGCGCCACCCAGATCAAAACCCTGACCAACGGCTGCATCTGCTGCACCCGCTCAAACGAACTTGAAGATGCCCTGCTCGACCTGCTCGACAGCCGCGATCGCGGTGAGATCGATTTCGACCGCCTGGTGATTGAGTGCACCGGCATGGCCGACCCTGGCCCGATTATCCAGACCTTTTTCTCCCACGAAATCCTCTGTCAGCGCTACCTGCTGGACGGCGTGATCGCCCTGGTCGACGCGGTGCACGCCGACGACCAGATGAACCAGTTCACCATCGCCCAGTCGCAGGTGGGCTACGCCGACCGCATCCTGCTGACCAAAACCGACGTGGCGGGCGAGAGCGATAAACTCCGCGAACGTCTGACCCGCATCAACTCGCGCGCGCCAATCTATACCGTTACCTTTGGCGATATCGACCTGGCACAGCTGTTCAACACCAACGGCTTTATGCTGGAAGAGAACGTCACCACCAGACCGCGTTTCCACTTTATGGCCGACAAGCAGAACGACGTCTCCTCGATTGTCGTCGAGCTGGATTACCCGGTGGATATCAGCGAGGTCTCACGGGTAATGGAGAACCTGCTGCTGTCGTTTGCCGACAAACTCCTGCGCTACAAAGGGATGCTGTGGATCGACGGTGAACCGAACCGCCTGCTGTTCCAGGGCGTGCAGCGCCTGTACAGCGCCGACTGGGACCGCCCGTGGGGCGACGAGCAGCCGCACAGCGTGATGGTGTTTATCGGTTTAGAATTGCCGGAAGATGAGATCCACGCCGGGTTCGCGGCGTTGCGTAAATAGCCGCACAGACTTTCCCCTCTCCCCTATGGGGAGAGGGCTAGGGTGAGGGGAAAACGCCTGATGGCGCTGCGCTTATCAGGCCTACGGTCATGTAGCTCCGGTAAGCGCAGCGCCACCGGGGGCAGTCGGGCGAAAGGCAGTAAAGTTACCGCTCAAAATGTAAATCCACGTATTTATCTGTTACATCAGAAACATTATTGGAAATTATAAGAACTCCAATTAATTCATGGCTAACCAGTTTTTCCCCGCCGTTCAGCTTCTATTTAGCCAATAATCTAAACCGCCTCTCAACGTGAAAAACTTAACGATTGACGCGGCGGTATCGAAACCTTTCAAACACATCATCAGCACAATTTCCAAACAAAATCAGCATAAAACCTCGCTCACAGTCACATTTGCAGCCGTAAACCTCGCCTGTTAGGGTGTTCGCAGACAAATTAGATGACGAGGCATAAAACATGAAAAAGCTTAATATCTTCATTCTTTCTGCACTGACCGCGATCTCTGGCTCCGCGATGGCGATGGGCGGCAGCATTGAGCAGGGCAAAAACTTCACCAACCTGAACCTTGAGATGGGTAAATCTTCCTCAGGTCTGTATGCCGAAAGCAACTGGCTGAAAAACACTGACGACGGCACCCAGACCGGCGGCGTTGGCGCGGGCTACAACGTTGAAGTGGGCCCGGTAATGCTGAATGCCGGGGCAAAAGCCATCTACATCGGGCCGAAAAAAGGCGATAACGGCGTGGCGTTCCCTGTCGGCGGCGGCGTAAACGTTGCTCTGACCGACAGCATTAACGTGTTCGGTGAAGGTTATGTCGCCCCGGAAGGGCTGAACAACAGCGTGAAAAACTACGTTGAAGCCAACGGCGGCGTGAGCTGGACCCCGGTCAAACCCGTCACGCTGAAAGTGGGTTACCGCCACGTGAGCGTTGATGGCAAAGACGGCCGCCCGAACCACACCCTGATTGACGGCGCCTACGTTGGCGGCGGCGTAAGCTTCTAAAGCACCTGATGGCGCTGCGCTTATCAGGCCTGCGGATCACGTAGGCCCGTGCAAGCGCAGCGCCGCCGGGCAAAACTGCACTCACTCTTACCGTTGCACCTGCATCACTTCCTGCGACTCCTGATGCGCCGCCACCTCCTGCGGGGTTAACCACAGCGGTTTACGCCCGAAGGTTTCATACATCTTAAGCTGATCGCGATAGTGCTTATCCGGCGTACCGTCCGGAGCGATAAAACCGCTCTGCCCGGGGGCCATCACATCCCACGCCAGCACCGGCGCTTTTTGCGAGGTCGGCGAGAAGACAATCATGTCGTTCTCCGTACCGCGGTTCTGATACTCCGCCTGATGCACGGCCTCTTCCGGGGCCGCCTGGGGCACGCCAAAGAAGTTGTTCGCGCGGAAGGTCAGCGCCATCGCCGGGGTTTTCCACTGAGCGATGTCGTTGCCGTACTGCTTCGACAGCGTCTGCCAGGCCTCTTGCAGGGCGGCTAAAATCACCTCCTGCTGCGGCTTGCCGTTAAACAGATCCACCGTCTGCGGGATCGCGGACTTGTCCCCCTGCAATGCCTCGTACAGCAGCTTCGCCCCCACGCTGATGTTCAGCGAACCGGTCGGCCCGTCCTGGGTGGTTTCATACCCGCTGGCGCTGTACCACTTGTCGAACGGCTGCGGTACCGCCGCCGCGACGGTCTGCTTCAGCATGCTGGTCAGCCAGGCATTGAGGATCGCCGAGCCCGGCTGTTGCAGGGTTTTGCCGTCGTCATTGAGCAGGTTCACCCCGTCCCAGTCGCTGAGCAATTTCACCATCTGCTGACGCGGATCCTCTCCCGGCAGTTGCGCAGTGGCATTTTGCAGGGACGGTAAAAACAGCCGACGGGTCAGATCCTGACGGCTGGTTTGCTTAATCAGATCCCAGGCCTGTTCGTAAGTGAAGGTGGGTTGTTTATCGATAAGCTGGCTGATCTCAGTCACGCGATCCGCACTGCCCCACAGGAAGGCAAAAAGATCCGAGGCCGGATACCCCTGCTGGGGAGAGTTGTTCCAGTTGGCGATATAGCCCGATTTCGGGTTATAGACCTTTGGATTGAGATCGAACGACAGCAGTCCCTGCCAGTCCCACTTGCCGGTACCCGGCACCGGCAGACGCGGATCGTGCCCCGGCTGGCGCTTCGGATAGGCCCCGCCATGGACATAGCCGATATTGCCGTCGATATCCGCGTAGTACCAGTTGATGGTCAGCGCCTGCTTCGCCGCCTGCTGCGTCCACTCCTGCCAGTTTTTGGCCTTCATCTGATGGGTCCAGGCCAGCAGAGACGCCACCTCTTTACCCTCCCAGGCGCGGGCTTTGGCATAGGCCGTCTGGGTGGCGGTGTCGGTCTTGATCACGTTGCCGTGAAGGGTGCGGTAGACGGTAAAGGTCTCCGGCTGCCCGTCTTTGACCTTGATCGTCTCTTCCCGGCTGAGCATCTTCACCCACTCGCCGTTATGCAGGTAGTAGCCGGGTTTATCGGCAGAGAGTTGTTCCGCAAAGATGTCGACATCATCGCCGAACCCGGCGGTCGATCCCCAGGAGATGGTGCCGTTATGGCCAAACACCAGCCCCGGATAGGCGAACGGCGTATTCCCCGTCACATCATAGCCCGCGCCGTGTAAGCCGATGCCGTAGGTGTAGGCTGGCGCATACCAGCCAAACTGCGGGCCATTGACCATGATCGCTTTGGCGTCCTGTGATTTGCTTTTGCCCAGCACCCACATGTTGCTGGTGGTGGGATACCCCGCCAGACCGTTAGCGCCGCCGTGAACGAACTGCGCCATGATAGTCTCGCGGTTTTGCGCCGAGGTCAGCGCCAGCAGCCCGCCATCATCCCCTTTCGCTGGCCGGTCCAGCATCGGCGGCGTTATGTCGTAGCGCGGCAGCAGCGCGGCGGTCTGGGTGGTGGTCAGATCGAATTTAACCGGATACTGACTCTCCTGCGGGGCGATGGTGGTGGGCGCCGCCGGGTTCACCAGCCATTTCAGCTGGTTAAAGACCGCCATCCCTTTCACGCCGTATTTATCTTTTAGCGCGGTGAGCAGAGCCAGATTGTCGATTTCGCTGTTGGCATCCGAAAAACGGTTCGCCATGGTGCCAACAAACACCATCGCCACGTCGAAGGCTTCCCAGCGTTTTGGCGCAAAGCCGAAGGTGGTGAACTGCTTTGGCAGCAGCTTGCCGGGATCGCGGTTGACCTGGTCTATCCAGGCGTTCATCCCGTCGGCATAGCCCTGCAGAATGGCTTTGTCATCGGCGTCCAGGGCATCAATCTGCGCGCGGATCGTCTCCGGCCAGAAGTTCTGGCGAATGTCCTTGTCGAATTTAACAAAGGTCTTGCCCAGCACTTCCGCTACCTGTCCCTGGGTGCTGCGTCGCGCCATCTCCATCTGGAACAGGCGATCCTGGGCGACGACATAGCCGTAACCATAGAACAGACGGTAGGTATCATCTGCGTAGATATGCGGCATGCCGTACTCATCGCGCACGATTTTGACTTCGGTTGAGGGGGTTTCAGCTCGCGCTGTCAGGGTCCATGTGCAGGCCAGGGATGCCACAATACAGTTCACGATCATACGGCTTCTGTTTATCATTGTATCCTCTTGCAGGTGTATGATTAGCGGTTTCATACTAGCAACAGGGCAATGCTTATCCAGAAACAGGGGATTGTTTCTCTGTGAATTGTGAGGGCGCTAGCTAATTAATGACACAGATATAATCTTATGTCACATTTATGCGAATCACTTTAAGGCGAGGGTTTATTTCCTCTCCCCTGTGGGGAGAGGGTCGGATAAATGCCTATCGGCGAATCACCACCAGCTTCTGGTTCACAAACTCTTTGATCCCCAGATCCGACAGCTCACGCCCGTAACCGGAACGCTTCACGCCGCCAAACGGCAGCTCTGCGGCGGTATCGGTGAGCCAGTTGATCCACACCATCCCGGTCTCGATTTTCGAGGCCATCTTTTTAGCGCGATCGGTGTCTTTGCTGAAGATCGCGCCGCCCAGACCGTAGTGCGAGTCGTTGGCGAGTTTGACCGCCTCCTCGTCGTCTTTCACCACGTAGATCTGCGCCACCGGCCCGAAGAACTCCTCGAAGTACGCCGGGTTATCGCGAGTGATGTTGGTCAGGATGGTCGGTTCAAAGAAGCTGCCCTCACCCTGCACCGGCTTGCCGCCGTAGTGCAGCGTCGCGCCATTTTTCACCGCCTCTTGTACCTGTCTGGTCAGGGTTTCCAGCGCGTCTTTTGAGGAGAGCGGGCCAAGCGTGGTGCTCTCATCCAGCGGATCGCCGATCTTCACCTGCTTAAAGGCTTCGGTGTATTTAGTCAGGAACTGCTCCGCGATTTTCTCGTGCAGAATAAAGCGCTTAGCCGCGGTACAGACCTGCCCGGCGTTGGCAAGGCGCGCGTTGACGCCAATCTTCACCGCCTTCTCCAGGTCGGCATCGTCGAGCACTACGAAGACGTCGTTACCGCCCAGTTCGAGGGTCGATTTTTTGATGTGCTTCGCTGCCTGAGCCGCCACCACGCTACCGGCCTTTTCAGACCCGGTGAGCGCAGCACCCTGCACGCGATCGTCCGCGATGATCTTCGCTACCTGATCTGAAGAGATAAACAGGTTGGTCCAGGCTCCGTCCGGGGCACCGGCTTCACGCACAAGGTGGGCGAAGGTTTCGGCACAGTGCGGCACGATGCTGGCATGTTTGGCGATCACCGGGTTACCTGCCGCGAGGTTCGGGGCCAGCACGCGCATCAGCTGGTAATAGGGGAAGTTCCACGGCTCCACGGCCATCACCACGCCGATGGGGTGATGCTCAACCCACGCCTCGCCGAGCTCCGACGGGTATTTCACCGGGGCGAGATGCTGCTTCGCGTTATCCGCATAATAACGAGCGATCTGCGCGCAGAGTTTTACCTCGCCGCGGCTCTGGGCAATGAGTTTCCCCATCTCCACGCTGGCGATTTTTGCCAGCTCTTCGCTGCGGGAATCAATCAGATTCGCCAGCTTGTGCAGCACCGCCAGGCGCTTGTCGATACTGCCTTTTGACCAGTCGGAATGGTAGAGCGCATCAGCCGTTTTCAGCGCCGCTTCGACGTCAGCATCAGTATGAGAAGGATATTCTTTGATGAGTTTGTTGTTGGCAGGATTCACTGTCTGATAGGCCATTGTTGCCTCCTTTTTTACCGCTTGGGGTATTAAGGGTAGTCAAAATAGCTGGGTATGAAGGTAAAGTTGGGTATAAAAGAGGGGGGCCACCCGGAGGTGGCATGTTTTTGTTAAGTACAGGGCACTCATGCCACACAGCGTTCGTTCCAGCTGTCCTTAAAGGCAATGTTTCCATCAACATACTTCCACTGAATAGACTCGTAGCGAAGCTCAATGTTTTCTAAATGTGTTCCAGTACCGGAACCCGGATGAAGGCTGGGTGTAATACCCGTGATTTTTACGTTTTCCATAAAGATATTGAAATATTCAACCTCCCTGCCTGCATCTACTATTTGATACATTTTTATTTCTGCTGATTTGAGGGTATATCCACGACTAATAGCGCGATATAAAAGAGGGGTTACCCGGTCAAACTCTTTTTGAAACAAAATTGGCGTATGGATACGCGTACCGGTTAACTTCCCCGTACTCGAATCTGTTGGAATAGTCATGTGATGTGACAACGACTTTATCTCGATAGATCCTACACGCCCCAGGACGCAACACCCTCCAACTACAGGAGAGCCATTTTCATCCGTTAACCATAAATAAGCTGGATTTGACATATCATTTCCCTCTTTTCAATTTTTCCTGTTACGATAATTTTCTAACATACCAACTACTTTCGAACATATGTAGAATAAGACCAACCATACAGCAGCATAAACAAACTTCATAGGCCACGCGACAGGTAGCATGATGCACATTATTAAGCCACCTATAAATAATGCTGACTCGACGAAATTCCAGATAAAGACAACGCTTGATACAAGCGTGCGTGAAATTGTTTTAAACCCCGAAGAGCGGTTGTTAATTGACATTTAATTGGCTCTCAACGATCTCAATTATTTTATTGAAGTAAGGCTGCCCCAGTTGATGAGCTATATGGATTGCTTCAACAAATGGTTTTACAGCAGGCTCAAAAAGAAAATAAGACAGATCGTAATCATGTGGACGAAGTAATTGATAAATTTCAGGCACTTTGATAGCAAGCTCTTCTGACACACTTATGGAACGCTCCGCCATCCCCCCTATAAGCAACAGCATGGTGACCTTACCGATCCAGCTGTTAGCGGACGCAGCGCCAATAAACGAGACACGTGTCAGAACGGCTGCTCCTATAGAAGAGATAATTTTCGCGGTGACTAAGCGACCTGCAACGGATGAAACAACGCCACGATAAACACTATTTTGCTGGCTTATAGTGAGATATTTATTAAATTTTTCAAAGATCATCTCAACTGCGTTTGTAACGTGGTCATAATTTAAAATATCGTTATGAATTGCCTCCGCCATGCGGATTCGTTCAGTTTGATGCTTAAAGCGAGAGTCTGTGTCAAAATAGCCTATGGCAAGGTATCCAAGGTCAAGAGGAACAGTAAGCGCTCCATTTATTAAGCCAGGAATTACACCCGGTGATACAAGAATATCAACTATTCGGTTAGCGATTTTTTTCACATCATCTGTAGCTATATCTCCAATGAAAATAGCAGTATCTACCATGATATCTACCTCCTTTTTATAAGCCTTAAACTTTATATCACTTCATTCGCCTTAAACAAATAATTATTTGCGAGCTAAAAATAACATTCATGCCATCTATAAATAAATTATTTATATCACCAAAATTAGCCATATGTATTTTTACTATTTCGGGTAATTAAAATAGTTGGGTATAAAACGGGGTCATCCAGAAACACAAAAGCAAACCGGCACACACTTTGTAGCCCCGGTAAGCGCAGCGCCACCGGGGGGAAAATTCCACCGAGGTTAATTCTTGTTTTGATCGCACAGCATGCTATAACCCCCATACCCCTCCAACCGGTAGCCGCCATGACCCATACCCGTCACGTCAATCAGACCTTTATCCGCCAGCCCGGCGTGGAGTTGCGCAGTACCTGGCAGAGCACCCAGGCCTATAAGCGTCACAGCCATGCGCAGCTTTCCATTGGCGCGATCCTCGAGGGGCAAACCTGCTGCTCCTGCAACGGCGAGCCGTTCATCCTCTACCCGGGCGATCTGATTGTCATTCCGGCGCATATGGCGCACAGCTGTAACCCCGTTGAGGGTCAACCCCGCAGCTACCACATGCTTTATCTCGATACCGATATTGAGCCCGCCATGCAGGTGATCCGCAGCGAGGCGCTGTTCCGCCAGTATCTGGCGGTGGTTGACACCCTGTCGCCCGAGGCGATCGCGGCCCTGCTCTCGGGGCTTACAGAAAACAGCGCCCCGCCTGACCCTCTTCGTCCCTCAAGCCTTGCCCTGCTGCAGACCTTACGCCACAGCCTGCAGGAACCGCCCTCGCTGGATGTTCTGGCCCGGCGCTTTTCACTGCGCAAAGAGACACTTATCAGAACCTTTAAGCAGGATACCGGCCTGACGCCCGGCACTTTCCTGGCAATTTCCCGAGTCGAGTTCGCCAAAGCGCGTCTGCGCGCCGGGGATGACATCGCCGACGTCAGCTACCAGAGCGGCTTTGCCGATCAGAGCCACTTCCATAAAACCTTTGTCAGCTACGCTGCCGCCACGCCGCGCCAGTACGCCACCGGGCGATCAATATCCGACAATAATTAGCGCCCGCCCCTCTGTAACCTGACCTCAGTTTTGCTGATGAGGTCACTATGGAACTGCTCACCACTCTCTTTCCGCCCGCTTTTCTGGCCCTTGCGCTGGCGCATTTCGTCGCCCTGCTCAGCCCCGGCCCGGACTTCTTTTTGCTGATGGGATTTGCCGCCCGCCACCGTCTGCGCGGCAGCGCCGGGCTGTGCGTGGGGATCGCCCTGGGTAACGGACTCTACATCCTGCTGGTGATACTCGGCTGGAGCGCGCTGCGCCAGTTCACCCTGCTTTTTAACGTCATTGAGCTACTGGGAGCCCTGTATCTGCTGTGGATCGGCTGGCATCTGATCCACAGCCGCGCCCGTACTCTGGCGCTGGATAATGCGCAGACGGAGCGTCCAGGCTTACGCAGGCAGTTCCTGCTTGGTCTGGGATCGGCGGTATTAAATCCGAAAAATGCGCTCTTTTATCTGGCGCTGATGACCGCCCTGCTGGGCCCAAACGTTACCCTGCTCCAGCAGTCGGTCAGCGGTCTCTGGATGGTCACAGTGGTGCTGATGTGGGATCTGGCGGTGGTTTCCGTTATCGCCTTGCCTGCCATTCAGCGGCGGCTGAGCAACCATATCTGGAAGATGGAGCGCGCGGCGGGGGTGGTGCTGATCGCGTTTGGCGGCTGGATCCTGTGGCAATTTTTTTACCTTCTTGCCGCTTCCCTCTATCCTTAACCCTATGGAAAAACTCGCTGATCTCAAACGCGCCAAGCTCCTGGCGCTGTCGCTGCTGCTGATTGCCGCCGCGACTTTTATCGTAACCCTGTTCCTGCCCCAGACCTTCTGGGTGCGCGGGGTGAAGGCCATTGCCGAAGCGGCGATGGTCGGCGCGCTGGCGGACTGGTTTGCCGTGGTAGCACTGTTTCGCCGGGTGCCGATCCCGTTTATCTCGAAACATACGGCAATTATCCCGCGCAATAAGGACCGGATTGGCGACAATCTCGGCCAGTTTGTACAGGAGAAATTTCTCGATACCCAGTCGCTGGTCGCGCTTATCCGTAAGCACGAACCGGCGCTGCTTATCGGCAACTGGTTCAGCAAGCCGGATAACGCCCAGCGCGTCGGGCTGCATATCATGCAGGTGATGAGCGGGTTCCTGGAACTGACCGACGACGGGCGCATCCAGCGCATGCTGAAACGGGCGGTGCATAAGGCGCTGGATAAGGTCGATTTCAGCGAAACCAGCGCCGCGATGCTGGAGAGCATGACCAAAAACAACCGTCACCAGGTGCTGCTGGACGCGGTGATTAACCGCATGATCACGCTCCTGCAGCGCGACAGCACCCGCGATTTAATTGCCGCGCAGATCGTTCACTGGCTGAAGACCGAGCACCCGCGTAAGGCGAGGATTTTACCCACCGAATGGCTGGGGGATCAGAGCGCCGAGCTGGTGTCGAATGCGGTGAATGCCATTCTGGATGACGTCAGCCACGACCGCACCCATCAGATCCGTCAGGCCTTCGACCGCGCGGTGCTTAAGCTGGTCGATAACCTGAAAAACGATCCGGAAACCGCGGCCAAAGCCGAGAACATCAAAACCTATCTGAAGAACGACGAGGCCTTTAACCGCTATCTGGGCGAGATGTGGGCCGACCTGCGCCAGTGGCTGAAGGCCGATATGCAGCGCGACGACTCCCGCGTGAAGCAGCGCCTCGCCAACGCCGGGCTGTGGTTCGGTGAAACCCTGGTGGCGGACACCAACCTGCGCGCTTCGCTGAACGAACATCTGGAGCAGGCCGCGCACCGCGTGGCCCCGGATTTTGCCCGCTTCCTCACCCGCCACATCAGCGACACGGTCAAAGGCTGGGATGCCAAAGATATGTCCCGCCAGATTGAGCTGAACATCGGCAAGGATCTGCAGTTTATCCGCGTCAACGGCACCCTGGTGGGCGGCACCATCGGGCTGATTTTATTCCTGCTGTCAACTATCCCGACGTTTCTCCACTGAGACCTGAGGCGGGTTAATCACGTAGCGCGTCGGCGCGAAACAGTTGAGAAAAAGATGCATCAGGAACACCATCGTCAGGGTCGCCACCAGCGCCACCGTTACCGAAACGATGCGGTAGAGATCGCTGAACACCAGGTCGCCGTCCGGATGCATATTCTGGCCGAACATAATCCCGATGGTGGTGATGCTGGCAAAACCGACCCCGGCCCCCACCTTCTCCATCACGTGCAGGCGGGCGCCAAACCCCAGCCCGAGACCAATCAGCGGCATCATCAGCAGCATGTGGCTGCTGTGATCGTAGAGCACCATCTGCACCAGCAGAATATAGAGGCAGCCGAGCACCACCCCGACCACGCGCCACAGGGAGCTCATCACCGCGCCGCGATAGTGCATCGGGAAGAGGATCAGGATCCCCGCCATCAGCGCCGACAGCGAATCGCTGAGATCGCTTATCTGGAACACCACAAAAATCAGCGTCGCCACGCTGCCGGAGAGCAGCGATTCATGGCGCACCCGGGCGGCGTCTTTCTCCAGACGCGGCGGCGGCGTGCGGGGCTCAACGTCCGGCAGCAGATAGTGCATCAGCGCGCTTAAGCATACCGCCATCACGCTGGCTTCAAGGTTGGAGAACAGCAGCGTGTGCCAGTTGGTGGTGGGATAGCTCATAAAGTTGAGCATGGTGCTCTGACACACCACCCCCATCGAGCCAAAGAGGAACAGCGGCCCCTGGCTCATAAAGCGAAAGCGCATCACGTAGAGACCAAATACCACCAGGGTCATAATCACCGGCCACTGCGCCAGATAGCCGATGATAAGCACCATTTCGACGCAGTTCAGCGCCGAGCTAAACACAAACTGTTTTGCCACGTGGCGGTTAAAGACCGGCACCAGCGACAGGAGCATGATCGGGTAGATCACAAAAAAGACGCCGTAGCTGGTGTTGTAGAAGCTCGACACGCTGAGCGCGATCATCCCGGCAAAGACGATGCGCAGCGTCTGGCGAAAGTCGTTGGCGCTATAGACGATGTTGCCGTGCGGGGTAAAAACCCGCGCCAGAGTGTTAATAGACATAATGCAGCAGGCTGACGAGGTGGATCTGCATGCCGGAGAAGAAGCGGGCAAACGGACCTTCGCTGTTATAGAGCTGCACGGTGGCGCGCGCCCCGGTCGGCAGATGCTTCGGCAGCGGCTCGTCCAGCGCCACGTGAATGCGCATGCGCTGCGCGTCACGCACCCAGCGGTTGGAGGTCTCCGGCTCCGACAACTGGCCGTTCACCGCTTCCTGCCCGGCGAGAATACCGGCGTCGCTGCTGGTGACGTGGGCGCGGAAAACGTGGCCCGGGAAGGCGTCAAACACCACCGCCGCGTCGGTGCCCTGGCGGGTATGGCGCAGGCTCTTTTCGCGGAAATCGGCGACGATATCGCTCTGGTTGTTCACCAGCGCCAGCGCCGCCGTGCCGGAGGTGGCGTAGAAGCCGGGGCTCAGCTGCACGTTGCTGACCGTCCCGTCCGCCTCGGCGTAGATCTTCGTCCAGCCCAGATTCAGCTCGGCCTCTTCCAGCGCGTTGCGGTATTTTTGCAGCGTCACGTTACGCTTTTCATCGCGCTCGCCGCGCTCAATGCGCAGCTGATGGATGTTGGCTTCCAGATTCGCCACGGCCTGCTCGCTGCCCTGCCAGGTGGTGCGGACTTTATCCAGATCCGCCTGAGAGACGTTCTGCAACGTGCTGAGTTTCTGATAGCGATCGAAGGTGACCTTGTCGTTGCGGGCGGTGAGCTGGGCGGTTTTCAGGTTCGCCTGGGCCGCGACGATTTGCGCGTCAAGCTGCTGGTTGGCGAGGCGGGCCTGCTCCAGCGCGATCTGCGCCGCATCCACCTTATTACGGAACGGGGTCGGATCGAGTTCAAACAGCAGATCGCCCTTCTTCACCTGGCTGTTGTTGTGCACGTGTACCGCCGCGACATAGCCGGAGACGCGGGCGGACACCGGCGTGACCACGCGCATCACCGTGGAGTCCGGCGTCAGCGGGATCCAGATATCGGCGATAATGAAATAGACAAACATCAGCAGGAAAGAGGCAATACTTACCCTTACCCAGCGGGCAAACTTTTGTTCAGGGGTCATGATTAGTTGGTCTTGTTATCTTCTTCGCGGATAGTCCGCAGATTGCAGGCGATTTGATTAAGTGTGGCGCTGAAAATCTCGAGATGGTCCGGGGCGATATTCTGCGATACCCGCTCCTGGAACGTCTCGATAACCTGCGTCAGGGTTTTCAGCACCGCGTTACCCTCGGGTGTGAGGGTCAGCAGCCGGATACGCTTGTCATAAGGCGATGTGGTGCGCAGCAGATAGCCCTGCTTTTCCAGCTGTGAAAGGGTGCGCATCAGCGGCGGCAGTTCAATACCCTGCACCTCCGCCAGTTCGCTCACCGAGACGTTATCCCCCAGTTGCTTTAGCTGCATCATCACCGTCCAGCTCGACTGGGTTAACCCGGTATCGAGAATGGCATCGTCAATGACCGCGCGCCACTGACGCACAATCATTGCCATCCGCATGCCCATTGGCCTGCGGCAGAACAGATCTTCTTCACGCATGGGGGATCCTCGCTTCACACGCTGAGAAGATAATAGTTATCAGGGTAAGTATCAAGAAACGAGGATGTTAAGAGCAGGAATTGCGAAACGGTCAGGCTAGTTGATCACCTTATGCAGGGTGCTATGAAAAGCCTTTTGCTCCTGGGAAAACAGGAGAAACTCGGAGGCCGACAGATATTGCTCAACGGCATTCCACGCCACCACCTCGGTATAAAGTTCGGTGAGCAGAGTCATAAGCGTGTGGGTTTTATTTTCCCAGACTTCGTGGGTGAAGGGCTGGTTCTTATTTTTATCACTCAGCCATATAAGATTTAATTTAATATCCTTAAGGGTTTTTCGCAGAGTGGCCGGCAGATCGTTACTGCCAAGGCGGGAAATATAGTTTTCTGACAGTGCAGCAAGGCTATCCGGCGTACATGGCTTGCCCGAGTGTGAAATAACGCACTGGAATAACATGCTTTCTGCGTAATTTTTTAATTTTGACATGGTTTATAGCGTTCCCTGTTAATACATTCCATTATGCCAACAGCTCAATATTACGGCGACTGTTGTGAGCGTTAACTTTTCATAAATATTGAGACCTGGCAATCGCAATAATATTAAATGTTGATATAAGACAATTCTAATTAAAAACACATAAGCAATAAGAATGAATTGAGTTTAAAGCATAGATGACCTGTATTATTTATCGTGCGGCCAGGCATGCTGCCGAAAATAATGCGTAATTGAAAAATCCCTCTTTAAGCGGTATAGTCAAATGTACGGAAGAAATCCGTACAAGAAAAAACGTGGAGTAAAAATGTCAGCACTGAAAAAACAGCGCATCGACCTCAGGTTAACGGATGAAGACAAGGATCTGATCGAAGAAGCTGCGGCGATGACTAACCAGACGATCACCCAGTTTATGGTTAACAGTGCCTCGGAACGTGCTGCAGAAGTCATTGAGCAGCACCGCCGTCTGATCCTCAATGAAAATTCGTGGAACAGAGTGATGGATGCACTCGACAACCCGCCAGAGCCGAACGACAGGCTGAAACGCGCAGCAAAACGTCTGCAAAACATGGAGTAAGGCGTGGCTAATCTGACGATAAGGATGTTTTCACATGAGACGCAATATGATTTAACCGAATTCGACTGCGGGGAAAGTACCCTGAACCGTTTTCTGTTTGATCACCTTGCGCGCCAACACGGCGGGCGCCTGCTGCGTGCTTACCTGCTCATCACCGACGATCCCGTGCCAAAAGTGCTGGGCTACTATACGTTGTCCGGCAGTTGTTTTGAGAAAGAGAGCCTGCCCTCGAAAACCCAACAGCGCAAAGTACCCTACGTCAATGTTCCCAGCGTCACGTTAGGGCGTCTCGCCATCCATCAGGATTTACAGGGCCAGGGCTGGGGAATGACGCTGGTGACCCATGCCATGAAAGTGGTGCACCTAGCCTCACAGGCTGTTGGCATTCATGGCATGTTTGTGGATGCGCTCAACGACAGGGCGAAAGATTTTTACCTGAAGCTCGGCTTTGTTGCTTTAACAGGCAGCAACGTTAATTCCCTTTTTTACCCGACAAAATCAATCGAGAAACTGTTTGCAGGGTAAGCGGTAATTCGCCGGGTGGCGCGACGCTTACCCGGCCTACGGCCACATGTAGGCCCGGCAAGCTTGCGCCGCCGGGCAATGTTTCAGCGGCCGAAGTGTTTATCAATGGCCCGTCGTCCTGACGCGGTTACCGTCACCTCGCGAAAGCCTTCTACCCGTCTGATCCAGCCTTTGGTTTCAAGATGAATCAGCAGCGCTGCGCCCGCCTCGCCGCCAAGATGGAAGCGGCGCTCGCTCCAGTCCAGGCAGGCGGAGCAGGCTTTACGCCGGGGGTTAGCCTTTAGCACAATCCCCATTGCCAGAAACGCCTCGCGACCTTTCACGGTGAGGGCCGAACCGTCCGCCGTCAGCCAGCCCCCGGCCTGCATAAAATCATAGATTTGCACGGCGACCGTGCCCGCCAGATGGTCGTAGCAGGTGCGCGCGAGACGCATCGACTCTGGCGCGGTCGTTTCCGGCGGCGTGATGCGGCCCCAGGACAGGCCCATCATCTGCTCCACCAGCTCCGCCACGTCGTGCCCCGCCAGGCGATAGTAGCGATGCCGACCCTGAGAAAGACAGGTTATCAGCCTGCCGTCCACCAGCCGGGCGAGATGTCCGCTGGCGGTTGAGGGGGCCACATCCGCCACGGCGCTGAGCTCTGTCGCGGTCCACGCCCGCCCGTCCATCAGCGCACAGAGCATTTTGACCCGTGACGGATCGGCCATCGCCGCCGCGACAGCAGCAACGGCCAGCTCCAGCGCGGCACTGTTATCAGGAGGTAAACTCGTCTTTAGCATGGGCTGCCCACGGCTCGGTGATCTCTGCGGCCAGCTTATCATTATCCGTCAGCAGAATAAGGTGATTCGCATGATCGCTGTACTGCGTCAGGATGGACACCCCCTGCGCTGCCAGCGCGGCGGCGATCTCGCCCAGTTCGCCAGGGCGCGCCTGTTTCAGCTTACGGATCAGCGGTTTTCGCACCATTTGCACGTTAAAACCGGCATCAACAAGCACGCGCCGGGCTTTTTCGCCCTCTGCCACCAGGAAGTGCGCATCCACGCCAAACACGCCGCCGCCCTCAAGCCCAACGCCGTTGCACCCCAGAAGCTGCCCAAAACGCGCCAGTTCGCCGGGAGTATCGTTGAATATCACATGAACGTCATACATCGGCGTGCCCTCCGGTTTCTGAGCTGTATTCCCGCACCACCTCCGCCACGCGGATGCGGTAGTGGGTAAAGATCGATGCCCGTCCTTCGGCCTGCGCCGCCTGATGAAATGCGTTCTGCTTCCAGCGGCAGATCGCCTCCTCGTCCCGCCACCATGAGAGGGAGAGGATTTTGCCGTCAGTGGTCAGGCTCTGAAAACGTTCGATATCGATAAAACCGTCGATATCCGCCAGGAGTGGCTTTAGCTCGGCGGCCAGTTGCAGGTAGCGCGCCTGGTGCGCGGGGGCTGCTTTGGCTTCAAACAGGACTGCAATCATGATGTTCTCTCCATTGTGAGGTTAAGGAGAGAGTGCAGGAGTGAGCAGGAGAATGCTTCGGTGAAAAGCGAAATGTGGCATTTCTGCGCCGGGGACGCCGGGTGGCGCTGCGCTTACCCGGCCTACGCTTCGTGCGGTTGTGGCATTGGTGCGCCCGGGATGCCGGGTGGCGCTGCGCTTACCCGGCCTACGGCCACATGTAGGCCCGGCAAGCTTGCGCCGCCGGGCGTTTTTTAGCCGAGGACTGACTTCGGTTCCAGAAATGCGCTGATGCCCCATGCGCCCATCTCGCGCCCTACGCCGGAGTGCTTAAATCCGCCAAACGGCGCTTTGGGCTCGTGGGCGAGGGTATTCACCAGCACCCGACCCGCGTGGATCTGCTGCGCCACCCGACGGGCGCGCTCCGCGTCGCCGCCCAGCACCATCGCGCTCAGGCCGTATTCTGTCTCGTTGGCAATGGCGATGGCCTCTGCCTCATCGCGATACGCGATCACGCACAGCACCGGGCCAAAAATCTCTTCCCGGGCGATGGCCATCTGGTTGTGCACGTCGGTAAACAGCGTCGGGCGGACAAACCACCCGTCACGTGTGCCCTCCGGCCGCCCCTCCCCGCCCGCCAGCAGACGCGCCCCTTCCGCCAGCCCTTTCTGAATGTATCCCTGCACCCGCAGCCACTGTTTCTCGCTCACCATCGGGCCGACCTCGGTGGCCGCGTCGCGCGGATCCCCCGACTGCACCGCCGCGATGGCCCGGGCCAGCGCCTGCTCGATTTCAGCCTTACGCGACTGCGGCACCAGAATGCGCGTTCCGGCCACGCACGCCTGGCCGCTGTTCATCAGCCCGGCCTGCACCGCCAGCGGAATGGCCTGCGACAAATCGGCATCATCCAGCACGACCGTCGGCGATTTACCGCCTAACTCCAGCGTGACGCGGGTAAAGTTCTCCGCCGCGTTGCGCAGGATCGCTTTGCCGGTCTGGGTCGAGCCGGTAAACGAGATTTTTGCCACATCCGGGTGACGGCTTATCGTCTCCCCTACCGTGTCGCCGCGCCCGGTGACGATGTTAAACACCCCCGGCGGCAGATCTGCCGCGTGCAGCGCCTCGGTCACAATCTGCGTCTGCAGGGCGCTCATCTCGCTGGGTTTGATCACCGCAGTGCAGCCTGCCGCCAGCGCCGCCGCCAGTTTGCCGCAGATAAAGCCCGCATCGCTGTTCCAGGGGGTAATCAGCCCGGCCACGCCGAGCGGGGTCATCTCAACCTTTGCAGCACCCGCCGTCAGGGTAAACTCAAACGCCTCCAGCGCTTCAATGGCCTGGGCAATCACCTCGGCCGGATAGCTCGCCATCCACGCCGAGCGCGACGCGGGCGCGCCGTACTCTTCAATCACCGCCTCCAGCAGATCGTCGTGGCGGGCGGCCACGGCAGCATGCATCCGTTGCAGGGCGGCGATGCGCTCCTGCTTTGTGGTTTTGCCCATGCCGGAAACGCCGCGTTTGCTGCGGCAATGGCGCGTTCGGCATCCACCGCGTCGGCCAGACGTACCTGCCCGATAACCCGTGCCGTCGCCGGGTTAAACAGATCGAAGCGCTCGCTGCCGTGTGGGGTGACAAATTCACCGTTGATATAAATCTGTTCGATG
This sequence comes from Leclercia sp. LTM14, assembly GCF_023736175.1. Lineage (NCBI taxonomy): Bacteria > Pseudomonadati > Pseudomonadota > Gammaproteobacteria > Enterobacterales > Enterobacteriaceae > Leclercia > Leclercia sp. LTM14. Next base: position 65,302 of record NZ_JAIKTT010000003.1, read on the forward strand.
TGATGCATAACGACCTCCTCAGACTGGATGGGGAGAGTCTGGCATGCCTTCTCCGTTACGATAATCCACGCTATGCTGCAAAGGTTGTTTCGATTTTCAGGATAATCTATGCACCGTTCAGGACTGACAGAGCTGGAAGTGGTGATGGCCGTCGTGCGTCGCGGCAGTTTTCGCGCCGCCGCACAGGAGCTGGGGATGTCGCCCACCGCCGCGAGTAACGCCGTTGCCGGGCTGGAAAGCCGTCTGCAAACGCGCCTGTTTCACCGCACCACCCGCAGCGTGGCGCTCACCGAGGCGGGACAGCGCTTTGTGGCCCGCGTCGGCCCTGCATTGCAGGAGATCCGCCAGGCAAGCAGTGAGATCCACAGCGATGCCGACGAACCTGCCGGTACCCTGCGTCTGAACGTGCCGAATAACGTGGGAACCCTGTTTCTGGACGAGCTGCTGATCGACTACATGATCCGCTACCCGAAAATGCGCGTCGAAACGGTGAGCGAGGCGCGGATGATCGATATCGTGGCGGAAGGCTACGACGCGGGGGTGCGCCTGGCGGAGTCGGTGCCGCAGGACATGATCGCCATCAGGCTTACCCCGGATATCCGCCAGCTCGTCACCGCCACGCCGGACTATTTTGCCCGTCATGGCACGCCAGAAACCCCGGACGATCTGCTGCAGCATCAGGGGATCGGCATGCGCATGGCGCACGGGGGGATCTATCGCTGGGAGCTGGAGCGGCGCGGGGAGCAGATTGCCCTGGCGGTGCCGCCGCGTTTTGCCACCTCGGATCTGTTTGCCTCGATCCGGGCGGTAAAGGCCGGGCTGGGGGTGGGATTTTTACCGGAACTCTATATACAGCAGGAGCTGAAAAGCGGAGAGCTGGTGAGCGTGCTGGAGGAGTGGACGCAGCCCTTTGCCGGACTGCGGCTCTATTACCCCGGCCATCGCCACGTCCCGCCGGGTTTGCAGGCGCTGGTGGCAATGATCCGCGAGCGCGGTCTTACTCGAGGTTAGCCTTGTTCAGGCCGTAGGCGGCATCCAGCGAGCCCGGTTCCATGCGTGAGGTGATGCCTAAGCGGTTCCAGGCGTTGATCGCCACGATGGCGAAGTTCAGCTCCGAAATCTCCACTTCCGAATAATGTTCCGCCACGCTGCGGTAGAGCACGTCGCTGACCCCGTGCGGGCCGATCTGCGTTAGCGCTTCGGTGAAGGCCAGCGCTGCTTTTTCACGGGCGCTGAACAGCGGCGACTCGCGCCATGCGGCCAGATGGTAGAGACGCAGCTCGCGCTCGCCGGCAATTTTGGCCTCTTTCGAGTGCATATCCAGACAGAAGGTGCAGCCGTTGAGCTGGGAGACGCGGATGTCGATCAGGTGCTTCAGCGCCGGGTCGATGGAGGTCTGGCCCACCGCCATGCTCAGGTCGGACAGGGCTTTAGCGAGGGCAGGTGTGGCTTTATGGTGGTTAACGCGAGTGCTCATTGTCTTACCTCTTTTTGTGGGAGATGGGTCATGCGATGGGGTAAATTTACGCCGTTCATGACATAGTAAAAAGATACAAAAAGCGCGAAACGAGGTAGGACATGAAGCCGGGCTATCAGCAGATCTACACCCGCTATCGGGACAACATCACCCGCGGCGTACTCAAGCCCGGCGACAAGGTGCCTGCCATTCGCGTGCTGGCGGAAGAGCTGAAGGTGGCGCGCAAAACGGTTGAAACCGCCTATGCCATTCTGATCGGCGAGGGCTATCTGGTAAGCCAGGGGGCGCGCGGCACCCGGGTGAACCCGGACTTAAACCTGCCGGTCGCGGCCCCCGTGTCAGACGATCCCGTCACCGGCACGCTTCAGGAATCGCTGGTCAGCCAGCGGGAACGCGCAGGCTTTTTGCGCCCCGGCATCCCGGCGCTGGACAGCTTTCCGTACAAGAAATGGCTGCTGCTGGCGGGGCAGGCGGTGCGGGCCATGCGCCAGGAGGAGATGCTCAACCCGCCGGTGATGGGCTGGGCTCCCCTGCGCCAGGCCATCGCCAGCTACCTGAACATTTCCCGCGGGCTCGCCTGCACGCCGGATCAGGTGCTGATCACCAGCGGCTACAGCGGCAGCCTGCGCCTGATCCTCGACACTCTCGCCAGCCGCAACGACAAGGTGGTATTTGAAGATCCGGGCTATTTTATGGGCCAGCAGCTGCTCCGGCGCATCGTGCCGCGTCTGCATACGGTGCCGGTAGATCGCGCCGGGATGGACACGGAGTACCTGCTGCGCCACCACGCCGACGCCCGTTTTGCCATCGTCACGCCGTCGCACCAGAGCCCGCTGGCGGTCACCCTCTCGTTACCGCGCAGACAGCAGCTGCTCGACTGGGCCACCCGCAACGAGGCGTGGATCGTTGAAGATGACTATGACGGCGAGTTTCACTACACCCGCAAGGTGCTGCCGTCGTTGAAAAGCCTCGATCGTCAGGATCGGGTGATCTACATGGGCACCTTCAGCAAAACCGTGATGCCGTCCCTGCGCCTGGGTTATGTGGTGATGCCCGCCTGCACGGTGTCGGCCTTTAACGACTGCGCCGATCTGCTCGCCAGCGGCCAGCCGGTGCTGACGCAAAAGATCCTCACCGCCTTTATCAACGAGGGTCATTTCTTCCGCCACCTGAAAAAGATGCGCGCCCTCTACCAGCAGCGGCGCGACTGGATGATCGCCGCCCTGCACGAGGTCTACGGGGATCGCTTCTTCATCGAGCAGAACGACGGTGGGATGCACATCGTGGCGTTCTTAACCAGAGGCAGCTGCGACCTGGAGATCGCCCGTTGCTGGCAACAGCAGCAGCTGCAGGTGAATGCCCTGTCGGCGTGGTACAGCGGGTCGGGCAAGCGCTACGGGCTGGTGATGGGGTATAACAACGTGCGGTCGTATCAGGAGGCAATCGCCCTGCTGGAACGGCCGAAGCAGCAGACGCTTGAACTGTTGCGCTGAAACGCGCCGGGTGGCGGCTACGCCTTACCCGGCCTACGAAATCCCAGGCCGCACGATCCGTAGGCCCGGTAAGCGTAGCGCCACCGGGCGATACCCCCGCAAGTTACAAATCATGTCGCGACAATCCGATATCCTTCAGATGCTCATCGCTTAACTGGCTCAAAATCCTGCGCGTGCGGTTGATGCGATACCAGCGGGCAAAAATTCTTCCCGTCAGGATAAAGATCGCAAAAGGACGTCTGGCACGATTTTCATTGAATTCCATGATGTTCTCCTCAGGTTGTCTGAGGGGTTATCATCATGGATTAGGCACCCTGCAATACAGATTCAAAAATTACTTTTTTTAACATACAGATCGTCTAAAACAAGAACTGCATGGCGATTTTTATCGCCATCTGTACTGGTTTTATTTTCTGTATGGTGACAATGAGGGATACAGCATGACGCGCTACCAACATCTGGCCAATCTTCTGGCGGAACGCATTGAGCAAGGGCTGTATCGCAGCGGAGAGCGTTTACCCTCGGTGCGTGCGCTAAGCCAGGAGCACGGCGTCAGCATCAGCACCATACAGCAGGCCTATCAGATCCTCGAAAACTTACAGCTGATCACCCCCCAGCCGCGCTCGGGCTATTTTGTGGCGCCGCGTAAGGCCCAGCCGCCGGTGCCGGCGATGTCGCGCCCGGTGCAGCGTCCGGTGGAGGTGACCCAGTGGGATGAGGTGCTGACCCTGATGGAGGGACGCACCAAAACCGACATCACCGCCTTTGGCGGCGGCCAGCCGGACCTGACCCAGCCGAGCCTCAAGCCCCTGTGGAAAGAGCTGAGCCGTTTGGCGCAGCACAGCGTCAAAGAGATCTTAAGCTACGATGAGCTCGCCGGGCGACGTGAGCTGCGCGAGCAGATCGCCCGCCTGATGCTGGACGCCGGATCGGTGGTCGCCGCCGACGATCTGATCATCACCAGCGGCTGTCACAGCGCCCTCTCCCTGGCGCTGCTGACGATCTGTAAGCCCGGCGACATCGTGGCGCTGGAATCGCCGTCGTTCTACGGCACCATGCAGATGCTGCGGGGTCTGGGGATCAAGGCGATCGAGATCCCCACCGATCCGGTGACCGGGATCAGCGTGGAAGCGCTGGAGCTGGCCCTGGAGCAGTGGCCGATCAAAGGGGTGATTGTGGTGCCCAACTGCAACAACCCGCTCGGGTTTATCATGCCCGAAGCCCGCAAGCGTCAGCTGCTGGCGCTGGCCCAGCGCCACGATATCGTGATCTTTGAAGACGATATTTACGGCGAGCTGGCGTTTGAATATCCGCGGCCCTGCAGCATCCACTCGCTGGACATTGATGGCCGGGTGCTGCTGTGCAACTCCTTTACCAAAACCGTCGCCCCCGGACTGCGGGTGGGGTGGATCGCCCCGGGCCGCTATCACGACCGGATCATGCACATGAAGTATGCCGCCAGCGGCACCAACGTGCCCGTCAGCCAGCTGGCGCTGGCCGCCTTTATCCGGGAAGGGTATTACCATCGCCACGTGCGGCGGATGCGCCAGATCTACCAGCAGAATATTGATACCTACACCTGCTGGGTGCGGCAGTTTTTCCCCTGTGGGATCTGCGTGACGCGCCCGATGGGGGGTTACATGCTGTGGGTGGAGCTGCCCGAACATGTGGATATGGTCTGCGTTTCGCGGGAGTTAACCCGGTTTAATATCCAGATCGCCGCCGGATCGCTCTTTTCGGCTTCCGGCAAATACCGGAACTGTTTGCGGATTAACTGTGCCTTGCCGCCCAACGAGAAGCATCGCGCGGCGGTGGAGCAGATGGGAGAAGCGGTGAATATTGCGATGGCAGGTTAGTGCGGCCTGTTCCCCTCACCCTGACCCTCTCCCCAAAGGGGAGAGGGAAAAACCGTAGGCCCGGTAAGCGCAGCGCCACCGGGCAGTTTTACATCAGAACTTCCACGACACGCTGCCGACAATGCTGCGCTCGGCACCAAAGTAGCAGTAGGAGAGCGAGTTACAGGCCGCGACGTAGCTTTCGTCCGTCAGGTTGTTGACGTTCAGCTGCGCGCTCACCCCGGTCAGCCCCACCTTCGACAGGTCATAGCCCACCGCCAGATCCACCAGCGTGTAGGACGGCAGCGTATGGGTGTTCATGCGATCGCTGGTCACGCCATTAACGTAACGCACGCCGGAGCCCACCGTCAGGCCATCGAGCGGCCCGGTTTTGACGTCATAGCTGAGCCAGCCGCTGGCCATATTGCGCGGGGCATAGACCGCACGCTTGCCCTCTTCCTCCGGGCTGCTCTTCTTGTAGCGGATGTCGGTATAGGTGTACGCCGCCTGCAGGCGCAGGCTGTCGGTCAGCTGCCCTACCGCTTCCAGCTCAACCCCTTCGGATTCGATCTCACCGATAGAGCGGTACGGATCGGTCGGCTCCTCTTTGGTAGCGATGTTTTTCTGGTTGATGCGGAACACCGAGGCGCTGAACTGGCTGTTCATCCCCTCCGGCTCAAACTTCACGCCCGCTTCCCACTGCTTGCCTTTCATCGGATCCAGCAGATCGCCGTTGGCATCGGCAAAGCTGGTCGGGGTGAAGGCGGTGGAGTAGCTGATGTACGGCGCGATCCCGTTATCAAACAGATAGAGCAACGCCGCACGGCTGCTGAAGTTGTTCTTGTCCAGATCGCTGCGGGTATCGTTCAGCTTGTCGATATTCGACACGCTCACCTGGTCGTAGCGACCGCCCAGGGTCAGACGCCACTTATCCAGCGAGAGCTGATCCTGCAGGTAGTAGCCGGTCTGACGCAGCTTGTGCTTCTCCTGGCTGTACATGGTGATGTAGTCCGGCTTCGCGCCATACACCGGGTGGAAGGCGTCGATCGGCGGGAAGCCGCCGTAGTAGCCGGTAGTGTTGTTGCTGCGATCCTGATAATCGAGGCCAATCAGCACGCGGTGGTTCACCGCCCAGGTGTCAAAGCTGCCGTCGACCTGGTTGTCGATGGTGATGGCATCCATCTTCTCGTCAGAGCCGGAGTAACCGCGGTTGAGCTCGGTGTCGTTCAGCCAGCCTGCGGCATAGACCTGGTTCAGCTCCACTTTGGTGTGCAGATAGCGCAGCTTCTGGCGCAACGACCAGCCGCTGTCAAACATGTGCTCGATGTTGTAGCCGACCATCTCCTCGCGACGATCGTACTTGTCGTAGTCGTCCTCGCCTTCAAAGAAGGTGTTGGAGATCATCTTCCCGTTATGTGGGACCACGGTGCCGTCGTACGGCAGGCCGGAGTGGCTGCCGCCCTCGGGATCGCGGTGCAGATAGGCCATCAGATCCAGACGGGTGTTATCGGTGATGCGCCAGGTCAGGCTTGGCATCAGAGCGTAACGCTCCTCTTTCAGCGGATCGAACTGAGAGTCGGCGTAGCGGGTCATGCCGCTCAGACGGGCCGCCACGCGGTCGTTGTCGTCCAGCGCGCCGGTGACGTCAAACATCGCCCCGCGCTGATCGTTATTCCCGGCGAACAGCTTGATCTCACCGCCCGGATCGAACGAGGGTTTGCGCGAGGTGAGCGCCACGATCCCGCCCGGCGACGAGCGGCCATACAGCACCGAGGCCGGGCCGCGCACCACTTCGATATTTTCCAGGAACCAGGGATCAACCACCAGCGAGCTGTGGGAGTTGGTGTCGCCCATCATCTTCAGGCCGTCGAGATAGACGTTGTCCAGGCTGCCGTCGGAGAAGCCGCGCAGCACGATGTAGTCAAAGCGGTTCGAGGCACCAATCTGGTTGCTGTAGACGCCCGGGGTGTAGCTCACCGCCTGGCGAACGCTGGTCGCGCCCTGCTCTTCAAACTGCTCGCGGGTCACAATCGACACCGCCTGCGGGGTCTCGATATCCGGCGTCTCCAGCTTGGTCGCGCCGCTCTGCATCTGCGAGGTCACCACAACGGTTTCCGTTTTCGGCGTATCCTGCGCCATCAGGGGAAGCGCGACGCTCCCGGTTACCCATCCCACCAGCAGTGCCAGCCGCGATTTAGCGAACATGAAAATCTCCAGAGCTATTTCTAATTATTAATGAGAATTATTACCTTTTTCATTTAGAAGATAGCTATGCGCGCTGCCAGAGAACGTATGCGCAATGCCAAACCGCACGAATGGCGTTGGCGATGGGAGAAAAACGGATTAGCAGCCGTTGCGGACCGCGCCGGGGCAGATGCCGTAGCGACGGCGAAACGCGGTGGCAAAGTTGGTGGCGTGCTGATAGCCGGACATCCAGGCCGCCTGCTGCACGCTGTGGCCCTCCAGCAGATAGCGGCGCGCCAGCCCAAGGCGGCAGTCGCGCAGGTAGTCGAACACCGTACAGCCGTAGGCCTGGCGGAACTTACTGCGCAGGCTGCTGGGGCTCATCGCCGCCCGGGCCGCCAGCTGAGCGAGGCTGTACTCCTGCTCCGGAGCACTCTCCAGCAGGTGGCGGATCTGCTCCAGCCGGGCATGCTCCCCGCCGGACGCGCTTACCCGCGCCGCCCCCCCCTGCTCGCGCAGGTGCAGGCCGTGGCCCAGCAGCTGATACATCACCCCTTCCAGCAGCAGCTGGCGCGACAGGCTGCTCCGCTCCCGCTGGCGGGCGTGCTGGATCCCGGCCAGCACAAAGTCCGGCACCTGCCAGACAAAGGTCGGCGCGTTCAGCCTCTCCCACTGCTCAAGCAGCGAGGCGAGGAGCGTTTCCCGGCGGGCATCGTCGGGGTAAACCCCAAAAGAGAGGGTTTTCAGGGCGATATCCGCATCATGACGGGCCGACATCGTCTGCTGTTCGCTCAGCCTGGCGCTGAAGGCCATGCCCGGACGAACCGCATAAACTTCGCCGCTGAGGGTCAGGGTCACGCAGCCTTCCAGCACCACCAGCACATACAGCGGGCTGCTGTGGCGGGAGGTGGTTTCATAGGGTTGCAGAACGCGCACATCGGAGTGGGTTAAGGAGATGCCGGACGGCAGGGTCATCTCTTCGACATCGCCGTGCAGAACCGGGCTGGTGCTGGCACAGGCATCCGTCAGCAGCGGAAAACGGTAGTCGATGCCGTAGCGCTCGCCGAAGACCTTAAAGTCAGCAACGGAAAAGGTCTTTTTCGTTGTGGGGGTCGTTTGAGGGAGCATTGTGTTGGACATACCTGCGCCTGGAGAAGCATATTAAAAATAAAACAGTATCACTCCTTTAACGCGGCGGCAATGCAGGCTAATTTAATAAATATAAAGCTCCAACATATTGTCGGAGCTTAAATATATTTACGTTGCGGCTTCGATTATCAGGCTTCTTGCCAGCCGGCAAAGACCTCTTTATGGTTTTTAGTCAGCACCACATTATTGCCGTCAATTTTATCGACCCACTCCAGCGGAATATAATGGTGTTTGCCGCCGGATTCAGAATCATTTTTTGCCAGCTTAATACGTTCACCGTCGAGATGGTCAACCGTGCCGACGTGGGTACCGCAGCTAGCCATTACCTGAGCATGGTCCTTGATTTCACTCTTGTTTACCATAATTAATTCTCCTCATTAGGTTTCCACGGGTTGTTGCACGAAACTAACTGTAGTCCATAAATAACGTTTCTACCGCTTCATTAGCATTTCGAAACATTATTTCCCGAAGCGTCTAAGGGTCTGGCGAAATATATAAGAATAAACTGAGAATATTATAGGGTGGCGATTATGCCTCATAATTAAAGTCACGCACTCAACACGGAGGCATATATGGTAGAAGCGAATCGCACCGAAATATCCCTGGCTCTTGGTGAAGCGGTTTTAGATGTCGTACAAAAAGGCCAGGAGGTGTCGAGAGAGAATCTGGCACGGGCCATGAAAACGAAAGCGGAGCGAGAGAAAGATGACGAGCGTCTTCTTGATTACTGGAAAGCCTGTCACATCCTCGCAGCGTAAGTCAGGCGGCGCGGGGTCTGTACTCCGCGCCGTCTTTGTCGTTACTCGTCGAAGAACCAGTACCCCTGGTTAATCAGTCCGGTCAGCTCTTCCACAAATGCCGGGTTTTGCAGAGCAGCGCCCAGCTCCGCCTGGCCCAGCTCGGTGTAGCGGCACAGCGCATCTGCCGCGTTGGCATCCACCGTCTCCAGCAGTTCGCTGTTGATAAAGACGCTGCCGCCGACGTTCAGCACCCGCAGCCCGCTCAGGCGGGTCAGGGTTTCGCCGCCCATCAGCGCGTCGAGCACCTCTTCTGGTGAGTACTCTGGTTCCGCCGGGGCAACATCCAGCTCGTGACGCGGCGTGGAGATGAAGCTGCCAAACCACTGCTTGAAGTCTTCCGGCTTGCTGATCATGTCGATCATCATCTTGCGCAGACGCTCCAGCTCGTAAGCCTCCACCCGGCCCGGATGTTCGCGGCAGGTGAGATCCGGATCGCTGTAGTGCTCGCCGCCCAGATCGTTTTCCAGCGCGTAGTCGGCAAAGCTGCTGATCAGATCCCGGCCGTTTGGCCCACGGAAGCCGACGGAGTAGTTGAGCGCCGTCTCATGGGTAAAACCGTCGTGCGGGAATCCAGGCGGAATGTAGAGGATATCCCCCGGGGCCAGATCTTCATCGATGATCGGCTCAAAGGGATCGACATGCAGCAGCGCCGGATGCGGACAGAACTGACGCATCGGCAGCTTGTCGCCCACGCGCCAGCGACGGCTGCCCATCCCCTGGATGATAAACACATCGTACTGATCGATATGCGGGCCCACGCCGCCGCCCGGCACCGAGAAGGAGATCATCAGATCGTCCAGACGCCAGTCCGGCAACACGCGGAACGGACGCACCAGCTCGGCGGCAGGCGCGTGCCAGTGATTTACCGCCTGCGCCAGCAGCGACCAGCCGGTTTCGCCTAAGCCCTCGAAGTGCTCGAACGGACCGTTGCTGGCCTGCCATTTGCCCTCATTATGGCTGACCAGGCGACTGTCCACTTCCGGCTCCATCGCCAGCCCTGCCAGCTCATCCGGGCTGATTGGATCGATAAAATTCGGCAGTGCGTTCTTTAAGACAACGGGTTTCTTTTGCCAGTATTTTTCTAAAAATTCCGGCCAGTTCAGGTTGAGTTGATACGCCATGGTTAGCACCAGTTAAAAAGACAAACGGGTGTGATTATAGGAAGAGGCGGCAGCGCGCTGCCTTGTCGTGGGTCAAGCAGGGATGAAAACCTGCCGCATTCAGCCATTCGTATGACACAGCCTGTCAGTTTCACGCTTTATCGTGAGCGCGAGTTACAGAGCGACTTATATCGTTAATCACTAAGAGCGTATTGTTATGAGGCGTGCCATGAGCCCATTCATTGAACTTCCGGTTTCCGCCAGCGTGAAGACCCTGATGGGGGTCTATACCCGTAAGGAGAGCCCGTCCGTTTACTCCCCGGTGGCCGGTGAACTGCCCGAGGGGAGCCTGGTGCGCATCCAGGCGGCGGTGCTGGGTGATGCGGTGCAGGGCAATCCGCACTGGTACCGGATTGATGACGGGACGTTTATCTGGGCGGGTGCCTGCACCCGCGTCGAGCCCTACCCCGCGTTTCCGCCGGTAACCCGCGTTAACTGGAAAGCGGTGGTATTTGAGGTGCGTTAGGCGCTGATCACCCGCACATCCTGCGCCGCAAGCGCCTCTATTACCTCAGCATCCATATCGGCTTCCACCACCAGCACGTCGATATCGCTGCTTTTCGCGACCACAAAGCGCGCCACGCCGGGGATTTTGTCGGTGGTGAGCGCTACGATGGTCTGGCTGCTCTGGCTAATCACCGCTTTTTTGAACTCGCAGTCGGCAAAGTCGAACCCGGTCAGCCCCATGCCGGGATCCATCGCGCAGCCACCGATAAACGCCTGATCGAAGATAATCCCCTGGATCTGGCTGGCCGCCGTAGCCCCGACTGCACCGCCAGATGAACGCTGGATCTGCCCGCCGGTGATGATCACTTCGCACAGCGGATGGCGCAGCAGCTCGGCGGCGATGGCCGGAGAGTTGGTCACCACGGTAACGGCCAGATCTGACGGCAGCGCCTTCGCCAGGGCGAGGTTGGTGGTGCCGGTATCGATAAAAATGCAGCTACCCGCTTTAATCAACGTTGCCGCTTTCTGCGCGATCGTGATTTTTTTTGCGTGGTTTTTCTGCTCGCGGCTGATGAAATTTCCGGCATCCGCCAGCTGCAGCACCGCCCCGCCGTAGACCTTCTTACAGATCCCTTCTTTACTAAGCTCATGTAAATCCCGGCGAATGGTGTGTTCCGACACCTTCATCCGGGTCGCCAGTTCGGCGCACACCACCCGGCCATTTTCCTGCAGGATCTGGCGGATCAGATCTTGTCGTTGTTCCGGGAAAGCTGCATAATCGAGCATAAATTATCTTCTCTGGATTTAAATCGAGCAACAACGTGCATAATGTTGCATGACGACCTGCTCTGTCAATTCTGTCCCGTGCTCGCGCCGGGACAAAGGTTCAACCCTGTAAGGATGTGAAATGACCTCTCAGACCACCGGAGCCGTCCAGCGGCTTGCCACCCGGATCGTCTTTTTTATTGCCGGTTACGTTACTGCAACCTGGGCGGTGCTGGTGCCTTACGCCAAAGCGAATACCGGCGTTAACGAGGCCACCCTCGGCTCGCTGCTGCTCTGTCTTGGGATGGGGGCGCTGATTGCGATGCCGCTCACCGGGATGCTCACCAGCCGCTACGGCTGCCGCAGGGTGATTATCACCGCGATGGCGATCGTTGTGCTCACTACGCCTTGGCTTGCGATCATTCCCGATCCGCGCCTGCTCGCCGCTGCCCTGCTGCTGTTTGGCGTCGGGGTCGGGGTGACGGACTGCGCCATGAACATTCAGGCGATTATCGTCGAGCGCGACTCGCCAAAGCCGGTGATGTCCGGTTTCCACGGCATGTACAGCGTCGGCGGGATTGCCGGGGCCGGGGCGATGACCCTGCTGCTGACCCTCGGGGCCAGCGCCTTTGTCGCCTGCCTGGTTATCCTTCTCAGCGTGGTGATCCTGCTGGCCTTCAGCCTGAAAGGGCTGCTGCCCTGGGCCAATCCCGCTTCTGGCCCGGCCTTCGCGGTGCCGCGGGGCGTGGTGCTGCTGATTGGCCTGATCTGCTTTGCGGTGTTTCTCGCCGAAGGCACGGTGCTGGACTGGAGCGCGGTATTCCTCACCGAAGTCCGCGGCGTGCCTGAATCGCTGGGCGGCCTCGGCTTCACCTGCTTCTCGATAGCGATGACCCTGTTCCGCTTAACCGGCGACAAACTGATCGCCCGCACCGGCCCCCTGCGCGCCGTGGTGGGTGGCGCGATCGTTGCCGCCGCAGGCTTTGCGCTGGTGACGTTTGTCCCGCAGTGGGAGCTGTCATTGCTGGGCTACGTGCTGGTGGGCGCCGGTTGCGCCAACATCGTGCCGGTGATGTTCTCCGCCGTTGGCCGCCAGACCCGCATGCCGCAGGCGGTTGCCGTCCCGGCCATCACCACGCTTGGCTATCTCGGCGTGCTCGCCGGGCCCGCGATTATCGGTTACGTGGCCCACGCCACCTCATTAACCCAGGCGTTTATGGTCATTATGGTGCTGATGCTGGTCGTCGCAGCGCTCTCCGTGACCGTCACCGCCTCTCAACCTGCCCGCAGCGAGGGATAAGATGAATATTGCACATGTCGCACTTTGGACCCGTAATCTGGACGCCCAGGTTCACTTCTGGCAGACCGTTTTTGGCGGCCAGAGTAACGAACGCTACTTCAGCAAAAACCGCCCGGGGTTTGAGTCGCACTTTATAACGCTTTCCGACGGGCCGACCATTGAGCTGATGACGGTGCCGGATCTGCCGGACAGCCCGTCGCACCCGGAGTTTGTAGGCTGGGCGCATATCGCCCTGAACGTCGGCAGCAAGGCGGATGTGGATCGGATGGCGGAGCAGGCGCGGGTGAGTAACACGCTCCTGAGCGCCCCACGAATGACGGGTGATGGTTATTATGAAGCGGTAATTGCGGACCCGGACGGGAACCGGATTGAGCTGGTGGGGGAGTGATCCACCGTGCCAATATTTTTACCCTCGGGAGAGAGCATCGGGCCGTACCGCTGCGGCATCGCCGGGTGGCGGCTACGCCTTACCCAGCCTACAAAACATATTTCGTTTGTTTCGATTATTGTGATTTTCGTTTATTTCGATTACAGTTCTTTATGGTGTGTTTTTAATCACCCTAAACACGAAACTTAATACGCGAAAACCCGATATTGACTGGAATAATGAAATGACAAACTCACTTCTGAACAGCCTTACATTACCGGCTCCAAAGGAGATTGAGGCAGCTGTACGTGGACAAAGGGAGCTTGCTACGTTTCTGTCCACAAAGCAGGAAACGCAAAAAATTACGATTCAGGATGCACAAGACGTCACTCATCAAATAGAGCTGCCAACATCGTCACTGACGCTTCTGATGAGCATCCTGGGCGAACTGGCTGCAGGTAACGCCGTCCAGGTTGTGCCCGTGCATGCCGAATTAACAACGCAGGAAGCGGCCAACATCCTAAATGTTTCACGTCCACATATGGTGAAACTTCTGGAGGAGGGCAAGTTACCTTTCCATAAAACTGGCCGTCATCGCCGTATTCTTTTCGCAGACCTGATGAAGTATAAAGATCAGCGTGATGCAGAAAGCATACAAGCACTTCGCGAGCTGGCGGAACAAAGTCAGGAGCTTGGCTTTTACTGATGACACACTCACCTTATCCCGTCGTACTTGATGCTTGTGTACTGTATCCATCAATGCTGCGGGACCTTCTTATGCACATTGGGAAAACGGGCCTTTATCAGCCCAAATGGACTACCCGGATACACGATGAGTGGCAGCGAAATCTGCTGATTAACCGTCCTGATATCACCGCAGTCCAACTAAAGCGCACCGAAACGCTAATGAATAAAGCCTTTGGTGACGCTTGTGTATCAGGATATGAGAGCATCATTGATGGCCTTAACCTGCCCGATCAGGATGACAGGCATGTGCTCGCCGCGGCGATTCGTTCGGATTCAGAAGTTATTGTGACCTACAATCTTGCCGATTTCCCGGGGGGAAGCCTCGCTGAGTTTGATGTCGAAGCGCTTCACCCGGATGAGTTCCTGTCGGACCTTTTCGATCTGAACCACGCGCTGGTTCTTGAGGCGGTAAGAATGCAGCGCTCACACCTGCGTAATCCTTCCCTCACCCCGGACCAGTTTCTGCAAAGCTTGCTCCAGCTGGGCCTGCCAAAAACAGTGACCGAACTGGAAAAATACAGACTGCTCATTTAGCCCGTTCTGGATTGACTACAATTCAACCATTTTTAGCCTACGCTTACCCAATGCGAAAAGCGGTTTTGAAAACGCCTCTACCGCATTCATACAGTTATCATATAGTTAAATGATAATGATAATTAATGTGTTAAAGTGACTGCGTTCATAAAACTGCCGCCATAACCGCTTGAACATGAGGGAGGTAGTTTTCACGCTGAGCGAAATCCTCTCATCTCTGTCAGGCTGAATCATTGGGGCTATTAATGGAACATATTGTCTACGTCGTTGATGATGATCACGCTGTCAGGCGGTCCGTTGTCGGGCTGCTGGAGTCTGCCGGGCTGAACGCCCTCGACTTTTCCTCGGCAGAATCCTTTTTACAACACGCCTTTGAAGACGTGCCCTCCTGCGTGATCCTCGATATGCAGATGCCGACCATCAGCGGGTTTGAGGTGGCGGACTCCCTGAAGGCCAGCGGACGCGAGATCCCGATTATCTATCTAACCGGTCACGGCACCATACCGATGACGGTAAAGGCGATGAAGGGCGGCGCGTATGAGTTTCTCACCAAACCGGTGGCGTCGAATGACCTGCTGAACTCCATTGGCGACGCGCTGAAGCTGGCGGAAGAGAACGCCCTGCAGCTGCGGGAGCAGTACTCCCTGAAGCAGCGCCATCTCTCGCTGACGCCGCGCGAGCAGGAGGTGTTGCAGCTGGCGATCAGCGGGATGCTGAACAAGCAGATCGCCGCCGAGCTAGGGGTGAGTGAAATTACCGTCAAAGTCCACCGCCGTCGGGTGATGGAGAAGATGCAGGCCCGCTCGCTGGCGGATCTGGTCAGGGCCGCAGAGCGCCTGACCAGAAGCCAGCCCTCAGAGTGACGTCTCGCCCTCTGCCAGCGGCAGGGTAAAGGCGAAGACGCAGCCGTGCGGCTGGCGGTTGCTGGCCGTCAGCTTGCCGCGGTGGCGCTCGATAATGCTGTAGCTGATGGTCAGCCCCACCCCCATTCCCTGGGCTTTGGTGGAGTAGAACGAGTCAAAAATGCGCTCGCCCTGCCCCGGCGCGATGCCGGTCCCGCTGTCGGCAATCTCAAATTTGATCCCGCCCTTTTCCGGATTCGACGTCGACAGCAGCAGCGTGCCGGGACGATCCTTGATCTCCGCCATCGCCTCCACCGCGTTCATCACCAGGTTCAGCAGCACCTGCTGGATCTGCACGCTGTCAGCCACGATAAAACTGTTTTCTGCCGCCAGGGCAAAGCTGACGCTGATACTTCGACGATCCAACTCGCTGCGCGACAGGGTGATGATGTGCCGCACCAGGTGGTGCAGATCGATGCGGGTGAAGGCCGGATCCTGCTTGCGGGTCAAGGACTGCAGGCTGCGGATGATCTCCCCCGCCCGCTCGCCCTCGGAGACAATCTCCTCCAGCCCAATTCGCGCCTTATCCAGCCGGGCCGGTTCGCGGTTCAGCCAGCGCAGGCTCGCCCCGGCGTTGGCGACAATCGACATCAGCGGCTGGTTGATCTCGTGGGCGATGGACGAGGTTAACTGCCCGACGGTGGTGGCGCGCGAGACGCGGGCCAGCTCCGCCTGGGCCACCCGCATGGAGTCTTCTGCCGTGCGCTGGGTGGTGATGTCGGTGATGATGCCGTAATACTCGTTCACTTCGCTGCCCACCCCCACCGGATCGCCAATCCCCAGGATAGTGCGCACGGCGCCGTCGGCGCGGATGATGCGGAACTCGGCGCGCATGGTCAGGCCGTCGCGCACGCTCTCGGTCACCAGGGTGCTGATGCGCGGATAGTCATCCTGATGCACAAACGTCAGGAACTCCGCCATCGAGATCATCTTCTGCTTCTCCGGCAGGCCCAGAATGCGGGCGTACTCCTCCGACATAAACATCAGATCTTGCTGCAGCTCCCAGCGCCAGCTGCCGGTGTGGCTGATCTGCTCCCCCAGCATCAGCGAGGTCTGGCTTGCCCGCAGCTCTTTCTCTACCCGGCGGCGCTGCTGGTTCTCTTCCAGCAGTTCGGCATAGAGCCGGGCAGTCTCCAGCGAGATGGCGGCATGGGCCCCCAGCAGGCTCACCACCCGGGAGTGCTCGACGGTAAAGACCTCCGGCATCAGGCGGTTTTCCAGATACAGCACCCCCACCAGCCGCGCCTGCTTGAACATCGGAACGCACATCACCGCCGCGCCGGAGGTGACCAGATACGGATCCTGGCTGAAGGGGTGGAACTCCTCCGGTTTACCGGTGTGGATCTCCTGCCCGGTGCGGATCACCGCCGCCAGCACCGTCAGCGGCATCTCGGTCGCCATCGGCACGTGTTTGCGGATCTGCACCCGCACCCCGTCGGTGGTGGTGCTGGCGCTGGCCTCGATCTCCGGAATGTTGTTGTCGTTCACCCGGATCAAAAAGCCGCGCTGCGCCCCGGCACGCTCCAGCAGGATGGTCATCAGGGTTTCGATCAGCCGCTCGAGGTTGATCTCCTCCGACAGGGCGCGCGACGCCTTGATCACGCTCTGCAGATCGCGGATCTCCTCGTTGCGGGCAAAGGCCACGGTGTCCCAGGCGTTGGCCTGCCCGGGCGCCATCAGCCAGGGGAAATCCCGCTCCAGCTGGCGCACCTTCGACTGCGCCCCCGCCCGCGCCCAGGCGGTTATCGCCCCGCGGAAGTGGGCATCGGCGGCGGTGGTGTAGCCGCAGGCGTGGGCGAAGCGGCCCGCCAGCTCATGAGCCAGAGCGTTGAACGGGTTGAAGCCCCCTTCGCGGGAGAGGCGCACCGCCTTCTCGTACTGTTCGAGGGCGATGCTGTTCATGCCGTCGAGGCGCACAATCTCGGCGTAGATCAGCGCCTCTTTATCGGCGAAGGTGCCGGGGTTGATCCGCGCCCAGAGGGCGATTTTGTCGTAATGGAGGTGGATCTGGCGGCGCAGATCGGCGGTAAAGGTCTCCGGGGTCAGCTGCTGCGAGAGGGTTAGCGCGCTGTAGAGGTGGTAGTCCAGCAGATGAATATGGCCCGGCGCGGACCAGGCAAACCGCCCGGCCTGGGCCAGGTTCTCCGCCGCCTGCGGGAATTCGCCGCAGGCGAAGTGGGCCATGCCGCGATAGAGCCAGAACCAGAACAGCATGGTGGAGGTCTGCTCCGTGGCCTGCCCTGTAGCGCCGGGCAGCAGGGATTGCGGCAGCACCTCGCTGGCGCTCCAGGGGCCGCTCACCGGGGTGCGCAGGTGCTCCACGTAGTGGCGCTGCATCAGCAGGATCGCCTCCACGTCCTGGAAATGGGTTTTGCGCACGAAGGCCAGCCCGCGCTCGATACTCATCAGTACCGCGTCGAGGTGATCGCCCCGGGTCAGGAAGTTGATCACCTGATGACAGGCGGCAAAGCAGGCCACGGTCATGTCCCCGTGGGTTACGGCGGAGGTAAAGCAGGCTTTGGCGCACTCGATGGTGTAGCCCAGCGGCTGGGTCCAGACGCTGAGCTGATCCAGCGGCAGCAGGGTTTTGGCTTCAAAGGCGTCGTAGCCGTGGCGGTTTACCAGCTCCCGGGCCAGGGTGCCGTACTGGAAGCCGAGCCGGTATTCGGCGTAGCGGTGGCCAATCAGCACCCCGAACCACGCCATCGCGGTGGTGGAGGCGCCGGTAATGCCGTGATCGAGGGTCAGGTGCATCATCCGGCACAGCAGCACGAAATGCAGGCGCGAGCTGGTAAAGCTGGCGAACAGGCTGGCGCTGTTGAGCAGGTTCATCACCGCCTCGGTATCGCCATCTTTCATCAGCGGCAGCCGGTTGAAATGGCTCTGCGGATTATCGCCAACGCGGTTGCACAGGCTCTGCCAGGCCTCGTCGCACTCGGCGGTCTCCGGGAAGCGGCTGACGTGAATGCCAAACACCGCCAGCCAGCACAGGGCCGCCTCCAGCGCCAGCCGGTTGTCGGACTGGCGCATATAGACTTCCGCCAGCAGGTTGGCCGCCAGCGCCTTCTCCGCCAGCCCGCCGGGGGAGCCGAGAATGCGGTCGCACAGCCTGCGGGTGGTCTCAAGATTACCCAGCGCGAACTCGCACCCGGCCTCTTCGCTGTCGAGGATAAAATCGCTGGTGCTCTCGGGCGCGGCACCGGCGTTGCCCAGCGCCCGGGCGGTCTGGATGTAGCTCAGGGCGGACAGATAATCCCCCGAGCGCCGGGCGCGTCGGGCGGCCAGCAGGCTCAGCTCGCGGAACATCTGGCGCTGGGGCGCAGGCTGGATGCAGTCCAGCGCCGCCGTGACGTGGTGGACGGCGCGGAACAGGATCTCGTTGCCCGCCGCCTGACGGGCCGACTCCGCCAGCAGGCTGGCGGTGGTAAGGTGCAGGCGGCTACGCTCGGCGTTATCCAGCAGGGCGAACGCCGCCTCCTGAACCCGGTCGTGGGTAAAGGCATAGCCGTCGGCGCTGAGGGTGATCAGCTGCGCCGTCACCGCCGGGTGCAGGGCATAGCGGATCTCCGCCACCGACATCGACACCACCCGGCAGACCATCTCCAGCTCGCCGCTACCGCCCAGACAGGCGATGCTGCCCAGCAGGCGGCGGGTCTCTTCGGGCATCTCCTCCAGCTGCTGCAGCACCAGGGTGACCACGTTTTCGGTGTAGTGCCGGGTGCGGATGGCGTGCAGATCGTAGTGCCACTTGTCCTGATATTTATTGTGCGTCACCAGCCCGTCATCGACGATGCGGCGGAAGAACTCATGCACGAACAGCGGGTTGCCGCCGGTTTTCTCGTGGATCAGCCCGGCCAGATCGGCGGTGCTGGCGGAGCGGGTATGGAAGATGTTCGCCAGCCAGCGGGAGACCGCCTTCACCGACAGCGGCTCCGGGCGCAGCTCGGTGGTGTTGCGCGACGCCAGGTGCAGGTTCGCCAGCTGCTGATGCAGGGTGTTGTCCGGCAGCGAGCAGGCGTCCCGGTGCGCCACCACCATCAGCAGCGGCATGTTACTGCCGTGGGTCAGCAGGTATTCGAGAATTTGCAGGCTGGCGGGGTCGATCCAGTGGATATCGTCCAGCAGCAGCACCAGCGGAGCGCCCGCGCTGGCGAAGGTTTTGACCAGCGCCAGCACCATGTGGCTGAAGCGCGCCCGGGCGTCGATGGAGAAGGTATCGCTGGAGAAGCGCGGCTTGTTGTCCAGCAGCAGCCGCAGCTCCGGCACCAGACTGACGGCCAGCTCT
Organism: Leclercia sp. LTM14; assembly: GCF_023736175.1. NCBI lineage: Bacteria > Pseudomonadati > Pseudomonadota > Gammaproteobacteria > Enterobacterales > Enterobacteriaceae > Leclercia > Leclercia sp. LTM14. Next base: position 84,747 of record NZ_JAIKTT010000003.1, read on the forward strand.
TCGTAGCCCTCCAGCTCCCTTGAGAGGCGGATCTTCCAGTGCGCCACCTCCACCGCCGGGAGCCCCAGCAGGTGCAGCGCCAGGGTGCGAAACGCCGAGGTCAGGGCGGCATAGGGCAGCGTAGGGGAAAACTGATCCACCTTGCCCACCGCCAGCAGCGCGCTGCGGTGCTGTAAGGCCTTCAGGGCCGAGGCGATCAGCGACGACTTACCGATCCCCGACGGGCCGCTGATGGCCACAAATCCGGCAATCCCATCCCGGCTCACCCGGTCAAAGGCGTGGATCAGATCCGCCGCCTGAGGATGGGCGGTGTAGAGGGTATCGGTGAGATGAAACGCCGGCGAGCGATCCTGCAAACCCGGCGTGAAGGCGGCAATATCCCCCTCGTCGCTCAGGGTGGCCTGGCAGCGGCGCAGGTCGGCAATCAGGCCATCGATGGTCTGATACCGGTTTTCCGGTTTTTTCGCCAGCATTTTCAGCACGATGGCCGACAGCATGGCGGGCACGCCGGGGCTGACCTCTCCTGGCGATCGCGGTTCCGAGGCGATGTGATAGTGCGCCCACTTGCCCTGATCCTGGCCACCCAGCTCAAACGGCAGGCTGCCGGTAAGCAGCTCGTAAAGCACCACCCCGAGGCTGTAGAGATCGCTGCGGCTGTCCACCGCGCGATGGGTGCGGGTGGTGTGTTCCGGCGACATGTAGGCGGGCGTGCCGCCCACCACCGCCAGCCTCGACTGCTGCAGCTCTTCCGAGGTGCCGGACGACAGGCCAAAGCCCCCCAGACGACAGGTATTGTCCTCGTGAATAAAGATATTCCCCGGTTTGATATCCCCGTGCACCAGGTTGCGCAGATGCATCAGCCGCAGGGGCAGGCTGATGCGGATCGCCAGCTCCAGAAAGCTCTGGATGCAGGCCATCGGCGCGCCCACGATACGCGTCAGCAGCACAAAGGAAAAAGGGGCATAAACCAGTGCAAAGCGCCCGTGGTACTGGGTGCTGGCGACCGGGCGCACGGCCCAGTCGTCGCTCAGGTACTCCCGCAGGGCAAACTCGTTGCGCAGCAGGCGCGTTGCGCTGGCCTCTTCTTCATCGCTCACGGCGGTGGCGATGATAAAGGCTCCGCCGGAACGGGGCAGCCGGGCGTTGAGCCAGCAGAGGCTCCCCTCCTGCCCCAGCGGAGTAAAAATAACGTCTTCTTTAAGCACAAAAGCCCGCCCTTCGGATAAATTTCCGGGGGCGGGCCAGATCTCAGGCAGCGATGGGTTAGTCATCCACGTTCCTTATTTTTCTTCATTAATGGTTCTCGTGGGAAACAGGTAAAGGTGTTGTCAGCTGGCGAGCGCGCGCTGAATATGCGCCAGCAACACATCGACATTAATGGGTTTGCGCAGAAAAACAACGGCGCCATTCTCAACAGCGTAGCGCTCTATGTTGTCATCCGCATGACCAGAGATAAAAATGAGCGGCGGGGGTGAAGTGGCGATAAGGTGAAGCCTGTCGAGCATCTCCAGGCCGTTCATCCCCCTCAGGCGGATGTCGGCAATCACCAGCGCCGCGTCGGTCAGCGCGGTGGGGTGGCTGAGAAACCCCTCCGCCGAGTCGAAGGCTTCTGTGGCGTACCCCTCCGACTGCAGCAGGTTGCTTAACCCGCTGCGAACAGACCGTTCATCATCAATGATGGCTATGCGCTGCGGCATGCTCGTGTTCCTCAAATAAATCGTGATTAACCCTCACTGCCGTCGCCGGGACGGGGTGGAGGCGGAGTGCCGCTGATTTTGGGAACGCATTCGTGACGAAACCAGGTCATCGTCAGCTGGCGGCTGAAAAGACGGCGGCCAATCGGGATCAGCTGCTCCCCCACCAGCATGCCAAACAGCCCCATCAGCGCAACGACGGGCGGCGCGGGCGAGTGTACATCAATTGCGGCATAAATAACCCCTGCCAGAATTCCACAGCTCAGTGAAATGACCCAGGCTTTCATGACGAGGCTCCTGTGGAGAGGGTGACGGGCGCTTTTTGCGCGGTGTCGTCAGCGTGCAGAAAATGGCGGGTCGCCTGTTCGCCGGCCAGCATTCCCAGCAGGCCAATCAGCGCCAGCGCGGGCGGCGCGGGGGAACGCACTTTCAGCAGCGCGTAGAGCAGGCCTATCAGCACGCCTGCCGCGAGGGAAATTAACCCAGTACTCATGGTGAACTCCAGGGAGGTCAGCGGCAGGCCGGATGAGGGCCCAGCCTGCCGCGTCGAACTTAGCGGACCGGGGCCGGAACCGGGGCCAGGGTTTCGTGCTCGCTCTTCTGGCGAGACGGTGCTTTGTGCACCATGGTGTAGGCATAATCCACGCCCATGCCGTAGGCACCGGAGTGCTCACGCACGATATCCATTACCGCGTTGTAGGTCTCTTTACGCGCCCAGTCACGCTGCCACTCCAGCATCACCTGCTGCCAGGTTACCGGGATCACGCCGGCCTGGATCATGCGCTGCATCGCGAAGTCGTGGGCCTCTTTGGAGGTGCCGCCGGACGCATCCGCCACCATGTAGATCTCGTAGTCGCCTTCCAGCATCGCGCACAGGGCGAAGGTGTTGTTGCACACTTCGGTCCACAGGCCGGAGACCACCACTTTCTTCTTGCCGTTGGCTTTCAGGGCGTCACGCACTTTCTGGTCATCCCAGGAGTTCATGGAGGAGCGCTCAAGAATGTCTTTCCCCGGGAAGACGTCCAGCAGTTCCGGGAAGGTGTTGCCGGAGAAGCTTTCGGTTTCAACGGTGGTGATGGTGGTCGGGATGTTGAACACTTTGGCCGATTTCGCCAGCGCTACCACGTTGTTTTTCAGCACCTGACGGTCGATAGACTGCACGCCAAACGCCATCTGCGGCTGCTGGTCGATGAAGATAATCTGACAGTTATCCGGGGTTAACACTTCGAGCTTTGAGTTAGACATAATGGTATCCAGTGAGGTTAACAGGTGAAATCCGCCGCACCACCTTTGACGATGCGTTGACTGCATCCTATGTCTCTCTCGCCCCGGAGGTAATTATCTCTTTGTATAATTAACCTTTCGTATAGTTATACGTCGGTATAGTTATACTTTGGTATACCTATCCCTTTGTATAACTGGTTTTTTCGGTAACCGGTTCCAATAATCCTGACCAAACCCCTCTCAGTCAGGAGCAGTTATGACTTCCTCTGCTAAAGCAGATCTGATTCTGGTGAATGGCCAGTTTCATACCGTCGACCGTGAAAATCCCCTCGCCGAAGCGGTGGCCGTACGTGACGGCAAATTCCTTGCCGTCGGCACCGTAGCCGACGTGATGCAGTACCACGACGAGACCACCAAAGTGGTGGATCTCAAAGGCCATACCGCCATCCCCGGTCTCAACGATTCGCACCTGCACCTGATCCGCGGCGGGCTGAACTACAACCTCGAGCTGCGCTGGGAAGGGGTGCCGTCGCTGGCCGACGCCCTGCGGATGCTGAAAGAGCAGGCCCTGCGCACCCCGTCCCCGCAGTGGGTGCGCGTGGTGGGCGGCTGGAGCGAGTTCCAGTTTGCCGAGCGCCGCATGCCGACCCTGGATGAGATCAACGAGGCCGCGCCGGATACCCCGGTCTTTATCCTGCACCTCTACGATCGCGCCCTGCTCAACCGCGCGGCGCTGAAGGTGGTGGGTTACACCAAAGAGACGCCGAACCCGCCGGGCGGCGAGATCCAGCGCGACGCCAACGGCAACCCGACCGGGATGCTGATCGCCCGTCCGAACGCCATGATCCTCTACGCCACCCTCGCCAAAGGGCCGAAACTGCCTCTGGAGCAGCAGGTGAACTCCACCCGCCAGTTCATGCGTGAGCTGAACCGTCTGGGGCTGACCAGCGCCATCGACGCGGGCGGCGGTTTCCAGAACTACCCGGAAGACTACGAGGTGATCGCCGAGCTGCACGACAAAAAGCAGATGACCATCCGCATCGCCTACAACCTCTTCACCCAGCGTCCCGGCCACGAGCTGGAGGACTTCGAGAAGTGGACCGACATGCTCAAGCCGGGCCAGGGCACCGACTTCTTCCGCCATAACGGCGCGGGGGAGATGCTGGTCTTCTCCGCCGCCGACTTCGAGGATTTCCTCGAGCCGCGCCCGGATCTGGCCCCCGGCATGGAGGACGAGCTGGAGCGCGTGGTGCGCCATCTGGTGGAGCACCGCTGGCCGTTCCGCCTGCACGCCACCTATGACGAGTCCATCAGCCGGATGCTGGACGTTTTCGAGAAGGTGAACCGCGAGATCCCGTTCGACGGCCTGCACTGGTTCTTCGACCACGCCGAGACCGTCACCCAGCGCAACATCGACCGCATCAAGGCCCTGGGCGGCGGCATCGCCGTGCAGCACCGCATGGCCTTCCAGGGCGAGTACTTCGCCGAGCGCTACGGGATGGAGGCTGTGCGCCATACCCCGCCGGTGACCCGCATGCTGGAGACCGGCGTGCCGGTAGGCTTAGGGACCGACGCCACCCGCGTGGCGAGCTACAACCCGTGGACCGCGCTCTACTGGCTGGTCTCCGGGCGCACCGTGGGCGGCATGCAGATGTACGATCACAGCGCCCGTCTGGATCGCGATACCGCCCTGATGCTCTGGACCCAGGGCAGCGCGTGGTTCTCGAACGAGCAGAACCAGAAAGGGCAGATCAAAAAGGGCCAGCTCGCGGATCTCGCGGTGCTGAGCAAAGACTTCTTCCGCGTGCCGGAAGAGGAGATCAAGGGCATCGAGTCGGTGCTGACGGTGGTGGACGGCGATATCGTCTATGCCGCAGGCGCTTTCGGCCCGCTGGCGCCGCCTGCCATCCCGGTACTGCCGGAGTGGTCGCCGGTGGTCAAGGTGCCGGGACACTACCGATCCGCGCCACCGCAGGCCGCCCGGGTGGGGATGAGCGCCGTGCACCACTGCAGCGGGCCGTGCGGCGTGCATAACCACGCCCACGATTTTGCCCGCAGCGCAGAGATGCCGGTGGCCGACGATAACGCCTTCTGGGGAGCGCTGGGCTGCAGCTGCTTCGCGTTCTGATCATGATGAACTCAACTCAACCCCTGCCCCGGATCGACCTGGGGCTGTTCTTCCTGCGCATCACCGGCAGCCTGCTGTTGCTCTACGTCCACGGCCTGCCGAAGGTGCTGCACTTCAGCGAAGAACTGACGCGGATCGAAGATCCCTTTGGCTTCGGGCCGTACTTCAGCCTGATCCCGGCGATCTTCGCCGAGGTGATCTGCCCGATCCTGATCCTGTTCGGCGTGGCGACCCGGCTGGCCTGCGTGCCGATTATCGCCGTGCTGCTGGTGGCGATGCTGGCGGTGCACCCTGACTGGTCGATTGCCGAAGGTCAGTTTGGCTGGCTGCTGCTGATTATCTTCACCACCCTTGCCATCACCGGCCCCGGCGCGTGGCGGGTACGCTCGCGTGCCACGGAGAGATTCGCATGACTCAGGTGACCGACGCGCACATCGAGCACCCGCCTGCCCCGGCAATGTCGACGTGGCAGCCGCTGCACCAGCGGGTGTTCCGCATGCTGTGGATCGCCACGGTGGTGTCGAACGTTGGCTCGTGGATGAGCGACGTCGGCATCAACTGGAGCATGCTGACGCTGAGCGCCGATCCGCTGGATATCGCCATGGTGCAGGCGGCGAGCAGCCTGCCGATGTTCCTCTTCGCCCTGCCCTCCGGGGTGATGGCGGATATCGTCGACCGGCGCAAGTACCTGCTGTTTTCGCAACTGTGGGTGTTTATCGCCGCCGCCGGGCTGACCATTCTGTCGTTTACCGGCCAGGTGACGCCGACGGTGCTGCTGGTGGCGGCGTTTCTGCTGAGCGTCGGCAGCGCCATGAGCTCGCCGCCGTTCCAGGCGGTGGTGCCGGATCTGGTGAGCAAGGCGGAGCTGGGCCCGGCGATTGCTCTCAACTCGCTGGGGGTGAACATCAGTCGCGCCATCGGCCCGGCGCTGGGCGGCTTTTTGCTCTCGCTGGCCGGGCCGTGGATGGTGTTTCTGCTCAATGCCCTGTCGGTGCTGGGCGTGGCCTGGGTGCTGTGGCGCTGGAAGCCTGCGCTCTCGGTGCAGCGCCTGCCGCCGGAGCACTTTTTCTCGGCGGTGCGCGCCGGAGTGCGCTACGTCCACGCCGCCCCGGTGCTGCGTAATGTGTTGATCCGCACCGTGGCGTTCTTCGTCTTCGCCAGCGCGGGCTGGGCGCTGCTGCCGCTGGTGGCGCGCCGGGAGCTGGGCCTTGGCCCGGCGGGGTACGGCATCATGCTGGCCTGCATCGGGCTGGGGGCGATTGCCGGGGCGGTGCTGCTGCCACGACTGCGCCAGCGCCTGAACGCCGACCGGCTGATGGTGGCGGCAAGCCTGGTCTTCGCCCTCACCATGCTGGCCCTGGCCTTCGTGCGCCACTTCTGGCTGCTGAACCTGTTTGAGTTTTTCACCGGCTTTGCGTGGATTGCGGTGCTGTCCACGCTCAACCTGGGGGCGCAACGCAGCGCCGCACGCTGGGTGAAGGCCCGGGCGCTGGCGGTCTATCTGACGGTCTTTTTCGGCTCGATGACCGCGGGCAGCGCCCTGTGGGGACAGATTGCCTCGCACTTCAACACCTATACGTCACTCTGCGTGGCGACGGTGGGGATGCTGCTGGCGAGCGCCACGGTGCTGCGCTGGAAGCTGGAGAAAGATCCTAACCTGAATCTGGACACCAGCGGCCTGATTGCCGACGACGCCCGGGAGAACATCCCCAACGAGCGCGGGCCGGTGCTGGTCTCCTGCGAATATCTGGTTGATCCCGACGCGGTAAACGACTTTCTGCAGGCGGTCCACGAGCTGCGCCGGGTCAGGCGGCGAGCGGGCGCCATGAGCTGGGCGGTGTATGAGGATATCGACCGGCCGGGCCTGTATATCGAGACCTTCCTGCTGGGCTCGTGGGTTGAACACCTGCGTCTGCAGGAGCGCCACACCATGAACGACCACCTGCTGCAAAGCCGCGTGCTGGCTTTTCATCAGGGCGATGCACCCCCGGCGACCCGTTATCTGGTGGCGCCGGTTTAAAACCTAAAACAACATTTTGAGGAAGAGACTATGGCTACGATCAAAGCGAAAGACGGCACGCAGATTTACTACAAAGACTGGGGCGCGGGTAAGCCGGTGCTGTTCAGCCACGGCTGGCCGCTGGATGCCGACATGTGGGACAGCCAGCTTAACTATCTGGCCGAGCGCGGCTTCCGCGCCATCGCCTTCGACCGTCGCGGCTTTGGCCGTTCAGATCAGCCGTGGAACGGCTATGACTACGACACCTTTGCCTCCGACATCAACGACCTGATCACCGCGCTCGATCTGCGCGACGTGACCCTGGTGGGCTTCTCCATGGGCGGCGGCGACGTGAGCCGCTATATCGGCACTTACGGCACCGACCGCGTGGCCGGGCTGGCGCTGCTGGGTGCGGTCACGCCGATCTTCGGTAAGTCTGACTCTTATCCGCAGGGTGTGGATCAGTCGGTCTTCGCCGGCATTCGCGACGGGCTGCTGAAAGATCGCGCCCAGTTCATCAGCGATTTCGCCACCCCGTTCTACGGCCTCAACGCCGGACAGAAAGTGTCTGAAGGCGGCCTGACCCAGACCCTGAACATCGCCCTGTTGGCCTCCCTGAAAGGGACGCTGGACTGCGTAACCGCCTTTGCCGAAACCGACTTCCGTGCGGATATGGCCAAAGTCGACGTGCCGACGCTGGTGATCCACGGCAGCAACGACCAGATCGTCCCGTTTGAAACCACCGGTAAAGTGGCGGCGGAGCTGATTAGCAACGCGGAGCTGAAAGTGTACGACAACGCGCCGCACGGCTTTGCGCTGACGCATCAGGACCAGCTGAACGAAGACCTGCTGACGTTTGTGAAGGGGCTGTAAGGCTGTGGATCGGGGGGCACTGGCTCCCCGGTTACCTTTTTTCCTGTCACGTTCACACTCGTCGCTGCCGACAATACTTTTCCTCCCCTTCTCCCCTTACACTTAAGACCCTGAATACATTCCCGGAAGGTGAGATGAACAGCACTGTCTTTGACGCATTTCGTTGCCTTAATCTGCTGGCGACAGGTAATCGCGCTTTTGGTATTCGCGAAATTGGCCGTGAGATGGGGCTGGATCCGGCGAAAGTCTCCCGCCTTATGCAAACCCTGCTGGCGCTGGAGATGGTGCAGCAGGACGCCAGGCGCAAGTACAGCCTGGGAATGGGTATCCACCGGCTCTCGGCGAACGCGATCCATAATTCGGCGTTTTATACCGCCGTGCTGGAGATGCTGGAGGAGACCGGCAGCCACTCGGTGTCGATTGTCGTGGGGGTGCTGAGCGGCAAAAACGTGGTCTATCTCATCCACACTCGCGGCGGCAAAAGCATCGCCAGGGCCATCGGAAACTACGAATCTTTTCCGGTGCATGACTCGGTGATTGGCATTAAATTGCTGTCGGCGATGAGTGACGAGGAGATCGTGGCTCGCCTCGGCGTACACGATTACCAGCTGCTCAGGCGCGATATCGAAGAGGCCCGCCGTCATCAGGTGTTTGGTAAAACCTTTAACGAAACAGATTACCGCATGGCCTGTATTATTCCGGGCATGCAGGCCGCCATCGCCCTGTCGAACATTCAGGGCGATAAGCTGGACATCGACAAGCTACGCCATTTCCTGATCTCTGCCGCGCGTAAAATCAGCGGCTCCGCGCTCCCGGCGCTCCAGCAGTAGCGCGCAACGCGCTGCGGTGATGGCCACTGACTGCCCCGGCTTGTAGAGCGCGCTGCCGATCCCGACGCTGTCGTAATAGCGCAGGTAGTCGGCGGCGTTATCGACGTCCACCCCGCCTACCGCCGAAAAGCGTACCGGCGCAGAGAGCGGGCCCTTGATCATTTGCGGATAGTTTTGCGGCATGACGCTGGCCGGAAAAATCTTCAGCACGTCGGCCCCCGCCTCGCAGGCGCTGAAAATCTCGCTGGGGGTCATCACCCCTGCGCACACCCCCAGATCGTGACGTTTTGCCGCGTGGATCACCTCCGGATCAAGATTGGGGGTGAGGATAAACCGCGCCCCGGCGGCGGCGCTGGCGGCAACATGTTCCGGGGTTAACACTGTTCCCGCCCCCACCGTCACCCCATCGCCAAAGGCGGCACGCAGCCGTCGCAGGCTGGCGATCCACTCCGGCGAGTTGGTGGTGATCTCAACGGTGGTGAGGCCATGATCCCGCAGGCAGGCCACCTGCTCCACGCACTCGGCAGGGGTGATGCCACGTAAAATGGCAATAATGTCGGCGTTAGCGATCATGGCGGAATACCTCGTTCAGCCCGGCAATCAGCGCGGTTTCCGCCCCCAGCGTGGCGCAGGGCAGCCCGATTTGCTCGCAGGCTTGCTGGTAGAGAGGAAGCAGGGCCTGGCTGCCGATAAAACAGACCTTCTCTTTCACCGGATGACCGCGCAGAACCTCGTGGCCTATCAGCAGGCCGGAGAGCCAGCTTGCGGCGAAAGCCGGGTCGAGTTTCCCCAGAATGTAGCGTCCCCGACAGCGAAACAGCTCGCTCACCAGATCGCCCTGCCCTGCCTCTGCCGATTGCGCCACGCCAACCCCCTCGCTGAAGGCGCTGGCGGAAGTAACCTGTGGAGGAAGGCCTTTGCCCACCACCGAGTGATTGAGCACCAGGTGATAGAGCTCGCCGGTCATCAGGGTACGCAGACCCGTCACGCGCTGCTGCGGGCGATCGATGGTCATCCATTTGCTGTGGGTGCCCACGGCGGCAAAGGTGCTGGCGTCCGTCAGGGCGATGGCCCCGGCTAGTTGCATCTCTTCGCCCCGGCAGATCTCGTTGGCCTGCGGATCGCAGATACCTGGCCGCAGGGTCAGCGGGTTGCTGAGAATGCCGGGCAGTTCGCGACCCTTGCCCAGCAGCTCGCGGAAGCTGAGCGGTAAGGTCATATAGCCCGCATCGGCAATACCAATATTGCTGCCAATCATGCCGCACAGCAGCACGGGCAGATGCGGGTCCCAGGCCTCTTCCAGCCGCAACAGCTGCTGGCGCAAAATCGCCGGTAATTCGTCGCGCTCGCAGGTTGCGACGCCGCAGGTGTCCTGCACGGTGCGGATCACCTGGCCGTCACGCACGCTGATTGCCCGAAAATTGCTGGTGCCCCAGTCAACGGCGATGTAATTCATACCCGCGCTCCGAACACCGCCAGCGGCAGCGCGTCAGTGAGATCCTGCAACTCGTCGCGGGTGACCGCGTCCAGCCGTTTGGCCGGTTCGCGCACCACGTCGGTTGTGAAGATCCCCGCCCGGTGCAGGACGGTTTTGTGGATCGCCACGCCGATCCCCGGCTGCACGCCGTAGCGCAGGAACGGCAGATAGCGGTAGAAGAGCGACTGTGCTTCCCGCGGGTTGTGCTGCCAGGCCTGCAAAATCATGTTGATGACGTCCGGGAATTCGCAGGCGGGCATGGTGCCGATCACGCCGCGACGCAGCTCTTCGTAGAGAAAACCGGCGTTCAGGCCGCCGAACAAGCCCACGCTGTCGCCCAGAGCCTGCTTCAGGGCGGAGATTTTCAACGTGGTAGGCGGTTGCTCCACTTTGATGTACTTGATGGCCGGAAACGACTGGCAGAGCTTAACCAGCGTGGCCACCGGGATGTTGACCCCGGTCATCAGTGGCGCATCCTGAATCATGATCTCAATGTCGCAGGCCTCGCAGATATCCCGGTAAAAACTGACGATCTCCTCAGGGCCCGGTTTCACCACCGACGGGGGATTCACCATCGCGACCTGAGCCCCCCAGCGCTGTACCCGGGTGATCTCTTCAATCGCCACCCCAGAGGCAGCGCCCCCGGCGGCGGCCACCAGCGGCAGATCGCCGGTCAGCCTCCTGACGCAGGCGAACAGCGCCTCTTTTTCACCCTGGGTCAGGGCATAGCCTTCGGAGGCATTGCCGAACAGCGCCAGGCCATCTATGCCCTGTTGCAGCAGGAATTTCACCAGCCGCTCAATCGAGGCGAAATCCACCTCGCCTTCAGCATCAAACGCGGTGGCCAGAATCGGTACGTTGCCTTTTAACATGTTGCCTCCATGACGGCGTCTTCATTGATGTCAATACCCAGCCCCGGCCCCTGCGGCAGCTGATACGCCCCCTGCTGGCAGACGAGCGGCGTGGTGAGAAGCTGGTTGGCAATCTCAAAGACCGGGGGCTGATACTCCAGCATGTAGAGATTGGGGATGGCGGCCGCGACGTGCAGCGAGGCGGCGATGCAGGGCGCAAGCCCGACGCTCAGATGCGGGGCGACCAACAGGTTCCAGGTCTCCGCCAGCGAGGCGATGTGCATCAGCTCGCTGATGCCGGTGCGGCCCACGTCCGGCTGCAAAATGTCGGCCGCCCGCTGTTCGATAAAGGGTTTGAACTGGTAGCGGGTGCGCTCGGTTTCGCCCAGCGCGATCGCCACCGGGCTTTTGCTGCGCAGCTCGCGGTGCCCTGCCACGTCCTCCGGCAACAGCGGCGCTTCAAGGAAACCGACGCCGAATTCGCGCAGCGCCGTGGCCAGTTCGGCGGCATCCGCCACGCTGTAATTCCAGTGGGCATCGAGGAAGATTTTCGCCTCGTCGCCCAGGGTTTCACGAATGGCTCGCACGTTGGCAATGTCTTCCCGCACGCCGTAGCCCAGCGCCAGCTTGACGGCGTTAAAGCCCTTCTCCTGCCAGCGTGTCGCCAGCTGGCAACGCGCAGGCAGGTCGGGCTCAGGCAGGCCTGAAACATAGCAAGGAATGGTGTCACGGTACGCGCCGCCCAGCAGTTGCCAGACCGGCTGGCCGAGCAGCTTGCCTTTGAGATCCCACAGGGCGATATCCACGGCCGCAAGGGCGTCGATGTGGTAGCCGGTGATATGGCCGCGATCGCGCATTGCATCGTACATACGGGCGTTCAGCACGCCGCTTGAGAGAGGCGATTGCCCTATCAGCAGCGGTGCGAAGAGCTGGGTTATCAGCTCCGCAATCACCTGCGGCACTACCGGGGCCAGCGCTTCACCCCAGCCGACGCAGCCGTCGTCGGTGGTGATTTTGACCAGGCAGGTCTCCATTTTGCGCGAGTAGACGCAGCGGTACTCCGGGCGATAGTAGTAATCACTTTCATGCCCCTCAACGCTGCCCCCCAGATAGGCCTGCTTTGGGGTGATCTTCAGCGGAAAACATTCAACGCGACTAATTTTCATAATAACTCCGGGACGGTTAATCCAGCACTTTGCCGGCGGTCTCTTTCGCCAGCCACACGGCAATGAATGAGATAAGCGCGGTGATCATCACGTACCACGCAGGCGAGAGCGGATCGCCGGTTAACGAGATCAGGCTGGCAGAGGCCAGTGGCGTAACGCCACCGAAGATCGCCACCGTGAGGTTATAGGCGATGGCGATGCTGCCGTAGCGAATGGCGGTCGGGAACAGTTCAACCATCGCCGCACCGCAGCCGCCGTTAAACATGGCGACAAAGACGCCCAGCATGCTCATCGCCGCGATGGAGGTGCCCACCGAGCCCTGGCTCATCACCAGCATCGCCGGGTAGGTCAGCAGGATGAAACCGCCGCACCCCATCAGCATCAGCGGGCGGCGCCCCCAGATATCGGAGAGGTAGCCGGTGATCGGCATACAGACCGCGACGCTCAGCAATCCGAGGGTGGTAATGAGATAGGAGTCGGTTTTGCTGTAGTGCAAATGGGTGGAGAGATAGCCCGGCATAAAGGACTGCAATACCCAGCTGCTGACCGCTTTTACCACCACGAAGCCGGTGCAGAACAACAGGGCGCGTGAAGAGGTGGCAAGCGATTTGCGCAGGGGGGATTTCTCCAGCTTGCCGGTCTGTTTCAGCTTTTTAAACTCGCTGGAGTCTTCCATATTGCGGCGCATGTAGAGCCCGCCTAATCCCAGCGGGGCCGCCAGCAGGAACGGAATGCGCCAGCCCCAGTCGTTCATGGCGCTTTCGCCGAGCGTATGGGTGAGAAACAGCACCAGCCCCGAGCCACAGACGAAGGCCATAAAACTGAAGTTTTCGCTCCAGCAGGTCAGGGTGGCGCGACGGTTGGGTTTGGCGCTTTCGGCCAGATAGGTAATGACGCCAGAACTTTCACCGCCAGCGGCAAAGCCCTGCACCAGGCGGGTGATGACCAACAGCACCGGGGCGAGGATCCCCACCTGATGCCAGGTGGGCAAAATGCCCATCACGAAGGTGGAGCAGGAGGTGATGACGATGACGGTCACCAGCACTTTGCGCCGCCCCAGACGGTCACCCATCGAGCCAAAGAAGAGCCCGCCCAGCGGACGCATCAGAAAGCCGGAGCCGAAGACCGCGAAGGATTTCAGCAGTCCGATAACCGGATCGCCGCTGGCGAAAAAGTTAGTGGCGATAATCGCCGCCAGCGTGCCGTAAAGACCGAAATCAAACCACTCGATAAAATGGCCGATGCCCGCCGAGAGCATCATTTTGGTTCTGCTTTGGGCTGGCGCGTGCTGCCCGGCAGATGCGTAATCACCCGCGAATTCAGAGTCGGTATTAGCCATGTAACCTCCTGAGGCCAGGAAAGGTGTCAACGAATGTGACGTGTTTGTTATGAAGCTGAGTGTAAGGAATTCGCAGAGGCTGACGAGCGGGGGTTCGGGATGCGTGAGGGGTATCAAAGAAGCGTTGCGGGAAATGTTTCACATAGTGAAACAGTGAGAGAAAAGTGGTCGCTGGCCTACAAAACCGTAGGCCCGTGCAAGCGAAGCGCCGCCGGGCAAATTATGTGTCGTCTGAGGTAAAAACCATCCCCGCATAAGGCTTATCCCGACACGCCGCCAGACGCGCAGCCAGATCCCCTACGTGCAGCTCCAGCTTGTGCCCGTCCGGGTCGAGAAAATAGAATGACGCCCCTTCGCTTTTGTTCTCTTTCCAGACCGTTACGCCAGCGTCTTTCAGCTTTTGCGAGACAACTTCGAAGTTTTCCGGTGCAACAGAGAAGGCGTAGTGGGTGTAGTCGCTATTTTGCGGCGGGATAAATGTTCGCGTTTCGTCATAAGACAGGCAGAGCCAGAGATCGCCGCAGGTAAGGTAAGCCCCGGTGTGCCATTCGGCGTGCAGCCGCAGGCCGAGAAGATCGCGCCAGAATGCGATGCTGGCAGGCAGGTTGCTGACGGCGAGGGTCAGATGGTTAAGGGCGTTGAGCATGAGGTCAGTTTCGTATAGAGGTTAACCTCACTTCTTTAGCATGTTTATTGACGTATAAACAGAAGCGCCGGGTGTCGCTGCGCTTACCCGGCCTACGAAATGACAAAACCGTAGGGCCGTGCAAGCGAAGCGCCGCCGGGCAATGGCTGCTACCGTCTTTTAGACCAGGCGGCACGCATTACGGGAATAAACACCGGTGGGATAACGCCCATTTTGGGCAACGGTGAAGCAATCTCCACGCCTGGTGCCACCGCAAACCACTCGGTATTAAAAGGCAATTTTTGCAGGCGATTAAGATCAAACTTTGTCGGCCAGCTTAGCCCTGCCGTATCCAACTGATCGTCGATGACAAATTCGCCCTGATAGACGTGGTCCGTCCGGGAGGTTCCATAGACAATCAGGACGGCATGCAGATCCGGGAAGACGTTCAAAATCAGTCCGGGACGCGCTTTCGGCCCCGGATGCCCCAGATCCTCATGTTGAGGAAATCGACACCAGATGATGTCACCGATTGCCGGTAACGGGTTGTAATTATTAGTCATAAGCGTCCTGCTTATTTAAATAATGGAGAGTCCAGATCGTCCTCTGAGATGTCGAGGCCTGACATTTTTCTGACCGCATTGTGTTGCGCTTCGGTCAACGGGCCATCGTCCTGTTCGTAGGCAGGCAACACCTCTTTGGCGAGGTTGCGTAACGCCTTGTGGACTAACTCAGTCTGGTTCAGGGATAGCTCAGCCATCAGGCGGGCAAACGTCTCTTCACTTACGCCGAATTCGTTGTCAACGGAACGGAGCTGGAACAGGAATTTTTTAGGTGCAGTGCGTGTTGGGGTGGGCATGATAACCTCTCTTCTTTACCGCTATATGCAAAGTATATAGAGAGGTGGGGAAATGATCCATATAGAATGTATATAACCCTATCGATGATCCCTGTTTTCGGTAGTTAGGCATTGTGTCTTATGATCCCGTAAAATTCCGGCAACAGAATGATAAGTACATAAAATTTACTGGAGAGCATATGGACGCGGCTGAACATGATACCCGGTTTGCCTGGGCGGCTTTTTATCAGGCTTTTGCGAGTAAACTGCTGACCTGGCAAGACCGAAGAGAAGAGCTGGTCGCAGGTATTCATCGGATTGCCGCTGACGTCGGCGGCATGTCCCATCTGCAGGATAAGCCTGCTGAGGGCGAACCTCATCCTCTAAAAGATATTTGCCCCTTCACCACGATGGGGTTATTCAATCGCAATCTCACCGTTGGTAATCGACAAATTATTGCCGCCAGGCTGGCGGATTTGCTGGGCGTAGACGAACCTGTACCCGATTCATTTGACGGCATCCCCGTGCTCAATAACCAAAAGTCGTGGTTTTTTGCGTATGAGAGAACCCGTACCACCGATGACATCGATATTCTCTGGGCAATGTTTTCGCTGGCTATCAGGTTAGCGGATAATACAGATGAAGCTCAGAATGCAGATGACAAATCTAAAGCTTTTTCAATCGTATATGATGCCACGTCAAATATACACAACGTCGGCTGGAACCTGACGATGGGTTTATACTGGGCTCGTCCGTGGTTCTACCCCACGTTAGATAGCCAGTCGCAGAAGTACATCCAGAAAGTTTTAAACATCCAGATCCTCAAAAACGGTGTAAAAGGCCGCTGTAGCGCGCACGACTACCTGAACATTACACGAGCGCTTAAACAGGCCTTTACCCAGCCAAATTTCCCTGTGCATAGTTTCCCGGAACTCTCGTTGACCGCGTGGAATACGGATGTCACTCAGTCAAAAGATGAGGTAGAAAATCGGACATGGAAAGTTTATCTGCTCAACAAAATTAAGGCGTTATGCCTGCAAAAAGACAGCCCTTATTTCACCTATCAGGAACTCAAAGAAAACTATCTGGACGAAATCAAAGCCGATCATCCGAATAACAATACGGTTGAAAATTCTATTTATTATTATCTGCAGATATTACGTAAGGATGATGAATTAAAGTTCCTCAATGCTGGCAATTATGAATACCTGAACTTTGATAAAACCGAGACGCAGAATATTACCGAGGATACGGTCGAAGAGAGCGCGCCGCCCTCTAAGATCCCTCATGCACCTTACGATATCAGTAACCTGCTTGAAGAAGGGTGTTTCCTCGATGAGGACAAGCTTCGGGTTACCTTACAGCACTTGACCGACAAAAAGAACCTGATCCTGCAAGGGCCGCCTGGCACGGGAAAAACCTGGCTGGCGCGCCGTCTGGCGTACTGCCTGATGGGTGAGCAAGCCCCCGAGCGGATTAGCGCGGTGCAGTTCCATCCAAACCTCTCTTATGAAGACTTTATTCGCGGCTGGCGCCCGGGAAAAGAGGGGCGCCTGGAGCTGATCGATGGACCCTTCGTGAACGCTATTAACAAAGCGCTTAATAATCCTGCCGCGAAATATGTGGTGATTATTGAAGAGATCAATCGCGGCAATCCGGCGCAAATTTTCGGTGAAACGCTCACCCTGATGGAGGCCGATAAACGCACCCCGACTGAGGCGCTTGAGCTCTCCTATCGCAAGGAGCCGGATGAAAAAATCTATATTCCCGAAAACTTATATATCATCGGCACGATGAATATAGCCGACCGTTCTCTGGCGTTACTCGATTTAGCCTTGCGCCGTCGTTTCGCGTTTATCGACCTGAAGCCAATGTTTAACGATGCGTGGAAAAAATGGGTAAACCAAAAATTTGCGGTCGACTTAGACGTTTTAAATTTAATCGAATCGCGACTGACAGCATTAAACGAGAAACTGGCAGATGACGTCGCCCTGGGGCCACAATTCTGTATCGGACACAGCTATGTCACCCCGGCAACCGGCCAGAAGATTGGTGAAGCCCTTGCCTGGTATGAACAGGTAGTCGAGACGGAGATTTGCCCGTTACTCGCCGAATACTGGTTCGATGCTCCGAGCAAGGTCAACGACGCAAGAAAAGTATTATTAGCACAATGACTTCCGGGAGCGAGCAACATAAGACGGCACGCATTCCCGTGCGCAATCTCTGGCTACTGATGCTGTACGCTTCCGACTTGTTTCGGGAGCTGGGGCGGCGCAATGTGGCCGTGGAAGATAACCCGGATGAGATCCCCGATCTGGTGGCGAAGATCCTGCTTCATGAAATTGCGCTCCGCCGCCGTCGTAATTTAAGCATGGGTTATCAAACCCGGCATGCCTCTCTGAACCGGGTGCGGGGACGCATTGATATTTTGCATACGGCCAGCCATCAGCTGTTAGATCGGGGCCGGGTCGCCTGTGAGTTCCAGGAGATGACGCTCGATACACCACGAAATCGCTTCGTTCGCTGTGCGTTAGAACGCCTCACCTCGCTCATCACCAAACCTGTACTTGCCGCAGATTGCCGCTTTGCGGCAATGGCGCTGCGTCGGGAAGGTATAAACGGTGAGTACCCTGACAACCGCGAACTGCCCTCGGTGACGCGCTTTGGTCGCCATGATGCGGCCGATAAACCGATGGTGGATGCCGCGCAGCTGGCCTTTCAGTTGCTGTTACCTACCGAGGATCAAGGGCTCCACCTTTTACCCGCCCCTTCAAATAATCAGGCCTGGATGAGAAGACTATTTGAGAAAGGTATTGCGGGCTTTTATCGCGTCCATCTGGAAAAAGCGATCTGGCATGTCGCGGCCGGGAAAGAGCTGAAATGGGCATTGAGCGATCAAAGCGCAGGGAGTGCTGATATCTTTCCGACAATGCAGTCAGATATCGTTCTTGAACACAGGGTGAATGAGAAACGCATCATTATTGATACCAAATTTAATGCGATCCTCACGAAGGGCTGGCACCGTGATACCACGTTGCGCAGTGGCTATATTTATCAGCTGTATACTTATCTGCGCACTCAGGAGAACAATGACGATCCTTTATCCCTTCAGGCTGCAGGCATGCTGTTGCACCCTGCCGTTGGGTATATGCTGCATGAATTTATCGTCACGCAAGGACATAAGATCCATTTTGCGACAGTCGATATGGCTGCGGATGCACAATCGATAAAAAACCAGTTACTGGATTTGGTTCATCGTTGCGCACAGTCATGACCTTTACGCCGGGTGGCGCTGCGCTTACCCGGCCTACGAAAGGACAAAACCGTAGCGCCGGGCAATGCCGTTAGTGCTTCACCATCACATGCCGTACCACGGTGTAATCTTCCAGCCCGTACATCGACATATCCTTGCCGTAGCCGGAGAGCTTCTGGCCGCCGTGCGGCATTTCGCTCACCAGCATAAAGTGGGTGTTCACCCAGGTGCAGCCGTACTGCAGGCGCGCGCTCATGCGGTGTGCGCGGCCAACGTCCTGGGTCCAGACCGATGAGGCCAGGCCGTATTGGGAGTCATTGGCCCACTCCAGCACCTGCTCTTCGTCGTCGAACACGCTGACGCTCACCACCGGACCGAAGACTTCGCGCTGGATGATCTCATCCCCCTGCTTCGCCCCGGCCAGCAGGGTCGGCTGATAGTAATACCCCTTACCCTCGGCCTTGTTGCCGCCGGTGACCACGTGAATGTGCGGCAGGGCTTTCGCGCGCTCGACCGCCTCGCTGACGCGGGTGAGATGGGCGGCGGAACTGACCGGGCCAAGCTCGGTGGTTTCATCATCCGGAGCGCCCATTTTCAGGCTGGCGACGGCGACGCCCAGTTTTTCGACCAGCGCGTTATAGACCTCTTTTTGCGCGTAGATCCGGCAGGCGGCGGTGCAGTCCTGCCCGCCGTTGTAGAAGCCAAAGGTGCGCACGCCCTCCACCACCGCATCGATGTCGGCGTCGTTAAAGACGATCACCGGCGCTTTACCGCCCAGCTCCATATGGGTGCGCTTAATCGACGGCGCGGTGTGGGCAATAATATGCTCCCCGGTGGCGATGGAGCCGGTCAGGGAGACCATGCGCACTTTGTCGTGGCCGGTCAGCGGGTCGCCGACGGTTTTACCCCGGCCAAACAGCACGTTAATCACCCCGGCCGGGAAGATATCTTTCGCCAGTTCGGCCAGCTTCAGGGCGGTGAGCGGGGTGATTTCAGAGGGTTTGAGCACCACGCAGTTGCCCGCCGCCAGCGCCGGGCCCAGCTTCCAGGCCGCCATCATCAGCGGGTAGTTCCAGGGGGCGATAGAGGCGACGACGCCCACCGGGTCGCGGCGGATCATCGAAGTGTGCCCCTCCATATACTCCCCGGCGGCCAGGCCGTTCAGGCAGCGGGTGGCACCGGCGAAGAAGCGGAACACATCGACAATGGCCGGGATCTCGTCGTTCAGCACGCAGTGCAGCGGTTTGCCGCAGTTCTGCGACTCCAGGCGGGCGAAGCTGTCGGCGTTCTGCTCAATCACGTCCGCCAGCTTCAGCAGGCATTCGGCACGCGCTTTTGGTGTGGTCTGACCCCAGGTGCGGAAGGCACGATCGGCGGCCTGCACCGCGGCGTCCACCTGCTCCGGGCTGGCTTCGGCGATCTCCAGCAGTACCTCGCCGGTGGCCGGGTTGTACACGGGTTGCATCTCACCTGAACCCGCAACCAGTTCGCCATTAATCAGTAAGTTGTGTTGCATAGCCGACTCCATTGTTTTTATGTTCTGAGTGATTAGAGAGATTGTCCCGCGTTCAGGCGTTTTGCATGCTCGATCGCGTCGTTTTCCGGCGCGTTTGAGCGTCCGAACGGACGGGCCAGCGCCATGTACACCAGCCCGGAGATCACCACCACCGACAGCCCCACCAGCACCGTCCAGCGGTCGATAAAGTCGCTGCTCTCAGCAGGCTGTGCCAGCAGCCAGATGCCGCACAGGCCATAGGCCAGCGCCAGCACGTTCACCAGCATTCCCCAGCCGCCGACGCTCCACTCCCCGGCCGGTTTCCAGCCTTTCAGACGCTGGCGCAGCGCCGCCAGCACCACCATCTGGAACGAAATGTAGATGCCGATAACCGCAAAGGCGGTGATGCGCGCCAGGTTATCCGGCTGGAAGTAAACCCACACGCAGATAAGCACCGGCAGCAGGCAGCTGACGATCATCGCGTTGTCCGGGACGCTGTTTTTCGACAGCTTCGACATCCAGGCACTACCCGGTAGCATCTGGTCGCGGGAGAAGGAGAAGATCAGGCGGCTCAGCGCGGCCTGCAGGGAGAGAATGCACGACAGCATGGCGATCACCGCGATGATGATAAACACCGTGGCGCCGGTTTCCCCCAGAGCCTCGTTGAGGATCGCCGGGATCGGATCGGCGATCTTGCCGTTGACGATGTTCATCAGGTTCGGGGAGGCCAACAGGTAGCCGAGGATGGAGATCAGCGCCGAAATGGCACCAAACACGATGCTGAGGATCATCGCCACCGGGATCTTCCTGCTCGGGTTTTCCACCTCTTCCGCCACGTTGCCGCAGGCCTCAAAGCCGAAGAACATGAACAGGCCGATCAGCGCCGCCGCCATAAACGCCGGCTGGTAGCTGCCATCTTTGGCAATCACCCCCATCGAATCAAACACCACCGAGAACGGCTGGGCGCGATGGAAAATCAGCAGGTAGATCCCGAGCGCAATCACGCTGACGATCTCACACCAGAAGCCAATCCTGGCGACCCGGGCGAGATTTTTGGTGCCCGACATGTTTATCGCCATCATCATCAGTAGCAGCACGACCGAGGTGATCAGCATGTTACCGGGCGAGATTTCAAAGCCGAACAGGGAGCCGACGAAGGTGGCGGTGTATTCCGCGACCGAGGTGATGGTCACCACCAGCGCCCAGAGGTAGATCCAGGCGGCGATCCACGCATATTTTTTGCCCCACAGGCGGCGCGCCCAGGGGTACAACCCGCCGGTAATGGGGTACTGCGACGCCACTTCGCCAAACACCAGCGCCACCAGCAGCTGCCCGCAGGCGACAATCGGGATCCACCAGATGGCCGGAGGCCCCGCCAGCGTCACCGCCAGCGCAAACAGGGAGTAGACCGCCGTCAGCGGCGAGAGGTAGGTGAACCCAAGCGAAAAGTTAGAGATGAGACCGATGGAGCGGTTAAATTGCTGTGTAGTATCGCTATGAATTGCTTCACTTTTCTTGCCAGAAGTCTGTTCCATACGTTTATTCTCTGTGTTGAGTTGGTGTCGCAGGTAACACGAATCAAGGTATAGAAGAGCGCCTGAACGCCGTACAGCACCGCTCTCGCGATTTGTTAAGATTTGTATGGATATGTCACGTTTTTGTTAAGGTCGCACCTCGTTTTCCGTGAGCCCCATCACTGAGCGATGTTCAGATCCTTCTCTTTTCCCGTTTTTTCCGCTCAATTCGGTCAATTTTTACGCCTGCATCACAAAATCTAAACAATCATGCCGGTATGTGCCCATTTACCCAAAATGTAGATATTTTTAATTTATGGCTACGAAACACCCCGTTCCCTGAATACTTTCTGAGAGGATTGATTCTGATGAATGCACTGACCGCCGTAAAACAGCCCGACGAGGCGTTAACCCACACCATCACCGGTTTTCGCATCGCGCCCTCCGTGCAGTCTCCGCGCCTGCTGGAGCTGACGTTCTCAGCGGACGTCACGCAGCAGTTCCTGCGGGAGGTGGAGCAGTGGCCCATCCAGGCGCTGGAGTACAAATCCTTCCTGCGCTTTCGGGTGGCGAAGATCCTCGATGACCTGTGCGGCAACCAGCTCCAGCCCCTGCTGCTGAACACGATCCTCAGCCGCAGCGAGGGTGCCCTGCTGATTGACGCCGAGGGGGTGGATAACGTCGCCCAGGCCGACGAGATGGTGAAGATCGCCACCGCCGTGGCTCACCTGATCGGACGCTCGAACTATGACGCCATGAGCGGCCAGTACTACGCCCGCTTTACGGTAAAAAACGTCGATAACTCAGACAGCTATCTGCGCCAGCCCCATCGCGTGCTGGAGCTGCACAACGACGGCACCTTCGTCGATGAAGTGACCGACTACGTGCTGATGATGAAGATCGACGAGCAAAACATGCAGGGCGGCAACTCCCTGCTGCTGCACCTTGATGACTGGGAGTCGCTGGAGAAATTCTTCAGCCATCCGCTGGCCCGCCGTCCGCTGCGCTGGACGGCACCGCCAAGCAAAAACGTCGCGCAGGATGTGTTTCATCCGGTGTTCGACGTCGACCAGCAGGGCCGCCCGGTGATGCGCTACATCGACCAGTTCGTGCAGCCGAAAGATTTTGAAGAGGGCGTGTGGCTGAGCGAACTTTCTGACGCGCTGGAGAGCAGTAAACACATCATTTCCATTCCGGTACCGGTGGGTAAATTCCTGCTGATCAACAACATGTTCTGGCTGCACGGCCGGGACCGCTTTACCCCGCATCCGGATCTGCGGCGGGAACTGATGCGCCAGCGGGGGTATATCAGCTACGCCACCAGCCACTATCAGACTCATCAGTAGGGATTGCGCGGATGTATGATTTCGTGATTACCGGCGGCGGCATCATCGGCATGTCGACCGCCATGCAGCTGATTGAGCTCTACCCGGACGCCCGCATCGCGCTGCTGGAGAAGGAGGCAGGTCCGGCCTGCCACCAGACCGGGCGCAACAGCGGCGTGATCCACGCCGGGGTCTATTACACTCCCGGCAGCCTGAAGGCGCAGTTTTGCCTGGCCGGAAACCGGGCCACCAAAGCCTTTTGCGATGAGAACCAGATTCGCTATGACACCTGCGGCAAGATGCTGGTTGCCACCTCTGCGCTCGAGATGGAACGGATGCAGGCCCTGTGGGATCGCACCGCCGCCAACGGGATCGAGCGCGAGTGGCTGAGCGCCGCCGAACTGCGCGAGCGCGAGCCCAACATCACCGGGCTGGGCGGGATTTTTGTCCCCTCCAGCGGGATTGTCAGCTATCGCGAGGTGACAGCGGCGATGGCAAAACGCTTCCAGGCGAAAGGCGGCGAGGTGATTTTCAACGCCGAGGTCAGCGCCCTGAAGGAGCACGCCAGCGGCGTGGTCATCCACACCCGCGACGGGCGCGAGTTTGAAGCCATGACCATGATTGCCTGCGCCGGGCTGATGGCCGACAGGCTGGTCAACATGCTCGGCATCGATCCGGGCTTTATTATCTGCCCGTTCCGGGGGGAGTATTTCCGCCTCGCGCCGGAACACAATCAGATCGTTAACCACCTTATCTACCCGATCCCCGATCCGGCCATGCCCTTTTTGGGCGTGCATCTCACCCGCATGATCGACGGCAGCGTCACGGTGGGCCCCAACGCGGTACTGGCCTTTAAGCGCGAGGGCTATCGCAAGGGCGATATCTCCTTAACCGATATGCTGGAAATTATTGGTTCCTCCGGCATTCGCCGGGTGCTGCAAAACAACCTGCGCTCGGGCTTAAGCGAGATGAAAAACTCCCTGTGCAAAAGCGGCTACCTGCGGCTGGTGCAAAAATATTGCCCGAGCCTGACGGTGAAAGATCTGCACCCCTGGCCTGCGGGTGTGAGGGCGCAAGCAGTTTCGCCAGACGGGAAGCTCATCGACGACTTTTTATTTGTCACCACGCCGCGAACCATTCATACCTGTAATGCGCCCTCACCGGCTGCGACCTCGGCGATCCCCATTGGCGCGCATATTGTCAGCAAGGTTCAGACCCTGCTCGCCAGTCAGCACAACCCCGGCCGCACACTGCGGGCAGCCCGAAGCGTGGACACACTCCACGCCGCCTGTACCCGTTAATCATTCTGAGACAGGAAGCCATCATGCAACTCAACGATCCCAGCTTATTCCGCCAGCAGGCTTATATAGAAGGAAAGTGGTGCGACGCGCACCGCGGCGAGGCGATTACCGTCTCCAACCCGGCAAACGGCCAGACCCTGGGCAGCGTGCCGAAGATGGGCGCCGATGAAACCCGCACCGCGATTGAGGCGGCGAACCGCGCCCTGCCCGCCTGGCGAGCGCTCACTGCCAAAGAACGCGCCAACATCCTGCGCCGCTGGTTCGAGTTGATGATGGCCAACCAGGACGATCTGGCTCAGCTGATGACCCTCGAACAGGGCAAACCGCTGGCGGAAGCGAAAGGTGAAATCAGCTATGCCGCCTCCTTTATAGAGTGGTTCGCCGAAGAGGGAAAACGCGTCTACGGCGACACCATTCCCGGCCATCAGGCGGACAAGCGCTTGATTGTGATAAAGCAGCCGATTGGCGTCACCGCCGCCATCACCCCGTGGAACTTCCCGGCGGCGATGATCACCCGCAAGGCGGGCCCGGCGCTGGCGGCAGGCTGCACCATGGTGCTCAAACCCGCCAGCCAGACGCCGTTCTCCGCGCTGGCGCTGGCCGAACTGGCGAGCCGCGCGGGCATCCCCGAGGGGGTCTTCAACGTGGTGACCGGCTCAGCGTCGGACATCGGTAACGAGCTGACCAGCAACCCGCTGGTGCGCAAGCTCTCCTTTACCGGCTCGACCGAGATTGGCCGCCAGCTGATGGCCCAGTGCGCGAAAGACATCAAAAAAGTGTCGCTGGAGCTGGGCGGCAACGCGCCCTTTATCGTCTTTGACGATGCCGATCTGGACAAAGCCGTGGAAGGGGCGCTGGCCTCCAAGTTCCGCAACGCCGGGCAGACCTGCGTGTGCGCCAACCGCCTGTACGTGCAGGACGGCGTTTACGATCGCTTTGCCGAAAAGCTCCAGCAGGCGGTGGATAAACTCCAGCTCGGCGACGGCATGACGCCGGGTGTGACCACCGGGCCGCTGATCGACAGCAAGGCGGTAGCAAAAGTTGAAGAACACATTGCCGACGCGGTGGAGAAAGGCGCGCGCATTATCACCGGCGGATCGCTGCATAAACTGGGCGGCAACTTCTTCCAGCCGACTATTCTTGTAGATGTGCCCGGTGATGCCAAAGTGGCGAAAGAGGAGACCTTCGGCCCGCTGGCCCCGCTGTTCCGTTTTCAGGATGAGGCGGACGTTATCGCGATGGCCAACGATACCGAGTTCGGCCTGGCTGCCTACTTCTATGCCCGCGATTTGAGCCGCGTGTTCCGCGTCGGCGAGGCGCTGGAGTACGGCATCGTCGGGATCAACACCGGCATTATCTCTAACGAAGTGGCCCCGTTCGGCGGGATCAAAGCCTCCGGTCTGGGTCGGGAAGGATCTAAATACGGCATCGAAGATTACTTAGAAATCAAATATATGTGCATCGGCCTTTAACTTATGTGATTCAGGAGATTTCAATGAGCAGCAATAAAGAGTTAATGCAGCGTCGTAGCAATGCCATCCCCCGCGGCGTGGGTCAGATCCACCCGATTTTCGCCGCCCGCGCCGAGAACAGCCGGGTGTGGGACGTTGAAGGCCGTGAATATCTTGATTTCGCCGGCGGTATCGCGGTGCTGAACACCGGGCACTTGCACCCGGAGGTGGTCAGCGCCGTCGAAGAGCAGCTGAAAAAGCTGTCGCATACCTGCTTCCAGGTGCTGGCCTACGAGCCCTATCTGGAGCTTTGCGAAACCCTGAACCAGAAAGTGCCGGGCGATTTCCCGAAAAAAACCCTGCTGGTAACCACCGGCTCCGAAGCGGTGGAGAACGCGGTGAAAATTGCCCGCGCCGCCACGAAGCGCAACGGCACCATCGCCTTTACCGGGGCCTACCATGGCCGCACCCACTACACCCTCTCCCTGACCGGGAAAGTGAACCCTTACTCAGCGGGCATGGGGCTGATGCCTGGCCACGTCTATCGCGCGCTCTATCCGTGCGCCCTGCACGGTATAAGCGATGATGACGCCATCGCCAGCATCCATCGCATCTTTAAGAACGATGCCGCGCCGGAAGATATCGCCGCCATCGTGATCGAACCCGTGCAGGGTGAAGGCGGCTTCTACGCCGCCTCCCCTGCCTTTATGCAGCGCCTGCGCGATCTGTGCGACGAGCACGGCATCATGCTGATCGCCGATGAAGTGCAGAGCGGCGCGGGCCGTACCGGCACCTTCTTCGCCATGGAGCAGATGGGCGTGGCGGCGGATATCACCACCTTCGCCAAATCCATTGCCGGCGGCTTCCCGCTGGCGGGCGTCACCGGACGCGCCGACGTGATGGACGCCATCGCCCCGGGCGGGCTGGGCGGCACCTACGCCGGGAGCCCCATCGCCTGTGCCGCCGCGCTGGCGGTGATGAAGGTGTTCGAGCAGGAAGATCTGCTGGGCAAAGCCAATAAACTGGGCAACACCCTGCGCGAGGGCCTGCTGGCTATCGCCGAAAAACACTCTGAGATCGGCGACGTGCGCGGCCTGGGGGCGATGATCGCCATCGAGCTGTTTGAAGACGGCGACCACAATAAACCGAACGCCGCCCTGACGGCGCAGATTGTCGCCCGGGCGCGGGATAAAGGGTTGATCCTGCTCTCCTGCGGCCCATACTACAACGTGCTGCGCATTCTGGTGCCGTTGACCGTGGAAGAGGCGCAGCTTCAGCAGGGGCTGGCGATCATCGCCGAGTGTTTTGACGAGGCGAAGCAGGGTTAGATTTAGCGCCCGGTGTAAGCCGGGCAGTTTTTAAGGAGCAGGACCATGACCATCATTTCCCAGGCGACGGCCATAGACGGATACCGCTGGCTGAAGAACGACATTATCCGCGGCGTTTATCAGCCGGATGAGAAGCTGCGCATGAGCCTGCTGACCTCCCGCTATGAACTGGGCGTCGGCCCGCTGCGCGAAGCGCTGTCGCAGCTGGTTGCCGAAGGGCTGGTCACGGTCATCAACCAGAAAGGCTACCGGGTGGCGCCGATGTCCGAACAGGAGCTGCTCGATATCTTTGACGCGCGCGCCAACATGGAGGCGATGCTGGTCCGCCTCGCCATCGAACGCGGCGGCGAAGAGTGGGAAGCCGACCTCCTCGCCCGCATGCATCTGCTGAACAAGCTGGAATCCCGCGACGCCAGCGAGACCATGCTGGACGAATGGGACCAGCGGCATCAGGCGTTTCATACCGCCATTGTGGCGGGGTGTGGATCGCAGTATTTGATGCAGATGCGGGAAAGATTGTTCGATCTGGCGGCAAGGTATAGGTATGTGTGGTTGAGGAAGACGGTGCTGTCTGTTGCGATGTTAGAAAGGAAGCATGTGGAGCATCAGCGGTTGCTGGATGCGGTGCTGACAAGGGATGGGGTTAAGGCGGGGGAGTTGATGTATCAGCACTTGCTGACGCCGATTCCGATTATAAGGGGGGCGATGGGGGTGGGTGGGTGATTAAAGGGGCACACGCCCCTTATTTTTAGTTATGCTCTCACGTTCCAGTCATCGGTATATTGGACATTACCATCAACATAACGCCAGGTGATTTTGTCGTACATCAGGGAAACAGATTCCATATGGTTGATCTGTGAATTACCTGTCATTTTAGCATTTGGCATTCCAGGATTTATACCTGTGATCTTTACGCCCTCGATGGTCATAACGAAATAGCATTCTTCCTGCCCGGCATAGTTAATGCGATACCAGCGGATCTCTGCACTTTTGAGCGTCTGACCTGTGGAAACAGCTTTGTAAAGATACGGGCTGGCACTATCAAATTCTTTTTCGATCATCATGGGTGAATGTGAACGTTTACCAGTGATCTTACCGTTGGCGCTATCTACTGGAATGTTCAAGCCATGGCTGAAACCCACAATCTCGATACTCCCTTCACGATCCTTAACATCTACAGAGCCTTTAATATCAGCTCCTCCATCGTCCTTAAGCCACATATAAGCGGGGATAGGCATGTTACAAACTCCTTTTGGTTGTGATGCTTTTCGTAATGAAACAGTAGCAAGCGATTGTCAGCACAAAGTTAAATACGATAACTACTACTGTCGTAAAAGATGAATAATTTTGATTGTCGGGAAATACAGCTTGATAGGGTAGAAGACGGAAAAATGCCCAAAACAAACATATGAAAATTAATAATTTGGCGAACCGTTTTAACGTAGATAAGGTCCACTCCTTTAAGAAATTCTTAGGTTTTACTTTATGAAATGCGGTGTCGAATCCAGATATTAATGCGCTCAGTAAAGGAACACTGATTAAAATGTTAATAAAAATGCCAATATATGCTCTTATAGATTCGCGTGGTTCAGGATCTGGCTCACCTAGAATGAATTTTGCGATTTTATCTGAACTAGAAAAACTCACATGATTACTCATAAAGTCGAATATTAGCTTCTCATAATGCACTGATTTAGCGACGACTAGCATCACCAAAAACAAGAGCGCTATTTTGATGAATAAACTAAAGACACGCTTTACCATTGGCTATTACCTCAATCGAGCCATATGCTTTGAGTGTTTTCATGCAGGGTACGTCTATCTGCTGCGTTCGTAACAATGCATTGCGTAGCATGGCAAAATCTGAATCATGTGGTAGCGTAATGCAGCCTTCGGAAAGTATGCCTGGATGAAGACGAAAATTACCGCGCTTCACCCCTTCTATCCATGCGTAATCATCAATACCCCAGTCATCACGCCACAGTGCAAACCATTCCGAATGTTTGAATGTAGCTCCGTTGGCAAATTGGTTGTAAATATCCCTGACTCCTGTATTTATCTGAGATCTAAACCCACCTTCTGGACGATCAACAATCCAGTATTTTCCTGCGGGCACAGGGCCCATTTGAGGGATCATTCCACATGCCCCACGGTTACGGTATGCGCCATTTCCTGAGAATGCTAAAAACGTTCCTACGCCAGGAAATGATAGTGGAGAGTAATAAGCATCGTTGATGACAAACTTTCCATGTAACGCCATAATTTATCTGCCATATTTGCAAAAGGTGGCACCTATAGTAAAGACGTTAAATTATTCGTTCCATATGAACACCTTCATTTTCGCCTAAATATATTCCTATTTTTTGGAAATAATACGATATCCTTTAATTTAACTGTAATGGCGAGTGTTTCACCCATTCTCTACAGTTGAATCTATCGAGTGAGTTAAGCTATGGTGTAACCCTTTAACCTTTCACCATAATATCTTCCAGAGAGTCAAGACGTAATTCAACATGGTTGTCAGTCGATGATAAGGAACATATCTTTATTACCTTTCTTATGATTAGTCGTACAACCATTTCCCGCATTTTGCCGATTCGATCAACATGCCAATAGTGAAATCGGGCACTGGAACAAGTGTGGATTTCTTGAATGGATTCCAGGAAAAAGGCTCGTCAGGATAATAATCCTTTATATTAAAACTTCCCTTATCCACGCCGAATTCTTAAAAAACTCGTCCATGAGTGCTTCTGCTTCGTCGACATCCAGCAGCATATCCGTATCGAGGTCCGTACTGGCATTGAGTAATTGTTGGTTTTTCTCGTTATTGATGAGGTACACGCCGTTATAACGTCTTGCAAGCGCATAGATACGTTGTTCGATATTCCCGGTCATAACTATCATTTCCTTATGCGTAAAATTATAAATCGCAGCGAATTAATATATTTAATGGATATTCGAAAGCAGCCAAATAACGCTTATTACGTTTTATATTAATCTGGACTTATTTTTATTTACTGGTTAGATTTACAGGGTTATTTAACGCAATACGGGCATGCGCCAACATGCCCGTATCGCTCATCACAATCACTATTAATAGAGAATAGCAACCATGACTAATATCGATTGTATTGCAGAATCCCTGCAACCAGAAGTCTTTGCCGCTGACGACCGCGTATTTACTGTAAGTTATGCGACGCGCTATGGGGATTATACCCGCATCCCCGCATTCATCATGAAAGGCCTGTGGCTAAATGAAGCCCGATTCAGCACCGGAACGAAGGTGGATGTGAAGGTGATGAAAGGTTGCATGATACTGACGTCCCGGGAGTCCGAACCGGAAATAGAGACGCTGATGCGTGAGGTGAGCCAACTGTCGGCTAGTAAGCAGAAACAGGTGATGGACTTTGTTGGGGTGATATCGGGCCAGCTTCGAAAGGCTTAAGACAGCGAGTGAATGAGGAAGGCGCCGATGGGCGCCTTTTTTGTCTGGTCAGTAACCCGGCGCCCCGCTCTTCAACTGCAAATCGTCACAAATTCACCAAATACATAGATTCAGCGTTTACATCACCATTCATTTATTGTGTGATCCCGTTACAGGTTTCGGTAGTTCGCTACCTCCCCCACCGTAACAGGATTTCATTGATGGAATTTTACCAGGCTGACCCTACGCTGGAGAACTACTGGCGCGGGGTGATTCTTTTTGGAAAGAACGTCGCATCGTACAAGTTCGCGCTTGCCCATGCCCTGTATGAGATCGATAAGACGAGCAATGACATCATCACCCTCGACGAACTCGCCGTGCCGTTCAGCCGCCATCTTTGCGAACATTTGAAACACGCCCCGAAGCAGATCACCTCGAGCCGCAGCCTGTTTCTGGATACCTGCGCGCAATTTAATAACGGTGAGATCTCACATAGCCAGTTAATTGAAACTACGGTGCGGCGAGGCTTTGCTAACGTGATTGATGCCTTCCACAATGTGAATGGCGGCGAGATCGAAAAACGGTTTTTCATTGATGAGCGTAAAACTCATAACGGCATCCGCCTGACGGATAATTTCTTCCATCTGGGCGAGCGTCTGCAGTATCAGAACCTGGCATTTGAAACCACTGCGCGCTGG
This sequence comes from Leclercia sp. LTM14, assembly GCF_023736175.1. Lineage (NCBI taxonomy): Bacteria > Pseudomonadati > Pseudomonadota > Gammaproteobacteria > Enterobacterales > Enterobacteriaceae > Leclercia > Leclercia sp. LTM14. The sequence continues at coordinate 115,580 of NZ_JAIKTT010000003.1, forward strand.
AACCTTGTCGAACAGGCCTGGGCGATGGGCGTTTCCCGCAACCTTGTTGGTGTTGAGTTTGACGAAGATAATCAGTTGCTGTTCAGTCGCGTAAATGCGCGGCGGGTTGATATCACCAGCTGTCGCGACAGTTTAAACGGCTATCAAAAAGGACGCTGCTTCTACTGTTTCAAACCTGTCAGCCTGATACCGGGCGATCCTGCGCTGGCTGATGTTGACCACTTCATTCCGTGGGCGGCACGCGATGAAGTCGCCAATATCAATGGCGTGTGGAATCTGGTATTGGCCTGCAAATGCTGTAATCGCGGCGTTGAGGGCAAATCCGCTCGCCTGCCGGGAAGTAGACTCCTTGAACGGTTAAATGCCCGCAACGAGTATTTTATTCAGAGCAAACTCCCGCTGCACGAAACTATAATCCAGCAGACCGGAAAGCAGCCCTCCACGCGGAAAAACTTTCTTGAAAATAACTGGAACGCTGCCAAAGTGAGGCTGTTCCATACCTGGGAACCGAAAGCTGAAGGCGAGGCCACATTCTAATGACGCTCAAATACTATCAGGACAATGCGCAGACCTTCTTCGACGGAACGGTGAATGTCGATATGTCCTCGCTCTACGAGACCTTTACTCGCCATCTTGCGCCTGGGGCGCGGGTGCTGGATGCGGGATGCGGCTCAGGACGCGATGCAAAGGCGTTTCTGGCGATGGGGTATCAGGTGGAGGCGTTTGATGCGTCCTCTGCGATGGTTGAGCTGGCGCGGGAACATACCGGGTTGCCGGTTCAGCTGATGACCTTTGCGGATGTGGACTGGAAAGAAGAGTTTCATGGGATTTGGTGCTGTGCTTCGTTGTTGCATGTTCCGGCAGTGGAGTTGACGGGAGTGATGCGGAGGTTGGCGGATGCGCTGAAGCCAGGTGGGGTTTGGTATGTGTCGTTTAAGTATGGGGATGGGGAGCGGGAGTTGGATGGGCGGCGGTTTACGGATATGGATGAGTTGGGACTGAGCATATTAGTGCAAGACATAGTAGGAATTGAAGTCGTTAAGTTATGGATAACTCAGGATAAGCGTCCACAGAGGAATGAGGTTTGGTTGAACGTGATATTAAGTAAGAACTTAGCCCTACGTTAGGGTCGGACCAGATATGCTTTCCGGGCCATATATCAGAATAGCTCTTGAAGTTTATAGCGCGTTTTGAAAGTAAACTTACAGGGTAGCCACAATGTGACTACCAATTAAATTATTCTGCAAGGTGCGTCGAGAAAGTGTCAAAAGAGTCTGCTTTGACGAACTTAGCAGGATTCTCAAGGGCGTTACCCTCTTTATCTTTTGACAACGCTTCAAAGTGAGCCATACCACAGTTAATTTTTGCTTGTTCAGATGCTCTCAGATCATCAGAGAAGATACTGGATTTCGTTTCTACTACAAAGTAGAGCTGATCACCCATACCATCGTCTTTGTCGATTAAAACCGCCCAATCAGGGTTATAACTGCCTAGCGGGGTATCAATCTTGAACCAAGAAGGAAGTTTTGCATAAAGCTTAACATCGTTCGATGCTTCAAGTTTTGCGGAAAATTCAATCTCTGTGTCTGAATCACAAATAATATAGTCGTAAACAGATTTTTTCGCTTCAACCATATTCTTGAGATAACCCGTCAGCTCTTCCTCTTGGAACAGCTCTTGAGCATAATAATCTTCATCACCGATACGGTGGTAAGTTATCCCATCGACAATTGCGAGTCGCATTTGTTTTCGGATCACTTCGCTAGCCAGTTCGATGAATCGTTGAGGGTTGTTCTTGAATGCTTCAAGTTTATCGCCCAAACCGAGCAAGATTTGAACTACGGTCTTACGAGTTAGGTTTGTATTCGACTCTAGATAAGTCACAACATCAGGCAATTGGAAGTTTCTATTACGGTAGTATTGAATCTTTGACTCTTCGTCAAATGTTTCAAGTTCCGCTTCTGTTATAGCAATTTTGACTTTCTTGTATTCAAATTTCGCACTCGCTACGGCTACTGATGCACGAATTTCTTTGATACATTTTTCAACCAATTCAGCAATGTTAAAATCTACTCTATAAGTCGTTTTATACTTGATACGATCCCAAAGGGCCTTGAAATCCTCACCAAGGACAACCTGCTTACCATTATCTTCACGTAGATTTGCAGTCTTCTTCTCTTCGTGTTTCTTAATGCTCAAGCCTTTAGAGACTTTCCTTAAAGTCGCTAAAATTGCATCGGAATATTCCGTTACACTTCCAGGAAGATTTACAGTGTTATCAAAAAGATCAGCCTTAAGGGAATCTTGGATCTTACCGTTCTTATCGATGTAACCATAGTCGGTTAGATGCTGATAGATCTCTTCTGATTTTTTAGTCCCAAGGAACTCTTTTTTGTCAAATTGCTTAGAAATAACGATATTAGCAAATTGATGCTTCTCAATAGCACCGAACTTAATACCTTCCTCTTTTTCAATCTCTTTTTGAAGTTCCGATACAAACTGCTCGTAAGATTCGTTCGCCATTACAGTAAGAGTATTCACCTCAAAACCGTATGGAACACGTTCACCGGATTGATCAACGGCTAAACGCAAACCTCGACCGATCTCTTGTCGTTTCTTCATGACTGAATTGGTTTCGTTTAGTGTACATATCTGGAATACGTTAGGGTTATCCCAACCTTCCTTCAATGCTGAGTGGCTAAAGATAAAGCGTAATTTCTCATCAACAGAAAGTAACTTTTCTTTATCTTTCATAATCAGATTGTAAGCAGATTCATCAGCAGCGGTTTTACCACCCTCACCATTTGCCGCTAACTTAGATTCTGCGAAAAGAGGGTTTCCTGACGCATCGTTCTTCTTGTCTTGAGCAAAATAGCCATTGTGAACTGAACTTGCCAATTCCTTTAGAGCTTGCTCGTTCAATACTGGCTTACCTGAGCTGTTCTTATCCCACACAGACGGGTATAAGACACGATACTTTGGTTTTCTGAGTTGCTGTATGAATTCTTCTTCGAACCATTGTGCAAATTTACCTTGGATCGGTACACCATCTTTCGTATAGCCTCGGTAGTTCGCTACTTTATCGATAAAGAACAAACTGAGAACTTTAATCCCCTTCTGACTCATCACTTTTGAATGATCCATAGGGTCAACTCCAGTTGTGATTTTTTTGAAAAATTTAAGCTCTTTCTCTAGATGTTCTTCAACGGTTTTAGATAGTTGCAAACGCTTATACGTGTTTTCATCAACCTCACCTATTGCCTGTCCAAGCTCGATAATATTATCACGACTTGTAAAGTCGATATATTCATTACCTTCTTCACAATAGATATCGTTGATCACATATCCTTCGTAAACAGTTCGTCCCCCAGATGCTTCAAATAAATCCGTACCACTCCTAACCGTGATGGTTTTACGTGGCTGTAATTTGCCAGTATTAGTTTGAGCGTCAATCTCAACTTTTGCAGTGATTAGTGACTTCTTATTATCGACACTAATTAATTTGATATAAGCTTGGTTGTGATTGTCTTGAACCTCTAGTGAAGCAACTTCAATCTGTTTAACAAGCTTACGGGAATAAGCATCAATCGAGTCAAGCTTATAGAGTAAGTTAAACTTTACTGTCAACGTTGCGGAGTAACGGAACGTGCATAGTGGGTTTAAGCTGGCAATCGCACTTTGACGATTAGCTGTAGATGCCACAGATTGGGGCTCATCAATCAAAACAACAGGATTAGTTGCTTGGATGAACTCAATCGGCTTCATTCCGTTCAATCGGTCATCGGTTCTGTGAATCAAGTTTGCAGTAGTCTCTTTATCTGGATCAGTGAAAGACTTACTGAAAGCATCAATGTTGATGACCATGATTTGAATATAATCATTCGTTGCGAAGTTTCTTACTTGCTCACGCTTAGAAGAATCGTATACAAAATAATCATACTGAACGTTCTTATACTCTTTTCTAAAATGCTCTTCTGTTATTTGCAGAGATTTATAAACACCCTCTTTGATCGCAACAGATGGAACAACAATGATGAACTTTGTTAGTCCATACCGCTGATTCAACTCAAACACACTACGCAGGTAAACGTAAGTTTTACCTGTTCCCGTTTCCATCTCGATAGTGAAATCAAGACTTGGAAGAGTTTGTTTGGACGTTTCAGTTTGTGGTAAGCCGTTAATAAGCTGAACATTTCGTGTATTTTCATAAAGCTCTTCTGGTAAAAGAGTAAGAGCATTTGCTACACCAATATCATTGTTTCGGGCAAACAAGCCCAACTGTTCATTTGTAAGTGTATTTGATAAAACTGAAAAATTAGACTGGAATGTTTCCTGCCCTTCAAAAACACCTATAATTGCGTTAATCGCATCTCTTTGATGGTCTAGATCAGGATTAAACTTAATCTTCATTTCAGACATAACTTATCCCTTAAATACTCTTAACATCTTCGATGCCGGCTTGTTTCAAGATCTGAATTGCATTGGTCTTAACTCGATCGTCAGTAAAACCTTCATCTTTGAAGACTACTTGTGTTGTTTCAGGATCTAATTCAGATTTTAGTTTGGTGATGCCTTCTACTGTTTCAGTCGTGATTTCATCATCCAAGCAAACAATTAAAGCTCCTGCACCGACTACAAAAACGTTTTTACCATTAACTGTTTCAGTTTCTGCTGGCGTAGTTAATTCATAGCCATATTTTAGGAATATTTCGTATAAAACATCTTCGCTAGAACGACCATCTTTGATTGACTTAGTAGCTTGTTGAAGTACTTGTTCTAAGCTGTCAAAGTCTGCATCCCAAGGGCGAATATTTGTTTCGCCAAGCTTAAAGAACTTAAAGCCCTGTTCTTCGCTCACACAGTGTTTAAGCCGAGAAATAGTAGTATCAATAATCGTTTTATCTGCCACCTTTTCAGGTAATTGTACTAAAATAAACTTCCTTTTTTCTTCATTATCAAATGAAAGGCAGGCATGTCCTGTTGTACCTGAACCTGCAAAAAAATCTAAAACTAAATCATCAGGTTTAGTAAAGTACGTAATTAGTGATTTGGAAAATTTATATGGTTTGGGGTTGTCAAAACTTATACCCATAGTTTTTAATAAGACATCGTCAGAACTAGAAAACTTTAGGACTGAAGGTACATTTTCAAACATATTTTCTGATAAAAGATATTTCCTACGGGGTTGAGTGTTCTCATCATCGCCGAATACAATCAGGTCTTTTTCCAACAAATCCATCATAGTAGATGGTGGATTTCTCCATCCCTTGGCAGGCACAGGGCATTCTTTTCTTGTTTTTGGATGTATTAAAGGTATGAAATAATCATCTGGTGCTTTTTTATTATTTGGCCATGCCATGGATACTGGTTGATACACTCTACCTTCATCATCAATATATTTATAAGCGGCCTCGCCACCAGAAAATTCTGTTTGAGAATTTATCCAGAAAGCCAATTCTTCATTAGCATCAGATAGCGTGTACATTTTTGAAAATGCATCTATTTGCAGATCAAGTTTATACTTTTTTATTATTTTAGCCAGCTCATCAGGCATAGCCATTTTCCAATCTTTTTATATAACGAGTTGGCTTTTTTAATTATTTTTCAGCATTTAACTTTTGTCTTTTTAATGCATTATCCTTGAACATCACGTAATTTTTAGCAAAGCAAATTATTGATTCATGCTGATATGCAATCCTAGTTGAATCCCCCTTAGGATTACCTTTATCCCAGCAAATTTCGCCTAAAAAATTGTCCTCACCAAATATTTCATTGAGTAATATTCTAAGATGATAGTTCTCGTGTTCGTCAAGATGAACAACAATTACACCATCTTCTCGAAGTAGGTTTCTGGCAAGCTTTAGTCTCGGAAACATCATTGATAGCCAATCGGAGTGATATCGCCCTGATGTGTCAGAATTTGTACTTAACTTATTACCATCATTGTCAACTTGTCCCGTCTGAATGAGGTAATTTTGAAGGCTATTACGAAAGTTATCTTTATAAACAAAATCTTTGCCAGTGTTGTAAGGAGGGTCGATATAGATCATCTTTACTTTTTTATGGTAAGACTTTTGCAGAAGCTTCAAGACCTCAAGGTTATCCCCTTCGATGAACAAATTTTCGGTCGTTTCCCAATTAACGCTTTCTTCTTTACAAGGGCGTAAGGTACCTGTAGATGGTGTTTGAGCGATTTGTCGCGCTTTCGTTTTGCCATTCCAGGTAAAGTTGTAACGCTCTTCTGAATCGTCAATTTCTGCACCCAAAACTGCTTTGAGTACATCAAAATCAATCTTTCCCTCTGAAAAAGCATCAGGGAACAGTTGCTTTAGATGCTCTATGTTCTGAGTGGTTATGTCCAGGCTTTTTGCTTCTGGACTGGTGCCCATGATCTTTTCCATTTGGCTCATTATGTTGATTACCTATTAACAATCAGTGTCGATGCAAATTTGCTCTATCGCCTTAAGTAAAATTTCTTAAAATTCTGCTTCACTGCTCTTCTTATACAAACTGAGAAGTGATTGCTGAAATTGCCTGTTTTACTTTTCTTGCTTGCACATTGAGACGCATTTTCTCACTCATTTGCAGCTCTTTCTTTAACTTGTTTCTAATATTGTTCAATTCACCATCAAGTGATGCTAACTCTTTGAGAAGTCTTGTCTTCTCTTCGTTGCTCATATCTGTGAATAAAGGTTCATCAAATGTATCGACTTTGCTTGCTTGTGATAAGCAGCGTTCACTATTCGTACAGCCATTTTTACGATAAGAATATGAAATATAACTTGTTTCAAGAGCAATGAGCTTAGCGATGAAGTCTTGATACAGTTCGTAGTAGTTGACGCTTGATACATTTTTCAGCGAAAAATCGTTCAAGAATTCGTTCTCATTGTCCTTCAAGCTTCCAACGTTGAACCACTGGCTGTTGTAAAAAAACTCAATGACCAACTTTGAACTATCAGCCTGATTAATTCGCTTGTCTGCCAGGCTAATCGCCAGTTCTCCGTTTAGCTCTAACAGCAAGATAACCGGGTAGGGGATCAGTGTATGGAAGAGCTTTGCTGTGCTCTTCAACTTTCCACGGTTTGTTGTGTCGGCTTTGAGATTGATTTTAAGAACAGCCACCTCGATATACTCTACCGTTTCGGTTAAATAAGTCGGTATGTTCAACGTTTCAGGCTTAAGAGTATTCAGCCATTCAACGGATTGAATTACATCATTTACCAGTTTCTTATCACTACTTGAGAGATCATTGTTCTCTAGAATCATCTTCTTAGTGATTCGTGTGCCAAGGAATGTTGATTCTGGTAAAGCGAGGTGTTCGTATACCTTGTCGAACAAATTTCCACTGCGAAAATCTATGACCTTGCTCATTGCCTCGCTCCTACAGAATGACCATATAGCTTGCTACTTCAAAATCATTCATATTTTGAGAGCTTGACGCTGATAAAACTGTTCCACCTCGACTAAACAAACTTGTTGCACCGATTTCTTCACTTTTACCCGCAATATTTTCAACCGCTTTGCTGAGAAGATTCTGGAAATGATTCATTTTCATTCCCTTTTGAGTTCTCTTCTCAAACTCTTGATATGCGTATGCCGAATCTTCAAAGGATTTGAACTCTGAGCCTAGTTTCTTGCATAGATCCAGAATCTGTTTTGATTGGGTAAATGAAAGTAATATTTCTTGTTCATCAGACACATAAACAAGATAGTAAGGGGCGAGTGAATAGCTTTCTTCGACCTGGACTTTTCCTTGAATGTCTTTTAGACAGAAAATGACTCCTGATTGAATTTCATCTTTTAGACCTGCAAATTGGCTACGTTCTGACTCAAACGATTCTTTGTTGATAATGACAGGTGCAAACAGCCCGAATGGAGCTTGATCTAAGGTATCTGTGTTACCTTTTGATTTATCACTGAGGAAACTTGATAGATCCATTCTAAAATCGTTCAGCGTTAAGTCGGTTATGGACACACCACCTGAGATTTCTTCTAAATCAACTACAGCATTTTGGAGTTGTTCAAGTTGCTTTCTGCGATACTCTAAGTCATTCATTCCCTTGTTGAGCTTTGGATCTTGCTCGATAACGTTTTCTTCACCCGTTGCAGAAATATCGAGCAGTACCATACGCCCACTAACCCTAGCCTCTAGGTTGATATACTCGTCCAACTCCATATTTGGCCAGAAGTTCACAAGTTGAATTGTGTCGTTAATCGAACCTAAACGGTCTATACGCCCAAAACGTTGAATAATACGAACGGGGTTCCAGTGAATATCGTAGTTAACGAGATAGTCACAGTCCTGTAAGTTTTGACCTTCTGAAATACAGTCAGTAGCAATTAAAATGTCTACCTCTTCTTTAAACTCGGGATAAACCTTCTCACGTTCTTTTGATCTAGGTGAGAAATGCGTCAGCAAACTATTCAGATCAGTTTTGAACTTCTTACCATCAATGCAACGTAAGGTTGTATCTGTGCGTTGACCTGTGATTATCGCAGTATGAAGTCCCAAGTTTTGATAAGCCCAACTGGAAATATTTCTGTATAAATACTCTGCGGTATCAGCAAATGCAGTAAATATAATGACTTTCTTGTTATTACCATTGAACGGTTTCTTACATTTTTCAAGATACGCCTGTTTTAGCATATCGAGTTTTGCATCACGTTCAGAGTCGATGCTCTTTGATACACGCACAATCTCTTGCAAAAAGACTCTATCCGCCTCTAAATCTTGTGCAAATCTCACCAAATCAAGATCTTGTATCCTTACCTTGGTTTTGTTCCCAATGATAAAAGGAGCGAGTTCTGGAGAGTCAAACTCAAGATCATCAATCTCTTCAATTGGTGGCGCAACAAAATCTTCGGTCAGATCGTCAGTAAGTGTCGGCTGGATATTGGCGTTAAAGTTATGGATTTTTGACAGTAAAGTTTCAACTTGCGCTAATACTTTTTCTGAAGTGCGCGTGAACGAATGAATCGAACTTTCCATTCGTTTCAAGAGATTGATACGGATAAGGTGGATCAAACTTTCTTCACGGTCTACTTGTTTGAATACGCTTTTACCGCCCTTTACCTCTTGGTCATAGCGTCTTGCATATTCCGCTTTCTTATCCATCCGTACATATTTCATAGGCGAGTAAAACGCCAATGAAAGTCTACGGATTGTCTTATTCACTTCTTCCAACGGTGGGAATTGGTCTTTAAGATCTATTGTAGGCTTCAAATTGATTGGCAAAAGCCTTGTAGGGAATTTACCAATATCCTCAGTTCCGTAATATTTCTCTATATGCTTACGCGAACGCGCTATTGTATAAATATCCAGTAGTTTGAAATAGTCGAAATTCATCGAGTCTAAAAGGTCTTTCGATGTTCGAACATCAGGATCTTGTTCAGACCAACGTGAGAAGCGTGATTGTGCTTGTCTTAACGTGCTCTCGATGCTGCTTATGCCATGATCGATTAATGCCTGGTCATTTGCTTCTGTGATGAAAGCCACTTGGTTCTTTATATCATTCAATCGGTTATTCACAGGCGTAGCAGAAAGCATCAAAACCTTAGTTTTTACACCAGCCTGGATAATGTCTTCAAGAAGTCGTTGATAACGATTTCGGCCATCTTTTTAGGGTTGTTGTTACGGAAGTTGTGAGATTCATCAATAACAACAAGGTCATAATTTCCCCAATTGATCGTTTCTAGGTTTATATCACCTGAATAGCCAGTATTGCGGTTCATATCAGTATGATTTAGCACATCATAGTTAAAGCGGTCATTGGCTAACAAATTGCGCTTATCGTTCTGTGTGTAGATTAGCCAGTTATCACGCAGTTTCTTAGGACAAAGCACCAAAACTTTATCATTGCGTAATTCGTAGTATTTGATGACGGCAAGAGCTTCGAACGTCTTACCCAAACCGACACTATCAGCGATGATACAGCCGTTAAAATGTTCAAGTTTATCTATAGCACCTAAAACACCATCTCTTTGAAACTTATAGAGCTTCTTCCAGACAATCGTATCTTTAAAACCAGTTTTGGTTTTTAAAATGCTCTCTTCCTGGAGATCACCAACAAAGTCTTTAAAAATGTTATACAGGGTAAGGAAGTAGATAAACTGCGGTGTGTTATCTGCTGTCAGCTTAGATAGTTCGACCTTTAATTGTTCCTTTGCTTCAATAACTTGCCCTTTACTACTCCATACCCGATTGAAGAAACCAAGCAACTCTTGTGCTTGTTCGGAACTAGCAAGGCTGATCATATCGAAACCATTAGTTTCAGTGAGACCAATGCCTTGTCCGTTGAATTGAGCACCGCTAACCGCTAATGAGTTTGAAGTTGAGGAAACGTGCGTTATGTGTTGATGAATAACTCCTGCTTGTTTAACCAAACGAACAGAAGCTTTTTCCTCTAACCAACGGGAAAACTCTATTGCTATTGCTTTTTGGTTCAGCTGATTGCGAAACCTATTTTCTTGTTCTGAGCCGTTAAGCGAGCCAAAAGGTGAAGTGATACTAAGAGCATCAAAGCCCTTAGCTTGAGAGAATAGCAAACGAGCTGAATCTAACTTGTTTAAAGAGTCTTTGAGGTGATCAAAAGCATAGATAGAAAAAAGCCCCGCCATGACGGAAAGCTTATCGTTCTGTTGAATCGCATCGGTAAGTGTATCTGAAACTTTGGTCGTTACGTTATCAATGAGCATGGTGATTAGATTTTCTCCGTAGCTAGACCAGCAGCTTTGAGTCGAATAGTAAGATTTCTCATCTTACTAAACTCAGTGCCGTAGCTAGGCTTAAGACCTAATTCTTCACAGAATTCTCTTGCGGTTATATTGCCTAACTCGTCAGCATACTTTATGGACTGAAGGTGAAGTTCAGCCATAAACCCGTTACGTGGAGCCAGGGCAAGCGCTTTCTTGATTTCTTCTATAATTAGTTTGTTCATTTAACGCTCAAAAGATTCAGTGAAATGATGTTGAATTCTAGCAAAATTAGCTAAGGCCTTTAAAGGTGGACTGTGCTTCAAATTGATGTGGGCTAAATGAGGATGATGAAATTTAGTAAAAAAAGTTCGAAATTGCTTACTAACCCAAATTCCAGACACAAAAAAAGCCGCCCTTAAGCGACTTTCTTTTGCATCTTATGGTGCCGAAGGCCGGACTCGAACCGGCACGTATTTCTACGGTTGATTTTGAATCAACTGCGTCTACCGATTTCGCCACTTCGGCACTGAAGGGGATGCGGAAACGTTGTGGATTATACCTGTCGCACGCCGCCATGCAAGCGGCGACGTACGGTTGTTTCGCTAAGTGTCCAAAAAACCAGCGTAACCCACTCCGCCCTTACAGGTCCGACACCGCATAGCGTATCAGCCCGGCGGCTTTCGGCTCCGGCAGGGCCAGCACGTTGTTCCACAGATCCTGCACCAGGTCGCAGCTCTGCTTCTCTTTGCCCTGCCCTTTTGCGGGGCCTGCAGCAGCTCGATATCGTCGCCGTACTTCGTCGTCAGCTTCTGGACAATCGGTACCACATCCGTCTCGGCCTGTTTAATTTCCTGCGGCGTCACGGTGTGTTTATCCGGCCCAACGGCGGCACGCATCATGTCGACGTCGGCCTGCATGCGGCGCTGCATCAGATCCTTATCCAGCAGACGCATCGGGTTGACGCCGCCCTTCACCTCCGGGTAGAGGAAGCGGAAGCAGCTGTCATCGCTCACCTTCTGCATGGCGGCGGTCTGCTCCATGTTGAGCCTCATATACGCCACCACGTTGGCGTCCGGGGCGGTTTGCAGGCGCGCCATCTGCAGGTGCAAAATCTTTGGCTGCAGGGTGTCGATAATCTGCTGCTCGTTTTTACCCGCTTTCTGCAGAGCCAGCATCTCGTCCTGCACCTGTTTGCGGAACGCAGGTTCCTGCTCCTTGATCACCTGCCACACCGGCATGCTGCTGAGCGCGGTATCCAGCTGCTGTTCGGTGCTGGGCGCGTTGTCGCGATAAAACCAGCCTGCTGCCACCATACCCACCACGACGGCGATGGCGATACGTAAACCCTTTTTCATCATTCCCTGCCTTTTGTTATTAAACCGGCACCCCGCTGTGGAAGCGGAACTCGGTGTCGGGCGATAAGATAAGCTCCGCCTCCACCTCGCCAAACAGCTTCACGCGTGGGGTGATGTCGTCATCGCTGACCTGCTGCGCCAGACGCAAATAGTCCTGATAGTGCCGCGCCTCGGAGCGCAGCAGCGACAGATAAAACTTCTGCAGATCCTCGTCGAGGAACGGTGCCAGCGCGGCGAAGCGTTCACAGGAGCGCGCTTCGATATAGGCGCCGCAAATCAGCTTGTCGATCAGCGTCAGCGGCTCGTGGGTGCGCACGGCTTTCAGCATCCCTTTAGCGTAGCGGCTGGCGGTGATTTTGACGTAGGGAATGTTACGCATCAGCATCGCCTCCCGCACCTGCCAGAAATGGTGCAGCTCCTCTTTAATCAGCAGCACCATGCTGTCGATGAGCGCCTGGCCCCAGGGGTCGTCGGTCTTGGGCATCACGCTTTTGCCAATCAGCTTGTGCAGGGCGACAAAATCCGGTTCCGGACCTTCGCGGAAAGTAAAAGCTTCGTAGGGACTGAGCCACTCGAGCAGCGCGTCGGCTCCGCTCTCGTCGGCGACGTATTTTCGCACTAATAGCAGCGCGGTCTGGGCGGCTTTGAGCTCGCACACCATGTGGTCGGTGAGCAGCAGTGGCAGGTTCGCCGGGTCGCGGGCTTTATCAATCCACGCTTGCGGGGTCGGACACTGGAGGAAGTTTAAAACAGGGGCGAGTATCTGCGGGTAATCCATTGTGATTCCTGAAACAGCAGCGGCAGCCGAAGCTGCCGCAAATAACACTTAGTGACGCACGCCGTCGTCATCTTCGTCGATGAAATCTTCGTCGTCTTCGTCGTCACCCTCTTCGCCGTTCGGATCTTCGAAGTAGGTGCCCCAGCCGTCGTATTCCACTTCAAAACGTTCGGCCAGGTCCATCAACTGTTCAACCTGAGCGTCGATCAGCTCTGCCTTCAGCGCGCCTTCGCTCAGGATATCGCAGCAGATGACGGTATCGCCCTCTTCCACTTCCAGCTCTTCCGGCTCCGTCACTTCGTAACCCAGGCGGAACGCTTCAACCGCCAGTTTTTCCAGCGCTTCGAAATCATCCGCAGAGAAATGATGCTCGATGGTGTACAGCGCATCCGGATCGCTGCCGTCTTCCAGCAGTTCTTCAATAATCAGTCGCGTCTCTTCGCGCTGTTCTTCCAGCAGTTCTGGGTTTGCCATGGCTCGTTCCTCTTTAAAGTGCGGCAGATACTTCTATTTTCACACACGGATGTGTTTGCCTCCACCTTTGTAAGAAAGATTTGTGAAACGGGGTTGCAAGTGAATATTAATACTTATAAAGTGAATTTTAATTCAATAAGTGGCCTTTGCCATGTGAGGATAAAATGTCTGAACTGTATAAAAAACACTTCCTGAAATTGCTCGATTTTACCCCTGCACAAATCACGTCCCTGCTTGCGCTGTCGGCACAGCTTAAGTCCGATAAGAAAAAAGGCACTGAAGTACAGAAACTTACTGGCAAAAACATCGCGCTCATCTTCGAAAAAGACTCGACCCGTACCCGATGCTCTTTCGAAGTTGCCGCATTTGACCAGGGCGCACACGTCACTTATCTCGGGCCGAGCGGCAGCCAGATTGGGCATAAAGAATCAATTAAAGATACCGCTCGCGTGCTGGGCCGGATGTACGACGGCATTCAGTATCGCGGGCACGGACAAGAAGTTGTCGAAACCCTGGCGGAATTTGCCGGTGTGCCGGTGTGGAACGGGCTGACCAACGAGTTCCATCCGACCCAGCTGCTGGCGGACCTGCTCACCATGCAGGAGCAACTGCCGGGCAAGGCGTTTAACGAGATGGTGCTGGTCTATACCGGCGATGCGCGTAACAACATGGGTAACTCGATGCTGGAAGCAGCGGCGCTCACCGGGCTGGATCTGCGTCTGGTTGCGCCACAAGCCTGCTGGCCGGAAGCGAGCCTGGTGGCAGAGTGCAGCGCGCTGGCAGAAAAGAACGGCGGCAAGATCACCCTGACGGAAGACGTGGCGGCGGGCGTGAAGGGCGCGGACTTTATCTACACCGACGTGTGGGTGTCGATGGGCGAAGCCAAAGAGAAGTGGGCCGAGCGTATCGCCCTGCTGCGTGGCTATCAGGTGAATGCGCAAATGATGGCGCTCACCGGCAACCCGGACGTTAAGTTCCTGCACTGTCTGCCAGCGTTCCACGACGACCAGACGACGCTCGGCAAGCAGATGGCGAAAGAGTTCGATCTGCACGGCGGGATGGAAGTGACGGACGAGGTGTTTGAATCTGCGGCAAGCGTGGTATTTGATCAGGCTGAAAACCGCATGCACACCATTAAGGCAGTGATGGTAGCGACGCTTGGGGGTTAAGTCCTCTGCGTTCTGGTGCCCTCACCCTGACCCTCTCCCACAGGGAGAGGGAATAAACACTAAAAACGGCAACGATGTTGCCGTTTTGCGTTTACCTTGCACAGGTACAGGGGCAGATCGTTCCACTCAATTGATTTTCCTGCCCAAAAAAGGTACGTTTTCGCCTTAATTCCAGCGCGGATAAGCCGATCTCATGCCTATTATTCAATCTGTTGAACGTGCCTTACAGATCCTCGATCTGTTTAACGAACAGGCGACGGAACTTAAAATCACCGACATCAGTAAACAGATGGGCCTGAGTAAAAGCACCCTTCACTCGCTGCTCAAAACCCTGCAGCTGCACGGCTATATCGATCAGAACCCGGAGAACGGCAAATATCGCCCTGGCATGAAGCTGGTTGAGCGCGGTCACTTCGTGGTGAGCACCATGGATATTCGCCAGAAGGCGAAGCATTTTCTGACCGAGCTGTCGGAGCGCACCGGGCAGACCACCCATCTGGGCATTCTGGACGGGCGCGAAGGGGTCTATATCGAGAAGATTGAAGGCAAGCTGGCGGCCATCGCCTACTCACGCATTGGCCGTCGCCTGCCAGTACATGCCACCGCCATCGGCAAAGTGCTGATCGCCTGGCTGAGCGACGCCGAGCTGAACACCCTGCTGGAAGGCTATCAGTACACCACCTTTACCCCGGCGACGCTGGCCTCCCGCGAGGCGCTGCTGGCCGCGCTGGCGCAAACCCGCGAGCAGGGTTATGCCCTGGACAGCGAAGAGAACGAACAGGGGGTGCGCTGCGTGTCGGTGCCGGTGCGTAACCATGAGTCCCGGGTCATCGCCGCCCTGAGCCTGTCGACCTTAACCTCCCGCGTGGACGACGAGGAACTGGCCCGCTTTCGCGAGCAGCTGCAGGAGGCCGGGCGCCAGCTCTCACGCGCGCTGGGCTACCCGGCCTGAGCCGTTATACCGGCTCGTAGGTGAAGTAGTCGAAATCGGCGTGACATCCGTCGCCGCTGATATCTTCGCAGTGCAGCCCGACAAAGGCCCCGGTAAAGAAGCCTCGCCCGCCGATATAGTCATCCGACAGCTTCCACGCCTCATAGGTGACCGGCACGGTCTGCCACGTCTCGCCGTCAAAGGAGTAGCTGTAGCGGTAGACCAGACGATCGACATCCACCCGCAGCCACACACTTTGCGCCTCATCCGGTACCGGGATCGGCTGCTCGTGCAGCGGCCATGACGGCACGTTGTGGTCAAGCTGGATCACCTTCAGGGTTCTGCCCTTCCCCTCCTCATAATCGACAAAGCAGTAGCTCCAGTTTTTGCTGTTGTAGTAGCAGGTTAAGCCAGCGCTCTGCTGGAAGTGACGCGGCGAAAATTCCATGCGCGTCTCGGCGCGAAAGGCGACGTGCTGCCAGCGGCGCGCCACGGTGGACTGGGTAAAGGTCGAGTTAAGCGAGTCGTTGCCGTACAGCCGCAGGAAGCCTTTACGCGCCCGCAGCGAGCCAAGTGAGTCGTCGAACGGAATACGCAACGTCTGCAGCTCCGGGTCGAGGCGCTCGCCGTCGAAGTCGTCCCGCCAGGCGTCCTGCGTCACGGCTGCGCTCTCGGTCATCTGCGGGCCCGGCACCGTCACCTGGGCATGTTTCCCCCCTTCAACGTACGGCCAGCCGTCGCGCCATTCGATGCGCGCGATCCCTGTCTCACGCCCCAGGGAGCAGTAGCCCCGCCCGCCGGAGGCCAGCAGCGGAATGCCCGGCAGGCGCTGGGGGCGGCTGGTGAGATAGGCCATGTACCACTCGCCGGTGTGGGTTTCCAGAAGCGAGCCGTGGCCGCTTTTTTGCAGCGGATTTTCCGGCAGGTGCCAGCTGGTCATCATCGTCACATCGGGGTGCAGCTCATATGGCCCGTCGATGTTTCTGGCCCGCAGCACCACCACCGCGTGCTCGTAGCTGGTGCCCCCCTCGGCGACCAGCAGATAGTACCAGCCCTCCTTGCGGTAGAGATGCGCCCCTTCGGTGTAGCACAGCGGCGTGCCGGTGAAGAGGGTTTTCCGCTCGGGCGACAGCGTGCGGGTCTGCGGATCAAACTCCTGTATCACGATGGTGTTATGCGGATTGCTGTGGTGGCGCGGCCCCCACGGACGGTAGAGGTAGTATTTGCGGCCATCGTCGTCATGAAACAGCGAGGGATCGAACCCGCCGTTGCCCATCGGGATCGGCTCGCTCCACGGCCCCTCAATGGAGGGAGCGGTCACCAGGAAGTTGCGCCCGTTTTTCCACGGGGAATCGACAATTTTCACATCGGTATAGAGCAGCCAGAACTGTCCGTCGGCGTAGCTCAGGCACGGCGCCCAGATCCCACCGGAGTCCGGGTTGCCCTTCATATCCAGCATCGACACGCGATCCAGCGGGGTGCTCACCAGCCGCCAGTTTTTAAGGTCGCGGGAGTGGTAAATACGCACGCCCGGAAACCACTCAAAGGTCGAGGTGGCGATGTAGTAATCCTCGCCCTGACGGCACATCGACGGGTCCGGGTTGAAGCCGGTCAGGATCGGGTTGGTAATGGTGTACATAGTGCCTCCTGCTTAATGAGATGCCGCCGTCGCCGCATCAGGGATCGCATCCCCCTGCGCCGCGCGATGCTTAAGTAACTGCTTGCTGATGGCTTCCACCCGCGTATCCGAGAGCTTATAGAACGACAGCATGGTGAACATGCCCACGTAGAGCACCACCGGCACCACGCAGAACAGAATTTTGATGGTGGTTAGCACCTCAACCGGCTGCACGCTGTTGCTGGCGGAGTAGTTAACCCAGGCGAGGATCCAGCCCACCACCGCGCCGCCAATAGCCAGGCCAATCTTCAGGCTGAACAGGTAGGTGGAGAACACCAGCCCGTCCAGACGACGCCCGCTGCGGCTCTCTTCGTAATCCACCACGTCGGAGGCCATCAGCCACTGCAGCGGCGTGGTGGTGTTAAAGACGAACAGGAACAGGATGTTGAGGGCAAAAATCAGGGCCATATGTTCGGCCGGGGTGAAGAAGATCAGCAGGCTGATCAGGGAGTAAATGACGATGATCCACTTGAAGGCCTTCACCCGGTCGAAACGGCCCAGCAGGCGCGAGGAGCAGAGCGAGCCAAACATGGTGGCGATGCTGCCGTAGAGCAGGAACTGGGTCGCCATCTCCGGGTGGTCCATCACGTATTTCACGAAGTAGAGCGTCGCCCCGCCGCGCACCACGTTGGAACAGGTCGCCATCATCTTGAAGGCGCACATGATCCGCCACTGGCTGTTACCGAGCAGCAGCTTGAGATCTTTTTTGACCGACGAGCCCGGCTGCACCTCAAAGGTGTAGCGCTCTTTGGTGGTGAAGAAGCAGACGTAGAGCAGCACCACGCCGCAGAGCCCCAGCACGCACATCGCGCCAAAGTAGCCGAGCTGTTCGTTGCCTTTGCCTATGATCCCCACCAGCGGCAGGGCAATGCCGCTGATCGCCAGCGATCCGGCTGCGGCAAGGAAGAATCGCCACGACTGCATGGCGTGACGCTCTTTCGGATCGGCGGTGATCACCCCCGGCATGGCGCAGTACGGCACGTTAACGAAGGTATAAACCAGGGTCAGCAGGATGTAGGTGACGCAGGCGTAAATAATTTTGCCGTTGGCGGAGAAATCCGGGGTGTAGAAGGTGAGCATGCAGACGATGCCAAACGGGATCGCCCCCCACAGCAGGAACGGGCGGAACTGGCCGTGGCGGGTGCGGGTGCGGTCCACCAGCAGCCCCATCAGCGGGTCGGTCACCGCATCCAGCACGCGGGAGACCAAAAACAGCGTGCCCATAATCCCGGCCGATAAGCCAAACACATCGGTGTAGAAATAGGCGAGCAGGAACATGGTCGCCTGCCAGACAAAGCCGCAGGCGGTGTCACCCAGCCCGTAGCCAATTTTATCTTTCATGGTTAATTGCATCATCAGAAATACACCCTTATTTAGTGTGCTGAATTCACAACATCGTGTTAATAGAGTGTAATGAGCTGTTCAATTAACCAGCAATGGTCATATCTTGTTTCTGAATTACGTTATTTTGCTTTTGTGATACTCCTCGAAATAAGGTAAATATCTGTTTTTAGGTAATTAATAACAGACACAACAAAGCCGTCCGCGGAATATTTCCGCAGACGACAAAAGTGATAAATATAATTAAAGTCCGAGCGCTTTTTTGCCGGCGTTAATTACCTCAATGATTTTATCGGTGTCGTAAATACAGCCTTTCCAGGTGCCGCCGCTGACCGACTGTAATGCGGCCCACAGGCGCGTATCGTCCGGTAAAAATTCATGGGCGTGCAGTTCAGGGTGTGGCTCACGACGGGCCAGCTCCATCGCCCCCTCCAGCGGGGTGAGCGGTGCCTGTGCCGTGCCGATAAAATTCACGCTGCCGGTCAGGGCCAGACGGTCCACCGCGATTTCGATAATGTCGTTGTCCCGCAGCTTGCCAATCGGCCCGCCGGCCAGCGCTTCGGGGGCGACGTGACCAAAACAGGCCCCGGTGGAGACGCCCGAGAAGCGGGCATCGGTGATCAGCGACACCGTTTTACCCCAGGAGATATGCTTCAGCGCCGAGGTCAGCTGGTAGGTCTCTTCCATGCCGGTTCCGGACGGTCCGCCGCCGATCACCACCATGATATCGCCCTGCTCGATCTCGCCGCTTTTGATCGCCTTGATCGCCCGGGCTTCCGAAACAAACACCCGCGCCCGGCCGGTGTGACGGTAGACGCCGTCCTCACCCACCACCGACGGGTCGATGGCCGTGGCCTTGATCACCGAGCCTTCCGGGGCGATGTTGCCCATCGGGAAGGCCACCGTGGAGGTGAGCCCGCGGGCTTTAGCGCGTTCCGGCGGCAGGATCACGTCATCCGGTTCGACGCCGTCCTGCTCGCGCAGGCACTGGCGGAAGCGTTCCCGCCGTTCCGAGCCCTGCCACCAGTCGAGGTTTTCTCCCACCGTCTGGCCGGTGACGGTCATGGCATCCAGATGCAGCAGGCCGAGATCGCGCAGATGGAGCATCACCTCCGGCACGCCGCCCGCGAGGAACGCCCGCACCGTCGGGTGATAATCCGGCCCGTTCGGCAGGACGCTCACCAGCCGCGGCACCTTGCGGTTGATCCGCGTCCAGTGCTCCACGTCAGGAATGGTGCAGCCCGCCGCGTGGGCGATGGCCGGTATGTGCAGCAGCAGGTTGGTGGAGCCCCCGAACGCGGCGTGGATCACCATCGCGTTCTCAATCGCTTTATCGGTGAGAATATCCCGGGTGGTGATCCCGCGGTTATCCAGCTCAAATACCGCCCGGGCGGACTGGCGGGAGATCTCCAGCCACACGTCCTGGCCTGACGGCGCCAGCGCCGAGTGCGGCAATGCTAGGCCTAAGGCTTCGGCCACCACCTGTGAGGTGCCTGCGGTGCCGAGGAACTGACAGCCGCCACCCGGCGAGGCGCAGGCGCGGCAGCCCAGTTCGGCGGCCTCCTGCAAAGAGAGTTCATGGTTGGCGTAGCGCGCGCCGATGGTCTGCACCTTGCCGGCGTCTTCGCCGAACGTCGGCGGCAGCGTGGCACCGCCCGGCACCAGAATGGTCGGCAGATTGTGCATCGCGGCCAGGGCGATCATGGTGGCGGGCAGGCCTTTGTCGCAGGTGGCAACGCCAATCACCGCCCGGCGCGTGGGGAGGGAGCGGATCAGACGGCGAAACACGATTGCCGCATCGTTGCGGTACGGCAGGGAGTCAAACATCCCGTGGGTGCCCTGAGAGCGGCCGTCGCAGGGATCGCTGACGAAGGCGGCAAAGGGGATCCCGCCGTTGCGGGTGATCTCTTTTGCCGCCGCCTGCATCTGCAGGCCAATCTCCCAGTGGCCGGTGTGGTAACCCAGCGCGACCGGGCGGCCATCTCCCGCGCGATCCCGCCCTGGGTGCCGATAATCAGCACCTCTTTGCCGGTGAGCTTATTCGCATCCCAGCCCATTCCGGCGTTTTGCGTCATGCCAAACAGATTGCCGCTGGGGGATTCCATCAGCATCTGCGGGGTCAGGGGCAGCGCCCCCTGCGGCCCGGCCGCGTGGGTGATCACCGAATAGAAGGCGTCATCCTGCGGGGTAAAAATGGTTTCTATCGACATCGTGACCTTCCGGCTTCAGCAGAGCTTGAGCTGTTGCAGCAGCGTTTTCAGCTGCGCCTTGCGCGCGTCGTTCAGCGGACCGGCTGGCGGCAGCACGTGGGTGGAGACCGGACGCACGCAGAGGGCAATCGCCTCTTTAATCACGTTCACAAACGGTGTATCCAGCTGATACATCTGCGGAATTTGCAGCATGGTTTGATGATACTGCGCCGCCCGGGCCAGGTCGCCATCGCGGAACGCCTGCAGCAGTTTGACCGACACCTGCGGCGCGAAGTTACCGCTGGCGGAGATCGCCCCGTCGCCGCCCAGCAGCAGGGTGTTGAACAGGTGATCGTCGTAGCCGCACAGCACCACAAAGTTCGGATGCGCCGCTTTAACGGTAAGCACCATGCTGCGCAGATGGGCCACGGAATCGATAGTGTCTTTGATCCCGACGATATTGGCCCGGGAGTCCACCAGGGTTTTGACCAGCTGCGGGGTCAGATCCTGCCCGGTCAGCGCCGGGAAGTTATAGAGGATCACCGGCAGGGTCACGCTGTCGGCCACCTGTTCAAAGTAGCGGATCAGGTTCGCTTCAGACACTTTCCAGTAGTAGGGGTTGATCACCACGATGCCGTCGGCGCCCGCCTGCTGGGCGTGCTGGCTCAGCTCGATAGTTTCCCGGGCGTTAGTGCCCCCGGTACCGATCAGCACCGGCACGCGACAGTTCACGTGGGCGATGGCAAATTCGGCGATCGCTTTGCGCTCGGCGGTGTTGAGCTGCGAAAACTCGCCGCCGCTGCCCAGGAAGAACAGGCCATCGACACCGGCGTCGATCATATGGTCGATGAGCGCGGCGCTGCCGGGTTTATCCAGCTTGCCGTCGGCGGTGAAAATGGTGGAGACAGGGGGAATAATGCCCGAGAACTGCACGGTCTGCTGCATGAGATCTCCTTGCTGAATCATTTTGTTCTACATTATAGAACAGCGTTCGTTTATTTAACGATCATACTATGACGCAGAAAAAGCGCAGGTAAATGAGAGGAGAACAGGGAGTGCGGGAAATTTAAGCTGGATCACAAATTTTTTCCCCTCACCCCGGCCCTCTCCCCATAGGGGCGAGGGGGAAAAGACCGCACCGTGCAGTCCCCTCTCCCCAAAGGGCCGGGGGGTAAAAGACCGCACCGTGCAGTCCCCTCTCCCCTCTGGGGAGAGGGTTAGGGTGAGGGGTGAGGGGTGATGGTGAAGGGTATTACCCTACCAACATCTTCACCACCACCTTGCGCACCTGCGCCGGGTTGCCCACCGCGCACAGCGGCTTGTGGACTTCGCCCGGGTAGAAGACCACGAAATCGCCTTCACTCAGCACCACAGTTTTTTCTTGCTCGCCTTCCGGCAGGAACGCGATGTCTTTGTCCGCCAGCCAGTCGGTGTCCGGCGTGCCGTTTGGCAGGGTGCTGAAGGTCATCCCTTCCTGGCCTTTCAGCACGATCTGAATGTCCAGATAGCGGGCGTGATACTCCGCGCGACGCTCGGCGAACGGCTGGGTCATGTCTTCGGAGACCAGATAGAACAGGTTGTTGCCGTCGATGTCATGTTTGCCGGTCGGCGTGGCGTCTGTCACATGCGCTTTAACGTGTTCGATCGCCTGACGCAGCGCTTGCGGCAGCCAGGACTGGAGGTTGTGGATGTTGCCAACGATCATGTTTAAATCCTCATTATAAAACACCGTTTCATTTTCAACTTTTATACGAGAATTTTAGCTGCCATACCACCACTTTTTAGTGGGGATTTGCTCTTGCGCATAACCATGCATGCGGAAACCTTTACGTTGCGTAAAGTGTGCATTATTCGCTTGATCGATGATTCAGGCTGCGTATAATGCCCCACAATTTGCCAGGAGGAAGCATGCTCAAACATGTTCGACAGAGTGCCCCAGCGCGTCTTAAATCAGACGCTGGCCTGCCGTTTTTCTTCCCGTTGCAATCCCTATTCCAGAAGCCCCTCATTTGAGGGGCTTTTTTTTGCCCGGCGTCAGGAGAGAAAAATGAATCCGCTTTATCAAAAACACATCATTTCCATCAACGACCTCAGCCGTGAAGAGCTGGAGCTGGTTCTGGCAACCGCGGCAAAATTGAAAGCCAATCCGCAACCGGAGCTGCTGAAGCACAAGGTGATCGCCAGCTGCTTCTTCGAAGCCTCCACCCGTACCCGCCTGTCGTTTGAGACCTCCATTCACCGTCTGGGCGCAAGCGTCGTGGGCTTCTCCGACAGCAGCAACACGTCGCTCGGTAAAAAAGGCGAAACCCTGGCGGACACCATCTCGGTGATCAGCACCTACGTCGACGCTATCGTGATGCGTCACCCGCAGGAGGGCGCGGCCCGTCTGGCGACCGAGTTTTCCGGCGGTATTCCGGTGCTGAACGCCGGTGACGGGGCTAACCAGCATCCGACCCAGACCCTGCTGGATCTGTTCACCATTCAGGAGACCCAGGGCACGCTTGAGAACCTGAACATCGCCATGGTCGGCGACCTGAAATATGGCCGGACCGTCCACTCCCTGACCCAGGCGCTGGCGAAATTCAACGGCAACCGCTTCTACTTTATCGCCCCGGACGCGCTGGCGATGCCGCAGTACATCCTCGATATGCTGGATGAGAAAGGGATCCCGTGGAGCCTGCACGCCAGCATCGAAGAGGTGATGGGCGACGTGGATATTCTCTATATGACCCGCGTGCAGAAAGAGCGTCTGGATCCGTCGGAGTACGCCAACGTCAAGGCGCAGTTCGTCCTGCGCGCCAGCGATCTCGAAGGCGCACGCAACAACATGAAGGTGCTGCACCCGCTGCCGCGTATCGATGAGATCACCACCGACGTGGATAAGACGCCGCACGCCTGGTACTTCCAGCAGGCCGGGAACGGCATCTTCGCCCGCCAGGCGTTACTGGCACTGGTTCTGAATCGCGATTTAGCTCTGTAAGGGGAAAAGACAATGACACACGATAACAAACTCCAGGTCGAAGCCATCAAACGCGGCACCGTAATTGACCACATCCCTGCGCAGGTGGGCTTTAAGCTGCTGACCCTGTTCAAACTGACCGAAACCGACCAGCGCATCACCATCGGCCTGAACCTGCCTTCCGGCGAGATGGGCCGTAAAGACCTGATTAAAATCGAGAACACCTTCCTGACCGACGAGCAGGTAAATCAGCTGTCGCTGTACGCCCCGGAAGCCACCGTCAACCGCATCGACGACTACGAAGTGGTGGGTAAATCCCGCCCGAGCCTGCCGGAGCGCATTGAGAGCGTGCTGGTGTGCCCGAACAGCAACTGCATCAGCCACGCTGAGCCGGTAAATTCCAGTTTTGCAGTGAAAAAACGCGCCGATGATATCGCGCTCAAATGCAAATACTGTGAAAAAGAGTTTTCCCATAATGTGGTGCTGGCCAACTAATCCCGGTGGTAATGCCTTCCCGGCTCTTTATAATGGCCGGGAACATTCATAACGCTGTTATTCAGGAGAAATCATGACCAAAGTACTCGCGACGGAAAATGCACCTGCAGCTATCGGCCCATACGTTCAGGGCGTTGATCTTGGCAGCATGATCATCACCTCCGGCCAGATCCCGGTAAACCCAAAAACCGGTGAAGTGCCGGAAGACGTCTCCGCTCAGGCGCGTCAGTCGCTGGAAAACGTCAAAGCGATCGTCGAATCCGCTGGCCTGAAAGTGGGCGATATCGTTAAAACAACGGTATTCGTAAAAGATCTCAACGACTTCGCCACCGTTAACGCCACCTACGAAGCTTTCTTCACCGAGCATAACGCCAGCTTCCCGGCGCGCTCCTGCGTGGAAGTGGCGCGTCTGCCAAAAGACGTGAAAATCGAAATTGAAGCGATCGCCGTGCGTCGCTAATTATTGATTTTGAAAAGTTAAAGGCAGCTTCGGCTGCCTTTTTTATTTCCTGAATACACAGCAAATAATATTCTTCAAGTATTTTCACCGTTATTTTTCGCCACCGCCTGGAATGATTAATTTTTTATTCCAGAGGAGACTAGCCCTGCCTAAATAATTAATCCCCTCTTTAATGGAATAAAAATGAAACTGTCTAAAATTGCGTTGGCACTTGCCACACTCACGGTTGCTTCATCGGCTTTAGCGCATGGTTATGTTGATACTCCGGCCAGCCGTGCCTATATGTGTAAGCTCGGTAAGAATATCGATTGCGGTTCTGTACAATATGAACCACAGAGTGTAGAACGCACATCTGGCTTCCCGACGGGCGCACTGCCGCCAGATGGTCAGCTGGCCAGCGCCGGTATCTCCCAGTATTCCCAGCTCGATCGCCAGAGCATGAACGCCTGGACTAAAACGCCAATTACTGCGGGTGCGAATAAATTTACCTGGTATCACACCGCTCCGCATAAAACCACCAACTGGCGCTGGTATATTACCAAACAAGACTGGAATCCTAATAAACCGCTGACCCGCGATCAATTTGAATCCACACCATTCTGTACCGTTAACGGTAATGGCCAGACGCCAGCTGTTCGTCAGGATATGACCTGTAACGTGCCACAGCGTACCGGCTACCAGGTTATTTACGCGGTATGGGAAATTGCAGATACCACTAACAGCTTCTATCAGGCTATCGACGTTGATTTCGGTAACGGCGGCAACGTGATCCCTGACGATGACACTCCGGCTCAGGTATCCGAGTGGACGAAAACCCTGGACGGCCAGATCGCCGGGAATAACGTGAATGCAGGCGATAAAATCATTGCCCGCTTCTTCGACGCTAACGGCGAAGTCGCCTCCATGCGTACCGAACTGACCGTGGCTTCTGCATCCCAGGGTCAGGCAAGCCAGTGGTCCTTCGATCTGGCGCAGGCGATTAACGCCGCGCACAGCGATATCCGCGTCGGTGTGAAAGACGAAAGCGGCGTGGTGAACCCGGTTCACGGCGCGAACAACGTCTATGTGAAAGATGGCAGCACGCTGAAATCCGTGGCGATCTCCTATGAAGAGCAGCAGGCGCAGGTGACCGAGAACATCGCCGTCACCAACGTGCAGTTCTCCAAAATCAAGAACGGCGCAGCAACCGTGACCTTCCACGTGAACACCCAGGGCGATGTCAGCCTGGAAGCCAGTGCGTTAAACCACGCGGGTGCGGAAAAAGGCTACCTGAAGCAGGACATGAACAACGCCAACCAGGACGTGACCATGAACCTGACTGACGTGACTGCCGGCCACCACATGCTGAAATACTTCGCCACCAACAAAGATGGCGTGCTGTTCGCGCAGGATGTGATCGATATGATGCTGGAAAACGAAGCGTCATCCGATACCGCGGGTAAATACGACTATACCTTCCCGCAGAACCTCTCTTCCTACAAGGCAGGCACCGTGGTACTGCAGCCGAAAAATGGCAAAACGTACCAGTGTAAGAAAGCGCCATACAGCGGCTACTGCGTGCAGTATTCCGCTGGCTCTAACCAGTTCGAACCGGGTGTCGGTTCTCACTGGCAGATGGCGTGGACTCTGAAGTAATACGTTGAGGTCTGTGCGGCCTGTATGCCGGGGGCGCTTCGCTTGCCCGGCCTACGGGTTCGTGCGGTCTGTGTGCCGGGCGGCGCTTCGCTTGCCCGGCCTACGTGACTGCGCTTTTCCAGGCCCGGTAAGGCGAAGCCGCCACCGGGCGTTTTTTTACTGATTGCGCGTTGCGCGCAGCAGTTTCTCCAGCGGATAGACCGCCGCGATCACCACTTCATCCTGAATCTGCGCCGCCTTATCCAGCTCCCCCTGAATCGACGCAATCTCCGTATCATCCAGCGTGCCCTGACGCGCCACCAGATCCGTTAAGCGCAGCCCAATTGTCGCCAGCTTATCCACCGTCTGAATCACCGGTTTGATCGCTTTCAGCTGATAGCTGTTTTCAGCCAGCGCCAGCGCGTCCGGAGTGTTGGTCTGCCAGCGGGTAAAGAGATGGCGCAGCGACTCCGCGCTTTCGCTGTCTTCGGCATCGCTCACCAGTCGTTCCACCCAGTGGTTCATCTGCCGCACCGTATTGCTCTCCGGCGATAGCGCGTCGGCCAGCCGGTTCAGCGGCTCAAACAGATCGTAATTCCCGGCCTGGAACTTGAGATGGTTACGGGTGTAATACTGCGCAGGCTCCAGCGCCTGGGCGAGGATTGTCAACGCCAGCGTGTCGGTGGTGTTGCCGAGCCGCGTGAACTGCACCTGCTGGCGGGCATGCTGCTGCAGCCCCACCGACACTGTCGACCAGCTGTCCATCGCCTGCAGGCGGGTGTACATATTGTCGATATCGTTCACCTCCTGGGCCGACCACAGCCGCTCCGCCACCGCAAACGCCCGCGGCCAGAGCTTAATATCCAGCACCGGTGCAGAGACGTTTTCCGCCCACAGCGCCGCCTCGCCGCCCAGCAGATTGGCCTGCTGGCTGGCATCCGGCACCGCCGGGGCGATCCCTTCCGGCACCGCGTCCAGCCGCTGGCCCGTCACCGGATAACGGCTGTTGCCCAGCAGGAAATAGCCCTCAATCTTGTCGTCTTTCACCGTCACCACCGGACGGGTCTCCCCCATCCAGGTGTCCACGGTGAAGCTCACCTGGTTGTCGCTGCGCCATTCAATATCCTGCACCGCCCGCCGGGATTTGCCGCTGAAATCGATAAAGCCGCGCCAGCCCGCCTCGCCTTTCACCAGCGTAAAGCTGCCCTCCACCGGCTTGCCCTTCAGGCGCGGCAGGGTGAATGACCAGCTCTGGGCGCTGTCGCTGTCGGTAATGACGTCCACATTGTTCAGCCCCTGCGGCACGATCTCATTGCGGTAGTGATAGGCCGTGTACTGGGGCTGATCGAGGTAAAAGCCCGTCGAGAGGATCCCCTTGTAGCCTTTTTTTGCCACCTCGCCCAGCGCGTCCTGCCCCTGCCAGGACTGGATCAGAATGCTTTTCGGCAGATCCGGGTGGTAGATCTCATCCCAGCCCACCATCTGGCGCTGGTTTTTTTCGAGGATCGTCTCCAGCTTGCGGTTGAAGTACGCCTGCAGCGCGTGGCTGTCGGCCAGCTTGTTGTCGCGCATAAACTGCTGGATGGCCGGGTTATTTTTCCACTGGGTGTCGTCCACCTCATCGCCGCCGATGTGCAGATAGGGATCCGGGAAGATCGCCGCCAGTTCGGCGATCATCGCCCCGGCAAAGGCGTAGGTGGCCTCTTTGGTAGGATCCATCACCGGCTTGAGCACGCCCCAGTGGCGCTCCATCTGGTACGGCCCCGGGGCGCTCATCAGCTCCGGATAGGCCACCGCAATGGCCGAGGCGTGGCCGGGCATGTCAATTTCCGGCACCACGCGAACGCCACGCGCGGCGGCGTAGCGCACCACGTCACGCATCTGATCCTGGGTGTAGAACAGCCCGTCGCTGGCAAGTTCGGTCAGTTTCGGGTAGCGCTTCGAGGCAAATCGCCAGCCCTGATCGTCGGTTAAGTGCCAGTGCAGCACGTTGAGCTTCGCCGCCGCCATGCCGTCGATCTGGCGTTTGATGTCCTCCAGCGGAATAAAGTGGCGGGCGGAGTCGAGCAGCAGGCCGCGCCACGGGAAGCGCGGGGCATCCTCAATGGCGACCCATGGCAGAGAGGTATTTTCTGAACCGTTCTGGATCAGCTGGAGCAGGGTTTCCATCCCCCGCAGCGCGCCGAAACGGGTGTTAGCGGTAATGGAAACTCCGCTGGCGTCGACGGTGAGCTTATAGCTTTCATCGCTGTCCGGTTTCGGCAGCAGGGCCACCTTACGGGCGATGGCGATGGTGACCGTCGGTTTTTCCGGCTTATCCGCCTGAGGCTGTAGCGTCCAGCCGGTTTGCAGCGCCACGCGCTGACGCAGACGGGCAACCGCATCGCCGAGATCGTCCCCGGAAACGCTGACCTGGAAATTATTGTTGATGACCAGCGCCCCCTGGGTGGCAGGACGTTCCACCTTTGCAGGCCAGGGCATCAGAGGGAGATCGCCTGCCGGGGCGGCAAACGCGGAAAAGCCGAGCATAAGCCCGGCGGTTAAGAGGCTGTACCGTAACATGAATGTTCCTTATTTGACGGGCCGAAAAAAGGCAAAACATTCTGTTAACATGTGCGCAAATTAGCGTCAAGCACGGCGGATGACGGAGATCACAGGTTGTTGAATTTGGGAGAAAACGGAGCCCCTCACCCCGGCCCTCTCCCCAAAGGGGCGAGGGTGTAATCGTCCCCTCTCCCCTATGGGGAGAGGGTTAGGGTGAGGGGTAGATTTTTCACTGCCACCCGTACCGGCGGCTATAGAATCCTTTCACCAGCTGCGTCAGCACCATATACCCGGCGAGGATCGCCACCAGCCACGGGAAGTAGCTGAGCGGCAGCGCCTGCAGTTGCAGATAGCCCGCCAGCGGCGAGAACGGCAGCGCGATGCCGAGCACCATCACCAGACCGGTCATCAGGATCAGCGGCCAGGCGGCACGGCTCTGGAGGAACGGGATGCGGCGGGTGCGGATCATATGCACAATCAGCGTTTGCGACAGCAGCCCGACCACGAACCAGCCGGACTGGAACAGGGTCTGCTGTTCCGGGGTATTAGCGTGGAACACAAACCACATCAGGCAGAAGGTCAGAATGTCGAAGATGGAGCTGATCGGGCCGAAAAAGAGCATGAAACGGCCCAGTTCTGCCGGGTCCCAGCGCTGCGGCTTCTGGATCTGATCCTCGTCGACGTTATCAAACGGGATCGCCACCTGGGAGATGTCGTACATCAGGTTCTGGATCAGCAGATGCAGCGGCAGCATCGGCAGGAACGGCAGGAACGCGCTCGCCACCAGCACGCTGAAGACGTTGCCGAAGTTGGAGCTGGCGGTCATTTTGATGTACTTGAGCATGTTGGCGAAGGTGCGGCGGCCTTCGATCACCCCCTCTTCCAGCACCATCAGGCTCTTCTCCAGCAGAATGATATCCGCCGCTTCGCGGGCGATATCCACCGCCCCGTCCACCGAAATACCGATATCCGCCGCACGCAGCGCGGGGGCATCGTTGATGCCATCCCCCATAAAGCCCACCACGTGCCCTTCGCGCTTCAGCAGGGTGACGATGCGCTCTTTGTGCATCGGCGTCAGGCGCGCAAACAGCGTGGTGCGCTTAGCGAGCAGTGCCAGCGCGTCGTCAGTCAGCGCTTCAATCTCGCTGCCCGTCACCACCTCGCCCGCGTCCAGGCCCACTTCGCGGCACACTTTCGCCGCCACCAGCTCGCTGTCGCCGGTGAGGATTTTCACCGTGATGCCGCTCTCTTTCAGCGCCTTTAACGCTGGCGCCGTGGTCTCTTTCGGCGGATCGAGGAAGGCGATGTAGCCCTCGAGGATCAGATCCGATTCATCGATGCGCTGGTAATCGCCCTCGCGGGCCGGCAGAAACTTGCTGGCCACCGCCACCACGCGCAGCCCCTGGCGGTTGAGGTTGTCGGTCACGCGCCGGATGCGCCGCAGCATGCTCTCGTCCAGCGGGACAATCTCCCCGTGATGCCGTACCTGGGTCGAGACGTTCAGGATCTCCTGCAGCGCCCCTTTGCAGATCAGCAGATGCACGCCCTGCTCTTCACTCACCACCACCGACATGCGTCGACGCTCGAAATCAAAGGGGATCTCATCCACTTTCTGCCAGCGGGTCGAGAGGGTGCGGGCGGCGGCTTCGTCCACCCCTTCCAGCACCGCAACGTCGAGCAGGTTTTTCAGCCCGGTCTGGTAGTGGCTGTTCAGCCACGCGGTTTCCAGCACCCGCTCGCAAATCTTGCCCGAAACGTCGGTGTGGTGCTCCAGCACGATCTTGTCCTGGGTCAGGGTCCCGGTTTTGTCGGTGCAGAGGATGTCCATCGCGCCAAAGTTCTGAATGGCGTCGAGGTGTTTGACGATCACCTTTTGCTTCGAGAGTTTTACCGCCCCGCGCGCCAGAGTCGAGGTGACAATCATCGGCAGCATCTCCGGGGTGAGCCCCACCGCCACCGAGAGGGCAAACAGCGCCGCTTCCCACCAGTCGCCTTTGGTGTAGCCGTTAATCAGCAGCACAATGGGGGTCATCGCCAGCATAAAGCGGATCAGCAGCATGCTGACGCGGCCAATCCCCTGCTGGAAGGCGTTCGGCTCGCTCTCCTGCTCGCTGACCCGCCCGGCCAGCTGCCCAAACCAGGTGTTGCACCCGGTGGCTATCACCATCGCCTGCGCCGTACCGCTCACCACCGTGGTGCCCATAAAGCACAGGGTGTCGCACTCGAGCGGGTTGCTCTGCTGCGGATCGCGGCTGTGGGCCACCTTCTCCACCGGCAGGGATTCACCGGTCAGCGAGGCCTGCGCCACGAACAGGTCGCGTGCCTGGAGGATACGCAGGTCCGCCGGGATCATGTCCCCGGCCGCCAGCTTAACCAGATCCCCTGGCACCAGCTGATCGATGGGTATCTCCTGCCAGCCGCTTTCGCCTTTGTCGTTGAGGGTGCGCAGGACGGTGGCGGTGTTGCTGACCATCGCCTTGAGGGCATCCGCCGCGCGGGTTGAACGGGCTTCCTGAATGAAGTTCAGCAGCGTGGAGATGCCCACCATCAGGGCGATCACCCCGGCGGCAAACAGGTCTTCGGTGGCATAGGAGATAACCCCCAGCACCGTCAGCAGCAGGTTGAAGGGATTGCGGTAGCAGGTCCACAGATGAACCCACCAGCGGGCCGGTTTTTGCGCCGGGATTTCATTCTTGCCATGGCGGGCGCGGGCGATCCCCACCTCTGTGGCATTCAACCCTTCCGGGTGGCTGGCGAATGCATGCCAGAGCGCATTCTCTTTCATTGCGGCGACCCGCAGGCAGTGGGCGGCAAGCGCGCCGGGAACGGCGGCATCGGTTTTACCGGTTGCCATTGGCGCACGCTGCACCAGACGACGCGGCAGATGGCGGCTCAGCCGGGTGAACAGCTGTTGGGTGAAATTTTTGAACATAATAAGTCCCCCGCACCCGTAAAAAACGGGCGCAGTCTTGCCATCAGACGTGACAAAGCCACGCCTGAGCGGCGATATCAATTATGCAGGGACGGATAAAACGTCACTGCCTTACGCATCCGGTAAGGCAGGAAGAGACTTACCGGAGTAAAAGGGTTCTCCCTGTCGGGAGAGGGGTGGGATCGGGATCCATACGGCCTCCGGTAAGTAAAAAAGGTAAGTCGGCGCGCAGTATAATGTTTTAACCATACCGTGAGTGACAATTCGGGCGGTATGATACCGCCCTGGCATTAAACCAAACGTAAACCAGACATTGCCCATTGCACATCGCGATACCCGATTTAGGCTTACTGATTATTTCATTGATGCATAACAGGATATAAAGCATGCAGAACCGCCTCACCATTAAAGACATTGCCCGTCTGAGCGGCGTGGGTAAATCCACCGTCTCGCGGGTGCTGAATAACGAAAGTGGTGTCAGCCAGCGCACGCGCGAGCGCGTCGAGGCGGTAATGGATCAGCACGGCTTTTCCCCTTCCCGCTCGGCGCGCGCCATGCGTGGCCAGAGCGACAAGGTGGTGGCAATCATCGTCACCCGTCTGGATTCGCTGTCGGAAAACCTGGCCGTCCAGACCATGCTGCCCGCCTTCTACGAACAGGGCTACGATCCGATCATGATGGAGAGTAAGTTCTCGCCGCAGATGGTGGAAGAGCATCTCGGGATGCTCAAGCGCCGCAATATCGACGGCGTGGTGCTGTTTGGCTTTACCGGCATCAGTGAAGAGATGCTCACCCCGTGGCAGTCCTCGCTGGTGCTGCTGGCGCGCGATGCCCGCGGGTTTGCCTCGGTATGCTATGACGATGAAGGGGCTATTCACATTCTGATGCAGCGCCTGTATGAGAGCGGCCATCGCCATATCAGCTATCTTGGCGTGCCCCACAGCGACGTCACCACCGGCCAGCGCCGCCATGCTGCGTATCTGGAATTCTGCAAACAACACGCGCTGCCTGCGGTCGCTGCCCTACCTGGTCTGGGGATGAAACAGGGCTATGAGAAGGTAGCCGACGTGCTGACCCCGCAGACCACCGCACTGGTCTGCGCTACGGATACTCTGGCTCTGGGCGCAAGTAAGTACTTACAAGAGCAGCGCATCGACAGCCTGCAGCTGGCGAGCGTGGGCAACACGCCGCTGATGAAGTTCCTGCATCCGGAGATCATCACCGTCGATCCCGGCTACGCCGACTCCGGCCGCCAGGCCGCTATGCAGTTGATCGAGCAGATCAACGGCCGCAGCAAACCACGCCAGATCGTCATTCCCGCCACCCTTTCCTGAGCGTCAAAAGACGCTTTATTGTGATCCTCGCCCGATTTCGGGAACGTTCCCATTTTCGTTAATTGAGGTTAAGAGTAGGCTTGCCACCAGTTATCTTCCTCCCCCTGAACGAGTGTCATGAGGTTTCATGATGAGCAAAGTAAAACAAACGGATATCGACCAGCTGATCGTGCTGGTTGGCGGACGTGACAATATCGCCACGGTCAGCCACTGCATTACCCGCCTGCGTTTTGTGTTAAACGACCCGGCCAAAGCCGACCCGAAAGCCATCGAAGAGCTGTCGATGGTGAAAGGTTGCTTCACCAACGCCGGACAGTTCCAGGTCGTCATCGGCACCGAAGTGGGCGACTACTACAAGGCATTACTGGCGACCACCGGCCACTCCTCGGCTGATAAAGAGCAGGCCAAAAAAGCGGCGCGCCAGAACATGAAGTGGCATGAACAGCTCATTTCACATTTCGCGGAGATTTTCTTCCCGCTGCTGCCGGCGCTGATCAGCGGGGGCCTGATCCTCGGCTTCCGTAACGTGATTGGCGATGTGCCGATGAGCGACGGCAAAACCCTGGCCCAGATGTATCCGGCTCTACAGAGCATCTATGACTTCCTGTGGCTGATTGGCGAGGCCATCTTCTTCTATCTGCCGGTGGGCATCTGCTGGTCGGCGGTGCGCAAAATGGGCGGTACCCCGATCCTGGGTATCGTGCTGGGCGTAACGCTGGTCTCTCCGCAGTTAATGAACGCTTACTTACTTGGGCAGCAGGTGCCTGAAGTGTGGAACTTCGGCCTGTTTACCATCGCCAAAGTGGGCTATCAGGCGCAGGTGATCCCGGCCCTGCTGGCTGGCCTGGCGCTGGGGATGATTGAAACCCGCCTCAAGCGCATGGTGCCGGACTACCTCTATCTGGTGGTGGTGCCGGTCTGCTCCCTGATCCTCGCGGTGTTCCTCGCCCACGCCTTTATCGGTCCGTTTGGCCGCATGATTGGCGACGGCGTTGCTTACGCGGTGCGTCACCTGATGACCGGCAGCTTCGCCCCGATTGGCGCCGCGCTGTTTGGCTTCCTGTATGCCCCGCTGGTGATCACCGGCGTGCATCAGACCACCCTGGCCATTGATATGCAGATGATCCAGAGCCTCGGCGGTACCCCGGTGTGGCCGCTGATTGCCCTGTCGAACATTGCCCAGGCCTCGGCGGTCACCGGCATCATTATCGTCAGCCGCAAGCATAACGAGCGTGAAATCTCGGTTCCGGCGGCCATCTCCGCCTACCTCGGGGTCACCGAACCGGCGATGTACGGTATCAACCTGAAGTACCGCTTCCCGATGCTGTGCGCGATGATCGGCTCCGGGCTGGCGGGCCTGCTGTGCGGACTGAACGGCGTGATGGCCAACGGCATTGGCGTCGGCGGCCTGCCGGGCATCCTTTCCATCCAGCCGGCCTTCTGGCAGGTATTCTCCCTGGCAATGGCCGTAGCGATCGTCGTCCCGATGGCGCTGACCACCGTTGTCTATCAGCGCAAGTACCGTCAGGGCGCGTTACAGGCGGTTTAATCTTCTTCGGGGCGCAGTTGCGCCCCCTTCGCATTTGCAGGAACGCATGATGAATACCCTTCCTCACTGGTGGCAAAACGGCGTCATCTATCAGATCTACCCGAAGAGCTTCCAGGACACCACCGGGCGCGGCACCGGGGATCTGCGCGGCGTGACGTCGCGTCTCGACTACCTCAAAACCCTCGGCGTTGACGCCCTCTGGCTGACGCCGTTCTACATCTCTCCGCAGGTGGATAACGGCTACGACGTGGCGAACTACATCAGCATCGATCCGGCCTACGGCACCCTGGACGACTTCGACGAGCTGGTGGCCGAAGCCCATCGCCGCGGAATGCGCATCGTGCTGGATATGGTGTTTAACCACACCTCCACCCAGCACGCGTGGTTCCGCGAGTCGCTGAACCCGCAAAGCCCGTACCGCGAGTTCTATATCTGGCGCGACGGCACCCCGGAGCAGGCGCCTAATAACTGGCGCTCCAAGTTTGGCGGCAACGCCTGGCGCTGGCATGCCGAGAGCGAGCAGTACTATCTGCACCTCTTTGCCCCGGAACAGGCGGACCTGAACTGGGAGAACCCCGAGGTGCGCGCCGAGCTGAAAAAGGTGTGCGAGTTCTGGGCCGATCGCGGCGTGGACGGCCTGCGCCTCGACGTGATCAACCTGATTTCAAAAGATCAGGATTTCCCGGAAGACAACATCGGCGACGGTCGCCGCTTCTATACCGACGGGCCGCGCATTCACGACTACCTGCAGGAGATGAGCCGGGACGTCTTCATCCCGCGCAACCTGATGACGGTGGGCGAGATGTCCTCTACCAGCCTGGAACACTGCCAGCAGTACGCGGCGCTGGACGGGCGCGAGCTGTCGATGACCTTTAACTTCCACCATCTGAAGGTGGATTATCCCAACGGCGAGAAGTGGACCCTGGCAAAGCCGGACTTTGTGGCGCTGAAAAGCCTGTTCAGCCACTGGCAGCAGGGGATGCACAACCGGGCGTGGAACGCGCTGTTCTGGTGTAACCACGATCAGCCGCGCATCGTCTCGCGCTTCGGCGACGAGGGAGAGTACCGCGTCCCGGCGGCGAAGATGCTGGCGATGGTGCTGCACGGGATGCAGGGCACGCCCTACATCTACCAGGGTGAAGAGATTGGCATGACCAACCCGCACTTCAGCCGCATCACCGATTATCGCGACGTGGAGAGCCACAACATGTTCGCCGAACTGCGCAACCAGGGACGGGATGCCGACGAACTGCTGGCGATCCTCGCAAGTAAGTCCCGGGATAACAGCCGCACGCCGATGCAGTGGGATGCCTCCCCCAACGCCGGATTCACCACCGGCGAGCCGTGGATTGCGCTGGGCGATAACGCAGAGGCGATCAACGTTGACGCGGCGCTGGCCGATCCCGACTCGGTGTTTTACACCTACCGGGCGCTTATCCAGCTGCGTAAAACCCTGCCGGTGCTGACCTGGGGGGATTATCAGGATCTGCTCCCGGATCACCCGTCCCTGTGGTGCTATCGCCGCCAGTGGCAGGGCCAGACGCTAATGGTGGTCGCGAACCTGAGCCGCGAGTGCCAGCCGTGGCAGCCGCATTCGGTGGACGGCAAATGGCAGGTGGCGATGAGCAACTATGCCGAGGTGTCCCGGCAGCCTGGCGCCATGACCCTGCGTCCCTTTGAAGCGGTGTGGTGGCTGCAAAACTGATGTTATCCGCCGGGCAGCGCATCCTTGCCCGGCGCACGCTTTTTTTGGTGGAAAATCAACCAGATTAGCGCTTGAAGAATTTACAAATCCCGGATCGCCCGTCATCTGTACACTTCGTTTTTTACCTTGTCCTGAATCAAATAAATCGCAAACAAGTTTGATGCAAATCACTACATATAGAACTTAGAATGCTCGCCGACCCAAGATGTTGTATTCATCGTCTATTATTGCCACAAGACTTTGCAACCCAGACTGCACCAGTTTGTGGATAAAAAGGGTCGATATCAGGAGAAATCGCGCGCGCGTCGGCAGTTACGGCCCCGACCCTTTTCCCTGCTTCTGTGGATAACCTGTTCTTAAAATGGAGTGATCATGACACCGCATGTGATGAAACGAGATGGCTGTAACGTGCCTTTCAAATCAGAGCGCATCAAGGAAGCGATTCTGCGTGCAGCTAAAGCAGCGGGAGTCGATGACGCAGACTATTGCGCCACCGT
Source organism: Leclercia sp. LTM14 (assembly GCF_023736175.1). Taxonomy (NCBI): domain Bacteria; kingdom Pseudomonadati; phylum Pseudomonadota; class Gammaproteobacteria; order Enterobacterales; family Enterobacteriaceae; genus Leclercia; species Leclercia sp. LTM14. The sequence goes on from NZ_JAIKTT010000003.1 coordinate 152,279, forward strand.
CGCAGAAGTCGTCAGCAATCAGATGCATGACCGCAGCAAGGTCGACATCAACGAGATCCAGACCGCGGTGGAAAACCAGCTGATGTCTGGCCCTTACAAGCAGCTGGCGCGCGCCTACATTGAATACCGTCACGACCGGGATATCGAACGTGAAAAACGCGGTCGTCTGAACCAGGAGATCCGTGGCCTGGTCGAACAGACCAACTCCGCGCTGCTCAACGAAAACGCCAACAAAGACAGCAAGGTGATCCCGACCCAGCGCGACCTGCTGGCGGGTATCGTTGCCAAACACTATGCCCGTCAGCACCTGCTGCCGCGCGACGTGGTGCAGGCGCACGAGCGCGGGGATATTCACTATCACGATCTCGACTATTCGCCGTTCTTCCCGATGTTCAACTGCATGCTGATCGACCTGAAAGGCATGCTGACCCACGGCTTTAAGATGGGCAACGCCGAGATTGAGCCGCCAAAATCGATCTCCACCGCCACTGCTGTAACCGCGCAGATCATCGCCCAGGTTGCCAGCCATATTTATGGCGGCACCACCATCAACCGTATCGACGAAGTGCTGGCCCCGTTTGTGACCGCCAGCTTTGACAAGCACCGTCAGGTGGCAGAAGAGTGGCAGATCCCGGATGCGGACGGCTATGCCCGCTCCCGCACCGAGAAAGAGTGCTACGACGCCTTCCAGTCGCTGGAATACGAAGTGAACACCCTGCACACCGCCAACGGCCAGACGCCGTTTGTCACCTTTGGCTTTGGCCTGGGCACCAGCTGGGAGTCGCGCCTGATCCAGCAGTCCATTCTGCGCAACCGTATCTCCGGCCTCGGCAAAAACCGCAAAACCGCGGTGTTCCCGAAGCTGGTGTTCGCCATCCGCGACGGCCTGAACCACAAGTTCGGCGATGCCAACTACGACATCAAGCAGCTGGCGCTGGAGTGTGCGAGCAAGCGCATGTACCCGGACATTCTGAACTATGACCAGGTGGTGAAAGTCACCGGCTCGTTCAAAACGCCAATGGGCTGCCGCAGCTTCCTCGGCGTCTACGAAGATGAAAACGGCGAGCAGATCCACGACGGGCGTAACAACCTGGGCGTCATCAGCCTCAACCTGCCGCGCATCGCGCTGGAAGCCAAAGGCGACGAAGCGGCCTTCTGGAAACTGCTGGACGAGCGTCTGGTGCTGGCGCGTAAAGCGCTGATGACCCGTATCGCCCGTCTGGAAGGGGTCAAGGCCCGCGTCGCGCCAATCCTGTATATGGAAGGGGCCTGCGGTGTGCGTCTGAAGGCCGACGACGATGTGTCTGAGATCTTCAAGAATGGCCGGGCGTCCATTTCGCTGGGCTATATCGGCATCCATGAAACCATTAATACGCTCTGTGGTGACAAGCACATCTATGACAGCGAAGCCCTGCGTGAGAAAGGCATAGCTATCGTGCAGCGCCTTCGCGACGCGGTGGATCGCTGGAAAGACGAAACCGGCTACGGCTTCAGCCTTTACAGCACTCCGAGCGAAAACCTGTGCGACCGCTTCTGCCGCCTGGATACCGCCGAGTTTGGCGTGGTGGAGGGTGTGACCGATAAAGGCTACTACACCAACAGCTTCCACCTCGACGTGGAGAAGAAGGTGAACCCGTACGACAAGATCGATTTCGAAGCGGCCTACCCACCGGTGGCGAGCGGCGGATTTATCTGTTACGGCGAATACCCGAACATCCAGCACAACCTGAAGGCGCTGGAAGACGTGTGGGATTACAGCTATCAGCACGTGCCTTATTACGGCACCAACACGCCAATCGACGAGTGCTACGAGTGCGGCTTTACCGGTGAGTTCGAATGCACCAGCAAAGGCTTCACCTGCCCGAAATGCGGTAACCACGACGCCGCCCGCGTCTCCGTGACCCGCCGCGTGTGCGGTTATCTCGGCAGCCCGGACGCCCGTCCGTTCAACGCCGGTAAGCAGGAAGAGGTGAAGCGCCGGGTTAAGCATTTAGGGAATGGGCAGATCGGGTAATCCCCTCACCCTAACCCTCTCCCCATAGGGGAGAGGGGATCGATCAAGCACTATTGTTGAGCCCGGCACCGGTTTTCTCCCTCTCCCCTGGGGGAGAGGGGATCGAGCTAGCACATTATTGAGCCCGGCACCGGTTTCTCCCTCTCCCTTTCAGGGAGAGGGCCGGGGTGAGGGTCTCAGCGCGCACCGACTCTCTGGACGACTTCTATGCGATACCACCAATACTACCCCGTCGACATCGTCAACGGCCCCGGCACCCGCTGCACTCTGTTTGTCTCGGGCTGCATCCACGAATGCCCCGGCTGCTACAACAAAAGCACCTGGCGGCTGAACTCCGGGATGCCGTTTACCGCAGAGATGGAGCAGCGAATCATCGACGATCTCAACGACACGCGCATTAAACGCCAGGGCATTTCATTATCCGGCGGCGATCCGCTGCATCCGCAAAACGTGCCGGATATCTTAAAACTGGTGCAGCGCATCCGCGCCGAGTGCCCGGGAAAAGATATCTGGATGTGGACCGGCTACAAGCTGGACGAACTGAACGACGCCCAGATGCAGGTGGTGGATCTGATCAACGTGCTGATCGACGGCAAGTTCGTGCAGGATCTGAAAGATCCGATGCTTATCTGGCGCGGCAGCAGTAACCAGGTGGTGCATCATTTGCGTTGAGCTCAAAACCGGCTCAAACACTCCATTGCCACGGATTTAAATTCCGCAAAGTCGTGGCAGCCGCACAGCCGGGTCATCGCCCGTTCGCGCAGGAAGGTGACGAAAATATCGTAGATGGCCATTGCCTCTTCATACTCGCTTTTGCTGATGGCAAGCAGGAAGATGACGTGCGCGGTTTCATCCCCCCACTGGATGCCCTGTGGGGCCAGCACGGTGTAAACCACGGTCTTTTGCGCCAGCAAACCAAGGGAGTGCGGCAGGGCGATACCGTCGCCGAGCAGGGTGCTGACGATGGCCTCACGCTCGACCACTGAGTCGAGAAACTCCGCGTTCACAAACCCCTCCTCCTGCAGCTGGCCGCACAGCTCCTGGAACAGCGTCTGCTGGTCAATGGGTTTTTCAATCACGCGAAAGTGGCTGGCGTCGAAGTACTTTTCCAGCATCCACGGGCGGGTTCTGTCCACCAGCACCAGCTTGCCAATCTGCTCCAGCTGATAGTCGGTTGGGAACGGGGCGATCATCACCACCGGCTTGGCTTTTTCGCCGACGCGCGCGGTGGAAATGACAAAATCTTCGCTGATGCTTTCGCACTGCTCATATTCCCGCAGCGTCAGAACGCTGGTGACCTCGATTTGCGGATACTTGCGCTGCAACACCGCCTCGATCATCCGCACCATGGCGTTGCCCGCGTCGCACACCAGCATCACCCGCGGCTGGCGCTGATAGCCGATGTTGTAGTGGCGCTCCAGCCCGACGCCGATATGCAGCACCAGGAAGCCAATCTCGTTTTCGCTGATCGCATACGGAGTGTATTTGCCCCAGCTGGAGACCGCCGCGAGGGTCATGTCCCAGGCCATCGGGTAGTGCTGCTTGATGTTATCCAGCAGCGGATTGGGGATCATGATCTGGTAGCGCACCCGGGTGATCATGGTCTTAATGTGGGTCAGCAGATCCGCATGCAGCTGGGCGTCGTCGAGCAGGTTGTAGTTATAGTGGGTGTTGATATAGCGCAGGATGTAGTTCACCAGCGCCTCTTCATCATCGGCGTTGATGGCGCTGGGGGAGATCTCCTGCACCTGGCGCGCGGCGATATGGACCCCCAGCCAGGTCACTTCCGACGGTGCCAGCGTTTTATCTGCCAGCCGGGCGATGGCGCTGGCGATATCCCGCGCGGCGTCGCGCACGTTCTCGGCCACCTCTTCAGCGTTAAATTCCGGCAGCGGATAGCCTTCGCTGATGCGCCGCACCGTCACCGCGCCGTAGAGGCGTAAAAACAGCTCGCCCTCATCGGTGAGGCGAATGTGATGGCGGGTAAAGGTCTCATGCAGGACGGCGGCAAGCTGCTCCGGCACGCCCGCATTCAGCGCCACCTCCGTCACCAGCGGGTTGAGATTGTCCTGCTGCGCCAGCTGCCACAGCAGATCGGTCAGGCAGGCGCGGATCGCCATCTCGCTGCCAAACAGCTTCATGCCGTGACGCGGACGGGTCTCCAGGGTCAGGCGGTAGCGGTGAAACCACTCCCGCACCTCCGCCATATCGCTCTGCAGCGTAGCGCGGCTGACGAACCACTCGTCGGCCAGATCTTCCAGCTTGAGGGAGAACGCCGAGGTGAGAAAACGCACCACCAGGTAGTGCACCCGCTCCGGGCCGGTGCGCGGAATACGCAGCATCCGTGGGTGGGAATCCTGCAGCAGCTGATAGCGCGCCGGATCGTCGATCTTCAGCTGGTAGCCGTTCCCGCGGCTGAGGATAAACTGCGCCCCGTTCCCCGCCAGCAGCGCGTTGAGCGCGGTAATGTCCGCCCGGACGGTACGCGTGGATACCGACAACCGCTGCGCCAGTTCATCCTGCGGCAGCGTTTCGTTTTGCAACATCTCGAACAGTTGCGCTAAACGTTGGTTGGGAAATCGCACGGGGTTGTCCTCTTACTGCTCAGGGTGAAATGACCATCTGGGATGGACTGCCTACCGGGGTGTAGTCTGGCTCAAAGCTCAGCCTGCCGTCCTGCGCCACGCGAAAACGGGTGATGTTGTCGCTGCGCTGGTTCATGACGTACAGCCAGCGTCCCTCTTTATCCAGCGTCAGGGTGCGCGGGTAATCGCCCCGCGTCCAGACATCGTCCTGATGGGTCAGGATGCCGTCCGCCGTTACGGTAAAGTGCCCGATGCTGTTATGCAAACGGTTAGCGACATACAGCTGTTTTCCATCGGTGCTTAATGCCAGCCCGGCGGCAAAACTGGTGCCTTTGTAACCTGCCGGCAGCGCGGAGACCGTTTTACCCTCTTTCAGCCTGCCGCTGTTATCCAGCACATAATGGGTCAGCGTAGACGCCTCTTCGTTAATCAGCCACAGGGCATCGCCTTTTGACGTAAAGACGAAATGGCGCGGCCCGGCTCCTTTTGAGGAGGCGCTGATAAACGGCGGATCGTTCGGGATGAGCTTTCCGCTTTGATCGTCAAAACGGTACTGATAAATACGATCCAGACCCAGATCGGTTGAAAAAACGAACTTCCCGCGCGGATCGGCGGCGATCATGTGGGCATGCGGGGCGCTATGCCCGCTGATGGCAAAACTGCCCTCCACGGCGGCTTCCGGTTTTGCCACACCCGGCTCGCCGCTGTCCTGATGGGTATCCGTGGCGTCACCCAGGCTGCCATCCGCGTTGACCGGCAGAACGGCCACCGACCCGCTCCCGTAGTTCGCCACCAGCAGGTAACGTCCGGTAGGGGTCAACGACAGGGATACCGGGCCTGCGCCGCCGGACGCCACCTCGTTCAGCAGATGCAATTCTCCGGCGTCATCAATACGCAACGCCTGGACAACGCCCTGCTCTACTTCGCTTGCCAGATAGAGCGTATTGCCATCCGGCGCAATAGCCAGCTGCGCGGCGTTTGTCAGGGTATGCGCCAGGGTTTTGTTGCTGAGCGCGCCGGTGATGGGGTCGAGGGTAAAGCGGTATAAGCCTTCGCCGTGGGGATGGTAAGTGCCGACCCAGGCGTACTGCTGATGTTGGGTGTGCATGGGGATCCTGAGATTTTTTACTCCCCTCACCCTGACCCTCTCCCCATAGGGGAGAGGGGATGATTACACCGCTGGGGTGAGGGGTGGTTTTTATTACTTAACCAGTTTCTTCGTCATTTCCAGCAGCGTGCGCACGTCTTCCGGACGCGTATCGCCGCTGGCTTTGTCGATGATCGAACTGTAGATATGCGGGATGATCTTGCTCACGCCCGCATCCAGGGCGATCTGCAGGATCTCTTCGTAGTTTTCCAGATCGATGCCGCCGGTCGGCTCCAGCCAGAAATCGTGACGGGCGCAGGCTTCCGCCACCGCTTTGTATTCGTCACGGCACTTCAGGCCGCCCATCGGGAAGTATTTGATCGAGCTGCCGCCGAAATCCTTCAGCAGGGCAATCGCCGTCTCTACAGGGACAATGCCGTCCGGCGACGCGCTGCTCAGCGGGCCGGTGGAGATTTTCACCATGCCGACGGTGCCGGTCGGCGAGACCAGACCGTTGACCACGGACTCGCTCTGCCCCAGCAGCGCGCGGCTGGTCGCCACGCCGGTAAAGACCTGGTTGACGTGCTGCGGCTGTACCTGGCGGGAGATTTCGCTCACCATCGCCGACTGGTTCGGATCGCCCGCGCCCAGGCCCACGGAGAGCGCGTTATCAATAAGCGCGGCATACTCGCGCATATCGGCCACGGCGCTGTCGACGTCCGGGTAGTTTTTGGAGAGCACGCCCACCAGCACATGGCCTTCTGCCGCCTCATAGATGGCGCTGGCATTGGCTTTCGATCCGGCCAGCACGTTCAGGCAGACGCGGTCACGGTAAAAATTGGGGGTCAGTTTCATGCCTTTTTCTCCTGGCCTAATACTTCGCTGATGCGGCGATAGACAATATTCAGTTGGTCGGCGCTGACGCTGCGCACGTCCGCTTCGATGATCCCTTCGTTGGCCTTGTAGCCACGGAAGTAGATGGCGTATTCGCCCTGCTTCAGGGCGTGCACCAGGTCGCCGGTGCCGACGCCGGTGGCGGCTTCGTCGAACTTGATTTCGGTACGGGCGATATCGCGACCGGCGCTGTCCCAGACCACGCGGGCGGTGACGCCGTTCAGGGTGTTGAGCGCGTCAATAAACGGGGTCATCTTCGCCACCATCTCGGCACCGCTCTCTTTGGTGGCCGTCAGGTAGTGTTCGATGGCGCAGGTCAGGCCGAGAATGCCCTCTTTGCCCACCTTCATGGCGCGGCCAATGCCCGCCGTCTGGCGCTTCACCCACTCCACGTACTGGGTCCTGCCGATCACCAGGCCGCTGGTTGGGCCTTCAATGGCCTTCGCGCCGCTGTAAATTACCAGGTCCGCGCCGGAGCGGTAGTAGGTATGCAGATCCTCTTCCGCCGCCGCATCGACGATCAGCGGCAGGTCGTGCTTACGTGCCACCACGGCCGCCTGCTCCACGCTGAGCATGCTCTTCTGCACGCAGTGGTGAGATTTGATGTAGAGGATCGCCGCCGTGCGCGGAGTGATCGCCGCCGCCAGCTGATCGGCGGAGCATTCGTTGGCATAGCCCGCTTCCACCAGTTTGCCGCCGCCCAGCGCCACCATGGTGCCGACCGGGGCACCAAAGTTGACGTTATGGCCCTTCGGCAGGACGATCTCGTTGTTCTCAATCGGGGTGACGTGCAGGTTTTCCAGCAGCCAGTCGCTGTCTTTTACCAGCACGGCCGCCACCGACTGGGCGATGCCCGCCGAGGCGCAGGAGACGACGGTCGCCCCTTCCACATCCAGCAGTTTCGCGATGTATTCGCCGGTTTTGTTCACCAGATCCTTCATCTCGAAGTACTGGTTCATGCCGTCCATTGCCGCCTGCACCACTTCCGGGCGCGGGGTGGAGACGCCGAGCGCGGTCATGCGTCCGGAGGTATTGATCACCTGCTTTAAGTTGTACTTCTCATAAATCGAAGGCATGTTCCTTGCTCCCTTGTTCGGTCATGTAGCCCTTGCCCGCGCGGATCGCGGCAAGCGGCACCAGAATGTGTTCAGCCTGCAGGCTGTCGTTTTCGGCATCCACCAGCACCGTCGGCTGGCGCTTAAGGGTGAACAGCGTCAGGTCGGCATCGAGCCCCGGCTGAATGCGCCCTTTCTGCGCCAGGCGCAGGCCGTCGGCGGCGTTGGCGGTCACGCACTCAATCACCTGCGGCAGCGACATGCCGATGGCGAGGAATTTCGACATCACGCTTGCCAGCGAGCCCACCGGACCGTTGATGCGGTTGCGGCAGTAGATATCCGAGCTGATGGTGTGCGGCAGAATGCCCATCGCGATGGCGCGTTTCGCCACTTCAAAGCTGAAGCTCGCCGTGCCGTGGCCCACGTCCAGACGCACGCCGCGCTTCAGGGCGGAGGTGATGGAAGCGCGCAGTTCGCCGGATGGCGTCAGAATGCGGTTCGGTTTGCCGTTGTAGCAGTGGGTAATGATGTCCCCGGAACTCAGCAGGTCGGCAATCTCATCGAGGTTCGGCGGGTTGTTGCCGATGTGGACCATCAGCGGCAGGTCGCCGTTCTCTTTCTGGATGGTTTTGGCGCGCTCCAGCGGCGTAATGCCGTTCTCGCCCACCACGCTGCTGCTCATGCGCGCTTTCAGGCCGACGATAAAATTCGGGTGGCGTTGTACCGCCTGCTTCACCGCGTCGGCGTCGATGTTGGCCATGTTGGCCAGCTCGTTCTGGGCAATCAGCCCCACGCGGGAGATGTTCAGCAGGGCAAAGACCTCGGTGGAGGCTTTGCGGGTGATGGCGTAGAAATCGTCCACGTCGTCCGCCCCGGTGCTGCCCGCGTCCACCACGGAGGTGACGCCGGTGGCGATGCCGACGCTGTCCGGCTCGTCGTGGTAAATCGGCGAGTTCGGGTAGCAGTGGACGTGGGAGTCGATCCAGCCTGCGCTGACGTAAGTGTCGCCGTTGAGCTCAACGGTGCGGTGGGCGGGATCGGTGATGTCGCCCGTCGCCGCGATCTTCCCGTCCTGAATGGCGATATCGGTCAGGGTATCGTCGGTGAGGCGCGCACGGCGCAGGAGTAAATCAAACATGGGGTTCTCCTGATAAGTCGGGCGCCTGAGCGCCCGCGGGTATTAAAGGGCGACCGGGAACAGCCAACCCAACAGCATTGCACCGAGGATGGCACCGCCGGTGATCGGCTTCTGCCAGATATAGAACAGCAGTGCGCCCGCCAGCGAACCAATGCCGATAGGAATCGACGCGGTCATCGCGCTGAGGATAATCAACGGCCCGAGGAAGCGGCCGGAGGCGTTACCGGCCCCCATCATCACGTCTGCACCGTAGGTGGAGTTGCTCTGGTTGATGGTGAACTTACGCGCCAGGATGATGACGTAACCAATCGCCAGGCCAATCACCAGGCCGGTTGCCAGCGAGGCGGCAAAGTTGGTCACCGGGAACATGATGCCCGCGCCCAGCAGCAGCGCCGGAACGCCTAAGCCCACGCCGGTCTGGATCGCGCCGCCGATATCGAGGATCCCCACCAGCGAACCTTCGATAATACGGGCGAACAGGAAGCTGGCGCCAAACGCCGCCACCGCGCCGTAAGCCCCGGTATCGATCCCCGCTTTCAGCATCGCCACGAAGGCCACTTCGTTAAAAGCACCGATGCCGTAGAGGTAGTACATGTGCGTCCCGGCGAACACGCCGGAGGAGAGCAGGCCAACGAAGATCGGGAACGACCAGTCGGCATACCAAAAACCTTTATTCTGTTCCATTTAGAGGCTCCTGTTACTTGCCGCTGAGCGAGTTGTGGATCATGTCGAGCCAGTTCGGCACGGTCAGATGGAAGGATTCAATCATCTTCATGTCGAAGCCGCGGAAGAAGCCGCTCAGCACGAACAGCAGAACGATGGCCGCCATCATCACTTTGGTGACGTGGTTCCAGCCGCTCTCTTCCACGCCTTTGCCGATCAGGATGCCCAGCACCAGACCCGGTACGGCGTTACCCATAATCAGCTGCGCCGCGCCGCCAAAGACGGTAGCCCAGAAGCCCGATTTTTTGCCCGCGTCGATGGCCGCCAGCCAGAAGATCACCGGCATCACGGTGTTGACCAGCAGGTTAGCCGCCGGCACCAGCACCTTAACGGCGGTCACCTGCAGCGCGGCCGGAACGGACGAGGCGGTAAGGTTCAGGAAGGTGACGACAATCATGCCGATCACGCCGCAGGCAATCGCCATGCGCTTAGGATCGTGCAGGGTCTCGCCGACGTTGCGGTTTTTGATCATCAATGCCGCAGCACCCCAGTTAGGGATGATGCGGTGGTCAACGTCCTGGGTGAAGGAACCCGCCGCCACTGACGACGCCCAGGCGTTAAAGAAGAAGCCTAATCCAAAGGAGAAGTGGGACGCCGGATCCCCTTCACAGGAGTTCAGCTCCCCCAACGTACGAAACGCGCCCATACCTTGTGTGGTAGGCGCATGAAACATGCGTGCAGCCCCGGCACCAACGCCGACGCCAACCAGGCCGCCGATGATGAGCGATTTTATTAAAATTATCAGGAACATTATTCTGCCCTATTAGTAAGAATCAGCGTTGCGTGACAAAGTCCACCTGGTCGAGATTGATGGCAGTCACGTTGACGGTCACGTCCAGCTCCACGCTGTAGGTGCGTCTTTCCCGGCGCAAAAAGAAGAACAGAAACGCCTCTTTACGCACCGCTTCTTGCGCCTGAACAACCTGCACATCCTGTGGCTCAATACGCAGTAAGATATGCGGCGATGCTTTCATCACCGCGGCCTGAACGTGGTTCAGCGCGTCGGCAAAGGCGCGCGCTTTGGCGTCACCTTTGCCTTTCACTCTCACCGTGGTGGTGAACTGTTCTTTCATGCTTATGCGCCGTGCTTCTTCTGCCACGCCTGAACCAGACGCTCGCCCAGCTCTTCTTTATCCATAAAGCCAAAGCCCAGCACGTTGCAGCCTTCGTTGATGGCGGTCACGCCCTCTTCCACCGAACGCATGCCGTACTTCGCTTTGTAGCCATATTTGGTCTGGGCGGTGATGGCACCTGCGCCGCCGCTGCCGCAGAAAGAGATACCGAAGGTGGCGTTTTCCGCTTTCATCACGTCGCCGAGCTTCATATCCGCCGCCATGCCAGGCACCACGACCGCGCGGCCACCTGCTTTTTCAACCCCTGCTGCAACCTTCTGGCCTTTGCCCAGGCGATCGCCGATGACAACTGTAATTTGTTCCATGATGTGCTCCTTAAAGGTTGTCTTTTGCGACTTCGAAGTGAACGGAGAGCAGCCAGGCCTCTTCATCAGGAAGATTGCCAAACTGCGCGACCACTTCACGGGCAAGCCGCATGGATTCTGGTGAAATTTCGTCAAACAGGTCAGCTTCGACCTCCGGCAAGGGTTCGCCGGTAACTGACCGGTGCGCCATGGCGCGAACGTGGGAGGTCAGCATCTGCTCCTGAACGGCATTGGGGATAATGTTGTTATGACTAAGCAGCGCGAAAGTCTGCCTGAGCATGCTGTCGGCGAGCTGTTCAGTTTGTGCCGCCTGGTCTCCAGTGTCGTTTATTACCGTTCCGTTAATCACTCGTCTTACCCCGTTATTGGCTCTGGGATAAAACTAACGCCGGCTGTTATGGGTTTGTAGCGAGTTGTTTTCCACTTCGAAGTGGAAAGGAGAGCGGCACCAGTGATCTGTGCCACATAATTGCCCTGAATAATGATTTTGAGCTGGATTTACGTGACGAATATCACGCATCTGAACGGCGAATACGGCGTTCTGGAAGTGAAAAAGTTTACGAGCAGACTCGTAGAAATGTGAGCTGGATAAGGTTTTCTTATGCGGATTGGGTAGAGTGGCCGTGGGTGCTTGAGACTGACCGTCTCTTGCATGGGACGGAAAGTGGAAAGCCCCGCCTGACTAAAAATCAGGGCGGGGGCTCGAAACGACACGTACCGACCGTGGAGTTCGCTACCTCGCCCGCTTTTAAAGCAAGGAGGCATCCATGAAACGCAGAGATCCCAGTATCGGGGTTTTGATGATTATTTCTTTGACAATAATCATCTTAACTCTGGTGACGCGGAAAACGCTGTGCGAGATCCGTTTTCGAAACGGTTCGCTTGAAGTGATTGCGCAAATGGAGTGTCGCTCCGGATCGTAGGGGCAAACAGGCGGAGGCGTTTAGTGCGCCTCCGCACACGGGGACAGGGCGTAAGGCTCAGGCACCCATTAACGGTATTTTTTGTGATAGGTGTTACGCGTGGTGACAAACCCGTCGGCTGCCGCCTGGGCCTCTTTCACTTTGCCTTCGTTCGCCAGCTTCAGTGCGCCGTCGATCTGGCCGACCAGCGTCTCAAGACCGTGGCGGAAATCTTTCATCTCCGGGCTGTCTTCCGCTTTACCTTCCAGCTTCGGCGGGGTCTCTTTCTGCGCATCCACCGCCGCAGTACGCATTTTGGTTAACGCCTCTTTCATCTCTCCGGCATTATCGGTTTTTTGCACCACCTTCAGGTTTTCGCTGAGGGTGTCCATATTGTCTTCCAGGTCGGCAAAGACCGACGTACTCATTACCAGCGATGACGCTGCGAGGATAGCTAACAGGGTTTTACGCATTGCTCACTTCCTTTTTTTATTATGAAAAAACGACCGATACCCTAAATAATTCGCGTTGCAGGAAGGCGGCAAGCGCGTGAATCCCCAGGAGCTTACATAAGTAAGTGACTGGGGTGAACGCGCGCAGCCAACGCATCTGCAGCGTGAAGTATGACGGGTATTACTGACCGGCGATCTTCATCTCCGGTAACAGTACGGATCCGCACTGAATATTACTGCGCGTCTCGATATCGTTGCCCACGGTCACGATATTGCGCCACATATCCTTTAAGTTACCGGCGATGGTAATTTCGCTCACCGGATACTGAATCTCACCGTTTTCCACCCAGAAGCCAGACGCCCCGCGCGAGTAGTCGCCGGTCACGCCGCTGACGCCCTGGCCCATCAACTCGGTCACCACCAGTCCGGTGCCCATCTCTTTAAGCATCTGCTCAAAGCTCAGGCCACGGCCCGGAATGCGCCAGTTGTGGATCCCGCCCGCATGGCCGGTGCTCTTAAGCCCCAGTTTGCGCGCGGAGTAGCTGGTCAGCAGCCACTGAGTCAGGATGCCGTCTTTGATGATATCGCGACGTTCCGTGCGCACGCCTTCGCTGTCGAACGGCGTGGAGGCCAGCCCTTTCAGCAGGTGCGGGTGCTCTTCAATGGTCAGCCACTCCGGCAGGATCTGCGTGCCCAGCGCATCGAGGAGGAAGGTAGATTTACGGTACACCGCTCCACCCGCAATGGCGCCCACCAGATGTCCGAACAGCCCGGTCGCCACTTCATTGGCGAAGATCACCGGTGCTTTCATGGTAGACAGTTTTCGCGGAGCGAGGCGGGATAATGTGCGTTTTGCGCACTCCATCCCAACCCACTCAGGCGACTGCAAATCGCCCATCGCGCGGCCAATGGTGTAGGCGTAGTCGCGCTCCATGTCGCCGTTCTCTTCCGCAATCACGCAGCTGGAGAGCGAGTGACGGGTTGAGCTGTAGCCCTGCAGCATGCCGTGGCTGTTGCCGAAGACTTTGATGCCGTAGTGGCTGTTGAAGCTGCCGCCTTCGGTGTTGGTGATGCGCTTATCGGCGTTAAGGGAGGCCTGTTCCGCGCGGGCCGCAAACTCAATGGCTTCGTCCGGGGTCACTTCCGCCGGGTGGAACAGATCCAGATCCGGGGCCTCGAAAGCCAACAATTCCCGATCTGCGACGCCAGCGTAAGGGTCCGCAGAGGTGTAGCTGGCGATATCCAGCGCCGCCTGCACGGTGCGGGCAATAGCGTCCGGACTTAAGTCGGTCGAGGAGGCGCTGCCTTTACGGTTCTGGTGATAAACAGTAATCCCTAACGCGCCATCGCTATTAAATTCAACGGTTTCCACTTCACCATAGCGGGTGCTGACGCTCAGGCCGGTGGTCTTGCTGACGGCGACTTCTGCCCCGTCGGATTTCGCTGACGCCAGCTCCAGGGCCATGGAGACGGCCTCTTCCAGTGCTTTACGCTGCGCTGCAACTTGTGAGATCACTTTCATCGTAAATGCCATAATGTAAGGTGTAGTTAGCTGAAGTCTAACAGAGAACCGTTTCTCAGTACGCGTCTAAACTGGTAACATTAGCCTCTTTTTTTAAGGAGCCTGACATGACTAAGCAGCCCGAAGACTGGCTCGACGACGTTCCCGGTGATGACATCGAAGACGAAGATGATGAGATCATCTGGGTCAGTAAAAGTGAAATTAAACGCGACGCCGAAGAGTTAAAACAGCTTGGTGCGGAAATGGTAGAGCTGGGTAAAAACGCGCTGGACAAAATCCCGCTCGATCCCGATCTGCGTGCCGCCATCGAACTGGCACAACGCATCAAGAAAGAGGGCCGCCGTCGCCAGCTTCAGTTGATTGGTAAATTGCTGCGTCAGCGCGATGTGGATCCGATCCGCCAGGCGCTGGATAAGCTGAAAAACCGCCACAACCAGCAGGTTGCGCTGTTCCATAAGCTGGAGCAGATCCGCGATCGCCTTATTGATAATGGTGATGATGCCCTGGCAGAAGTGCTGAACCTGTGGCCGGACGCCGACCGCCAGCAGCTGCGAACGCTTATCCGCAACGCGAAGAAAGAGAAAGAGGGAAACAAGCCGCCGAAATCTGCGCGTCTGATTTTCCAGTATCTGCGCGAACTGGCGGAAGCGGAAGGTTAAGAACCGAGCCGTTTGTTTCCCCTCACCCCGGCCCTCTCCCCAAAGGGGCGAGGGAGGAATTGTTCCCTCTCCCTTTTAGGGAGAGGGTTAGGGTGAGGGTTATTCTGCGGCCTGTGCTTTCTTCGCCAGACCGTCCAGCAGCTTCTGATGGATCCCACCAAACCCGCCGTTGCTCATCACCAGAATGTGATCGCCCGGCTGCGCGGTCTTCACCACCATCTCCGCTAAGGTATCCACATCGGCGCTCCAGTGCGCTGGCTGGACGCAGGCTTCCGCCACTTCCGCCACCTGCCACGGAATGTGCTGCGGCTGCAGGAGGAAGACCTCATCCGCACGGCCCAGAGAAGGGGCCAGATCGTCTTTGCAGACGCCCATTTTCATGGTGTTTGAGCGCGGTTCCAGTACGGCCAGGATGCGTGCCGTGCCGCCCACTTTGCCGCGCAGGGCAGCCAGGGTCGCCAGGATCGCGGTCGGGTGATGGGCAAAATCGTCATACACCGTGACGCCATTAGCTTCGCCGCGCAGCTCAAGACGGCGACGGGCGTTGATAAAGGAGCCCAGCGCATTGGCCGCATCGGCAGGCAGCACGCCCACATGACGGGCAGCGGCAATCGCCATCAGGCCGTTATGCATGTTGTGTTCGCCCACCAGCGCCCAGTTCACTTCCCCGACCTTTTCGCCATCCAGCAGCACTTCCCACTGAGAGGCATCGTTGGTCAGCTTTTTCGCCTGCCAGTGGCCCTGCTCGCCCACCAGCTCCTGCTCGCTCCAGCAACCCATCGCCATGGTCTGCTTCAGGTTGATGTCGTTTTCCGGCAGGATAATCCGCCCCTGTCCCGGCACGATGCGCACCAGGTGATGGAACTGTTTCTGGATCGCTTTCAGGTCGTCGAAAATGTCCGCGTGATCGAACTCAAGGTTGTTGAGGATCAGCGTGCGCGGGCAGTAGTGGACAAATTTGGAGCGTTTATCAAAGAACGCGCAGTCGTATTCGTCTGCTTCAATGACAAAGAACGGGCTCTCGCCCAGGCGGGCAGAGACGTCGAAATTACCCGGTACGCCGCCGATCACAAAGCCCGGCTTGTAGCCACAGGCTTCGAGGATCCAGGTCGCCATTCCGGCGGTGGTGGTTTTACCGTGCGTCCCCGCAACAGCAACAACCCAGCGATCGCGCAGGACAAAATCATGCAGCCACTGCGGGCCTGACATGTAGGGAATATTCCTTTCCAGCACGGCTTCTACGCAGGGATTACCACGGGTCATGGCGTTACCGATGATCACCAGATCCGGCTGCGGCTCCAGCTGGCTGGCGTCGTAACCCTGAATCAAATCGATGCCCTGGTTTTCCAGCAGCGTGCTCATCGGCGGATACACATTGGCGTCCGAACCTGTCACCTCATGGCCAAGAGCGCGCGCCAGCATAGCCAGGCCGCCCATGAAAGTGCCACAAATCCCCAATATATGAATGCGCATACGTCACTATCCTTCTTCAATGTGGCGCACATTTTACGCATATGTCAGCAGCAGAGAAACGCATTTCAGGAAAATCTGTAGCAAGCTGGCGCGATTCACCTCTGCGACACTATTTGAAAGTTTGTTAAGATTGTTGGGCATCAACAACTTTACTCAACATCCAATGCAGGGAAAGTGTTATGAAAACGTTAGGTGAATTTATTGTCGAAAAGCAGCACGAGTTCTCGCATGCTACCGGTGAGCTCACTGCTTTGTTGTCGGCAATAAAGCTGGGCGCCAAGATCATCCATCGCGATATCAACAAGGCCGGTCTGGTCGATATCCTGGGTGCCAGCGGTGCTGAGAACGTGCAGGGCGAAGTTCAACAGAAACTCGATCTGTTCGCGAACGAAAAACTGAAAGCTGCACTGCGCGCGCGCGACATCGTTGCGGGGATCGCCTCGGAAGAAGAAGATGAAATCGTCGTCTTTGAAGGGTGTGAACACGCGAAGTATGTCGTACTGATGGATCCCCTGGATGGCTCCTCCAACATCGACGTTAACGTCTCTGTCGGCACGATCTTCTCCATTTACCGTCGCGTTACCCCTGTCGGCACGCCGGTAACCGAAGAAGATTTCCTGCAGCCGGGCAACAAGCAGGTTGCTGCGGGCTATGTGGTTTACGGCTCCTCCACCATGCTGGTCTACACCACCGGCTGCGGCGTGCACGCCTTTACCTACGATCCGTCGCTGGGCGTGTTCTGCCTGTGTCAGGAGCGCATGCGCTATCCGCAGAAAGGCAGCACTTACTCCATCAACGAAGGGAACTACATTAAATTCCCGTCGGGCGTGAAGAAGTACATTAAATTCTGCCAGGAAGAGGATAAAGCCACCCAGCGCCCTTATACCTCGCGCTATATCGGCTCCCTGGTGGCGGATTTCCACCGCAACCTGCTGAAGGGCGGTATCTACCTCTACCCAAGCACCGCCAGCCACCCGGAAGGCAAGCTGCGCCTGCTGTACGAGTGCAACCCGATGGCCTTCCTCGCCGAGCAGGCGGGTGGTAAAGCCAGCGACGGCAAAGAGCGGATTATGGATATCATTCCTGAAAGCCTGCACCAGCGCCGCTCGTTCTTCGTCGGCAACGATCATATGGTTGAAGACGTCGAACGTTTGATCCGCGAATACCCGGACGCCTGAGTTTGACCAAAAGGGCCGCCAGGCCCTTTTGTTTTTCTAAAGATTTATACCTGTGTCGGTATAACACTATATAAAAATGCTGCTGTAACCCTCCGGCGCTATCCGTCATCATTACGGCGTTCAAATAGTGTTCAACGGGAATCAGCAGAAATGAAAAACTACTCTCGCTCATCCACTGGAATCGATCTCAATCTTATTCCGGTATTTATTGAAGTCGTCAGATGCGGGAGCATGGCCAAAGCCTCTTTACGTCTTGATATGTCCAGGCCCGCCGTGAGCCTGGCGCTGAAACGCTTTGGTATGCTGTTTAATGAGCCGCTGTTTACCCGCAAGGGGCTGTTCCTGGAGCCAACGCCACACGCGCTGAAGCTGACCGCCGAGATGGAAAAGCTGCTGGCTTCAATTCACGATCATATCGCCAGCACCCCGGAGAACGCGGAGAGCGTCCCGACGCCAGCGGCGCCGGAACGTGATAGTGCTACGCCTGCTGTAACGACAGCTTAAACGATGACATCGCCTCGATGAGCTCGCGGGATTGCTCTTCCAGCGAGCGCGTCGCGGCAGAGGATTGCTGGACCAGCGCCGCGTTTTGCTGCGCGGTTTCATCCATCTGATTGACAGCGATATTCACCTGCTCAATACCGCGACTCTGTTCGTGCGACGCGTTGGCGATCTCACGCATCAGGCGGGTCATGCGCATCACCTCAGTGGCGATCTCGTCCATCGTTTCACCCGCCTGCTGGGCCAGCTCGCTGCCTTCGCTGACGTGTGCCTGTGAATCGCTAATCAGGGTGCGGATCTCTTTTGCCGCATCGGCGCTGCGGCTGGCGAGGATACGTACTTCCCCGGCGACGACCGCAAAACCGCGCCCCTGCTCACCCGCGCGGCGGCCTCGACCGAGGCGTTCAGCGCCAGGATATTGGTCTGGAAGGCAATGCCGTCAATGACGCTGAGAATGTCGGCGATGCGGTCGGCGCTGCCGGAGATGTCGCGCATCTTCTCAATCACGTAGCACACCATTTCGCTGCCGCGGTCGGCGGTATCGGACATCGTCTTCGCCACCTGATGCGCCTGCTCGGCATTGTGGGCGTTCTGTTTCACCGTGGCGGTGAGCTCTTCCATGCTGGCGGCGGTCTGCTCAAGGGAAGTGGCGGTGGATTCCGTCCGCTGGGCAAGGTGCATGTTGCCCGCGGTCAGCTCCCGGCTGCCGGTGTCGATTTGCGAGCTGGCGTCGCGCACCCGCAGCACCGAGCCCATCAGCGACTGGCGCATCTCCTCGATGGCGGCATTCAGGCGATTAAACTCCTGGCTGGCGGGGCGGGTCAGGGCGTGGGTCAGATCCCCGGCGGCCACGTGTTCAAGCTGGGCGATAGAGGTGGAGAGTGGCTTGAGCAGCATATGGCGCAGCGCCAGCCAGGCCAGCACGATAATGCCAGCGGTCAGCAGCGCGGCGACGATAATCAGCATCATCACCCGATTTTTACTCGCCTGCACCGCAGCGACTTCGGCTTTGCCCCGGGCGTCGCTCCAGATCTGGAAGGCCTGCATGTCGTTGTCAAACTGACGCGCCACCGGCACCAGACGGTTCTCCAGCAGATCGTAATAGTCATCCGCATTCTGCGCATTCAGGGCGTTCTGCATCGGCACAATCCCCTGGGCGTTGTATGCCGCCAGGCTCTCCGCCACCTTCTTCAGCAGCTGCTCCCCTTCGGGATCGTTCACGCCGCCATCGATCACGCTTTTCAGCGTGGCTTGCGCCTGTTTGATTTCGTCATTGATGTTCTTCACCGATTTGGCGGCGTCATCCAGCAGGCCCACCTCCATCATGCGGACGGCCTGCCCCGCCTCGTTGCGTGCGCGCAAAATCAGGGTGTAGCCCGAATTGAGCTGCACCAGCTGTTCACCCTGAAGGTGATTAATGCGCTGCAGGGAGGAGGAACTCTGCGTGAGGGCATAAATGCCAATACCGCTGACGAGCAGCAGCAGGAGGGTCATGACGGCCAGTAACGAAAGCAAGCCGGTACGAATCGATAGCGTTTTAAGCATGATGTAATTTCCGGTAGCGAGATAAATCTGGACAGAATTAAGGGTTATCGGCCGCTACCGGAAAAGATTTAGACTTTACGCAAATTCAGGGAGTTATCCCTTGCTGGATGTGGTACTCACCCGGGTGACAGGCGAGCTCTGACGGTTCTCCCAGAGTACGGTCAGGCCGCGCTGCAGGGCGATAAAGATGAACAGCAGAATGCCAATCGCAATCTTGGTCCACCACGAGCTGAGCGTGCCGTCGAAGTTGATATAGGTCTGGATCAGCCCCTGGATCGCCACCCCGAACAGCGTGCCCAGCACCGTGCCGACCCCGCCGCTGAGCAGCGTGCCGCCAATCACCACCGAGGCAATTGCGTCCAGCTCCACGCCAACCCCTGCCAGGGCGTAGCCCGCCTGGGTATAGATGGAGAAGACAATCCCCGCCAGCGTCGCCAGCCCGGTAGAGAGCATATAGATCCGGATGGTGGTGCTGCGGGTGGAGATCCCCATCAGGTTCGCCGAGGTGGCGCTGCCGCCAATGGCATACACTTCGTTGCCAAAACGGGTGCGGTGAGCGAGGAAAATACCGATCACCACCACGCCCAGCATCACCAGACCGAGAATACTCAGACGGCCGCCGCCGGGGATTTTCCACGCCAGGCTGGAGAGGGTGTCGTACACCGGATGGTTAATCGGGATCGACTCCTCCGACACCAGATAGCTGACGCCGCGCAGGAAGAACATCCCGGCGAGGGTGATAATGAATGCCGGAATTTTCAGGGCGTCGATCAGCAGCCCCATAAAGGCACCAAAGGCGCAGCCCATCGCCAGCACCAGCGGGAAGGCCAGCAGCGGGGAGATCCCCCAGTAGCCAATCGCTTTTGCCAGAAAGACGCCGGTAAAGGCGATGACCGACCCGACGGAGAGGTCGATCCCGCCGGAGAGGATCACGAAGGTCATGCCGACGGCGATGATCCCCAGAAAGGCGTTATCGGTCAGGATATTGCAGATCACCCGCGTTGAGGCAAAGCCGGGGAACTGCGTCAGACAGTAGAGATACCCCAGCACAAACACGCCCAGGGTTATCATGAGCGGTAAATTACGTTTTATCATGACCACGCATCCCCTTAATGAGACTGATAAAGCGCGGCGACTGCACGATGAGCACGCAGAGCACCACCACCGCTTTCACCACCTGGTTGAGTTCCGGCGGGAAGCCAGACAGCAGAATACCGGTGTTCATCCCCTGGATAATCAGCGCCCCCACCACCGACAGCAGCAGGTTGAAGCGTCCGCCCATCAGCGAGCCGCCGCCAATCACCACCGCGAGGATCGCGTCCAGCTCCAGCCACAGACCGGCGTTATTGGCATCCGCCCCGCGAATATCGGCCGCGACAATCACCCCGGCAATGGCGGCGCACACCCCGCTTAAGACGTAGGTCAGCATCACCATCAGGCGGGTGCTGACCCCGGCGTTTTTCGCGGCGCGAATGTTGATCCCCACCGCTTCGATAAACATCCCGAGGGCGGTTTTGCGGGTAAAGAGCCAGAAGGCGATCAGGGTGACCACCACGATAATCACCGGCGTCGGGAAGAACAGCAGCGAACCGCTGCCGATCCACGCCAGATTAGGGGCGTTAAAGGTGACGATCTGCCCGGAGGTGATCAGCTGCGCCACCCCGCGTCCGGCGACCATCAAAATCAGGGTCGCAACGAAGGGCTGTATCTTGAGGATCGCCACCAGGATGCCGTTCCATAGTCCCGCCAGCACCCCGGTACCGAGGGTTACCAGCAGCACCACCGGCAGGCTGTGTCCGGCCACGGTCATCGACGCCGCCGTCGCGCCCGCAATGGCCATCACCGCCCCCACCGACAGGTCGATACCGCCGGTGGCAATCACCAGCGTCATGCCGATTGCCAGCAGAGCCACCGGTGCGGCGCGGTTTAAGATATCAATCGGACTGCCGAACAGGCGGCCATCCTGGAGGATAATCTGATAAAAATGCGGCGAAACGAGGCTATCCACCAGCAATACCAGCACCAGGGCAATGATTTGCGGCGTGCCGGTGGGCCAGCTGAAGCGGCGCTTCGGCTCGCCGGTTTGAGAAAGTGAACGTGGCATCACGATCTACTCCTTATGCCGCAATGGCGTTCATGATGGCCGGAACGGAGAGCGCGTCCAGCGGGATCTCGGCCACCTGTTGACGGTCGCGCATGATGATCACCCGATCGGCATACCCCACCAGCTCCTCCAGCTCCGAGGAGATAACCAGCAGCGCCAGACCGTCGGCGCAGAGGGTTTCGATCAGGCGGATAATTTCCGCGTGCGCCCCCACGTCGATACCGCGGGTCGGCTCGTCAAGGATCAGGAACTGCGGTTTGGTCAGCAGCCAGCGCGACAGCAGCACCTTCTGCTGGTTACCGCCGGAGAGGAACTCAATGGGCTGTTCCGCGCTCGGGGTTCGGATACCGAGCTGGCGAATGAAGCGCTCGGCAATGGCGTTTTGCTCTTTACGCGGAATGGGCCGCAGCCAGCCGCGCTGGGCCTGCAGGGCCAGAATGATGTTCTCGCGCACCGAGGCGGCGGCAATAATACCGTCGGTTTTACGGTCTTCCGGGCAGAAGCCGATCCCAAGGCTGGAGGCCTGATGCGGAGAGCGCAGCGCCTGGGGTTTGCCTTTGATCATCGCCGTGCCGCTGTCGGCAGGTTTGATCCCGAAGATCACCTCCGCCGTTTCGGTACGGCCTGAGCCTAACAGACCCGCCAGACCGACGATTTCGCCCGGGCGTACCTCAAGGTCAAAGGGCGCGATGGTGCCCTTCTTACCGTACTCTTTAAACGCCGCGATAGGTTTCTCGCTGAGCAGCGTGCGGCCCGCCCGTTGCAGGGCGTTGGTCTCCAGCTCGCGGCCGAGCATCATTTTGACCAGCTCGATCTGCGGCAGCTCACGGGTTTCGCGGCAGCCGACAAAACTGCCGTTACGCAGGACGGTAATGCGGTCGCTCACCTCATACACCTGATCGAGGAAGTGAGTGACGAAAATCAGGCTCACCCCCTGGTCGCGCAGCTGGCGCATCAGGGTGAAGAGCATCTCCACCTCCTGGGTATCCAGGCTGGCGGTGGGTTCATCAAGGATCAGCACTTTGGCGGAGAGATCGATGGCGCGGCAGATGGCGACGATCTGCTGCATCGCCACCGAAAAACGGTTCAGCGGCTCGCGCACGTCGAGGGAGAAGCCGTAAGACTCCATCAGCCTGGTGGCGCGGGCTTCCATCTCTTTGCGGCGCAAAAAGCCAAAACGTCGCGGCTCGCGGCCGATAAACAGGTTATCCGCTACCGACATGTTCGGCAGCAGGTTCACTTCCTGGTAGACCGTCCCGATCCCCAGCTGCTGGGCATGGGCGGTATTTTTTGGCGATATAGCGTTCCCTTCCAGCCAGATAGTGCCGCGATCGGCGTGATACACGCCGGTCAGGGCTTTAATCAGGGTCGATTTCCCGGCGCCGTTCTCTCCCAGCAGGGCCATGATCTCGCCACGGCGCAGACTGAAATCGACGCTATCCAGCGCTTTTACGCCGGGAAAGTACTTGCTCAATCCTTCTGTGCGGAGGATTTCCTGGTGTTGGTTGGTGGTCATGATTTCCCCCTCACCCTAACCCTCTCCCCGGAGGGGAGAGGGGATTGATCGTGCCAATTGTTAATTTCCAGCTCCGCCCTGCCTTTCTCCCTCTCCCCTCTGGGGAGAGGGCGGGGTGAGGGGCAAGCGATCAGTAGCCCATATTTTTCTTTTTCTCTAACTCTTCTTTAGCCGTATCAGGCAGATAGAGCGTGGATTTGGTGATGGTGACTTTCTCCGGCATGGTGCCGTCTTTCTTGAATTTCTCCAGCGCGTCGAAGGCCGGGCCTGCCATGTTTGGCGTCAGCTCAACGCTGGCGTTGGCCTCTTTGTCGATCATCGCTTTATAGATATCCGGAACGCCGTCGATGGAGCCGGTCAGGATGTCGGTACCCGGCTTCAGGCCCGCTTCTTTAATGGCCTGGATGGCACCGATCACCATGTCGTCGTTATGGGCGTAAACCATGCAGATGTTCTTGCCGTTGTTCTCAGCTTTGATAAAGCTTTCCATAACCTCTTTACCTTTACTGCGGGTAAAGTCGCCGGACTGGGAGCGGATGATTTTGATGTTTGACGCTTTGGAGATGGCGTCGGCAAAGCCTTTCTTACGGTCGATAGCCACGCTGGCGCCGACGGTGCCCTGCAGCTCAACCACGTTACACGGCTTGCCATCCACCTGTTTCACCAGCCACTCACCGATCAATTTGCCTTCCAGCACGTTGTCGGCGGTGACGGTGGTCATATAGAGAGATTTGTCTTTTACATCGATGGAACGATCGAGCAGGAAGACCGGAATTTCCGCATCTTTCGCTTCTTTCAGAACGGGTTCCCAGCCTGTCGCCACGACCGGGGCAATGAAGATGGCGTCAACGCCCTGGGCGATAAAAGAGCGTACCGCTTTGATCTGGTTTTCCTGTTTTTGCTGACCATCGGCGATTTTCAGCGTGATACCGCGTTTTTCGGCCTCGCTCTTCGCGACGTTGGTCTCAGCGGCGCGCCAGCCGGACTCTGAGCCGACCTGCGCAAATCCTACGGTTAAAGGGGCGGCCATCGCCATAGACGACATGGCTGCCGAAACTGCTGTGACAAGAAGTAAGCGCTTCCACATAAGTGCGTCCTCGTAGGGTAGTTTATTGTTGGGTAAAAGATGTTCTGCGACCAAACTATAGACAATGCGAGATGTAACGGAGTGTGTTACATCACACTTCGGAAAAGTGAATAAAACGTTAATCACAAGTTTGTAATCGCTTTCACTCACCCATGAAAAAAGCGGCTGAGTTTATGGATTATCTTGTCATGAGAATGGGCTGATAGTGGCCTTCAGGTGAAGGGAATGGCGAAAACAGGCGGAGACATTCCGCGCCAGTTGGC
The DNA here is from genome assembly GCF_023736175.1 of Leclercia sp. LTM14. Lineage (NCBI taxonomy): Bacteria > Pseudomonadati > Pseudomonadota > Gammaproteobacteria > Enterobacterales > Enterobacteriaceae > Leclercia > Leclercia sp. LTM14. The sequence goes on from NZ_JAIKTT010000003.1 coordinate 176,415, forward strand.
TATAATACTCGCCACTTGATTACCAATCATTTTAAAGGACACAGACATGAGCTTACTCAACGTCCCAGCGGGTAAAGAACTGCCGGAAGACATCTACGTAGTTATCGAAATCCCGGCGAACGCTGATCCTATCAAATACGAAATCGACAAAGACACCGGCGCACTGTTCGTTGACCGTTTCATGTCTACCGCGATGTTCTATCCGTGCAACTACGGTTACATCAACCACACCCTGTCTCTGGACGGTGACCCGGTAGACGTTCTGGTCCCAACGCCGTACCCACTGCAGCCGGGCTCCGTCATTCGCTGCCGTCCAGTTGGCGTGCTGAAAATGACCGACGAAGCCGGTGAAGATGCGAAACTGGTTGCGGTACCGCACACCAAGCTGAGCAAAGAGTACGATCACATCAAAGATGTGAACGACCTGCCAGAACTGCTGAAAGCGCAGATCGCCCACTTCTTCGAGCACTATAAAGATCTCGAGAAAGGCAAATGGGTGAAAGTGGAAGGCTGGGACAATGCAGAAGCGGCTAAAGCTGAAATCATTGCCTCCTTCGAGCGCGCTAAGAAGTAATTCTTACTGCTGCTAATAAAGCCCCGCGAGCCGGGGCTTTTTTGTGCCCGTCGGTTGCCGGGTGGCGCTTCGCTTGCACGGGCCTACCAACCCGTAGGCCCGTGCAAGCGAAGCGCCGCCGCACAAAAAACAACGCCACCCGAAGGTGGCGTTATTCGTATCAGTACTGGTCTCTGTCTAACCAGTTACCGCTTTCAATCAGCGTTAAACCTTCCACCGAACGTTGGTACACGTACATCCATGCACTGCCGTAGGGCGTCTGGATCAACCGGCGAGCGTATTCCCCGCCTTTGGTGCGCAAGGCATCAAGTTCGGCCAGCGTGGCATTATCAATACGATAAACCTCACCCTGTACTGCTCCTTCCCCCGGAACGGCGCCTGGATAGTGGCCCAGGCTGTACAGCTGGTAGTTTTCGATACTGTAATCACCCAGCAACTGGGCGTTGGTCATCCAGTGGCTGTTGCCCTGCTTCGTTCTTAAACTGCCGTAGACAAATATTCGCATTGCTAAAACTCAAACTGATAGAGCAAATCGAGTGCCTGGTCTACGCCAGACACCGCTTCCAGATATAGCTTAGGCATCAGGCGATAGCGTAACGTGAGCGTCGCCAGCGAGTCAAAGATCCCCACACCATATTTCACCTGCAGACCTGGCAGTACATAACCGCTGACCACCACCTGAGAGGAGTCACCGACCCCCTGGGTGTCCAGCGCCAGGTTGCTTACGCCAAAGGTCTCGCCGATTTTACCCACAACCTGACCACTTTGTGCAACCCCCAGGCCGACTAACATTGAGGTCATCGCCGCGCTGTCGCTCTGATTGCTGTCCAGCCCCTGCCCGCGCAGCAGGTATGAGAGCGCTTCCTGCTGGGACATTGCCGGGTCGGAGAAAATTTCCGCTTTCGGTTCGTCCGCGGTGCCGGTCACGCGCACCCCGGCGATCACGTCATTTTCGGTGGCTTCCGGATTACGGATCGCCTCGATATTCAGCAGCGGCTGGTCCGGCGGGCCGGAGAACAGCAGCTCGCCTTTACGCACAATCAAATCCTGGCCGTAGGCATGGAAGCGCCCTTCCGGGATGTTGATCTGCCCGTTCAGGCCCAGACCCTGCTTATCCTGCGCGACTTTCAGATCGCCGGTCAGCCTTGCCTTCAGCCCAAACGCATCCAGACGCACGTTATTACCCACGTGCACGACCAGGTTGCTGTTGATCGGGATAGAGGCGCTCTGCGGCTCCTCCGGCTGCAGGTTGTTGTTGAGCATCACCTCATCGCTGGAGACGCCCACCGCGCTTTCCGGCAGCTCATGCACCACGATACGCGCCCACGGCACATCAACGCGGCCATCAAGGGTGAACAGCTGTGGCGTGGCCTCAAAGACCACGTCCGGCGAGACGTCTAAACGCACCATCGGCGGCACGGTGATACGCACCTTGCTGCCTTTGGCCGCGACGCGCGCGCGCCAGTTATCAAGCTGGCTCCAGTCCGCATCGCCGCTGAGGTTGATCTGCCCCTGCTGGGTACGTACGGTGCCCGCCAGGGTCGAGCTCATGCCGTTGAAGTTCATCGCCAGTTGGCTCGGCAGCATATCGAACGGCATAAAGTTGCCGTCGATATCTACCCCGTTCAGCTGCATCTGACCAAACAGCTGCGGGCTTTGCGCGCTGCCCGCCAGACGTAAGTTGGCATTCAGCATGCCTGCCGCCTTCTCACCGCGGGAGAAGATGGCGTTGGCCATCGCCAGGTTGAGATTGCGGATATTAACGTTGCCGCCCAGATTGCGCCGTCCCTGCGGATCGGTCACCTGGATCTGGCCGTCCAGTTGGCCGTTGTTGGCAAGACGGATCAGCCAGCCCAGCTCGGCGCGGTTGTTATGCAGATCGGCGGTGAGATTCAGGGTATCGAACGCCAGCGGTAGCGGCGCATCGTTCACCACCTGGGTCACCTTCACGTTACGCCCGGCGAGCGTGACGTTACCCTCCGGCAGCCCCGGTTTGGTGGCATCCCAGGAGACATCCGCCTTGCCGCTGAAGACGCCGCTCGCCTGGGTGGTGTCCGGCATGAACGGCTTGAGCATCGCCAGATCGAAGCGGTTAAGGTTAACCACCGCCCGTCCTTCTGCGCCCGCGTCAATGGTCTGAGGCACGCACAGCTCGGCGTTCGGGTTGGTCCAGCAGTGTGGCCCGATGCTGATTTTCTGCTCCGCGTTGCGGTAATCCAGGGCAATGGAGCGGGTTAACGACCACGGCCCCACCGGGGTGGCGAAGCGGGTGTTATCCAGAGTCCCTTTCCAGCGCGTCTCTTTGCGGTCAAAACTGCCCGCCAGATGCAGCTGGCCGGAAACCGGTTCACCCTGAATGCGCAGCTGCAGATCGTGCTGCTTCTCGCTGCCTTTGGCCTCCAGCGTCACCTGGTCAAGGTTAACGCCCGGCTGGGAAATCCGATCCACCCGCAGGTTCAAATGCCCGGCGATCTGGTCGGTGGATTTCACGTCGCCGTCCACCCGCACGCGGGCGATGGTGAGCTCCTGCCAGCGCAGGCTGTTGGCGGTGATATCCGCCAGCAGCTGTGGCGCTTCGACCGTACCGCGCACCTTAACCAGTCCTTTCGCGGTGCCGCCCAGTCCAGGCAGGGCATTATCAAGATTCGGCGCGTCGATGGTGGCGTCCAGATCGAGATCTTTCACCCCCAGTTCGCCCTTGATGTCGGCGGTGTTGCGACCAAGCGCGACGTGCAGGCCCGGGATCACCCACTGCAGGTAGCTGTTGCCCCTCAGCGAGCCGTTCACATCCACCTTGTTCTGCTTGACGTTGCCGGTGATTTTCAGCTCCGGCACCTCCATCTGCCAGCTGCCGCCGTACAGACTGCCGCGCGTCTTAATCAGGCCGTCGAGCTTCGAAGGCCAGTCCGGCACCTCTTTGGCGGTGTTGATCCCGGTGAGCTTCAGCTCGCCGCGCCAGCTGATCGCCTTCTGCCAGTCGAGCAGCGCCGTCAGCTCGGTTTTACCCTCCAGCGCCGCGACCGTCAGCTTATCGAGGTTAATCTGCTGCTCGTTGCCCTTCGCATCCAGGGTAATGCCCGCAGGCGGCAGCCCTTCCCCTTTCACTGACGTGCGGAACGACAGGGTGTAGTCGGTCATCTTGCCGGTGAGCTTCAGCTTCACGTCATCGGCCTGGTACTGCTTCTCGCCGGTAAACGGCCAGTACAGCTGCTCGCTGACCACCTCCAGGTTGAGCGGCAGGCCCGCCTCCGCCAGCCGGGTCTGGCCGCGCAGCACAACGTCTACGGGGCCGGAGAGGTTAACGCCAAACTCCAACTGGTCGCGCAGGGCGCCGCCAACCTTCAGCTTCACCTTCTCGCCTTTAATCGGATCGATGTTCAGGGTGCTGTTGAGGGTGATATCGACCGGCCAGTTATCCTTCAGAAGTGCATTGCCGGTGGCGTTGACGCTGCCCTGGTTGGTGTCGATATCCAGCGCGTCGAGCTTCATGTTGCCGTCGATGCTGCTCACTTTCAGCAGCATGTTGAAGACCGTCAGATCGGTGTCACCGGTCAGGCGCAGCTGCTCGCCCTTGAACTCTTCGATATTGAGGTTCAGCGGCAGATGGACGTCGGTCATCTCCGGCAGGACCGGTTTAGAGAAGAGATCTTTCAGGGTTTCGCCGAGCGGTTTCTCTTCCGGCTGCGGGTTCTGAATTTTTGGCTCGACGATCTCCTCCTGCGCCACTTCCGCCACTTTCGGCAGGGCAATCAGCAGCCCCTGCAGGTTGGTCGGGGTTAAGGTCAGGTTTTTCTCCTGCCAGCGCAGGCCGGAGGTGAAATCCATCACCGATACGGTGGTGTCGTCGATTTTGACGTTGACGTTATTCAGCGCCACCCGGTAGAGCGCAATCGGGTACGGCGTGGAGAGATCCAGCGGGCCGCTCTCCTCTTCGGCGACCGGTTCGGACTGCGGCATTTTTTTCGAATCTATCGTCACAAATACATCTTTTAACGACAGATCGTTAATGCACAGGCTGCTGTCGCGCAGGCAGCCGAGCTTCACCGCCAGATGCAGATCCCCGGCATTCACCGCCACGCCCGGCTGGTCGTAGCGAACGTTTTTCAGATGTAAGTCGCGCCAGCCGCCGGTGACCTGGCCGATCTCCAGCCCCGGCACCCAGCGATCTGCCGCCTTAAACAGCAGATGCAGGCCGCTGGTGGTCCCCACCAGATAAGCCACCGCAGCCAGCAGCAGCAGGATAAACACCAGTACGCCGAGGCTGATTTTCTTCCATAAACTCATAATTCAGGCCCCAGACCGATGTAGAACTGCAAACCGTGTTCCTCTTTGTCGCCCACCGGCACGGCGAAATCGAGCTTGATTGGCCCGACCGGTGACTCCCAGCGCACCCCGACGCCCGCGCCGGTTTTAAAGTCGCTGCGGCGGATATCGCTTACCGCCTCTCCGCTGTCGATAAAGGTCGCGCCCCACCATTTTCCGGTGACGTTGTACTGATACTCCAGCGAGCCGGTAGCCAGCTTCGAGGCCCCGATCAGCTTGCCGTCGTCATCTTTTGGCGCGATGGATTTGTATTTATAACCACGAATGCTGCGATCGCCCCCGGCGAAGAAGCGCAGATCCGGCGGCACTTTTTCAAAATCGCCGGTTTCGATCCAGCCGAGATTGCCGCGCACCACAAAGCGATGGCGGTCATAGAAGGTGCGGATCCAGACGTTCTGCGCCTGTACCACGGAGAAATCCACATCCGAGCCCCAGGCGGTATTGGAGTAGTCTATCGAATAGCGCTGGGAGTCGCCCCAGTCCGGCATCAGCCCGCCGCGGGAGCGGGTCCGGCTGATCATCACCCCGGGATAGAGCAGCATGGTGGTGTTGGTGACGTTGGCCTGGGTAAAGTGGTCGAGACTCCAGCGCAGGTTAATGGCGCGCTGCCAGCCGCTGGAGAGATCCCAGTAGCGCGACACGGCGAGGGTCGTGGAGTCCGCTTCGGTATCGTTAAGATCGGTGCGCTTAAAGCCGCCCTGCACCAGGTAATATTGCTCAAGCGGGTTTTTCAGCAGCGGCATTTTATAGCTGAAATCGAGCTGCTGTTCCGGCGCGGAAAGGCTGAGGTTGCTGGTCAGGCTGTGGCCGTAGGAGTTCATCCACGGTTTTTTCCACGACGCTTTTACGCGCGGGCCGACGTCGGTGGAGTAGCCCACCCCGGTCTCGATGGTGTTCTCGGTGCGCGGCGAAACCACGCCGTGCAGCGGCAGCACTTTTGTCTGCCGCGATTTATCAAACTCCGGCGCCACGACCACCGAATTAAACCAGCCGGTGGCTGACAGGCGGCGGTTCAGTTCCGCCAGATCTTTTGATTCATAGTAATCCCCCTCTTTAAAGGGGATCAGGCTTTGCAGGTACTCGTCGCGGATCTGCGAGCCTTCGAAGGTGACGTCGCCAAAGCGGTAGCGTTCCCCGCTGTCGTAGTCGATATCCCAGAACGCCTGATGCCTGTCGAGGGCGATGCCGAGCTGGCTTTTATTGAACTGGCTGTCGAAGTAGCCTTTGCGCAGCGCGACCTTAGTCAGATCTTTTTTGAAGCCGTCATAGTCGCTGTGGTTGAGCACGGTGCCGTTTTTTGGCCGCGTGTTCAGCAGATCCAGATAGTCATGGTCCGTGCGCGCGCCGCCGCGCAGCACCACGTCCGTGCCGCCAATCAGTACCGGTACGCCCGGCTTGACGCGGGCAATCAACACCTGCCGCCCTTTGGCCGGAGGTGGACGCAGTTCGAAGTCGATGGTCGGTTCGTAGTAGCCGAGCGCTTTTAAACCGCCGCGGATGGCGTCGTCCACGCGCGCGCGAAAGCGACGGTCTGGCGTCACTTCGTCGCTCTGGATCGTGGAGAGCTGTGCGCGTACGTTTTTTTCCAGCGCCCCGGATAGCCCCTCAACCTGCAAACGAACATTCGCCGCGCTGGCGACTCCGCTTGTCAGCAAGACACTGACTAAACATAACTGGCGGATTTTTGGCACGTTTTCTCCTGAATATCCTTGTTTCCACCCCTGGAAGCATATGAAGTGCCGCTCCGCAGCAAATCACGGCATTAAGCCCAAAACCCAATAGACGGGTTGAAAAATGGTTAAACAACCTAATATTTCTTATGTTTAAATCTAGACTCATTCACCGCATTTATTGTGTTCAATTAAACGCGTCGTGACAACCTTAACCCAAACATCACCTACCCGGAGGCCACACCGTGAGTTTATTTGATAAAAAACACCTTGTTGCTCAGGCGGATGCATTACCGGGACGTAACACCCCTATGCCAGTCGCCACCCTGCACGCGGTTAACGGACACTCCATGACCAACGTTCCGGACGGTATGGCGGTCGCCCTGTTCGCGATGGGCTGCTTCTGGGGCGTCGAGCGCCTGTTCTGGCAGCTGCCGGGCGTCTACAGCACCGCGGCCGGCTACACCGGCGGTTATACCCCGAACCCGACCTACCGTGAAGTCTGCTCCGGCCAGACCGGTCACGCCGAGGCGGTACGCGTGGTGTATGACCCGAACGTCGTCAGCTACGAACAGCTGCTGCAGGTGTTCTGGGAAAACCACGACCCGGCGCAGGGTATGCGTCAGGGCAACGACCACGGTACCCAGTACCGCTCGGCGATCTATCCGCTCACGCCAGAGCAGGATGCCGCCGCCCGCGACAGCCTGGCGCGTTTCCAGCAGGCGATGCACGCCTCCGGTGACGATCGCCCTGTGACCACTGAGATCGCCAGCGCGCTGCCGTTCTACTACGCGGAAGACGACCACCAGCAGTATCTGCATAAAAATCCGTACGGCTACTGCGGTATCGGCGGCATCGGCGTTTGCCTGCCACCTCAACTGGCATAACAGTAAGCCGTTTTGCCCGTTTACGAGCAAAACCGGCTCAAAAAGTGATCTCTGGCGGGTTTACAGACATTTACGCTATACTAGCCGCTGAAATAACCGGCCTACTGCTTCGGACCGGTGTTCAAAATCTCTACACACCTGTATGACCAACTTCCCTCCGAGGATCCGGCGATAAGCTGGATAAGATATGTTAAACAGTATTTTAGTAATACTTTGTCTCATTGCCGTCAGTGCATTTTTCTCAATTTCAGAAATCTCGCTGGCCGCATCCCGTAAAATCAAACTTAAACTGCTCGCCGATGATGGCGACCTGAATGCCCAACGCGTCCTGAAAATGCAGGAAAACCCGGGGATGTTCTTTACCGTGGTGCAGATCGGCCTCAACGCGGTCGCCATTCTTGGCGGTATTGTCGGTGATGCTGCTTTCTCGCCGGTATTCCACGCCCTTTTCTCAAAGTACTTCTCTCCGGAGCTTTCCGAGCAGCTGAGCTTTATTCTCTCCTTCTCGCTGGTGACGGGCCTGTTCATTCTGTTTGCCGACCTGACCCCGAAACGCATCGGTATGATTGCGCCCGAAGCCGTGGCTTTGCGCATCATCAACCCGATGCGCTTCTGTCTGTTCGTGTTCCGCCCGCTGGTGTGGTTCTTTAACGGCCTGGCCAATACCATTTTCCGCCTGTTTAAGCTGCCGATGGTGCGTAAAGATGACATCACCTCTGATGACGTTTACGCGGTATTCGAAGCCGGTGCGCTGGCGGGGGTGCTGCGTAAGCAGGAGCATGAGCTGATCGAGAACGTGTTTGAGCTGGAATCCCGTACCGTGCCGTCATCCATGACCGGACGTGAGAACGTGATCTGGTTCGATCTGCACGAAGACGAGCAGAGCCTGAAGACCAAGGTGGCGGAACATCCGCACTCCAAGTTCCTGGTGTGTAATGAAGATATCGACCACATCATCGGCTATGTCGACTCCAAAGACCTGCTGAACCGCGTGCTGGCAAACCAGAGCCTGGCGCTGAACAGCGGCGTGCAGATCCGCAATACCCTGATTGTCCCGGACACCCTGACGCTCTCCGAAGCGCTGGAAAGTTTCAAAACCGCCGGGGAAGACTTCGCGGTGATCATGAACGAATACGCGCTGGTGGTGGGTATCATCACCCTGAATGACGTGATGACCACCCTGATGGGCGATCTGGTGGGCCAGGGTCTGGAAGAGCAGATTGTGGCGCGCGATGAGAATTCATGGCTGGTGGACGGCGGCACGCCTATCGACGACGTCATGCGCGTGCTGGATATCGACGAGTTCCCGCAATCGGGCAACTACGAGACCATTGGCGGCTTTATGATGTTCATGCTGCGTAAGATCCCGAAACGCACCGACTCGGTGAAGTTCTCGGGCTACAAGTTCGAGGTGGTGGATATCGACAACTACCGCATCGACCAGCTGCTGGTGACCCGCATCGACAACAAGCCGACGGTGCTGGTACCGAAACTGCCGGACGCCGAAGAGAACGTATCGGCCTAAGCCAGAAACATCAACGGCTCCCATCGGGAGCCGTTTCTTTTACTGCATAGCACGTTGGTTAAGCCATCTCAGTTTGCAGACGCATAACCTGACGGTTGACTTCGGACATCACAGAAAAGTGCTGTTTATCCTTCACTTTTGGGACAAGGATTTTGCCCTTATCAAACTCAAAAGCGCCAACATCCTTGATATACAACCGTCCACGGAACAGGATTTTTACGTATTTAGCTACCTGAAGCGGATTGTAGCGTTGGAAAATTTTCATTCTATTATCTCCTGCGAATCATACGCTCTTGCGGCACCACAATCGGGCCGACCCTCTGGAGCGCAAATTTTGTTGCCCAATGACTATAGACGAGAAAAAAGGTGATACCCAGTCTGCATAAGTTTATTTACCTTTTGATGACAAATAATCAGAATATTCTTTGCAAACGTAACTTTCAGGCAGTATAAGCCATCGTTTTTGTGCAGATATGTGCGTTTCACCTCACTCTGGCACCGGGATTGCGGGTAAAGCGCCGCGATCGCACTTATGATTAAAACGTCAGACCAAGTGGTCGGATCACCTGCTAAAAACAAAAAGGAAAACACCATGACCTTACGTAACATCCTGGCAACTGCCTGCCTGATGCTGCCACTGATGGCTTCCGCACATAATTTTGAGAAGGGACAACGTGTGCCGCCGGTGGGCATTGCCGACCGGGGAGAATTGATCCTCGACAATAATGAGTTTAGCTACAAAACCTGGAATAGCGCGCAGCTCGTGGGCAAAGTGCGAGTGGTGCTACATATTGCCGGCCGCACATCGGCAAAAGAGAAAAACGCAACCCTGATTGAAGCGATCAAGGCGGCACATTTACCAAAAGATACTTATCAGACCACTACCGTCGTGAACACCGATGATGCGATCCCGGGCTCCGGCATGTTCGTGCGCAGCAGCCTCGAGAGCAATAAAAAGCTCTATCCATGGTCACAGTTCATTGTTGACAGCAACGGTGCCGCGCGTAGCGCCTGGCAGCTGGAAGAAGAGAGTTCGGCAGTCGTGGTGCTGGATAAAAACGGTAACGTGCAGTGGGCGAAAGATGGCGCCCTGACCCAGGAAGAGGTGCAGCAGGTGGTTGCCCTGCTGCACAAGCTGCTCGGTCAGTAAAGCGAAACCCGGAAGCCCGGATTGAGGAAAGATTCACGCGGGGTATAGTCGAGCGGCTTGCCCTGCCAGTCGTGAACGTGTGCACCCGCAGCGGCGGCAACGGCATGGCCTGCCGCCGTATCCCAGACGTTGGTCGGGCCGAAGCGCGGGTAAAGCTGCGCCTGCCCTTCTGCCACCAGGCAGAACTTCAGCGATGAGCCGATGGACGTCGTCTGGTGCTCACCCAGCTGATGCAGATACTCCTCCAGCTCATTATCCGAATGCGAGCGGCTGATCACCACCAGCGGTGGCCGGGCGTCACGCACCTGGATCTGCTTGCGCACCCCGCACTCTTCTTTCCACGCTTTGCCTTCTGCGGCGCTGTACATCACCTTCAGCACCGGGGCATAGACCACGCCCAGCACCGCTTTGCCTTTATCAATCAGAGCAATATTTACCGTGAATTCACCGTTACGTTTGATGAACTCCTTGGTGCCGTCCAGCGGATCCACCAGCCAGTAACGCTGCCAGTGCTGGCGCTGGTCCCAGGGCTGAGGATCTTCTTCGGACAGCACCGGAATATCGGGCGTCAACGCCTGCAGACCCTGCAGGATCACCCCGTGCGCCGCGAGATCGGCTGCAGTGACCGGGGAGTCGTCGATTTTACGGATCGTGTCCATTGGGATCTTGCCATCGTAGACCTGCATAATGGCATCGCCCGCATCCCGTGCGAGCTGACAAATTTTATCTAACATTCTCCACCTCTTTGTTAACACAGTGGGTTTAACTCTTTGTTTTATTTATATCGCATTGTGAATAAATCCGCTATCTGTGAAGCAATTCCGGTTTCAGGGCCCTTTTTTCTGGCAGGATTCACAATTCTGTAAGCAAAAAAATATAGATACATATTCTTTTGTGGCCTGGATCTAAAAAAGGACTCCTCTGATGATTAAGTTTAGCGCAACGCTCCTGGCGACGCTGATTGCAGCGAGCGTACAGGCGGCGACGGTCGATCTCCGCATAATGGAAACCACCGACCTGCACAGCAATATGATGGACTTCGACTACTACAAAGACGCCCCGACGGAAAAGTTTGGCCTGGTGCGCACCGCAAGCCTGATTAACGCCGCCCGTAGCGAAGTGAAAAACAGCGTGCTGGTCGATAATGGCGACTTAATTCAGGGTAGTCCGCTTGGGGATTACATGGCGGCGAAGGGGCTAAAAAAGGGCGATGTGCATCCGGTATATAAAGCGCTGAACACCCTGGATTACGCGGTGGGTAACCTCGGCAACCACGAGTTTAACTACGGGCTGGACTACCTGCACATGGCGCTCTCCGGCGCGAAGTTCCCGTACGTTAACGCCAATATCATCGACGTTAAGACCAACAAGCCGCTGTTTACGCCTTACTTAATTAAAGAAACGACAGTCGTCGATCAGGATGGCAAACAGCAGACCCTGAAGATCGGCTATATCGGTTTTGTCCCGCCGCAGATCATGACCTGGGATAAGGCTAACCTGAGCGGCAAAGTGACGGTCAACGACATCACCGAAACCGCCCGCAAGTATGTGCCGGAGATGCGCGAGAAAGGCGCCGATCTGGTGGTGGTGGTGGCGCACTCGGGTCTCTCTGCCGACCCATATCAGGCGATGGCGGAAAACTCGGTTTACTACCTCAGCGAAGTCAAAGGGGTGGACGCCATTCTCTTCGGCCACGCCCACGCGGTGTTCCCGGGCAAAGATTTCGCCAGCATCAAAGGAGCCGACATTGCGAAAGGAACCCTGAACGGCGTGCCAGCGGTGATGCCGGGCATGTGGGGGGATCACCTTGGGGTGGTCGATCTGGTGCTGAATAACGACGCCGGGAAGTGGCAGGTCACGCAGTCGAAGGCCGAAGCCCGACCGATTTACGATCTGGCCGCCAAAAAAGCGCTGGTGAGCGAGGATAAAAAAATCGTTGAGGTGCTGAAGCACGATCACGACGCCACCCGCGAGTTTGTCAGCAAACCGATCGGTAAATCCGCCGACAACATGTACAGCTACCTGTCACTGGTGCAGGACGATCCTACCGTACAGGTTGTGAACATGGCGCAGAAAGCCTACGTGGAGAAATATATTCAGGGCGACCCGGACCTGGCGAAACTGCCGGTGCTCTCCGCCGCCGCGCCGTTTAAGGTGGGTGGACGTAAAAACGATCCGGCCAGCTACGTTGAAGTGGAGAAAGGCCAGCTGACCTTCCGTAACGCCGCCGATCTCTATCTCTATCCGAACACCCTGGTGGTGGTCAAAGCCACTGGCCAGGAGGTGAAGGAGTGGCTGGAGTGTTCCGCCGGGCAGTTCAACCAGATCGATACCCACAGCAGCAAACCACAGTCGCTGATTAACTGGGACGGTTTCCGCACCTATAACTTCGACGTGATCGACGGCGTGGAGTACCAGATTGACGTGTCGCAGCCGGCGAAATATGACGGCGAGTGCCAGGTGGTGAATGCCCAGGCCGGGCGCATCAAGAACCTGACCTTTAACGGCAAGCCGATCGACCCGAAAGCGACCTTCCTGGTGGCGACCAACAACTACCGCGCCTACGGCGGGAAGTTTGCCGGAACCGGCGACAGCCATATCGCCTTCGCCTCACCGGATGAGAACCGCTCGGTGCTGGCGGCGTGGATTGGCGAGCAGTCGAAGAAGCGTGGCGAAATCCATCCGGCAGCGGACAACAACTGGCGTCTGGCCCCCATCCACAGCGACGTGAAGCTGGATGTTCGCTTTGAGACCGCGCCAACGGAAAAAGCGGCGGCGTTTATCAAAGAGAAAGCGCAGTACCCGATGCAGCAGGTCGCCACCGATGAGATCGGATTTGCGATTTATCAGTTAGATTTGAGCAAATAGTCGTTTATGTAGGCCGGGTAAGGCGAGGTAAAAGCAAAACGGCAACGCAAGTTGCCGTTTTTAGTGTTTGCGCCCTCGGACCAAAGGAGAGGGTTGGGGTGAGGGCATCAGGCCGCACAATTTTATATAATCACGCCGCCCGCTCCCCCCTGTTGCTCATCACCTGCGGTAAGTTCAGCTCTATCCAGTCGGCCAGCGCCGCCACCTTCTCGCTCACCTCTTCCCCCAGAGGGGTCAGGCTGTACTCCACGTGCGGGGGCACCACCGGATACGACACCCGGTTGATAAAGCCATCCTGCTCCAGCGCCTGCAGCGACTGGGCCAGCATCTTCTCGCTCACCCCACCCATCTTGCGACGCAGATCGCTGAAGCGATGCGTTCCATCACGCAGCGCCACCAGAATCAGCACGCCCCAGCGGCTGGTCACATGCTTGAGCACATCCCGGGAAGGACACTGCTCGGCAAACAGGTTGCCGTCGCGCAGCTGCTCGCTGAGGGTCTGATTCGTCATTTGATACTTACCTTTTTGTGCGTACTTACTAAAAGTTAGTTTGAGTGATAGTGTGCCACAACAGTCACCCGATACGAAGGATAATCATCATGATCGCAATCACCGGCGCTACCGGCCAGCTTGGCCAACTCGTTATTGAACAGCTCCTGAAAACCGTTCCGGCCAGCCAGCTGGTCGCCATTGTACGCAACCCGGCAAAGGCTGAGGCGTTAAGCCAGCAGGGCGTGACCGTGCGTCAGGCCGATTACACCGACCAGGCCGCCTTCACCCGTGCGCTCGCAGGGGTGGATAAGCTGCTGCTCATCTCCTCCAGCGAAGTGGGCCAGCGCGCCCCGCAGCATCAGAACGTGATTAACGCGGCGAAGGCGGCGGGCGTGAAGTTCATCGCCTATACCAGCCTGCTGCATGCCGATACCTCGCCGCTGGGCCTGCACGTGGAGCATGTCGCCACCGAACGCGCCCTGGCAGAGTCGGGCATTCCTTATGCCTTGCTGCGTAACGGCTGGTATACCGAAAACTATCTCGCCAGCGCTCCGCCTGCGCTGGAGCACGGCGTGTTCATCGGTGCCGCCGGCGAAGGCAAAATCGCCTCTGCCACCCGCGCCGACTATGCCGCTGCCGCCGCACGCGTCATCAGCGAAGAGGGCCATGCCGGTAAAGTATATGAGCTGGCGGGCGACCACGCGTGGACATTAGGAGAACTTGCAGCCGAACTCAGCCGCCAGAGCGGTAAAAACGTGGTCTATCAGAACCTGAGCGAAGCCGATTTTGCCGCCGCGCTGAAGGGCGTGGGCCTGCCGGCGGGCCTGGCGGATATGCTGGCCGACTCCGACGTGGGCGCCTCGAAAGGCGGTCTGTTTGATGACAGCCGCACCCTGAGCGCGCTGCTGGGTCGCCCGACCACAACGCTTGCTGAGAGCGTGAAGGGCATCCTGTAATTGTTAAAATGTAGTTAATTAGTGTGGCATCCCCGCGGGTCATCTCTGATAATGACAGTCTGACCCGCGAGGAGGCTCACCGTGCAAGGCGTACCTGAACAGTTCTTCGATGAGAGAGACAGCGCGCGCTTTCGCCATCTGGCGCAGGTGCCTGGCGTCGAACTGTATCACGCCCATATCTCCCGCTACGCGTTTGAGCCCCATACCCACGAGGCCTTCGGGATCGGCGCCATAGAAGCCGGTGCCGAACGCTTTCGCTATCGCGGGACGCAGTACGTCGCCCCGGTCCACTCCGTCGTCACCATGAACCCTGATGAGCTGCACACCGGCGAGGCCGAGACCGCCGACGGCTGGCGCTACCGGATGGTCTATCTCGAGCCGGACCTGCTTGAAGAGGTGACGGGTATCCGCCACTGGTGGTTCAGCGACGTTACCCGCCACGATCCCCGCCGTTCGCAGCAGATCTGTCAGCTGATCTACGGCCTGTGGCATACCAACGATCCGCTGGCGCAAAAAGGCTTGCTGCTGGACCTGATTGATACCTTTAAACCGCTGGCGCGCCATGCGCCGGTCCTGCACGAAGGGGCACATCGCTTCGAGCGGGTGCGCGACTACCTGCATGACAACTATATGCACTGCCTGACCCTTGATGAGCTGGCGCAGGTGGTGTCGCTCAGCCCGTACCATTTCCAGCGCCAGTTCAAGGCCCATTTTCACGTCACACCCCATCAGATGCTGATGGCCATCCGCCTGTGGCGCGCCAAAGCCTTTCTCACCCAGGGACTGCCTGCGGCAGAAGTTGCCGCTGCGACGGGCCTGACCGATCAGTCGCACCTGACCCGGGCGTTTACGCGTCGGTACGGCATCACTCCCGTGCGCTACCAGAAACAGGTAACGCAGCGCTAATGCGCAATCTCATACAATACGTCCCCCCTTTTGTCTTTCTACACTGCCAGCAGGTTCAAATAAGATGGATGGAAAAATGATTAGCGGCGTGTTGTATGCCCTGCTTGCAGGGTTGATGTGGGGGCTGATTTTTGTTGGTCCGCTGATCGTCCCGGAATACCCGGCGGCGTTGCAGTCGATGGGACGCTATCTGGCGCTGGGGCTTATCGCCCTGCCGATCGCCTGGCTGGGCCGGGCGCGGTTGCGCCAGCTTAAAGGCCGGGACTGGCTCACCGCGCTGTCGCTGACCATGATGGGCAATGTGATCTATTACATCTGCCTGGCGAGCGCCATTCAGCGTACCGGAGCGCCCGTCTCGACGATGATCATTGGCACCCTGCCGGTGGTGATCCCGGTGTTCGCCAATCTGCTCTACAGCCAGCGCGACGGTAAACTGCCGTGGTCGAAGATGGTCCCCGGACTGCTTGCCATTGCGCTGGGGCTGGTGTGCGTGAATATCGCCGAGCTGCGTCATGGTGTGGCCGGGGGCAGCGGCTGGCGCTACGTGTCCGGGATCCTGCTGGCGTCGGTGTCGGTGGTCTGCTGGGCATGGTATGCCCTGCGTAACGCCCGCTGGCTGCGGGAAAACCCCGACAAGCATCCGATGATGTGGGCCACCGCCCAGGCGCTGGTGACGCTGCCGGTCTCGGTGGTGGGGTATCTCGCCGCCTGCGCATGGCTGAACGTGCAGCAGCCGGACTTTGCGCTTCCGCTGGGGCCGCGCCCGTGGGTCTTCCTTGGGCTGATGGTAGCAATTGCGGTGTGCTGCTCGTGGGTGGGTGCGCTATGCTGGAACGTTGCCAGCCAGAAATTACCGACGGTGGTTTTAGGGCCGCTGATTGTCTTCGAAACCCTGGCCGGGCTGCTGTATACCTTCCTGATGCGCCAGAGCCTGCCGCCGCTGTTAACCGGTACGGGGATTGTGTTGCTGGTGGTGGGCGTGGTGATTGCGGTGAGCGCGAAACCGGAAAAACCCCTGGTTGTTCCGGCTTCGGAGCTGTAGGTATCGCCCGGCGGCGAGGTAAAAGCAAAACGGCAACCCTGGGGTTGCCGTTTTTAATGTGTGCTCCCTCTCCCGGTGGGAGAGGGTTGGGGTGAGGGCAACAGGCCGCACACTTCCCAAGCCGGGTAAGCGAAGCCGCCACCCGGCAGGTTTTAGAAGGTTTCCCAGTTCGCGTCCGTCGTCGCCAGCACCGGCTTCGCTTTTGCGGTATAGGTTTTCACCGGCGCGACCTTCGCCGTCTGGCTCTTCGTAATCTTAAACACCGCCACCGCCTCGTTCAGGCGCGCTGCCTGCTCTTCCAGCGCTGCCGCCGCCGCCGCAGACTCCTCAACCAGCGAGGCGTTCTGCTGGGTCACGCGATCCATCTCGGCCACCGCCTGACCGACCTGATCGATACCCCGGCTCTGCTCATCCGAAGCGGAAGCGATTTCGCCCATGATGTCGGTCACGCGGGTGACGGCGCTGACGATCTCCGCCATCGTCTCCCCGGCTTCGTTCACCAGCGCGGAACCGGCGCTGACGCGCGCGCCAGAGTCGTCGATCAGCCCTTTAATCTCTTTCGCCGCCTGGGCGCTGCGCTGGGCCAGCGTACGCACTTCCCCAGCCACCACCGCAAACCCGCGTCCCTGCTCTCCGGCACGCGCCGCTTCTACCGCCGCGTTCAGCGCCAGGATGTTGGTCTGGAAGGCGATACCGTCAATCACGTTGGTGATCTGGGCGATTTTACTGGAGCTGTTGGCAATCTCGTCCATGGTGCGCACTACGCCTTCAACCACGTTCCCGCCTTTCTTCGCGGTACTCGAGGCATCCAGCGCCAGGCGTGACGCCTGACGGGCGTTATCGGCGTTCTGCTTCACGGTGGCGGTCAGCTGTTCCATGCTGGCGGCGGTCTCTTCCAGCGAGGCCGCCTGCTGCTCGGTACGGGAAGAGAGGTCGTTGCTGCCTGCGGAGATCTCACCGGCACCGGTATAGATGGTATCTGCCCCATCGCGAACCACGCCCACGGTGTTAGCCAGCGCCTTCTGCATCTCGTGTACGTTATGCGCCAGCATCGCCATTTCATTGTGACCTTCGGCGTTAACGGGCTGGGTCAGATCCCCTGCGGCAATGGCGCGAATATGGGCAATCACCTCGTGCAGCGGCTTCAGCAGCACGTTGCGCATGGCGATCCAACTGGCGACAATCACCGCCACCACAATCACCATAATTGCCGTCAGGATCCACAGAATCCGCTGGTAGTCGTTCTCGTTGTCAGTAATGCCTGCGCTGGCCAGCTTCGCCTGGGCTTCACGCCATTCACGATAAACAGCCTGCATTGCCACCTGCTTCTGCTCGGCATTCTGCCTGAACATGTCGTCCAGGTTGCCCTGGGCCAGCAGCTCGTTCATTTTTGTCAGCGTGGTGTGGTAAGCGCGGTACTGCTCTTCCAGCCGATCGGCCAGCTTCTCATCCAGACCCGGCGTTTCCGGCAGGGCGTAATATTTGTCGTAGTGTCCCTGGGCTTCTGCCAGCAGGTTTTTGCCCGCCGTTACCAGCTCGCCCAACTGGCCGCCGTTGATTTCGCTCGCCGTGCTGCTCTGCAGACGGAGCATGCCGCGGTTAAGGGTGACGCGCGCCTGGTTCAGGCTGATCCACGCGTCGGTAAACTCCGCCACGTTCTGGCTTGAGAGCTGGGAGACGGTGAAATTGTCCTTATCGTTATTCAGGGCATTGATAAATACCGACGCCGCGATGATTTGCATCACCCCCAGCACCAGCAGCACCGAGACTAACAGGGTGATTACTTTAATACGTTTAAACATTCTCAGTCTTCTTTTGCAGGATATTGTCTGAGGGGTATATCGGCAGGGAGGGCATGTTATTTAACAAATCGTGGTCTAACCACCCCTATTATTTGGAAATTATCAAATCCATTCAGCAAGTTAAATCATAAGAAACTTTTGTGAATTGCCCCCTTTTTAATCCTCTGCTCCTAAAGGGTTATATCTTCACCTTAAAGGTGCATTTAAAATACATCTTATCAAATAACGATGAGGTAACGACCATGGCCTTCCGCGACCAACCTTTAGGCGAGCTGGCGCTCTCCATCCCACGCGCTTCCGCGCTGTTTCGTAAATACGATATGGATTACTGCTGCGGCGGTAAGCAGACCCTGGCGCGTGCCGCATCGCGTAAGGAACTGGATCTGGACCTCATCGAAGCTGAACTGGAAAAACTGGCCGAGCAGCCGCTGGAAAAAGACTGGCGCAGCGTGGCGCTGGCAGAGATCATCGACCACATCATCGTGCGTTTCCATGACCGCCATCGCGAACAGCTGCCGGAGCTGATCCTGCAGGCCACCAAGGTTGAGCGTGTCCATGCCGAGAAAGCCTCCGTTCCGCGCGGCCTGGCGAAAAACCTGACCCTGCTGCATGAAGAGCTCTCCAGCCACATGATGAAAGAGGAGCAGATCCTGTTCCCGATGATCAAACAGGGGATGGGTAGCCAGGCGATGGGGCCTATCAGCGTGATGGAAAGCGAACACGACGATGCCGGTGAACTGGTCGAAGTGATTAAGCACATCACCCATAACGTGACCCCGCCTGCGGATGCCTGCACCACCTGGCGCGCGATGTATAACGGGATTAACGAGATGATTGACGACCTGATGGAACACATTAGTCTTGAGAATAACGTGCTGTTCCCGCGGGCGCTTGCCGGGGAATAAAAAAGCCCGGTGGCGCTAGCGCTTACCGGGCCTACAAACGGCAACCGAAGTTGCCGTTTTGCTTTTACCTTACACCTGCCATACGTTTCTTACCGATAAACAGCCAGCCCAGCCCCAGCGCGATAAACCACAGCGGCGTAACGATCAGCGCCTGACGGGTATCCTCTTCCAGCGTCAGCAGGACCAGTACGAACACGAAGAACGCCATGCAGACCCAGCACATCAGCTTGCCAAGCGGCATCTTGTAGATCGATTTTTCATGCAGGTGCGGACGCTGTTTGCGGTACACCAGGTACGAGCACAGGATGATGGTCCAGACGAACATGAACAGGATCGCAGAGACGGTGGTGATCATGGTGAACGCGCCAATCACGCTTGGGTTCACGTAGAGCATCACCACGCCGCCCAGCAGGCAGATACAGGAGAAGGTCAGCCCTTTCGCCGGTACCGCACGCTTAGAGAGCTTCGCGAACGCGCTCGGCGCTACGCCTTCCTGCGCCAGGCCAAACAGCATACGGCTGGTGGAGAACACGCCGCTGTTGGCCGAAGAGGCCGCTGACGTCAGCACCACGAAGTTAATCAGGCTCGCCGCAGCCGGCAGGCCTACCAGCACAAACAGCTCAACGAACGGGCTCTTGGTAGGGACGACGGAGCTCCACGGCGTAACCGACATAATGACGATCAGCGCGAAGACATAGAACATGATGATACGCACGGGAATGGAGTTAATTGCCCGTGGCAGCGACTTCTCAGGATCTTTGGTTTCTGCGGCAGTGGTGCCCACCAGCTCAATCCCCACGAAGGCAAAGACCGCAATCTGGAAGCCGGCGAAGAAGCCGCTCAGCCCTTTCGGGAACCAGCCGCCGTCATTCCACAGATGGGTAAACGAAGCCTGCACGCCGCTCGGAGAGGTGAAGTGCGTCATCACCATCACCAGGCCGACCACGATCAGGCCAACGATGGCGACAATTTTGATCATCGCGAACCAGAACTCCATTTCACCGAACATTTTCACGGTGGCGAGGTTAAGGCTCAGCAGCAGGACGATGACCGCCAGCGAGGCTACCCAGTCAGACAGCCCCGGGAACCAGAACTGCGCATAGGCCGTAATGGCGACCACGTCGGCCATGCCGGTAACAACCCAGCAGAACCAGTAGGTCCAGCCGGTAAAGTAACCCGCCCACGGCCCGAGCAGGTCGGAGGCAAAGTCGCTGAAGGATTTGTATTCGAGATTCGAGAGCAGCAGCTCTCCCATTGCACGCATCACGAAAAAGAGCATGAAGCCGATGATCATATAGACAAAAATGATCGACGGACCGGCAAGGCTAATGGTTTTACCTGAACCCATAAACAGCCCGGTGCCGATAGCACCGCCGATGGCGATAAGCTGAATATGACGGTTTGTGAGATTGCGCCGTAGCGACTGTTCAGACGGTGCCTCTTCGTCGGCAACGACTTTTACCTGATCTACCATGTGATGTTTTCCTGTTGTGACTACCTGTGTTGTTCAGGCTCTTCTGGCCCTTTATTACATCGAAAAGCGACGGCCCCGATTAAGGACTCATCGATATTAGGTAAGAATCGGCGGGATGAATACTATGATTTAAATATTATGTTAACAACATGTTGAAACTGAGTGTCATATCACTTAAGTAACGCAAAACAGCTCACAAAAATACACTTACTGTGACCTTTTGCAAGATAATCTGCTGATTGGCGCGTAACTATAGGTTTTTTAACTGATTTCCCCTCCCCTGTCGGGGAGAGGAAGAGGAAGGTCGCTTACAGGATTTCCAGCAGCTCAACTTCGAAGACCAGGGTGCTGAATGGCGGGATGGACGCGCCAGCGCCGCGCTCGCCGTAGGCCAGGTTCTGCGGGATAGTCAGTTCCCATTTAGAGCCAACCGGCATCAGGGTCAGGGCTTCGATCCAGCCTGGGATCACGCCATTTACCGGGAATTCTGCCGGTTCGCCGCGGGCAACGGAGCTGTCGAACACGGTACCGTCGATCAGTTTACCGGTGTAATGCACGCGAACGTGGTCGGTACGCGCCGGGATTGGGCCTTCACCCTGAGTCAGTACGCGGAACTGCAGGCCGGTTTCGGTGCTGTTCACGCCTTCACGCTCACGGTTCTCTTCGAGGAATTTCTCGCCTGCCGCAGCCATCTCTTCGAAACGGGCGCGACGCACGGAGTCAGCACGTTCGTGGATTTCACGCAGCGCGCGGTGAACCACATCTACCGGAACCGCCGGTTGTTTACCTTCCAGCGCATCGGCGATACCCGCCACCAGCGCTTCAGGTAACAGACCCTGCAGACCTGATTCGCTCAGCTGCTGTCCTACCTGCAAACCAATACCGTAGCTTGCTTGCGCTTCGATTGTGTCAAAAGTCGGGGTGGTCATGGGATTTCCTTCCATCACATTTAAAGTAGCGGGCAGCATAACAGCCACCTTCCATCCGGTAAAACTTTGTCTTATGGAAAGATGACAAATTGCGACGAAACGGAAACAATAGAGACTATCTGGATTTTTCCCGAATGCGTGTCACGGAAGCCGGCTTTGTTACGCTCATCAGGCAGTTAGCAAACTATACTTCTCGGGACAGGAAAAAAGACGCGGAGCAGGAGGAGAGCCATGCCCGGGCCATTTGAACTAAAACCTACCCTGACGAAAATCTGGCATGCGCCGGATAACTTTCGCATCATGGACCCGCTGCCGCCCCTGCACCGCAGAGGCATTATTATTGGTGCGTTGATGGTGATTGTCGGATTTCTGCTGCCAGGCGGCGCGGACGACAGCGCGACGACGCCGGTTCGTCGCGATGCCGAACTGGATATTCGTTCGCAGACGCAGCCGCAGCCCGACGCACAGCCGATGCAGACGCAGCTGGTGGCCCCGTCTAACGATCCCGGCCAGATCGCCCCTGTTGAGCCGGAGCCGATTCAGGAGGATCAACCCCAGGAGCAGGCCGCCGCGCCTGTCCAGTCCCGGCAATCCCCTCCCGGTATTGAGCAGCAGTGGCGGACCTATCGGGTAGAGCCGGGTAAAACCCTGGCGCAGCTGTTCCGCGATCATAACCTGCCGCCGACCGATGTCTATGCCATGGCGCAGGTTGAAGGTGCTGGCAAGCCGCTGAGCAATCTGCAAAACGGCCAGATGGTGCAGATCCGCCAGAATGCGAGCGGCGTGGTAACCGGGCTGACCATTGACAGCGGAAACGGCCAGCAGGTGCTGTTTACCCGTCAGTCTGACGGCAGCTTTATCCGCGCTAAATAGCAGTTCGCCCGGTGGCGTAAGGCTTACCGGGCCTGCTTTCCACTCTCTTTATTGACCCACCAGATCCCTGAGCAGACCAGCACCAGCGCCACGGCATATTTGATCTCGAGGATATTCTCACCGAGGAAAATGGCCGAGAGCACGGTTCCGGCGACCGGCACTAAAAAGTTGAATGGGGCGATCATGCTTACGCGGTTATGTTTCAGCAGCAAACTCCACAGAGCAAACGCCACCGAGGAGAGCAGGGTCAGATAGCCGAGGATAGCCGCCGCCTTGAAGCTGGGGACGGCCAGCGTTCCGCCGGTGATGTAACCGCCCACCACCAGCATCACCCCGCCAATCGCCAGCTGCCAGCCGGTCATCACCATCGGGTCGACCGTCTGAGAAATGCGTTTACCGTAGAGCGTGGCGGCAGAGAGAATAAACGCCGCCAGCACCACAAAACCGTCCCCGTTCCAGACAAAGTGGAAGTCCTGCAAGCCGCTGTTAAAGTTCACGATCATCACCCCGGCAAACCCGAGGATACACCCGAGGGCCTTGTTGTAGCTGATCCTGTCGTTCTGATAGATGAAGTGCGCCAGCATAACGCTGAAGAAGGTGGCGGTCGCGTTCATGATCGAGCCTTTAGCACCCGTTGTGTAGGCGAGGCCGATATAAAAGAAGGTGTACTGAATGGCAGTCTGCGTCAGGCCAAGGACCGTCAGCTGTCCGAACTGCCGCGGGCTGAGCCGGCCAATCGGCTTGCGCTGAGCCAGGGCAAGCAGCAGCAACAGCAGGCCTGCAAAAACAAAGCGATAACCGGCAAAGACTACTTTTGACGGAATGTCGTTGGCGGCGATCTGAAAGAGTTCATAGCCACTCTTAATGGCGGGATAGGAGCTACCCCATAACAGGCAGCACAGCGTCGCGCTGGCGAAGACGATGTTTTTACGAGAGAAAAGCGGTGCAGGCAGAGCGGTGTCCATGACAAATCCCAAAGATAAAATGTCGTTTCATTTTATTATCAGGGAATGCGCAAGGAATAGCCACCATACAAGTCACAAAGAAAGGGGCCGGTCGCGTTAAAAAGCAAAACGCCGGCACAAGGCCGGCGCTTCGACGTGGTGAAGAGTAATTACTTACTCAGCAACAACGTTAACAACCAGTTTCGCGAATACTTCGCTGTGAACCTGGAAGTCCACTTCGTGCTCACCGGTGGTACGCAGAACGCCGTTCGGCATACGAACTTCGCTCTTAGCCACTTTAACGCCAGCTGCAGTTACTGCATCAGCGATATCGCGGGTACCGATGGAACCGAACAGTTTACCTTCGTCGCCTGATTTAGACGCGATAGTAACGGTGCCCAGTGCGTTGATTTCTTCAGCGCGAGCGTTAGCAGCCGCCAGAACGTCAGCCAGTTTGGCTTCCAGTTCAGCACGACGTGCTTCGAAAAACTCTACGTTTTTCTTGGTAGCAGGAACAGCTTTACCCTGTGGAACCAGGAAGTTACGAGCGTAGCCCGCTTTAACGTTTACCTGATCACCCAGGCTGCCCAGGTTTGCTACTTTATCAAGCAGAATAACTTGCATTACCTTATCCTCTTAAAGTCGTATTAATGGACCGTGCCCGATTACTGATGACGATCAGTGTACGGCAGCAGGGACAGGTAGCGAGCGCGTTTGATAGCGCGAGCCAGCTGACGCTGGTATTTTGCACGAGTACCGGTGATACGGCTTGGGACAATCTTACCGCTTTCGGTGATGTAGTTTTTCAGCGTTGCGATATCTTTATAGTCGATCTCTTGAACGCCTTCCGCGGTGAAACGGCAGAACTTGCGACGACGGAAATAACGTGCCATTGGCTAGTCTCCAGAATCTATCAAATCAATCTGCTCGGCATGCAGAACTAGTTTGCTCAGGCCGTTCTTTGCCTTGTGGCAAGAGATGAACCCCTGAACCGTTACTGCACTACCGACCGTTATACTGTGAGTAATGGCCTGGTTTTCGTGTCCGCTAATAATAACGGGCATTTGGCACCACGCCTGCCGGTGAAACCCGGCTTCCTCCTGCACTGAACGATGCTCAAGCACGAACTGGCAGTGAGGAATTCCTGATGGGCTGACCTTGCGAAGTGGGGTCCTGCACACGGTACCGGACAACACCAGACGGTTGGTCATCAGAAATTACTCTTCAGAATCCCCAGCATCAGAATCATCTGCGGTTTCGTTTGCGAAATCATCGCGACGCTCACGGCGCTCGTCTTTCGCTTTAACCATCGGAGATGCTTCGGTCACTGCGTTTTTGGTACGCATAACCATGCTGCGGATAACGGCATCGTTGAAGCGGAAGTTAGTTTCCAGCTCATCGATCGCTTCCTGCGGCGCTTCAACGTTCAGCAGAACGTAGTGAGCTTTGTGCAGTTTGTTGATCGGATAAGCCAGCTGACGGCGGCCCCAGTCTTCCAGACGGTGGATCGTGCCTTCTGCTGCAGTGATTGCACCAGTGTAGCGCTCGATCATACCCGGAACCTGTTCGCTCTGGTCAGGATGGACCATAAAAACGATTTCGTAATGACGCATCGAATTGCTCCTTACGGATTATTCAGCCTCCTGTCTGGGTCAGCCGAGGCCCGGGGAGGCAAGGAACGTGTTAAAGGTCGGCTGAAAAATTGACGCGTCATAATACTTGCGCCCCCCATGAAACTCAAGCTGATTGCGCAAATAATTCGCACAAAGCGCAAAGCGGGTCTAAGTGGGTGATTTACCATTGCTCACGGACGATCGCGGCGTTTTTTTGAACAACAGCATCAGAAATGGTCGCCATAGCCTGTGAGATTCATGCTTACACTTTAATCAGACCCTGTCTCAGGACAAAAGACAGCCGTGAATATCGTCGCACCGTAGTTTGTCGTGGAGCGCATATCATGAAAAAGATCACCATTGCCCTTCTGGCTGCGCTTTTGCTGAGTGCAAACGCGACTGCAGCCATTCAGGTTGACGGCCGACAGGCCAGAAATATGGATGATGTGCAAAGCCTGGGCGTCATTTATATCAACCATAACTTCACCACGGAAAGTGAAGCGACTGAAGCCATTAATGCAGAAGCCGATGCGCGGGATGCCCGCTACTATCACGTCATGCTCACCCGTGAACCGGGCAGCAACGGCAATATGCACGTCAGCGCAGATATCTATCGGTAACGCTTTGACGCTAGCACCAGGAAAGCCAACAACGAAAAAATTGTCATAGTCTGATTAGCCCCCTGCCCGGGGGCTTTTTTTCTTCTTTTACTTCTCTTACTTCTGGCCGTAATAGGCATTGGCACCATGCTTGCGCATAAAATGTTTGTTCATCAGATAGCTGTCGACGGGCTTCAGGTGCGGATTAATGCCGCGAGCTATCCACGCCATTTTCGCGACCTCTTCCATGACTACGGCATTATGCACGGCATCGTGAGCATCGCTTCCCCAGGCAAAGGGGCCATGCTGATACACCACAATGCCCGGTCTGTGCAGCGGTTCACCCTCTCCCAGCGTTTCAATGATCACCTTGCCGGTGTTGAGCTCGTACTCGCCCTGCACTTCTGCTTCGGTTAGGGCCCGGGTACAGGGGATATCGCCAAAGAAGTAGTCGGCATGGGTAGTGCCGAGCGCCGGGATCGCCAGCCCTGCCTGCGCCCAGGCGGTCGCATGGGTCGAGTGGGTATGCACCACCCCGCCAAGAGAGGGGTAACGCCGGTACAGCGCCAGATGGGTCGCGGTATCAGACGAAGGGCGCCATTGTCCCTCCACCACGTTGCCGCTGAGATCCACCACCACCATGTCATCGACGCGCATGGTCTCGTAGGCGACCCCGCTGGGTTTGATCGCCACCAGCCCACGCTCCCGATCGATGGCGCTGACGTTTCCCCAGGTGAAGGTGACCAGACCGTAGCGCGGCAAATCCATGTTTGCCTCAAATACCTGCTGTTTAAGCTGCTTCATGCTGATCCTCTCCGAGCCCGGCTCGCGCCATCCGCTCACGCACCCAGTCGCGCGCCAGCGCCACTTCGCGAACCGGATCGTCTGAGGTTTCGCTCCACATTTCGATCAGATAAGGCCCGCAGTAGCCGCTCTGTTTTAGCGTCTGGAAGCAGCGTTCAAAATCGACGATCCCGCTGCCGAACGGCACGTTTTTGAAAACGCCGGGGCGGGTGTCTTTCACATGGACCGCCACGATATGGCCGATGCCCGCCTGCAGTTCCATCTGCACGTCGTTATCCCACGCCGAGAGATTGCCGATATCGGGATAGAGCTGGAACCACGGATTATTCAGGTAGTGGGCATAGCCCAGCGCCTTGCTGATGGAGTTCATCAGCGGGTAATCCATGATCTCCATCGCCAGCGTCACCTGAGCACGGCTGGCCATTTCCATGCTCTCTTTCAGCCCATCCCGGAAACGACGGCGCGTTTCGTCATTGGCTTCCTGATAGTAGACGTCATAACCGGCCAGCTGGATAACGCGGATCCCCACGTCCTGGGCAAAGCGAATCGCTTTACGCATGATCTCAAGGCCCTCTGCCCGCACGGCGTCATCTTCACTGCCGAGCGGGAAGCGACGGTGGGCGCTAAGGCACATGGATGGCACGCGCACGCCGGTTTCGGCGACGGCGTTCACCAGCGCCAGACGCTGTTCGCGGCTCCAGTCGAGACGGGAGAGGCGCTCGTCCGTCTCATCCACCGACATCTCGACGAAATCGAACCCCAGCGACTGCGCCAGTTTCAGTCGTTCGAGCCAGCACTCCCCCGAGGGGAGCGCCTTTTCATAGATGCCAAGCGGCACCTGTTTGCTTAACATAGCCGCTCCTTATCCCCACAGTTGGGCGATGGAACGTTTGAACTGGCGTGCCGCTTCCACCGGCGAGGCGGCATCGCGGATGCTGCGACCGGCAATAAAGACGTGAATCGGAATCCCCGCGAACAGCGGCAGATCTTCCAGCGCCAGCCCGCCGGTAACCGTCACCTTAAAGCCCATCTCCGCCAGACGCTTAACGGCGCTGATATCCGCTTCGCCCCAGGCAACGCCCGCGGCCTGCGCATCGCGGCTGCGGTGATAGACCACCTGCTGAATGCCTGCGGCGCGCCACTCTTCGGCCTGCTCCCAGGTCCAGAAGCCGGTAAGTTCGATCTGCACGTCACCGTTGAACTCTTTTGCCACTTCCAGCGCGCCTTTGGCGGTGTTGATATCCGCGCAGCAGATCACCGTGACCCAGTCGGCGTTGGCTTCGAAGCACATCCGCGACAGGATTTTGCCCGCATCGGCAATTTTGGCGTCGGCCAGCACAATTTTATGCGGATAGAGGGCTTTCAGGTCGCGGACGGCGCGAACCCCCTCGCCGACACACAGGATGGTGCCTACTTCGATGATGTCTACTTCTTCGGCGATAAGACGCGTGGTTTCGTAAGCGTGGTTCAGGGTCTGGTTATCCAGGGCAACCTGTAACATAGGTAATGACATTTTCAAATCCCTCTTAAACTGCCGCCGCTGTGGCGTTGTCGATTAAATCCAGCACTTCCTGCGCGGTGCGGCAGGCGCGTAAACGGTCAAAATTGGCTTCATCTTCAAACAGATTGACGATCTGCATAATGCCCACTTCCTGATGGGTGTTGGCATCCACGGCGGCCATGGTGATCAGGATGTCCACCGGGTCGTTATCTTCATGGTTAAACACCAGCGGCGTTTTCAGGGTGACCAGGGCGAAACCGGTTTTTTGACGCCCTCTTCCGGACGGCCATGCGGCATGGCCAGCCCCGGGGCAATCACAAAGTACGGCCCGAACTGCTCGACGCCATCAAGAATGGCCTGGTAATAGCGCGGCTCTACAACGTCAGCCTTAACCAGCAGATCGACGCTCAGCTTTACCGCCTCCTGCCAGGTACTGGCCTCGGCCTGTAAAAGGATGGAGTTATTCTCTGCCAGCGAATCACGTAGTTTCATAAAGCCTCTTTACTTCACGTCTTGCGGGAAATGCGCTTTGATCACTTCCAGCAGTTTTGGGCCAAAGTCCGCAGGCGACAGCATGTTGCGCACGCCCACCACGTATTTATTGCCAGTCACGTTAATCTCACCGGCGATGTGGGTTGAGGCGATGATGATGTCCGCGCCGTTCAGTTCACTTTTGTATTCACCCACCGCGCAGCTGTTCACCGTGTGGTCAATTTTTGACTGGGTTAAAAACTGGTCCACTTTCATCTTCATGATCATGGAGCTCCCTTGCCCATTGCCACACACGGCCAGGATACGTACGGTCATAATCAAAACTCCTTAGTGAGCAGAAACTTCTGCTGTTTGTTGTTCCGCATCTTCTTCAGCGCGCAGCGAACGGCCAGCGAAGAACATATAAGCCAGTGCAATCAGAATGATGACGCCCATAAAGATCAGGCCGACAGAGGCGAAGCCCTGCATCATCGGCGGCGCCAGAATCGACCAGTCCGCCATCCCCATCCAGGCGCTCATACCGGTGAGCTTGACCGCCCACACGCAGCCGAAGATTTCAATCATGCCCATCACCAGGCAGATCTTGAGCGCCGCGCGCCAGCCGCCGAAGTGGTTAGCAAACACGCCGATGGTGGCGTTAGAGAAGAACATCGGGATAAAGCCAGGAATAATCAGGATGGACGAGCCGCAGCCCACCAGGATGCCAACCGCAATCAGCTGGCCGATGGTGCCCCACATAAAGCCCCACACCACCGCGTTCGGCGCGAAGCTATAAATCGCCGCACAGTCAATCGCTAACACCGCGCCGGGAATCAGACGCTGAGAGATACCGTTGAAGGCCTCAGACAGCTCGGCGACGAACATGCGGACGCCCTGGGTGATGATGAAAATCGCTACGGCGAAGGAGAAGCCGGTTTGCAGGATGTAGATGGTCCAGTGGGTTTTACCCGCCATGGCCTGCACAACGTCAATGCCGAAGGAGAGCAGGATGGCGCCAAAGAAGATGGTCATCACGATCGCCGTAGAGACGATGTTGTCGTGGAAGATATTCAGCCAGCCGGGCAGCTTCAGATCCTCAACGCTCTCCTCTTTTTTACCCAGATACGGGGCAACCTTATAGGCAATCCATGAGGCAAACTGCTGCTGGTGGCCGATGGAGAAACCGCAGCCGTCGGTCACTTCCTGTGTGGGTTTGTACATCATATTGGAGGTGATCCCCCAATAGAGTGAGACCAGCACCGCCGTACAGATAATGGTGGTCCACATCGAATAGCCGAAAATATAGAGGGAAACCGCAATCAACCCGGCCTGCTGGAACATGATGTGGCCGGTCAGCATGATGGTGCGGATGCCGGTGATCCGACGCAGCAGAACGTAAATGATGTTCAACGCCAGGGCGAGCAGGACGGCGTATCCCACCCAGCTATAGGCATCGCCCATGCGTTCGATGGTGGCCATCATTGAGGCGTAGGTGTCTGAAATCGCGCCGTTAATGCCATAAACTTCCGACATTTTGGCGACAACGGGCTTAAAGGTGCTGGTTAAAATGCCTGAACCCGCCTGAAGCAGCATAAAACCGATGATGGTTTTGATGGTGCCTTTGATTATCACGCTCACGCTTTTACGCAGCAGGATATAACCCAGGCAGGTCACGATACCCAGCAGCAGCGGGGCATTGGTCATTACCTGATTAAAAAAGACGGTAAAGACGCTGTAGAGGATCTCCATAACACTCTCCGGTAAAGGCAGTACGATGCGTAATGCTCGTACAACAGCCCCCACTCTATTAATCACAAATAATCACCACAAGATTGATTTTGATTATTTGTGACGCATCACGCAAATTATTTCCCCTTAAAGATTAATGCCTTTATATGCATTCACAGCCACTCTATAAATTCGTTGTAAATCAATAAATTATATAAATATAAGTAACAAAATCACATCCAGGAATTTTCAGGGTAGTCGCCTGAGTTTGCCGCAACCCTCGCAAAACGGCATTGCATTGCTGATTCATTGGTGACAATATAAATCAAAATACATCACCAAATGATTACTTTTGATAGATAGGGAGTCTGACAATGAGTAAAGTGAATACCATTACCCGCGAATCATGGATCCTGAGCACTTTCCCGGAATGGGGTAGCTGGCTGAATGAAGAGATCGAACAGGAGCAGGTCGCGCCGGGCACATTCGCGATGTGGTGGCTGGGCTGTACCGGCATCTGGCTGAAGTCTCAGGGCGGCGCCAATGTCTGCGTTGATTTCTGGTGCGGCACCGGCAAACAGAGCCATGGCAACCCGCTGATGAAAAAAGGCCATCAGATGCAGCGTATGGCAGGTGTCGAGAAACTGCAGCCGAACCTTCGCACCACGCCGTTTGTCCTCGATCCTTTTGCGATTCGTCAGATCGACGCCGTTCTTTCGACCCACGATCATAACGATCATATCGACGTCAACGTTGCGGCAGCGGTAATGCAGAACTGTCCGCAAGACGTGCCCTTTATCGGGCCACAAACCTGTGTCGATTTATGGATCGGCTGGGGCGTGCCAAAAGAGCGCTGCATCGTCATGAAACCGGGTGACGTGGTAAAAATCAAAGACATCGAAATTCATGCCCTTGACGCGTTTGACCGCACCGCACTGATTACCCTGCCGGCCGATCGGAAGGCAGCCGGCGTGTTGCCGGACGGGATGGACGAGCGCGCGGTGAACTATCTGTTCAAAACCCCGGGCGGCACGCTGTACCACAGCGGTGACTCACACTACTCCAACTACTACGCCAAACACGGTAACGAGCACCATATCGACGTGGCGCTGGGCTCTTACGGCGAGAACCCACGCGGCATCACCGATAAGATGACCAGCGCCGACATTCTGCGCATGGCGGAAGCGCTGAATACCCAGGTGGTGATCCCGTTCCATCACGATATCTGGTCAAACTTCCAGGCCGATCCGCAGGAGATCCGCGTGCTGTGGGAGATGAAAAAAGACCGGCTGAAGTATGGCTTTAAGCCGTTTATCTGGCAGGTGGGCGGCAAATTTACCTGGCCGCTGGATAAAGACAATTTTGAGTATCACTACCCGCGCGGCTTTGATGATTGCTTCACCATTGAGCCCGACCTGCCGTTCAAATCATTCCTGTAATCTTTCAGGCGATCGCCAGGCGCCTTGCCTGGCGATAGAACATTTTGCTTAGTATTTTCAGGCTATTTCAAATATCATCTTTTAACATCAATTTATTTCGGAATAGCTCATGACGGAAGCACAGCGGCATCAAATTTTACTGGATCTCCTGGCGCAAACCGGGTTTGTCACCGTTGAGCAGGTGATTGCCCGGCTGGGCGTCTCTCCCGCCACCGCGCGCCGGGATATCAACAAACTTGATGAAAGCGGCAAGCTGAAAAAGGTGCGTAACGGCGCCGAAGGGATCAGCCAGCAGCGCCCACGCTGGTCGCCGATGAATATTCATCAGGCGCAGAACCACGACGAGAAAGTGCGTATCGCCAGAGCCGCCTCCCAGCTGGTCAATCCCGGCGAAAGCGTGGTGATTAACTGCGGTTCCACCGCTTTCCTGCTGGGCCGTGAAATGTGCGGCAAACCGGTGCAGATCATCACTAACTACCTGCCGCTGGCCAACTACCTGATCGATCAGGAGCATGAAAGCGTGGTGATCATGGGCGGCCAGTACAATAAGAGCCAGTCCATCACCTTAAGTCCGCAGGACAGCGAGAACACGCTCTATGCCGGGCACTGGATGTTTACCAGCGGCAAAGGGCTCACCGCCGAAGGGCTGTATAAAACCGATATGCTGACGGCGATGGCTGAGCAGAACATGCTGAACGTGGTCGGCAAGCTGGTGGTGCTGGTCGACAGCAGCAAGGTCGGCGAGCGTGCGGGCATGCTGTTCAGCCGTGCCGAGCAGATAGACATGGTGATCACCGGCAAAAATGCCAACCCGCAGATCCTCCAGAAACTGGAAGATCAGGGGGTGACGATCCTGCGCGTTTAAAGGTGCTGGCGGAAAAACGCCACCGTGGCGTCGAGCGCGGTCGGGGTAATGCGGTGTTTCACCCCCGCCTCCCACAGGCAGGTCAGATTTTTATCCAGCCCTTCCTGCCGTAACGCCTGCTGCAGACGGAATGTTTCTCCGGCAGGCACTACATCATCTTCCTCACCATGCCAGAGCAGCAGCGGGCGGTCGGCAAGACGCGGTAGCGCGGTTGTCACTTCCCAGTCGGCAAGCGGAGAGACCATCGCCGCGAATGCCTCAGGCTGCAGCGGCGGAAACAGCGTCCGGGCCAGCGACGTAAAGTAGCCAGAGCCCATCAGGCTTGCCACACACTTCACCTCAGGGTGGCGCGTCATAATCCCCAGCGCGGTCATGCCGCCCATCGAGGCCCCGGCCACCGCAAGGCGTTCATCGGCCACCAGCCCGGCCTGATACAGGGCATCCCGCAGCGCGGCAAACTCGGTAAGATTGCCATGCAGGATTGGCCAGAACTGCCCCAGACGAGCCTGCTCATCACCCGTAAAACGCGCCCCGTGCTCGGGCGCATCCGGCATTACCACTCTGAAACCTGCCTGTGCCAGCGCCACCGCAAAATAGCTGTAGACCAGCTTTGAGGAGGTAAAACCATGATAAAAAATAACAACCGGCAACGGTTCAGACCGTTTTCCCGCCGGAACGGCATGTACAATCTCATGGTCGCCAAGCTGCCGGACTT
Organism: Leclercia sp. LTM14; assembly: GCF_023736175.1. Lineage (NCBI taxonomy): Bacteria > Pseudomonadati > Pseudomonadota > Gammaproteobacteria > Enterobacterales > Enterobacteriaceae > Leclercia > Leclercia sp. LTM14. The sequence goes on from NZ_JAIKTT010000003.1 coordinate 209,471, forward strand.
CAATTTCAATCATCAGTGGGCCTCATACTTTAGGGTGAATCATAATGTTGAGAACTGGCTTACGCTTTCACACAATTTTCATTCGAAATTTACGTCTCAGATAACAATTTGGGAACATTCCCCCAATGTCAAATCAACAGAGATCTACACTATGGCTATCAGGAAACGAGATATGGTTATGCGAAGGGTTGCTGCTTTAACGCTGATGCTGCTGTTAGCCGGATGTAGCGTGCTCGAAGGTACGCCACAGCCCGCACCACCGGTCGCCGATCACCCCCAGGAAATTCGTCGTAATCAGACGGAAGGATTACAGCGAATGGGTACCGTGACCGCACTTGAGCGCGGCTCTCCCGACGATGTGGAAGATGCCATTAAAGCAAAAGCTGTCGCCGCGAATGCAGATTATTACGTCATTACCCTTATCGATGAAACTATCGTAACAGGGCAGTGGTATTCGCAGGCCATTTTATACCGTAAATAACACGCGGTATTTAAAAGACATTTACACTGCTTTGCGTCCATAGACGTTTTCCTGTCCACAATAAACTCCATGCCTGTGACAATGGAAGTGAGTTTATTAGCGAAGGATTGCCCGGCGGATTCCGGGGATACGTAAAATGGAGCTAACGATGAAACGATCTCTTGCTTTGACCTCACTGCTGCTCTCTGCGGGTCTGCTGAGTACGGCTGCACAGTCAGCTGAATTTGCCAGCGCGGATTGTGTGACAGGTTTAAATGAAATTGGATTGATCTCCGTGAGTGATATCTCAGGGAGCCCGCAGGACGTAGAGCGCATGATTGCGCTAAAAGCCGATGAACAGGGTGCCTCCTGGTATCGCATCATAAAAATGCAGGAAGAGAGCCATGTCGATCGCTGGCGGGCACAGGCCATTATCTATGCCTGAAAAGCGCCAATAAAAAGCCACTAAAAAAGAGTGGCTTTTTAATATTTACAATTTTATTATCCTTGCCGTTACTGCCCAGAGACATCTTTGTAACATTTTGTTACATAAACCAAATAAATGTTATCCCCGCTCTGCCGTTGAAAAGCGATACCTTTTTAACAATGAGCAATTTATGATCAATTTTTTTCGCCGTGCAGGTCTGGGCACTAAGCTGTCGCTGCTTACCGGCTTGAGCGTTGCCACGCTCTTTCTGCTTTTCACTTTTCTCCTGAGCTACAACACCAGTCAAAAACTCGAATCGCTGGCCATTGAAGACCTGCATAATCAATCCACCGGCGTGGTGGATATGGTGCAGATGTTCAATACCAGCCTCACCGAAGAGGTGGAGAGCTATACCCGCCTGTTCACCACCTTCTTGCCGCAGCCGCTGAACCTTGATGCCAGCCAGACCCGCGCGATTAACGGTCAGAACGTTCCTCTGCTGAAGGGCGGCGAGACGGAACTCCACGAGAACAACGCCACGCCGGATGATTTTCTGAGTCGCACCGGGGCCATCTCGACGCTGTTTGTTCGCAGCGGCGACGATTTTGTCCGCGTGGCGACCTCGCTGCGTAAAGAGAACGGCGACCGGGCTATCGGCACCGTTCTCGATCGTGCCAGCCCGGCCTGGGCGGTGGTCAACACAGGCGAGGTCTATCGCGGCCTCGCCCTGCTGTTCGGCAAACGCTATATCACCCAGTATCAGCCGGTAAAAGACGCGGGCGGACAGGTGATCGCCATTATCTTCGTCGGGATCGATATCACCCACTCCTGGAACGTCATGCGCGAGAAGATCCTCAGCCGCCGTCTGGGCGAGAGCGGTCACTTCTTTGTGCTGGACCGCAGCAATGGCAAAAATCACGGCCAGTATCTGTTCCACAGCGCCGAAGAGGGGCAACTGCCGAAGTGGGATAACGCCGTTCAGCAACAGCTGCTGGGGGATCACTCCGGTACCCTGGAGAGCAAGAGCGCTGATGGCCGCACCCTGATTATGGCCTGGACGCCGCTGCCGGGCTGGAACTGGACGATAGTGGGAGAAGTGGATAAAAGCGTACTGCTGGCCGACGTGACCCGCCTGCGCGATCGCTTCCTGCTCGCAGGTGTGGCGCTGTCGGCGCTCTTTGCCATGCTGTTCGTGTTTATTATCCGCCGCTGGCTGTCACGCCCGCTGCGCGATGTCATTGGTCTGGCGGAACAGTATGCCGCAGGCGATCTGCGCGCCACCCTGCCTGCCACCCGTCAGGATGAGGTTGGCCAGCTGATCAACGCCATCAACGGCATTGGCGGCGGCCTGCAAAAAATCGTGCTGCAGGTGCGGGAAGCCGCGGGGGATATTCATCTGGGAACCAACGCCCTGGCGGCGGATACCGGTGAGATTTCCGAGCAGATCAACAAGCAGGCCAGCAGCGTGGAGGAGACTTCTGCCAGTATGGAGCAGCTGGCGGCCACCGTGCAGCAGAACGCGGCCAATATGGAGCAGACTCAGCAGCTGGTGGGCGAAACCTCACGGGCGGTGCATCAGGGCGGGGAGACCGTCAGCAATGCTGTATCCACCATGGATGATATTCGCGAGGCATCGAAACGTATCGAAGCCATCACGCGGGTGATTGAGAGCATTGCCTTCCAGACCAATATTCTGGCGCTGAACGCCGCCGTAGAAGCGGCCCGGGCAGGTGAGCACGGTAAAGGCTTCGCCGTGGTCGCCCAGGAAGTTCGCGCCCTGGCGGCACGCAGCGCCAACGCGGTGAAGGAGATTGAACAGCTGATTGGCGATACGCTCAGTAAGGTAAGCGAGGGCCACGCCCTGTCGGAGCAGACCCGTCAGGCGATGGAGAGCATCATCGAGCACATCGACAACATCAACCAGCTGGTCACGGAAATTAACCACGCCTCCCGCGAGCAGTCGGCAGGTATCGGTCAGGTGAATCTGGCGATGACGCACATCGGCGAAGCGTCGCACATCAACGCCGACCGCGTCTCGCGCAGCGAACAGACGGCGCAAACCCTGCGAGAGAAGGGTTCGCATCTGACCGATCTGGTCAGTCTGTTCCGCCTGTAACACTCAGGCTACGCCGCCCGTGGCGCGCAGCAGCAGGTCGTCCTGTATCTGCTCGCTGAGCAGGGATCTGCCCCGGGCGTCGAGCATTTCACGGCACCAGGCCTGTGCCAGCGGTGGAGAAGCATGGCGCAGCATCTGCGCGCCCGCGCCCAGCAGGTATATCTGCCGGGCGATCTCCCTGCCCTGGGCCTCCTGCGGTTTGCGCAGTTTCTGCTGGAGCTGCCGCCAGCTGCGATCGAAATGGCGATCCTGGCCTTTGACCTCGGCAAAATCCGCCGCGAGCAGATCGAGCACGCCTGGCTGCTTCGCCAGCACCCGCAGCACGTCCAGCCCCATAATGTTGCCCGAGCCTTCCCAGATGCTGTTGACCGGCATCTCGCGGTACAGGCGCGGCAGCTCGCTCTCTTCGCAATAGCCGATCCCTCCCAGCACCTCCATCGCTTCCGCAACGAACGGGATGCCCGCTTTACAGATCGCCAGCTTCGCGGCCGGGGTAAACAGCCGCGCCCACAGCACCTCGTGCTCGTTATCACGGCGATCCCATGCCCGCGCCAGGCGGAACAGAAACGCCGTCTGGCCTTCAAGCTGCAGCGCCATGCGGCTTAACACGTCGCGCATCAGCGGCTGATCGATCAGGTTTTTACCAAAAGTCTGTCGCTGGTGGGCGTGGTACAGCGCCACCGAGAAGGCCCGGCGCATCAGGCCGTGGCTGCCGAGGGCGCAGTCGAAACGGGTGAGGCCGCCCATCTTCAGGATCTGGCGCACCCCTTCCCCCTCTTCCCCCAGCAGCCAGCCGGTGGCGTCGAGAAACTCGGCTTCGCTGCTGGCGTTCGAGCGGTTCCCCAGCTTGTCTTTCAGACGCTCCAGATGCACGGCATTGCGCAGGCCGTCGGGCAGAAAACGGGGAACGAAGAAGCACGACAGGCCGCCTTTGGCCTGGGCCAGCACCAGGTGCGCATCGCTTTGCGGCACCGAGAAAAACCACTTATGCCCCACCAGCCGGTAGCTGCCGTCGCTGCAGCGCTCTGCCCGGGTGGTGTTGCTCAGGACATCCGACCCGCCCTGCTTCTCCGTCATCCCCATCCCGATTAACAGGCCGCGCTTCTGGTTGCCCGGGGCGAGATGCGAGTCGTAGCGGTCGCTCAGCAACGGCGTCAGCCAGTCGTGAAACGCCCGCGGTAGGGCCTGCTGCAACAGCGGCGTGGCGGCATGGGTCATGGTGATCGGGCAGAGCGTGCCGGCTTCCACCTGGGCATGCAGAATAAAACGTGCCGCCCGGGCCACGAAGGCCCCTTTTCGCGCCTCCTCTTCCCACGCCAGGTTATGGACCCGGTTGGCGCAGAGCCCCTGCATCAGCAGGTGCCAGGCGGGGTGAAAGCGCACATCGTCCAGCCGGGTTCCGCTGGCATCATAGCGCAGCAGTTCGGGCGGATTGACGTTAGCCAGGCGGCCAAGCTCCAGAGATTCCGCCGTCCCCAGCTGTTGACCGATGCTGGCGAGAAGGTCAGCGTCCCAGTCGGCACCTTCACGATTGACCGCTTCACACAGGGCACGATCGGAAAGAAAAAGGTTGCTGTTGGTAAGTGGCGCAGGCTGATTAAAAACAGTGTGTGTCTGCCAGTGCATAGTGTATCCCTCCATCTGTGGCAACGGAGTAAGTATGGACAGACCGGGCCACATTACCGCCACTCTCAAGCGTGAACATGGTCACACAATGAGCGAATAATAAATTTCTTATCGGATGTTATGGTGAATAATTTATTCTCGACTCATGGAGAGAATAACAATGCACAACACACAACGGGCGCCGGATGCCCACAAACGCGCTTTGATTGCTGGCTCCATCGGCAACTTCATAGAATGGTACGAATTTGCGGTGTACGGTTTTCTGGCCACCGTGGTTGCGAAAAACTTCTTTCAGCTCAGCGGTGAAGCGGGGCTGACCAGCCTGATCCTCACCTACGCCTCGTTCGCCATCGCCTTTTTCTTCCGCCCGCTGGGTGCCATCGTATTTGGCCGGATTGGCGATCGCATCGGGCGCAAGCCCACGCTGATTATCGTGCTGGTGATGATGACGCTGGCAACGGCGGCAATCGGCCTCGTGCCGGTGTATGCCAGCATCGGCATTGCCGCACCGCTGATTATCACCGGCCTGCGGATCCTGCAGGGGCTTTTCGCTGGTGGCGAATATGGCGGTGCAGTGTCTCTGATGACCGAGTTCGCCCCGCGCGGTAAACGCGGGCTGTACGGCGCATGGCAGTCCTTTACCGTTGCGCTGGGCCTGCTGGCCGGAGCGGGCATCGTGGCGCTGCTCTCTGCGCTGCTGACGCCAGAAGCCCTGCACGACTGGGGCTGGCGCATTCCGTTCTTTATCGCCCTGCCGCTGGGGGCGGTGGCCCTGTGGCTGCGGGTGAGCATGGAAGAGACGCCGAGCTTCGTGAAGCAGCAAACCAAACCGGTGGCCGTAAAGGCGCGCACCCGCGACACGCTGAAGGCCATTGTCATGGGCATAGGTCGGGTGATGGTGTGGTCCGCCGCGGGCTATACCTATCTGGTGATCATGCCCGCCTATCTGCAATCAGCCCTGCATACCGGTTTTAACCAGGCGCTGCTGATTGCGGTGATCTCAAATATCGGCTTTGCGCTGACCATTATCCCGTCGGGCATGCTCAGCGACCGCATCGGACGCCGGACGGTAATGGTGATTGCCGCCGCGCTGCTGCTGATCCTCGCCCTGCCGCTGCTGAAAATTCTGCAGGCGGAGTCCAGCACGCTGGCGGTGAAAGCGATAGTGGTGCTGATCGCCGGTGGTCTGGTGGGGATGCTGGCAGGACCAGGACCGGCCATGCTGTCAGAGATGTTCCCGACGCGGGTGCGCTATACCGGGCTGGGGCTGGCCTATTCCCTGTCGAACGCTATTTTCTCGGGCTGTGCGGGGTTAATCATTACCGGGCTGATTAAAGAGACGGGGAACCTGGATATTCCGGCGTATTACGTAATGGCGACGGCGGTGGTAAGTATTTTTGCGCTGATGACGCTTAAGAAGGATGACCATTTGCGGTCGCTGGAGGAGTGACAGCGCCGGGTGGCGCTGCGCTTACCCGGCCTACGGGACCGTGCATATTGTTGTGCCGGGTCTATGTTTTGTAGGCCGGGTAAGGCGTAGCCGCCACCCGGCAAAACCACAAAGCCTTACCCGCGCTGGCGCACCGCTTCAAACAGGCAGATGCCGGTTGCTACGGAGACGTTCAGGGACGAGACGCTGCCCGCCATCGGAATGCTGATCAGCTCGTCGCAGTGCTCGCGCGTCAGGCGGCGCATGCCTTCCCCTTCCGCACCCATCACCAGCGCCAGACGGCCGGTCATTTTGCTCTGGAACAGGGTATGGTCCGCTTCACCCGCGGTGCCGACAATCCAGATGTTCTCTTCCTGCAGCTGACGCATGGTGCGCGCCAGGTTAGTCACGCGGATCAGCGGCACGTTCTCCGCGGCGCCGCAGGCCACTTTCTTGGCCGTCGCGTTGAGCTGCGCGGAGCGGTCTTTCGGCACGATCACCGCATGGACGCCCGCCGCATCGGCGCTACGCAGGCAGGCACCGAGGTTGTGCGGATCGGTCACGCCGTCGAGGATCAGGAAGAACGGGTTATCCAGCGCGGCAATGAGATCCGGCAGATCGTTCTCCTGATACTGGCGGCCCGGCTTCACGCGGGCGATGATCCCCTGGTGTACCGCACCTTCACTTTTCTCATCCAGATACTGACGGTTCGCCAGCTGGATCACCACGCCCTGCGCTTCCAGCGCGTGGATCAGCGGCATCAGGCGTTTGTCTTCACGCCCTTTCAGAATAAACACTTCCTGAAAACGCTCCGGTGCGCGCTCCAGCAGGGCCTGCACCGCGTGGATGCCGTAAATCATTTCACTCATTGATGGTTCTCATTAATTACTGTTCACCTCTCCCTGCCGGGAGAGGATCAAGGTCAGGGGAGAATTACTCCGCCACTTTTTTCTTCGCTGCCCGCTTCGCTTTGGTCGCGGCAGCTATTTTCTGGGTCTTTGCCGACGGTTTTTTCGCCGCTCTGGCCTCTTTCTTCGCGGCCTTCGGCTTCTGTTTTTTCTCGCCGCGGAACGCACTATCCGGCTCGAAGTTTACTCGCTTACCGGCCTGACGGCGTTTGCCGCTGGTTTTACCGGCAGCGCCTTTCTTCGCTTTCTCGCGCTCGGTTTTACCCACGTTGCGCGGCGCACGTTCGCTGGAGATCAGGCTAAAGTCGATTTTACGCTCGTCCATGTTGACGGCTTCAACCTTCACTTCCACGCGATCGCCCAGGCGATACGTCTGACCGCCAGATTCGCCAATCAGGCGCTGACCAACCTGGTCAAACCGGTAGTAGTCATTGTCCAGGGATGAAACATGAACCAGACCATCAATAAACAGTTCATCAAGGCGGACAAAGAAGCCGAAGCCGGTGACGCTGGCAATGACGCCCTTAAACACGTTGCCGACCTGATCTAACATGAAGTCACACTTCAGCCAGTCAGCAACGTCGCGCGTCGCTTCATCAGCACGGCGTTCGGTCATTGAACAGTGCTGGCCCAGCTGCAGCATCTCTTCCATAGAGTAGTGGTAACCACCGGTCTCCGTGGTGTTGCCCTTATGCCCCTGCTCATGCGCCAGCAGATACTTAATGGCACGGTGCAGGGAGAGATCCGGATAGCGACGGATAGGCGAGGTGAAGTGCGCATACGACTGCAGCGCCAGACCAAAGTGACCGCGGTTTTCAGGATCGTAAATCGCCTGCTTCATAGAGCGCAGCAGCATGGTTTGCAGCATTTCTGCGTCAGGACGATCGGCGATAGATTCCAGCAGCTCGGCGTAATCGCGCGGCTCCGGCTTATTGCCGCCGGGCAGCTCAAGGCCCAGCTCCGCCAGTACGGTGCGGAAGGAGGTGATTGCCTCGGTGGTCGGTTTATCGTGAATACGGAACAGCGCAGGCTCTTTGGCTTTCTCAACAAAGCGTGCCGCAGAGATGTTCGCCAGGATCATGCACTCTTCAATCAGCTTGTGAGCATCGTTACGCTGGGTCTGTTCGATACGCTCAATACGACGCTCGGCGTTAAAGATGAACTTCGCCTCTTCACTCTCAAATGAGATACCGCCGCGCTCTTCACGTGCCTGATCCAGCACCTTATAGAGGTTGTGCAACTCCTCGATGTGCTTCACCAGCGGAGCATACTGCTCACGCAGATCCTGGTCACCCTGCAGCATATGCCACACTTTGGTGTAGGTCAGACGCGCATGTGAACTCATCACCGCTTCATAGAATTTGTAACCGGTTAAACGCCCTTTGTTGGAGATGGTCATTTCACAAACCATGCACAGACGGTCAACCTGCGGGTTGAGCGAGCACAGACCGTTAGAGAGCACTTCCGGCAGCATCGGCACTACCTGCGACGGGAAGTAAACCGAGGTGCCGCGGTTACGCGCTTCACCGTCCAGCGGCGTACCGGTACGGACGTAGTAGCTCACATCGGCAATGGCTACCCACAGACGCCAGCCGCCACCGCGTTTTTTCTCGCAGTACACGGCGTCATCAAAGTCGCGAGCGTCTTCGCCATCAATGGTAACCAGCGGCAGGCTGCGCAGATCCACGCGGCCCGCTTTTGCCGACTCCGGCACCTGCTCTTTCAGGCCTTCAACCTGCTCTTCAACCGCTTTTGGCCAGACGTGTGGGATTTCATGGGTGCGAAGCGCCATATCCACGGCCATGCCGGTACCCATGTTATCGCCCAGCACCTCGACAATCTTACCGATCGCTTTGGTGCGGCGGGTTGGACGCTGGGTCAGTTCAACGACCACCACAAAGCCCATTCGCGCGCCCATCACCTCTTCAGGTGGAATAAGGATGTCAAAGCTCAGGCGGCTGTCGTCCGGTACCACAAAACCTACACCGGCATCGGTGAAGTAGCGGCCCACAATCTGGCTGGTTTTTGGCACCAGCACGCGCACGACGCGCGCTTCACGACGGCCTTTGCGGTCTGCACCCAGCGGCTGGGCCAGGATCTGGTCGCCGTGAATGCACATCTTCATCTGTTCAGAGGAGAGGTACAGGTCGTCCTTGCGGCCTTCGACACGCAGGAAGCCGAAACCATCACGGTGACCAATCACCATGCCTTTCAGCAGATCGAGACGTTCTGGCAGGGCATAGCACTGGCGGCGGGTAAAGACGAGTTGTCCATCGCGCTCCATGGCGCGCAGACGACGGCGAAGGGCTTCGATTTGCTCTTCGCCTTCAATGTTTAATTCAACGGCAAGTTCTTCACGGTTGGCAGGCTTTTCGCGTTTTGTGAGGTGTTCAATGATGAACTCGCGGCTGGGGATAGGGTTCGCGTATTTTTCGGCTTCGCGTTCCTGGAAAGGATCTTGTGACATATCGGTTCCTCCGTTGTCATCTCCGGTGGACGTTTTCTTCATTCCACCAGCAATAATTTATACAGCGGTTGATTCTCTTCAACCAAATCGGCCAGCGTGTAGTTATCCAGCTCCATGAGAAAACTTTGCACGGCCTTAGAAAGCGCCTGTTTCAGTCGACAGGCGGGGGTAATGTGGCAGAACGCGCTGCTGCAGTTCACCAGAGACAATGGCTCCAGTTCGCGCACCACATCACCAACACGAATACTCTGTGCCGGTTTACCCAGGCGAATGCCGCCATTTTTCCCGCGGACGGCAGCAACGTATCCGGCACGGCTAAGTTGATTGATTATTTTGACCATATGATTACGGGACACACCGTACACCTCTGTCACCTCAGAGATACTGGTCATTTTCCCATCGGGTAACGACGCCATGTAGATCAGCGCGCGTAATCCGTAATCGGTGAAACTTGTTAACTGCACATCAACCTCAGGAAAGGGTAAAACGCGGGAGTTCCGCAGAGATATTCATTAATGATGATAAACCAGCCAGATAGTCAACGGCGAATTTATTTGACAGACGGGGCGAAAAAGCGGGGATCCAGAAGCGGTCGCCGGATGGCGCTACGCTTATCCGGCCTACGGGTCACCCCGCAGGCCAGTATTCACGAAGATTATGCGTCGAACGGGTCGCGCAGGATCATCGTTTCAGAACGATCCGGGCCGGTAGAGATAATATCAATCGGCACACCGGTCAGTTCTTCAATACGCTGGATGTAGTCCAGCGCCGCCTGCGGCAGGCCGCTACGCTCTTTCACGCCAAAGGTGGTCTCAGACCAGCCAGGCATGGTTTCGTAGATTGGCTCAATACCCTGCCAGTCGTCTGCAGCCAGCGGAGTGGTCGTCACTTCGCGGCCATCCGGCATACGGTAGGCAACACAGATTTTCACTTCTTTCAGGCCGTCCAGCACGTCCAGCTTGGTCAGGCAGAAGCCAGACAGGGAGTTGATCTGCACCGCACGGCGCACAGCAACTGCATCCAGCCAGCCGGTACGACGACGACGACCGGTGGTCGCGCCAAACTCGTTACCTTGCTTGCACAGGAACTCGCCGGTTTCATCAAACAGCTCGGTCGGGAATGGACCGGCACCCACGCGAGTGGAGTAAGCTTTGATGATCCCCAGAACGTAATCCACATAACGCGGACCCAGGCCAGAGCCGGTTGCCACGCCACCTGCGGTGGTGTTAGAGGAGGTTACGTACGGATAGGTACCGTGGTCAATATCCAGCAGCGTACCCTGCGCACCTTCGAACATGACGAAATCGCCACGTTTGCGCGCCTGGTCCAGCAGATCGGACACATCAACAACCATACCGGTCAGGATGTCAGCGATTGCCATGACATCATCCAGCACTTTCTGGTAGTCAACAGCGTCAACTTTGTAGAAATTCACCAGCTGGAAGTTGTGATATTCCATCACTTCTTTCAGTTTTTCAGCAAAGGTGGCTTTGTCGAACAGGTCGCCAACGCGCAGGCCGCGACGGGCAACTTTATCTTCGTAAGCCGGGCCAATACCACGACCGGTTGTACCGATCGCTTTCGCGCCGCGCGCTTTTTCACGCGCCAGGTCCAGCGCAACGTGGTAGTCGAGGATCAGCGGACAGGCTTCGGAGAGCAGCAGACGCTCGCGAACCGGGATGCCACGGTCTTCCAGGCCTTTCATCTCTTTCATCAGCGCAGCAGGAGACAGCACAACACCGTTACCGATGATGCTGGTCACATTGTCACGAAGAATACCTGATGGAATAAGATGGAGGACGGTTTTTTCACCGTTGATTACGAGAGTATGGCCAGCGTTATGACCACCCTGATAGCGTACAACAAATTTAGCACGTTCAGTCAGAAGATCGACGATCTTCCCTTTACCTTCGTCACCCCATTGGGTGCCCAGTACGACGACGTTGTTACCCATTTTCAAAATCACCGATTGCTTAAAAATGGATTCTACCATCGGTTTTGATGATGTTCAGCTTTTTTTGTATACAAATTTCGGCGAAATTGGCGGGTTCCTCGCCAGTTAAACGATTACCTCAATATCTTGTGTGACGTGCCGATTTTCATCACAAGCGGTGCGGTACAGACCGCATAAAAACAGGATGAAGTGATAACCGCTTTTGTTTCATCGTTAGACGTTACCGCTTCCTGTTATGAGTAAATGTGATTTAACGAGATGAAATAAAATTCATAAACCACTGGTATTGCTGAATATTTAAAAGGTTGTCAGGATCCTTTCGCGCCCCATGAGGGGGCGGCATAAACTCATTAATTAGGATGATTAAAATGAAAGAATTAACAATCGTAGAAATGGAATACGTTGGTGGTGCGGGCTGGCTGCAGGATGGGCTGGCATCTCTGGGCGGTAAAATTGGTGAAAAGGCGTGGTCAATGGGCTCTGATCTGCTGACAGTTGAGCTGCCGCTGTTTGGTACCATCAATCTTGCCACTGTTGCCCCGGATCTGGGCAAAAACCTCGGTACTTCTGTTGGCAAAACCGTGGGCGGAACCATTGAATCTACCCTGGCAAATCTTCCGGTTGTCGGTAACCTGCTGAATAAATGGCTTGGCAACTGAGTAATAGAGTAGCATGAAAAAAATGGCGCCTCAGAGAGGCGCCATTATCATTTTTTGAAGCCGGGAAATCAGCGAGTGGTTGTCGGTGACTTCATATAGCGGAAGAAATCGCTGTCCGGGCTTAGAACCATCACGTCCTGATTGCTCTTAAAGCTGCTCTCATAAGCACGCAGGCTACGGATAAAGGCGTAGAAGTCCGGATCCTGGCTGAACGCATCGGCGAACAGTTTCGCGGCTTCGGCATCGCCTTCACCACGCTGGATACGACCCTGACGCTCCGCTTCTGCCAGCGTTTTGGTCACTTCATAGTCCGCGGTCGCACGCAGTTTCTCTGCCTCTTCCTGACCTTGTGAACGATGGCGACGCGCTACCGCTTCACGTTCTGCACGCATACGGTTGTAGATCGCTTCAGACACTTCAGTCGGCAGGTTGATCTGCTTGATACGCACGTCAACTACTTCAATACCTAACGCCGCCATACTGTTCGGGTTAATGACCGCGACTTTACCGTTGGTTTCAGCCTGAACGCGCTCCGCCGCTTTGGCGATTGCATCGTCAGCCGCTGGGGTTGTCACTTCATCTTCCGTGCCCGCAGAGCCGGAGTTCAGCGCATCGCGCACTTCCAGGGTCAGACGGCCGCGGGAGTCGGTAACGATGTCTTTCACATCCAGACGACCGATTTCCGAACGCAGACGGTCAGAGAACTTACGTTTCAGCAGCACTTCTGCCTGTGAAACATCGCCACCGCCTGTCGCCAGGTAGTAACGGCTGAAGTCGCTGATACGCCATTTGATATAGGAATCGACGATCAGGTCTTTCTTCTCTTTGGTCACAAAGCGATCGGCCTGGTTATCCATGGTCTGGATACGGGCATCCAGCGTTTTTACCGATTCGATCATTGGGATCTTAAAGTGCAGACCCGGCTCGTAAACCAGCGGTTTGTTTTCGCTGTCACGCAGAACTTTGCCAAAACGCAGGGTAATACCGCGCTCACCCTCTTTTACGACAAAAATAGAGGTATAAAGCACGACCAGCACGATGATGATGATCGCAATAACTGACTTACGCATCGTTATTCCCCCTGACGCTGGTAGTCGTTACGCTGCGCGTTGGCGCGGCGTTGGTCCATGATGTCACCATCGCTTGAAGAAGAGCTGGTGTTGGCGCTGGAGTTACCCGTTGACGCAGGTGGCAGACGCAGCAGGTTATTCGCCCCGCTGTTGTCGTTCTTCGCGCCCGCGGCGTTACCGCCTTTCAGCATCTGATCCAGCGGCAGAACCATCAGGTTGCCATTTTTGCTGTCATTGACCAGCACCTTACGGGTGTGGCTCAGCACTTTCTCCATGGTCTCGATATACAGACGCTCACGGGTAATTTCCGGTGCGGCTTTATATTCAGGCAGCAGCTTCGCAAAACGCGCCACTTCACCCTGTGCTTCGAGGATGGTCTGAGTCTTGTAGGCGCGCGCTCTTCGAGGATACGCTGTGCCTGGCCGTTTGCACGCGGCTGAACTTCGTTGATGTACGCTTCCGCTTCACGGATGTACTGCTGTTCGTTTTCACGGGCAGCAATCGCATCGTCAAACGCGGCCTTCACCTCTTCCGGCGGACGAGCGGCCTGGAAGTTGACGTCCAGCAGGGTGATACCCATGTTGTACGGACGAATGGTCTCTTCCAGCTCGCGCTGGGTATCGCTACGAATAACGGTACGACCTTCGGTCAGAATGCGATCCATGGTGTATTTACCGATTACGCCACGCAGGGCGCTGTCGGTAGCCTGACGCAGGCTGTCATCTGCGCTGGTCACGCTGAACAGATAGTGCTGCGGATCGGTTACGCGATACTGCACGTTCATCTCAACGCGCACGACGTTCTCATCGGACGTCAGCATCACGCCAGAGGCCGCCAGTTCACGTACCGATTCAACGTTCACCGCCGTGACGTCATCGATAAAGGTTGGCTTCCAGTTCAGGCCTGGCTCAACCAGATGGCTGAATTTACCAAAACGGGTAACAACACCGCGCTCGGCTTCTTTGATTGTGTAGAACCCGCTGGCTGCCCAGATGATCACCGCTGCTGCTGCAACAATGCCCACCACGCGACCGCCCATATGAGGACGCGGCCCCTGGCCATTACCACCGCCAGTGCCTTTACCACCGCCAAGTCCGCCCAGCTTTTTACTCAGCTTGCGGAAGATATCATCCAGATCGGGTGGCCCCTGCTCGCGACCACCTTTGTTGCCATTTCCCCCGGAGTTGCCGCCTTGATTATTGCTGCTCCCCCACGGGTCGCGGTCTTGTCCGTTATTACCGGGCTGATTCCACGCCATGTATGTGCTCCATATTTGTTATGCGGTGATATACCCTCAAACGCCTGTGCAGCGATGCGGGTATCCCAAAGGGCAAAATCCTTCAGGCATCTCCTTTCCGGTCAGACGACGTAGTCGACCAGCGCAGGTTCTTGTTTACAGAGGCGACGCCAGTCAACGATTGGCATACGTACCTGCAACCCCACGCTGCCGTCATCCTCCATCCACTCTTTTTCTATCGCCTGAAGCTGATAAAAACGGCTGCGCAGTCGGCCTTCTTCTGGCGGGAGACGCAGCGTGTGCTGAGCCACTTCACCGGAAAGGCGTTCTGTTAAGGCCTGGAAAAGCAGTGGTACACCAACACCGGTCTGAGCAGATAGCCAGACCCGAATCGGTATGTTCTCTTCATTCCTGTCGATACGTGGCTCAAAACCGTCCAGCATATCGATCTTGTTCATCACCAGCAGCGTTGGGATCTCGTGGGCATCAATCTCTTCCAGCACGATATTCACTGCATCAATATTTTCCTGCAGGCGGACATCCGCAGCGTCAATGACGTGCAACAGCAACGTTGCCTGACGTGTCTCCTGCAGAGTCGCTTTAAACGCGGCCACCAGATCGTGCGGCAGATGACGGATAAACCCAACGGTATCCGCCAGCACGGTTTCACCCACGTCCGTCACGTCTATGCGGCGCAGCGTCGGATCCAGGGTCGCAAACAGCTGGTCTGCAGCATACACCTGGGCTTCGGTTATCTGGTTAAACAGGGTGGATTTACCGGCGTTGGTATAACCGACCAGCGACACCGTCGGGATGTCTGCTTTCTGTCGGGAGCGGCGCCCCTGCTCGCGTTGCTTCTCAACTTTTTCCAGTCGTGAGAGGATCTGGGTAATACGGCCACGCAGCAAGCGACGGTCGGTTTCGAGCTGGGTTTCACCCGGGCCGCGCAAACCAATCCCGCCCTTTTGTCGTTCAAGGTGTGTCCAGCCACGCACCAGGCGCGTCGCCAGATGGCGCAGCTGCGCCAGCTCAACCTGCAGTTTCCCTTCATGGGTACGTGCACGTTGGGCAAAAATGTCTAAAATCAAACCCGTCCGATCGATAACCCGGCATTCGCACAGACGTTCCAGGTTGCGTTCCTGGGCCGGTGTCAACGCGTGATCGAACAGCACGACTGATGCGCCAGTCGCTTTAACGGCATCCGCAATCTCTACTGCTTTACCTTCACCAACAAAATACTTTGGGTGCGGCGCTTTACGGCTACCGGTAATCACCTGCATTGCTTCGACACCGGCGGAAGAGACCAGAGATTCAAACTCCTGGAGATCTTCCATATCTTTGTCTTGCGAAAAATAGATGTGTACCAGCACCGCCTGCTCACCGGCATCGTAACGGTCAAACAAGCGTAAACCCCTCAAAAAAGATCAGCGGGGAACGCAGAAAACCTGGCTCCCCGATATGGAAATAACAGCCAGTAACCTTATTCGGTTTCTTCGCTGTCCTGCGCAGGCGCTGAAGAGCCCTGTGCGTTGCTGCCGTGATGGTAGTTACTGGAGCCGCCGCCAGCGTTATTGCTGTGATGAGATACCGGGCGAGACGGAACAACAGTAGAAATCGCGTGCTTGTAGACCATCTGGCTGACCGTGTTTTTCAACAGGATCACGAACTGATCGAAAGATTCAATCTGACCTTGCAGCTTAATACCATTCACCAAATAAATAGAAACTGGAACACGTTCCCGACGCAGTGCGTTCAAGAACGGATCTTGTAAAGATTGCCCCTTAGCCATTCTATCTTTTCCTTATATGCTTGTTTTGTACTTAGAACCTTGCGATTCTGAAAAATTGCGCACGATACGGCTTAATTGTACACATTCAGTCTGCGATATCACCAACAACCTGTAATACATCGTGTAACGCCTGTTGCGGCTTTTCACTGTCTAACCAGTGAACCCCGTCCCAACCGCGCAACCAGGTTATCTGGCGCTTCGCCAACTGTCTCGTGGCGCAAATACCTCGATAAACCATTTCATCATGTGATATTTCACCTTCAATGTATGACCACATCTGGCGATAACCCACACAACGAATGGAAGGCATGTCCGTATGCAAATCTCCACGGGCAAATAGCGCCCGCACTTCTGCTTCAAAATCTGAAGCCAACATCTGATGAAAACGCTGCTCAATTCGCTGATGGAGCAGTTCACGGCTCGCCGGGGCGATGGCGAACTGATGCACCTGATACGGCAGAGCCTCTCCTGACGTTTGCGTCAGTTCCGTTAAAGTTTTACCCGAAATGAAAAAAACTTCCAGTGCCCGGGAAAGCCTTTGCGGATCATTTGGATGAATACGTGCTGCAGCAACCGGATCGATCTCTGCCAGTTGCTCATGCAGCGCACCCCACCCCTGCTCTGCTGCCTGATGCTCAATCTTTGCTCTTACTGCCGGATCGGCCGAAGGTAGCGGCGACAGCCCTTCCAGTAAGGCTTTGAAATACAGCATTGTTCCGCCCACCAGCAGCGGGATACGTCCTGCTGCTGTGATCTCAGCCATATGCGCCAGCGCATCGCGACGAAAATCAGCCGCCGAATAAGCCTGCGCCGGGTCGAGAATGTCCAGTAATCGGTGCGGTGCCGCGCGTAACTCGTCTGCGTTAGGCTTTGCCGTACCAATATCCATCCCCTGATAAATAAGGGCGGAATCAACGCTAATCAACTCTACTGGCAAAACTTTACGTAACTCAATGGCTAACGCAGTTTTGCCCGAGGCCGTTGGCCCCATCAAAAATATCGCCTTTGGCAGGCTGGTATTACTCAAGTCACTCATTTTTCAGGGCGGTCTTAGCCGGTTGTAAATCTATAAGTTGCAACAAACCACCCGGCGGCGCTTTCACCAGATGCGGACAGAGACGTTCGACCTCTGCCAGCACGGTGATAGCCTGCGCCATGCTCCACGTCGGGTGGTCGCTTGCCAGCTGGCGGGCGATCCACTGCGCGGTATTGGCGGCATCAAACGTTGTCTGCTGCGCCAGGTAGCCTATCAGTTCAGGAATCAAGTTTTGTAAATTTTGTTGGCGTAAGGGTAAAGGCACGGCACGAAGCGTGACATGATGCGACTCCTGCACCATTTCAATACCCATTTCAGCAAGGGCAGCCTGATGACGCTGCACAACCTGCGTCTCCTGCGGTGAGATTTTTATCCGCACCGGGATCAGCAACGGCTGTGCACAGGCCTGATGCGGACCAGGCGCCAGCTGCGCCTGTTTCAGCCAGCGTTCCGCGACCGGCAGGGAGAGCAGCGTCAGCTGACCGTCACGCTCCAGCAGCGCCGCATCGGGCGCGACGATGGTCAGCACCCGGCCAAAACTCTGGCTATGGCTCGCCAGCGCTGGCGTCGTGGGGACGACCTCATCCGCTTTTTGCGCCGGAGCCGGAGTGTCGAGCAAGGTGCGATATACCGCTCCCGCCTGCTTCTGGTAGCCCGGCTGGGCATGAGGATAATTCGCGCCAGACGCACGGGGGGCTGAGCCGCCAGACGAAAAACGCGGGGCGGCAGGTTCCCGCGCCACCGCGGGTTCAGCAAACTGGTTTCTGCCCGCCGCAACACGGTTCTCCGGGATCGAACGTGGAGCAGGCACCTCTTCGCTCAACGGCAAGCCCGGCTCGGCCTGCTGCTGCAATACGCTCAGCACGCCCTGATAGATAAAGTCATGTACCAGCCGCGACTGATGAAAACGCACTTCATGTTTCGCCGGATGGACGTTGACGTCCACCTGATGCGGGTCGATCTCCAGATACAGCACAAAAGCGGGCTGCTCGCCGGCGCCCAGTTTATCCTCGCACGCCTGGCGGATCGCATGGTTGATGAGACGGTCACGCATCATGCGGCCGTTCACGTAGCAATACTGGATCTCGGCAAATGCGGAACTGTTCGCTTTCGGATCCGCTACCCAGCCGCGCAGGGTCAGATCGCCATGCTGCCACTCAATGGCCAGCGCCTGTTCCAGGAACGGGGTTCCGCAGATGGCGCCAAGCCGACGCTCTTTCTGCCCGCCCTGCGCCACGGCGCGGTACTGACGCATCACCTTGCCGTTGTGGCTCAAATTGATGGTGACATCGAAGCGCGCCAGGGCGATACGGCGAATGATCTCGTCGATATGGCCGAATTCGGTTTTCTCGGTGCGCATAAACTTGCGCCGGGCGGGAGTGTTATAGAAGAGATCCAGCACTTCCAGCGTTGTACCCACCGGGTGCGCGGCAGGTTTCACCGTCACGTCCATATCCCGCCCTTCGGCGTAAGCCTGCCAGGCTTCCTGCTGTTCAGCGGTGCGGGAGGTGAGCGTCAGGCGGGAGACAGAGCTAATACTGGCCAGCGCTTCGCCGCGAAAACCGAGGCTGATGATGGCTTCAAGGTCGTCGAGGGAGGCAATTTTACTGGTGGCGTGGCGAGCCAGCGCCAGTGCCAGCTCCTCTTTTTTAATACCGCAGCCGTTATCGCGAATTCGAATGAGTTTCGCACCGCCGCGTTCGATATCAATATCGATGCGGGTCGCGCCCGCATCGAGACTGTTTTCCACCAGCTCTTTCACGACCGACGCAGGACGTTCCACCACCTCACCGGCGGCGATTTGGTTCGCAAGCTGCGGCGGCAGAACCTGAATCGGCATGAAATCTCCTTAATGGGTCGAGGACGACTCGCCCGGTAACATGGCGGTCTGCTCCGCGCCACCCTGTGGTGCAGACTGGAGCGGATGCGCATCAAAGTACTTACGCAGGCCCTTGTAAATCGCTTCAGCAATCTGCTGCTGATAGCTGTCGCTGGCCAGCAGGCGCTCTTCACCGTTATTACTGATAAAGCCCGTCTCCACGAGGATGGACGGGATATCCGGCGAGCGCAGCACGCCCAGGCTGGCATGTTCCGGACGGCGCTTATGCAGGGAACCCACGCTTTGCAGCTGGCTCAGGACGTTAGTCGCCACATCATACCCGACGCGCTGGGAATGGCCGAACTGTAAATCCAGCACCGCCTGGCTCAGGTAGGGATCCGACTGGCTGTTCGCCAGTACGTCACCTGCCCCGCCTAACAGCTCGGATTGCTTTTCATGTTCCTCAAGCCAGTTTGCCATTTCGCTGTTAGCACGACGGTTGGAAAGCACCCATACGGATGCCCCCGTCGCGTTGCGGTTGGGAGCGGCATCGGCGTGCACAGAGACGAGGAAATTAGCGTTCTGCTGGCGCGCCACGTCTGAGCGGCCCATGACCGAGATAAAATAATCGCCGTCACGGGTTAACACACCTTTAAACATCGGGTCGTCGTTCAGCAAGGTCCGCAGCTTACGGGCAATGGCAATGGTCACGTTCTTCTCACGCGTACCACCCGGTCCGATGGCGCCAGGATCATCGCCACCGTGTCCGGCATCAATCGCAATAATGACTTTATCGCCGTTTACCTGACGGCGCGCCTGCGCTGCCGGACGGGTCACCGTGTTGCTGCTGGTGACGCTGGTAATACGATCGCTGCCGGATTTAAACGGATTTCGCGCTGGCTCTGAAGGGCGCGGCGCAACGACAGGCTCCTCCATACGCTTCACCACCACCGGTGGCGGAGGAGGCGGAGGAGGCGGCGGTGGCGCATCGGCGTTGATGGTAAAGACCACCATGTAGTTCGCACCGTTCTGCTGCTTCACCGCCCGGGTCTTGCCGTTTTGGGTTAAATCGACCACCAGACGCAGGGACTGCGCGTCTTTTGGCGTACCTGAACGGATGCTTTGCACCAGGTTATTGCCGCTGAACTGGAGCGGCAGCCCTTTGATAACGCCGGTCTGTTTGATATCCAGCGCAACGCTGCGCTTATCGACCTGCGAAAACGCATACTCAGGATCGCCCATAAAGCTGAAGGTGATCCGGGCCTGATTGTCTCCGTTGGAAACCTGAATATCGGACAATGTTGCCGCCCCGGCCTGTGCACAAAACAGCACCGTTGCTGCTATCAACCAACTTTTAACGCGATTAATCATCCCGTTATCTCTTAACTTAACCGGCTAAACGCGCCAGTATCGATTTTCCTGATGCAGAGACAGCAGTCACGCGGGCCTCACGCCCTTGCGCCTGATACTCCAGGTGAATTTCAACGTCGGGTTCAGGCAAGACGCCGGTACCCTGCTGCGGCCATTCGACGAGGCAAATGGCATCGTTGGCGAAGTAGTCACGGATCCCCATAAATTCCAGCTCTTCAGGATCGGCAAGGCGATAGAGATCGAAGTGGTACACCATCAGGTTTTCCAGGGTGTAGGGCTCAACCAGCGTGTAGGTTGGGCTTTTCACATTTCCCTGATGCCCCAGCGCCTTCAAGAAGCCCCGGCTAAAGGTGGTCTTACCCGCACCAAGATCGCCATACAGATAGATGACGGTTGCGCCCTCGCAGGCCTGCGCCACGCGCTGGCCGAGATCTAAAGTTGCCTGTTCGTCGGGTAAAGGGATCACTCGATTAATCATTTTCTACGTCAATTGTTTTCGGGTTAACGACACGCCGTAGCGCGTCAAAAAGATCGGTTGCCAGCATGCCGCGCGTGCCGTACTGGTCCGCCTGCCTGTCGGCAGCTGCACCATGCGCGACGCAGCCTGCGCAGGCGGCATCATAAAGCGCCAGTTTCTGTCCGAGCAACGCTCCGATAATACCCGAGAGCACGTCGCCCATTCCGCCGCTCGCCATTCCGGCATTGCCGACATCCACGATGCCTGCCATGCCGCTCTCGCTGGCGACGACGGTACCGGCGCCTTTCAGAACCACAACACCACCGTAACGTTTTACCAGACGCTGGGCAGAATGTAAGCGATCGCTTTCAATTTCTGCAACGCTGCAGTTAAGCAGCCGCGCGGCTTCGCCAGGGTGCGGCGTCAGGATGCGATTGTGACGTTTATCCGGGTTGATTGCCAGAAGGTTCAGCGCGTCAGCGTCCCACAGCATCGCATGCCGGAAGTTCTCGACCTTGCGTAATGCCTCTTTCCCCCATGACTCCTGCCCCAGACCGGGTCCAATCACCACCACATCGGCCCATTGCAGGCTGTCTTCCAGCGCCTCTGGCGTCAGTTCATGCACCATAAGTTCAGGCCGGGCGGTGACGATCGGCGCGATATTTTCGCTGCGCGTCAGCACGCGCACCAGCCCCGCCCCCGTACGCAGCGCCGCTTCGCCGGTCATGCGGATAGCGCCCGCAGTGCCGTGGTCGCCGCCGATAATCACCAGCCTGCCGTGATCGCCCTTATGGGATGTGGGACGGCGTGGCGGCAGCCACTGCGCCAGATGCGAGGCATCAAAGCGCGTAATACCCGTCTCCTGCCCGGCGAGCCAGCCCTCCAGTCCAAGGGCGTTATGATGCAACGTCCCGACCACATCCCGCGCTTTACCGGTCAGCAGGCCGGGTTTAAGGGCGATAAACGTCACCGTATGGTCAGCTTGAATGACCGCACCCGGCGTGGTGCCCGTCTGGGCAACCAGCCCGGAAGGAATATCCAGCGCCACGATGGGCGCTTTATGTTGGTTTGTATGGGTGATTAATCCGGCGACCTCATCGCGAGGTGCGCTGTGTAAGCCGGTTCCCAGCAGGCCGTCGACGATCAGGTCGATACCTTCCGGCCAGGGCGTATCCGCGGCATGGATCATTCCCGCCGCGTCCAGCCAGGCTTGCCGCGCGTTTGTTGCCTCTTCCGGAAGCGGTTTGTCGCTTTCAAGCGCCAGCAGCGTGACGGTAATGCCTGCGGCAAGCGCCAGGCGGGCAACCACATAGCCATCGCCGCCGTTATTGCCATGACCGCACAGGATCAGCCAGTGGCGGGACTGCGGGTATGCCGTGCGGGCAACGGTGAAAGCCGCCTCGCCCGCGCGCTGCATCAGTTCGTAAAGGGTTATGCCGAGACTGTCTGCCGCCTCTTTTTCGGCGCGCCGCAGGTCATCCGCGGGCCAGACAGAGTGTGGTATACTTGCAGGGTTTTTCTTCACAGTATGGTCCGTCATGTCACAGCCCCTCGATCTCAATCAGTTAGCGCAAAACATTAAACAGTGGGGCGCTGAGCTTGGTTTTCAACACGTGGGTATCACCGATACCGATCTCTCTGCCAGCGAGCCAAAGCTGCAGGCATGGCTGGATAATCAATACCACGGCGAGATGGAGTGGATGGCGCGCCACGGCATGATGCGCGCCCGCCCGCATGAACTCTTGCCGGGAACCCTGCGCGTGATCAGCGTGCGTATGAACTACCTTCCCACCGGGGCCGCTTTTGCCAGTACGCTGAAAAATCCGTCGCTGGGCTATGTCAGCCGTTATGCCCTGGGGCGTGATTATCATAAACTTTTGCGTAACCGACTCAAAAAGCTTGGGGAAAGGATTCAGGAGCAGTGCGCCACGCTGAATTTTAGACCCTTTGTCGATTCTGCGCCTGTTCTCGAGCGCCCGCTGGCTGAAAAAGCCGGGCTCGGCTGGACAGGTAAGCACTCACTTATCCTCAGCCGCGACGCCGGCTCTTTCTTCTTCCTTGGCGAGTTGCTGGTTGATATCCCTTTACCGGTGGATAAACCGGTTGAAGAAGGCTGCGGCCGCTGCGTGGCCTGTATGACTATCTGCCCCACCGGGGCCATTGTCGAGCCGTATACCGTCGATGCCCGCCGCTGCATCTCGTACCTGACCATTGAACTTGAAGGGGCCATCCCGGAAGAGTTTCGTCCCTTAATCGGCAATCGCATCTACGGCTGCGATGACTGCCAGCTGATCTGCCCGTGGAACCGTTACTCGCAGTTAACGGAAGAGGACGACTTCAGCCCCCGCAAGGCATTGCACGCGCCTCCGCTGATCGAACTGTTCGCCTGGAGCGAAGCCTGGTTCCTGAAAGTGACAGAAGGATCGGCGATTCGCCGTATTGGTCACCTGCGCTGGCTGCGTAATGTCGCCGTTGCGCTGGGAAATGCCCCCTGGGATGAGGCCAATATTCAGGCGCTGGAAAGTCGCCGGGGTGAGCACCCACTTCTCGATGAGCACATAGAGTGGGCGGTTGCGCAGCAAATAGACAAGCGAAACGCCTGTGTGGTGGAGGTGCAATTACCGCAGAAAATCAGGCTGGTACGCGTGATCGAAAAAGGGCTGCCGCGCGATGCATGATGTTTCCACAGGCTGTGAATAAAAATTAAAAGCCAGAAGTACTCTGGGTGCGGCTACAGGTCAAGTGATCGGCTTAACAATTTGAAATGAAATTTTATTTATAATTTTCAAGGAATTATAAAGTTACTATTCATCAGGCGAAGTAATTGAGTAATCGTCAGAAAAAGACAAAGCTGTGGATAAGTCTGTTAAGAAGAGTTTGTCAGAAATGAAACAAATCATCCCTGACGGGGCTTTCCGCTGTGGATATCTGGAGGAGGAGATAAAATTTGGAGCGGGAAACGAGACTCGAACTCGCGACCCCGACCTTGGCAAGGTCGTGCTCTACCAACTGAGCTATTCCCGCTTAATCTTCGTCTTTCAAGCCGCCACTGCGTTGGCTGCCTTCACTCACCTTAGTCACTTACTTAAGTAAGCTCCCAAGGATTCGTTCAGTTGCCGCCTTGTTGCAACTTGAAATCCTGCGATTTTGGTGGTGTGTATCTTGCGATACCTTTCAAATTTTGGAGCGGGAAACGAGACTCGAACTCGCGACCCCGACCTTGGCAAGGTCGTGCTCTACCAACTGAGCTATTCCCGCATAATCTTCGTCTTTCAAGCCGCCTTGTTGCAACTCGAAATCCTGCGATTGGTGGTCTTACTGCGCAGCAAACAGATTTGGAGCGGGAAACGAGACTCGAACTCGCGACCCCGACCTTGGCAAGGTCGTGCTCTACCAACTGAGCTATTCCCGCAAAATCTGTGCTGTCGTAACGATGAATTCTCTGTCGTTACGGGAGGCGCATTATACGAGAAATCTTTCCTCCTGCAACCCCCTCAAAAGCGTTTTTTTATAAATTTAGTTCAAGCGCTGCAATATTCATCACATTGTACAGATTTAGAGCGCAATACCCCGGCAGACGCAGCGCTGCCGGGAAGAGTGCTTATAAATTAATAAAATGTTCGCGGTAGTAAGCCAGCTCCGCCACTGACTCACGGATGTCATCCATGGCCTGATGGGTGCCCTGCTTCTTAAAGCCGTCGAGGATTTCTGGTTTCCAGCGACGCGCCAGCTCTTTCAGGGTGCTGACATCAAGATAACGGTAGTGGAAATAAGCCTCCAGCTCCGGCATGTACTTAAACAGGAAGCGGCGATCCTGGCCGATGCTGTTGCCACAAATCGGTGACTTGCCCTGCGGCACCCACTGCTTCAGAAATTCGATTGTTGCCAGCTCAGCTTCGCGGTCGCCCTGGGTACTGGCTTTCACGCGATCCACCAGCCCGCTGCCGGTGTGGGTACGCACGTTCCAGTCATCCATCAGCGCCAGCTGTTCGTCGGACTGATGTACGGCAATGGTTGGCCCTTCCGCCAGGATATTCAGGTTCGCGTCGGTCACCAGCGTGGCGATCTCGATAATGCGATCGCGCTCGGGATCCAGTCCGGTCATCTCCAGATCGATCCAAATCAGATTGTTTTCATCTGCACTCATGTTATTTTCCACCCTTCTCGCATAACCGGCCGTGGCAGGTTAACTAGTATTAATTAGTGTGTATCATAGAGGTTTTGCCCAATATGGGCGACCAGGAGCCAGCACGATTGAGTAAAAATAAACTCTCCAAAGGGCAGCAGCGCCGCGTAAAAGCCAACCATCAGCGCCGCCTTAAAACCACTTCGGAGAAGGTCGACTACGACGACAACCTGTTTGGCGAGCCCGCGGAAGGCGTCGTGATTAGCCGCTTCGGTATGCATGCCGACGTGGAGTCTGCCGATGGCGACGTTCACCGCTGTAACATTCGCCGCACCATCCGCTCGCTGGTCACCGGTGACCGCGTGGTATGGCGTCCGGGCAAAGCTGCCGCAGAAGGCGTAGCGGTGAAAGGGATCGTGGAAGCCGTGCATGAGCGCACGTCGGTATTAACGCGCCCTGACTTCTACGACGGCGTAAAACCGATTGCCGCCAATATCAATCAGATCGTGATTGTCTCTGCCATTTTGCCGGAACTGTCGCTGAACATTATCGACCGTTATCTCGTCGCCTGTGAAACTCTGCAGGTAGAACCGTTGATCGTGCTGAACAAGATTGATTTACTCGACGACGACGGTATGAGCTTCGTTAACGAGCAGATGGATATCTATCGCAAGATTGGCTACCGCGTGCTGATGGTTTCAAGCCGTACGCAGGATGGGCTGAAGCCGCTCGAAGAGGCGTTGACCGACCGCATCAGCATTTTTGCCGGCCAGTCCGGGGTGGGTAAATCCAGCCTGCTGAACAACCTGCTCGGCTTGCAGCAAGAGATCCTGACTAACGACGTTTCTGATAACTCGGGTCTGGGTCAGCACACTACTACCGCCTCACGTTTGTATCATTTCCCGCACGGCGGGGATGTGATCGACTCCCCTGGGGTGCGTGAATTTGGTCTGTGGCATCTCGAACCCGATCAGATCTTTAACGGCTTTGTCGAATTCCTCGACTATCTAGGCGCGTGTAAATACCGCGACTGTAAGCATGATAACGACCCCGGCTGCGCCATTCGTGCCGCGGTTGAAAACGGTGAAATTGCGGAAACCCGCTTTGCGAATTATCACCATATTCTAGAAAGCATGGCGCAGGTAAAAACGCGTAAAAGCTTTTCTGAATCTGATGACTGACAACTAAGCTAAGCGTCGCTAAAATCGTCCCCTTTTTTCAGGTTCCGGCTGTCTGACGGCCGGATCAGGAACGACAAAACAATGGCCTGGAGGCTACCTTGTTAAACTCATTTAAACTTTCGCTTCAATACATTCTGCCGAAACTGTGGCTCACTCGCCTGGCGGGCTGGGGCGCGAGCAAACGAGCGGGCTGGCTGACGAAGCTGGTAATCGATCTGTTCGTGAAATACTACAAGGTCGATATGAAGGAAGCGCAGAAGCCGGATACTGCCAGCTACCGCACCTTCAATGATTTCTTTGTCCGCCCACTGCGCGACGAAGTGCGTCCCCTGAATACTGACCCGAACGTGCTGGTGATGCCTGCCGAC
Source organism: Leclercia sp. LTM14 (assembly GCF_023736175.1). NCBI lineage: Bacteria > Pseudomonadati > Pseudomonadota > Gammaproteobacteria > Enterobacterales > Enterobacteriaceae > Leclercia > Leclercia sp. LTM14. The sequence continues at coordinate 235,971 of NZ_JAIKTT010000003.1, forward strand.
GGCGTGATCAGCCAGCTGGGCGCTATCGAAAACGACAAGATTTTGCAGGCTAAAGGCCACAACTACAGCCTCGAGGCCCTGCTGGCCGGTAACTACATAATGGCGGATCTGTTCCGCAACGGTACGTTTGCCACCACCTACCTGTCGCCGCGCGACTATCACCGCGTGCATATGCCGTGCAACGGCATCCTGCGCGAGATGATCTACGTGCCGGGCGACCTGTTCTCGGTTAACCACCTGACGGCGCAAAACGTACCGAACCTGTTCGCCCGTAACGAGCGCGTTATCTGCCTGTTCGATACCGAGTTTGGCCCGATGGCGCAGATTCTGGTGGGTGCGACCATTGTTGGCAGCATTGAAACGGTCTGGGCTGGCACCATTACGCCACCGCGTGAAGGCGTGATCAAACGCTGGACGTGGCCTGCGGGCGAAAGCGAAGGCTCGGTGGCGTTGCTGAAAGGCCAGGAGATGGGACGCTTCAAGCTCGGCTCCACCGTTATCAACCTGTTTGCCCCAGGCAAAGTGCAGCTGGCAGAGCAGCTCGAAAGCCTCTCCGTGACCAAACTCGGCCAGCCGCTGGCGGTATCGACGGAACCCTTCGTCACGCCGGATGCAGAGCCTGCGCCGCTGTCAGAAGAAGAAATTGCCGCCGAACTCGACGCCAGCCCGCTGGTTGACGACAAGAAAGACGAAAGCTAAGTAAAGGTAAACTGACGTGCGCCTGATTATCACTTTTCTGATGGCCTGGTGCCTCAGCATGGGGGCGTACGCAGCGACGGCCCCCGATACCAAACAAATCACCCAAGAACTGGAGCAGGCGAAGGCGGCAAAACCCGCCCAGCCGGAAGCCGTCGAGGCGCTCCAGGCTGCGCTGAACGCCCTTGAGGAGCGGAAAGGCTCCCTTGAGCGCGCCACGCAGTATCAGCAAGTTATCGATAATTTCCCCAAACTTTCACAGACCCTGCGCACGCAGCTGAGCGATATTCGTGAAGAGCCGCGCCAGGTGCCTGCGGGCCTGACCTCAGACGCACTCAATCAGGAGATCCTGCAGGTCAGCAGCCAGTTACTGGAAAAAACCCGCCAGGCGCAGCAGGAGCAGGAGCGTGCCCGTGATATCGCCGACTCTCTGAGCCAACTGCCCCAGCAGCAAACCGATGCCCGCCGTCAGCTTAATGAGGTAGAACGCCGGGCCGGGGCGCAAACCGGCAATACGCCTCTTAACCAGGCGCAGAGTCTCGGCATGCAGGCGGAATCCGCCAGGTTAAAAGCCCTTGTGGATGAGCTGGAACTGGCGCAACTGTCGGCCAACAACCGTCAGGAGCTGGCGCGAATGCGCTCTGAGCTGGCGAAGAAGCAGGGTGAACAGCTGGATGCTTATCTCCAGGCGCTGCGCAATCAATTGAACAGCCAGCGCCAGCGCGAAGCAGAACGGGCGCTGGAAAGCACCGAGTTGCTGGCGGAAAACAGCGAGAACCTGCCGGCCGGCATCGTTGAGCAATTCAAGGTTAACCGTGAGCTTTCGGCCGCGCTGAACCAGCAGGCGCAGCGCATGGATCTGGTGGCCTCGCAGCAACGCCAGGCCACGAATCAGACCCTGCAGGTGCGTCAGGCGCTGAACACCCTGCGCGAACAGTCCCAGTGGCTGGGTTCGTCGAATCTGCTCGGCGAAGCCCTGCGGGCTCAGGTGGCTCGTCTGCCCGAGATGCCTAAACCCCAGCAGCTCGACACCGAAATGGCGCAGCTTCGCGTCCAGCGCCTGCACTTTGAAGATCTGCTCAACAAGCAGCCTCAGCTGCGACAAGTCCACCAGCCGGACGGCAAACCGCTGACCGCCGAGCAAAACCGGATCCTGGAAGCCCAGTTAAGAACGCAGCGCGAGCTGCTGAACTCTCTGCTGCAGGGCGGCGATACCCTCCTGCTTGAGCTGACCAAACTGAAAGTCTCCAACAGCCAGCTGGAAGATGCGTTAAAAGAGGTCAACGAGGCGACTCACCGCTATCTGTTCTGGACCTCGGACGTGCGGCCGGTCTCTTTCTCCTGGCCGATTGATATTGTTCAGGATCTGCGGCGTTTAATTTCGCTGGATACCTTCAGCCAGCTCGGCAAAGCCAGCGTCATGATGCTCACCAGCAAGGAGACGATTTTCCCGCTGCTGGGGGCGCTGATTCTGGTGGGGTTCAGCATTTACTCGCGCCGCCACTTCACCCGCTTCCTTGACCGCTCCAGCGCGCGGGTCGGCAAAGTGACCCAAGATCATTTCTGGCTCACGCTGCGCACGGTCTTCTGGTCGATTCTGGTCGCCTCCCCGCTGCCGGTACTGTGGATGACGCTGGGTTATGGCCTGCGCGAAGCCTGGCCTTATCCGCTGGCGGTGGCCATTGGCGCCGGGGTGACGGCCACCGTGCCGCTGCTGTGGGTGGTGATGATCTGTGCCACCTTCGCCCGTCCTAACGGGCTGTTCGTCGCCCACTTTGGCTGGCCACGTAATCGCGTGGCGCGAGCCATGCGCTACTACCTGATGAGCATCGGGCTTATCGTGCCGCTGATAATGGCGCTAATCATGTTCGATAACCTGAACGACCGGGAGTTTTCCGGCTCGCTCGGTCGCCTCTGCTTTATGCTGATTTGCGGTGCGCTGGCGGTGGTGACGCTGAGCCTGAAGAAGGCCGGGATCCCGCTCTACCTCGATAAAGAGGGCAGCGGCGATAACATGCTTAACCGTATGCTGTGGAACCTGCTGCTCAGCGCCCCACTGGCGGCTATTCTCGCGGCAGCCGTCGGCTATCTGGCCACTGCCCAAGCGCTGCTGGCGCGCCTCGAGACATCGGTGGCGATCTGGTTCCTGCTGCTGGTGGTCTATCACGTCATTCGCCGCTGGATGCTGATTCAGCGCCGTCGTCTGGCCTTTGACCGGGCCAAGAACCGCCGGGCCGAAATTCTTGCCCAGCGTGCGCGCGGTGAAGAAGAGCCGGCCCATACGCTCAGCACCGAAGGGGCGATAGAGGTCGATGAAACCGAGCTGGATCTGGATGCCATCAGTACCCAGTCACTGCGCCTGGTGCGCTCCATCCTGATGCTGGTCGCCCTGCTCTCCGTTATCGTGCTGTGGTCGGAAATTCACTCGGCGTTTGGCTTCCTCGAGAACATCACCCTCTGGGATGTGACCTCGACGGTACAGGGCGTGGAGAGCCTGGAACCTATTACGCTCGGGGCCGTACTGATTGCGATTCTGGTGTTCATCATCACTACTCAGCTGATCCGTAACTTCCCTGCGCTGCTGGAGCTGGCCCTGTTGCAGCACCTGGATTTAACCCCCGGAACCGGATACGCCATCACCACCATCACCAAATACCTGCTGATGCTGTTTGGCGGGCTGGTGGGCTTCTCGATGATCGGGATTGAGTGGTCGAAGCTGCAGTGGCTGGTTGCCGCACTGGGTGTCGGGCTCGGGTTTGGGCTGCAGGAGATCTTCGCCAACTTTATCTCTGGCCTGATTATCCTGTTTGAAAAGCCGATCCGTATCGGCGATACCGTGACGATCCGCGATCTGACCGGGAGCATCTCCAAAATCAACACCCGTGCCACCACCATTAGTGACTGGGACCGTAAAGAGATCATCGTCCCTAACAAGGCGTTTATCACCGAGCAGTTTATTAACTGGTCGCTGTCCGACTCCGTCACGCGTGTGGTCCTGACCGTACCTGCCCCGTCGGATGCCAACAGCGAAGAGGTGACGCAGATCCTTTACACGGCGGCGGAGCGCTGCTCGCTGGTGATCAGCACCCCAGAACCGGAAGTTTTCCTGGTAGATTTACAGCAGGGTATCCAGATTTTCGAACTGCGTATTTATGCTGCGGAAATGGGGCATCGTATGCCGCTGCGTCATGAAATCCACCAGCTGATTCTGACGGGCTTCCGTGAACACGGTATTGATTTGCCGTTCCCACCGTTCCAGATGCGTCTGGAAAGTCTGGACGGGCGTAAGACGGGAAGAACCTTGACGTCAGCGGCGAAGGCGCGCCCGGCGGGGAGTTTGTAGTGCAAATGCCGGGTGGCGCCTCGCTTACCCGGCCTACGAAAATAGTAGGCCCGTGCAAGCGCAGCGCCACCGGGCAAAAAAACCGTCAGGCGCGATCTACGGTAAACGCAATCACATCACCCAGCTGCTCGGCGCCCAGCGCCAGCATCACCAGACGATCGACACCCAGCGCCACGCCGGAGCAGTCCGGCAGGCCGGCTTTTAACGCACCCAGCAAATTGTGGTCGATAGGCTGCTGCGGCAGGCCGCGCGCGGCACGCTTGCGGTTATCCTGATCGAAACGCTGCTGCTGTTCACGGGCATCGGTCAGCTCATGGAAACCATTCGCCAGTTCAATACCTTTAAAGTAAACCTCGAAACGCTCCGCCACGCGGTGGTCTTCCGTGCTGATCTGTGCCAGTGACGCCTGGCTTGCCGGGAAGTGATAGACGAAGGTCGGGCGATCTTTGCCAATCTGCGGCTCAACGCCAAAGGTAAAGAGCATCGTCAGCAGCGTGTCGCGATCTTCTTCGGTATCGGCAATATTGCTGAGATCCAGCTTCGCTGCCGCTTCACGCAGCTGGGTTTTGTCCGCAGAGAGCGGATCAAGCTCCAGATAGCGCTGGAAAGCCTGCTGATAAGAGAGCGTCTCGGCTTCCGGGCACTCCAGCACCTGCTGCAGCAGATCGTCCACCTCGTTCATCAGGCGATACATATCATAATGCGGGCGGTACCACTCCAGCATGGTGAATTCCGGATTGTGATGGCGTCCCATTTCTTCATTACGGAAGCTGCGGCACAGCTGATAAACCGGTCCACACCCCGCTGCCAGCAGGCGCTTCATGTGGTATTCCGGGCTGGTCATCAGGTAGAGATTCATCCCCTGGGAGTGACCAGGGCCAACAAAACGGGTTTCAAACGGCACCAGATGAATGTCGGTCACCGTCGCCTGACTCATGCAGGGCGTTTCCACCTCCAGCACACCGCGGTCGGCAAAGAAGCGGCGGATCTCCGCCATAATTGCTGCGCGTTTTAACAGATTGGGGATGGATGCGCTCGGCTGCCAGGTGGCCGTTTCGCTCATGAGAATTTCTCCGATTTCAGACAAGGGGACGAAGTCTACTCGTAACCCATGGCGGAGACAAATTTTGCACAGTGAATTTTGGGGTTTTCATAACCGACAATAATTACGTGACGCAATTCATCAATTGCGGTGATAAATCCAGAGAAATAACCGCAAAAATCGAACACGTCAAATTTCCCTTCTTTCCCTGCGGCTATACTGCGTTACCCATAAAGGAGCAGTGGAATCGCTTTCGCATTCGCCCTCCCGGGCCGTGCACTACCTTAGGTCGTTACGATGCGAAATATCAAAAATCTGGAGGAATGTCGTGCATACCTTTCAAGCCGATCTTGCCATAATTGGCGCTGGCGGAGCGGGATTACGCGCAGCAATAGCTGCAGCCCAGGCTAATCCAAACGCTAAAATCGCCCTGATTTCAAAAGTATACCCTATGCGCAGCCATACGGTTGCCGCTGAGGGGGGATCCGCCGCCGTTGCGCAGGATCATGACAGCTTTGATTATCACTTTCACGACACAGTGGCCGGCGGTGACTGGCTGTGCGAACAGGATGTCGTCGATTATTTCGTCCATCATTGCCCGACGGAAATGACCCAGCTGGAGCAGTGGGGTTGCCCGTGGAGCCGCCGGGATGACGGCAGCGTCAACGTGCGTCGCTTCGGCGGTATGAAGATTGAGCGTACCTGGTTTGCCGCCGATAAGACCGGCTTCCATATGCTACACACCCTGTTCCAGACTTCACTGCAGTTCCCCCAGATCCAGCGCTTCGACGAGCACTTCGTCCTCGACATTCTGGTTGATGACGGTCAGGCTCGCGGCCTGGTGGCAATGAACATGATGGAAGGTACGCTGGTCCAGATCCGCGCCAATGCGGTGGTAATGGCAACGGGCGGTGCGGGTCGCGTTTATCGTTATAACACCAACGGCGGCATCGTAACGGGCGACGGCATGGGCATGGCGCTCAGCCACGGCGTACCGCTGCGCGATATGGAGTTTGTGCAGTATCACCCAACCGGTCTGCCGGGTTCCGGCATTCTGATGACCGAAGGCTGCCGCGGTGAAGGCGGTATTCTGGTCAATAAAGACGGCTATCGCTATCTGCAGGATTACGGCATGGGCCCGGAAACCCCGCTCGGCGAGCCGAAGAACAAATACATGGAGCTTGGCCCGCGCGATAAAGTCTCTCAGGCCTTCTGGCATGAGTGGCGCAAAGGCAACACTATCCCAACTCCACGCGGCGATGTGGTCTACCTCGATCTGCGTCACCTGGGCGAGAAAAAGCTGCTGGAGCGTCTGCCGTTCATCTGTGAACTGTCCAAAGCCTATGTGGGCGTCGATCCGGTTAAAGAGCCAATTCCTGTGCGTCCAACCGCGCACTACACCATGGGCGGCATCGAAACCGATCAGCAGTGTGAAACCCGAATTCAGGGCCTGTTTGCGGTGGGCGAATGCTCCTCCGTCGGCCTGCACGGGGCTAACCGCCTGGGTTCAAACTCGCTCGCGGAGCTCGTGGTATTTGGTCGTCTGGCCGGTGAGCAGGCCATGGCGCGCGCCGCGACTGCCGGGGTAGCGAACGATGCCGCGCTCGATGCGCAGGCAGCAGATGTCGAGCAGCGTCTGAAAAAGCTGGTTAATCAGGAAGGCAGTGAAAACTGGGCGAAGATCCGCGATGAGATGGGTCTTTCCATGGAGGAAGGCTGCGGGATCTACCGTACGCCGGAGCTGATGCAGAAAACCATCGATAAGCTGGCCGAGCTGCAGGAGCGCTTCAAACGCGTGCGGGTGAGCGACACCTCCAGCGTGTTCAACACCGATCTGCTCTACACCATTGAGCTGGGACACGGTCTGAACGTTGCCGAATGTATGGCGCACTCCGCCATGGCGCGTAAAGAATCACGCGGTGCGCACCAGCGTCTGGACGAAGGCTGCACGGAGCGTGACGACGTTAACTTCCTCAAGCATACCCTCGCTTATCGCGACGCGGACGGCTCTACCCGTCTGGACTACAGCGACGTGAAGATCACTACGCTGCCACCGGCGAAACGCGTTTACGGTGCAGAAGCGGAAGCAGCCGATAAGAAGGAGACGGCGAATGGCTGAGATGCAAACTCTGAAAGTTGAAGTGGTGCGCTATAACCCGGAAGTGGACAGCGCGCCGCACAGCACTTTCTATGAAGTCCCTTACGATGAGCAGACCTCCCTGCTGGATGCGCTGGGCTACATCAAAGACAACCTGGCACCGGACCTGAGCTACCGCTGGTCCTGCCGTATGGCGATCTGCGGCTCCTGCGGGATGATGGTCAACAAGGTGCCTAAACTGGCCTGTAAAACCTTCCTGCGTGAATACCCGAAGGGGATGAAAGTCGAAGCCCTGGCCAATTTCCCAATTGAGCGCGATCTGGTGGTCGACATGACCCACTTTATCGAAAGTCTGGAAGCCATTAAGCCGTACATCATTGGTAACCCGCGCACGCCGGATCAAGGGCCTAACAAGCAGACCCCGGCGCAGATGGCCAAGTATCACCAGTTCTCCGGCTGTATTAACTGCGGCCTGTGCTATGCCGCCTGCCCGCAGTTTGGTCTGAATCCGGAGTTTATCGGCCCGGCAGCCATTACCCTGGCGCATCGCTACAACGAAGACAGCCGCGATCACGGTAAGAAAGAACGTATGGCGCAGCTGAACGGTCAGAACGGCGTATGGACCTGTACCTTTGTCGGCTACTGCTCGGAAGTCTGTCCGAAGCACGTCGACCCGGCCGCCGCGATCCAGCAGGGTAAAGTGGAAAGCTCGAAAGACTTTCTTATTGCCACCCTGAAACCACGCTAAGGAGTGCATGATGACGACTAAACGCAAAGCCTATGTGCGGCCGATGCCGTCCACCTGGTGGAAAAATCTGCCGTTTTATCGCTTCTATATGCTGCGTGAAGGCACGGCAGTCCCGGCGGTGTGGTTCAGTATTGAACTGATGTACGGCCTGTTTGCCCTCAAACACGGCCCGGAAACCTGGGCCGGTTTTGTCGGGTTCCTGCAGAACCCGATTGTGGTGATCCTGAACATCATCGTGCTGGCAGCGGCGCTGTTGCATACCAAAACCTGGTTTGAACTCGCGCCAAAAGCAGCAAATATTATCGTGAAAAACGAAAAACTCGGGCCAGAGCCAATTATCAAAGGACTCTGGGTGGTGACTGCGGTGGTAACCGTGGTAATTCTCGGCGTAGCCCTGTTCTGGTAAGGAGACCACTGTGATTAATCCAAATCCAAAACGTTCCGATGAGCCCGTCTTCTGGGGGCTCTTTGGGGCAGGCGGCATGTGGTGCGCCATTATCGCGCCGGTCATCATTCTGCTGGTGGGCATTATGCTGCCGCTGGGGCTCTATCCCGGGGATGCGCTGAGCTACGAGCGGGTGCTGGCCTTTGCCCACAGCTTTATTGGCAGGGTATTCATCTTTCTGATGATTGTTCTGCCGCTGTGGTGTGGTTTGCACCGTATTCATCACGCCATGCATGACCTGAAGATCCACGTTCCTAACGGTAAATGGGTGTTCTACGGTCTGGCGGCTATCCTGAGCGTGGTTACGCTGGTTGCCGTAGTCTTTATGTAATGCTTCCTCGCTCTCCCGCCCACCGGTGGGAGAGCAAAATTCCTGACAGGTTCTACACTTAACAAAAATCCTGTAAGGATAATCCTATGCGCATCCTGCCTGTCATCGCCGCAGTTACCGTTGCGTTTCTGGTTGTTGCCTGCAGCTCCCCTATCCCACCCCGGGGCGTGACGGTTGTCCATCCCTTCGACGTCCAGCGATATCTGGGCACATGGTATGAAATTGCCCGCTTTGACCACCGTTTTGAGCGTGGTCTGGAAAAAGTGACAGCGAATTACAGCCAGATGAACGACGGCGGCATTCAGGTTATCAACCGGGGTTATAATCCTGAACGTGGCATGTGGCAAAAGGTGACGGGAAAAGCGTACTTTACCGGCGCGTCTGATACTGCAGCGCTGAAAGTCTCTTTCATTGGCCCCTTTTATGGCAGCTATAACGTGATTGGGCTGGATAAAGATTACCGCCATGCGCTGGTGTGCGGGCCGGATCGCGATTACCTGTGGATCCTCTCCCGCACACCGACGATTTCAGATGAGATGAAACAGACGTTACTGAATTCTGCAACGCGTCAGGGATTTGATGTCAGCAAACTCATCTGGGTTGAGCAGACCCATTAATGGGTGCTGAGCTTCAGCCCGATAATACCGGCAACAATCAACGCGAGACTGGCAATACGCGCCAGGCTTGCAGATTCGCCCAGCAGTAAAATGCCGGTAATGGCTGCGCCTACCGCACCAATCCCCGTCCAAACGGCATAAGCCGTTCCTACAGGCAGCGAACGCATCGCCCACGAGAGCAGCACAATGCTTACAATCATGGCGGAAACGGTAATGATGCTGGGCGTAAGACGCGTAAACCCGTGGGTATATTTCAGGCCGATGGCCCATACCACTTCGAGTAAACCGGCAATAAAAAGAATGATCCAGGACATATCAGGCTCCTTAACTTAAATAACAGTCTGGGGCCGTCCCCGGTGAGAGAAATGCTTACAGGTCGTCCTGCAAGATATATGAATTACTTATTGTGAAGAGCATGAACTCTTTTTTCAACTTGTTTGTTTAAGGTAGCAATTGGGGCATTGAAGCCCAGAAATAGGCGCAATTCGAAGCGAAATTCAGTCATTTATTACTCATCCGACTTCTTTATGATGAGGCACTTCCTGATAGCAGGAAGCGACTACACTTTGCCGATTGCGAAATAACATGTTCAAAATTCTCTTGATTGACCGATGTCATTACACCCGCATGGGCCTGGAAATGTGGATCAATCATTCTGGGCTGTTTCCTTCACCTGTGTTGGTGACAGGCCTTAATAACCTCTTTCTTGCCAGAGAGCATATCCTGCAGTGGAAACCAGCGTTAGTTATCGCAGATTTTCAGGGGTTCGCCTCCGACATCCAGCAACTCTCTTCAGTGATGAACGCCAGCGAAACCGTGCCTTTCATTTTGCTTCACACAGATGAGACGCCTGAAATGTCAGCCTTCACGGGTACATTTCCTTTATGCGCATCGTTACCTAAAACGACCCCGCTGGAGGCGCTTGCAAAAGTGATTAATGAGGCGCTGGCAGCACATGAGGGTAGTGAATCCGGGCCTGTCGCTACGCCATTATTGACGCGTCAGGAGGAAAAAGTGTTAACGCTGTGGATGGATGGAGCCAGCAACCAGAAAATTGCCAGCAAGCTGAGTATTCATGGAAAAACGGTTTATACCTACAAGCGCAATATCAGGATGAAATTGCACATGGATACGCGGTACTCGCCGTTTCTGTCGCTACCGTGATGAGCAAAACTGAGGGTACGGCGACTCGATATTTAGCACCGTACCGCCCAAAATTATGCCTGTGCTTTAGTTCTGTGCTTTAGTTGCTGCGCCAGAGATTGCGCTACCACCCTGAGAGATATCCTCACCAACACCACGGGTGGTGTTACAGGCGGTTAAAACTGAAGAAAGCACGAGGACAGAAAAGATCGCTACAAATGTTTTCTTAAGCATAATGTCTTCCTTTTTTAGCCAAAGTTATTGTGTACAGCCACATAAGCATAGGACAGGATTTCGTCAGATGACGGAAAAGGAAGAATTTTTAAGAAAAGTAGAAAGTATCAGGAGGCGGCGTGCGAAATAGCATTGCCCAAGCTTTTAATGTCTTCCCCAACGCCACGGGCCGTGTTGCATCCGGAAAGCATTGTGCTGGCAATCACCATCATCAGAACAATTTTGATTGTGCGCTGCATCGTCCATGAACCTTTTTAAGGTTGGAAAGGCGCAGCAAAAGTGCTGCGCCCTGCATCCCGAAATGAATTACTTCACGCGAGAAACGTATTCACCAGAGCGGGTGTCTACTTTGATCACTTCGCCAGTCTGTACGAACAGTGGAACTTTAACCACTGCACCGGTAGACAGCTTAGCTGGCTTGCCGCCAGTACCTGCGGTATCACCTTTCAGACCTGGATCGGTTTCAACGATTTCCAGCTCAACGAAGTTTGGTGGGGTCACAGCGATAGGCTGGCCATTCCACAGCGTCACGATGCATTCAGCCTGATCCAGCAGCCATTTAGCGCTGTCACCGACCGCTTTCTCATCAGCGGAGAGCTGTTCGAAAGTAGAGTTGTTCATGAAGTGATAGAACTCACCGTCGTTGTACAAGTAGGTGAGGTTCATATCCACTACGTCTGCGCCTTCAGCGGAGTCGGTGGATTTGAAGGTTTTCTCAACACGGGTACCGGTCAGCAGGCGGCGCAGCTTAACGCGTGCAAAAGCCTGGCCTTTACCTGGTTTCACGAATTCACTGGCTTCAACCGCGTACGGTTCGCCGTCCATCATGATTTTAAGACCGGCACGAAAATCGTTGCTATAGTAAGTCGCCATAAGGCCCTCTGAAATTGTTAACTGGTAGCTAAGCCACAAAATGGCGCATATTGTAACCCTAAACACCCCATCCAGAGAAGATTGGTTATTGCAACTTGCAGATGTAATCACCAGTCCGGATGAACTGCTGCGTCTCTTAAATGTAGACGCTGACGAAAAACTTCTTGCAGGACGAGAAGCGAAGCGCCTCTTTGCGCTGCGTGTTCCACGTGCTTTTGTTGCACGTATGGAGAAAGGTAATCCTGAGGATCCACTCTTAAAACAGGTGCTTACTTCGCAGGAAGAGTTTATCGCCGCCCCCGGTTTCAGCACCGATCCCCTTGAAGAGCAGAACAGCGTGGTGCCCGGTTTACTGCACAAGTACCGCAATCGCGCCCTGCTGCTGGTTAAAGGCGGTTGTGCGGTAAATTGCCGGTACTGTTTCCGTCGCCACTTCCCCTACGCCGATAATCAGGGCAACAAACGTAACTGGCAGACGGCGCTTGATTACATTGCCTCCCATCCTGAGCTAGATGAGATCATCTTCTCCGGTGGCGATCCATTGATGGCGAAAGATCACGAACTGGACTGGCTGATTACAGAGCTGGAAGCGATCCCGCATATTAAACGGTTACGAATTCATAGCCGTTTACCGATTGTTATCCCCGCGCGTATTACCGATGGGCTGGCCCATCGCCTGGAACAATCATCGCTGCAAATCCTGTTGGTGAACCATATCAACCATGCCAACGAGATTGACGAGACGTTCCGGGACGCAATGGGTCGTCTGCGCCGGGCCGGCGTGACACTGCTCAACCAAAGCGTCCTGCTGCGTGGTGTGAATGACAATGCCGCGACGTTAGCCGATCTGAGTAATGCGCTGTTTAATGCCGGAGTAATGCCCTACTACATCCACGTGCTGGATAAAGTACAGGGTGCTGCGCACTTTATGGTGGATGATGATGAAGCTCGCGCCATTATGCGTGAGCTTTTGACTATGATTTCAGGGTATATGGTACCGAAGCTGGCACGTGAGATTGGCGGGGAGCCGAGTAAGACGCCGCTGGATTTAGGGCTTAAACAGTGCTGAAAGAAATGGACTGCCAGGGCTCGCCTGGCAGGCTTTTTGCGAACAAAACCACATACAAGCACCTTTTTAAGTAACAACTGAAATCTGGTGACTGATTCATATCAAAAAACACGGTTATTCAAATAATAATATTAAAAAAGAGCAAGATAATATTAATGGCAGCCATAACAATAAGAACTAATAAAATCCAAGCAGGTATATTAAGCACACTCTTTTTTCCAAAAAAAAATTTTTCATGGCCTAATGTGTTCCTGTTAACCACTTTGATTTCTTCATCATAACCCGATTTTTTTATCCTTTCCTTTATACCCCCCTCTTCATTATTACCCTCAGTGTTGGAACAAGGAGTTACTTCAATATTAGAAGCAAGAACAAACCCCCTTTGTCGAACAGTGACGATGATATCTTTAGACAAGCCAGCCTGTTCCAGCGATTTACGCAACAATGATATATTTTGATAAAATGTGTTTTGTGAAACAACCACGCCTCTCGCGTTCCATACCTCTGCCAGAAACTCTTCTCGTGAAATAACTTTACCATTGCTCATGAGTAAAAGCTTGAGGCAACGCGCTGTTGGGGCATTGAGAGTCACCTTTATCGATTCATCCTCTACAGAATGCAGTATATTAGCATCAGAATCGAATATCACTTCCTTATTAATTATAAATCGTGTAAATGCCAAAATATCTCTCCGCAATCATCAAATTGATTAAAAACATGAAGTTAGAACGATTTGTTTTAAAAATCATAATCCGCCATTGTGAACCAAAAGGGTAAGTGACTTCACATTTCAAATCTCTACTTCATCCCTAAAGTATAGCGAAGACTACCATGATTTAAGACTTCCGCAAAAGAATGCCATTATCCTAAAATCACATCTTCAACGGTTTATTAAGCCTAAAGGTAGGATTAAGGACACATATATCACATATTATTTAGTAAGAATTCACATGTACTTTATCCCTGTCTATATTAAATTCCTTGTCACTCCACACGGGTGCAGTTTGCAAACGTGATGAGAGAAAATGATACTAGATAGCTTTCAGAGCAACACCTAATAAGTAGCAAGTATAAATTTTACGATTCCGAATTTTAGTTATACTAAAATAACAAAACAGAAGATCTTAAAAGCCTTATTACTTATTATACTGATAGTTATTTAAGGACGATGTACTTACAAATATGGATTATCGTAATGAAAAAAATATTCTTGCTGTATTGCTGACCGCTGGTAGCCTCGTTTCCCTGAATGCACTGGCAAGCGATGGTACCGTTCAGTTCCAGGGCAGCATCACTGATGGTTCATGTACTGTTGACGTACAGAATTCAGGTGCTTCTGCTGGTACTGTTGTACTGGGTAACGTGCCTAAAAGCCAGTTTACCGGTGTAGGTTCTACTGCAGGTGGCGCAGATGGCTTGGCATCTATCGATATTTCTCTGAGCGGATGCCCAACCACCAAAACTGCTGCGTACGTTGCGTTTGATGGTGAATACTATAACGGTAACAACGACTATCTGAAACTGGCTGATTATGGCGACACCGGTGTAGCTACTGGTGTTGCAATCAAACTTTTAGATGGCAACGGCACCCATATGAAGTTAGGCGTTAAATCTGCACCAATTACACTGACCAATGGTAGCGCGAATGTTGATTTTAAAGCGAACTACGTTCAGGTAGAAAAAGACGTTAAAGAAGGTACTGCTAACGCAACCGCAACACTTCTGGTCACTTATTAATTATTCTTAATTAATAAATTGATTATAAATTCTATTCGCTCCTGAAAATGGGGCGAATATTTACTTTTCTCCGGTGATGTATGTTTAAGAAAATCATATCAAACACGGCACTAATGTTGGTATTGTCAACCTGCACCGCATATGCAGGAACACAAATAGGTGCAACGCGAGTTATTTATACAGAAGGAAAAAAAGAAGCATCCGTAAATATTACTAACAAAGATGCATCACCCTACTTAATTAAATCGTGGATAGAGAACTCTAACCTCTCGGGATCACATTTTATAGTTACACCTCCATTATTCAGAATGATGGTAATCAAAAAAATGTCATTCGCATTTTCAAAACGAATAATCAACTTCCTACTGACAGGGAAAGTTTGTTCTTTTTAAATATCACATCGATTCCGGCGTCAAGTACTGAAGAAGACCGAAATACACTGCAAATTGCCGTTAGAACAAAGATGAAACTGATTTACCGGCCTAAAGCATTAATGTATGACATACCAGAAACATTTTCCCAGAAAATAATATGGACGGTAAATGGAAACAGTATCACGGGTAAAAATTCCTCACCCTATTATCTAAACCTGGCGCAAATCACATTAAATGGGAAAGTCATCCCTATGGCAGAAAAAAACTATTTGCCCCCAATGTCGTCCACAACATATGAACTTCCTCAGGGAACCAGTAAAATTGGTGTTCTAGAATGGAGTGTTATAAATGACCATGGAGGAAAAGGGAACACTCATACAGCGAAGTTATAAATGAATATAACAAAGCCTGATTATTTTAATTTTATATTTACAGGGATAGTTAAGATGGCCACTATAAAATTCAAGTTACGATCTTGCTTAACCATACTAGTAAGTTTAAATATTATCGGAATGCCGTCAGTGGCGATGGCACGCGACCTGTTCAACCCCGCCTTCCTTAATGATATTAACGCTTCAGGAGCACGAGTCGATCTTTCGGCTTACGAACAATCCAATAGTCAGGCCCCTGGAGTCTATAAGGTTGATGTATTCATCAATGGTGAATTCATTGAAACATCGGACGTGGTTTTTACAACCTTAAAAAAGAAAGCAATGACCTTGTCCCTTGTTTTAGCCTTGACAAATTAAATAGCTATGGAATTAGAACGAAGGCAATTAAGAGCTTGAAGGTTGATGAAAAAGGATGTGTTGATCTTAAGCAGATTCCTGAGGCTGACTCTCAATTTAACTTCAACTTACAGCAGCTTAAATTAAGCATACCTCAAGCTGCACTAGTTGCAACTGTTCGTGGATATGTAGATCCAAAATATTATGACAATGGGATTACCAGCTTATTTTTAAATTATCGTGCTTACGGGAGTAAGGGTTATTCACGCGATAACAATCCTGATAACGAAACGTACAGCTTAAATTTATTGCCAGGTTTAAACATTGGGGCCTGGCGCTTGCGTAATTATAGCACCTGGAACAAATCATCGAATAATAACAATGATAGCTGGGATACTGTTTATACCTACTCAGAACGAAATATTATCCCCTTAAAAAGCGTTTTGACATTGGGCGAAAAATTCACATCTTCAGATATTTTTGATAGCGTTCCGTTT
Organism: Leclercia sp. LTM14; assembly: GCF_023736175.1. Taxonomy (NCBI): domain Bacteria; kingdom Pseudomonadati; phylum Pseudomonadota; class Gammaproteobacteria; order Enterobacterales; family Enterobacteriaceae; genus Leclercia; species Leclercia sp. LTM14. The sequence goes on from NZ_JAIKTT010000003.1 coordinate 251,946, forward strand.
AAAGGGGCACAACTTTCAACAGATGAAAGCATGGATGCTGAAAGTTTACAGGGATATGCGCCTGTTGTTCGTGGTATCGCTAAGACAAATGCCAAAGTACTAATCAAACAAAACGGCTATACCATCTACCAATCATTTGTTCCAGCCGGCGCTTTTGAAATTACCGATCTCTACTCTACTGGCGGAAGTGGTGATCTTGAGGTGGAAGTTGAGGAAGCTGATGGTAGCAAGCAACAATTTGTCGTTCCTTATGCTTCTCTGCCCGTATTGCGTCGAGAAGGAAGTCTAAAATACAGCATCACTTCAGGTTTATATCGTCCTTCTGATGACGAAGTGGATGAAACACCCTTTACGCAAGCAACTGCAAGTTATGGCCTGCCTTTGAATACAACATTGTACGGTGGCTTCCAGGCGGCATCAAAATACCAAGCGATAACTGCGGGTATAGGTAATAACTTAGGCGATTTGGGTGCAGTTTCCGTAGATGTTACGCAAGCATGGTCAAAACTAAAAAACAGGGACGATCTCTCGGGCCAGTCTATCCGTTTTCGCTATAGTAAAAACCTAAGCTCAACAGGGACAAACGTATCGATTGCGGGTTATCGTTATTCAACCAGCGGTTTCATGACCCTAAATGATACCCTGGATACATATCGGGATAGTTATTCCTATAACATGATCGATCGCTTAAAGAGTCGTTCAGAATTAACCATTAGTCAGAATTTACCTGACCAGTGGGGCTACATTAATGTTGGCGGTTACATAGAAGATTACTGGAACCAGAAACGTAAAACGACCTCTGCAAATATTGGCTATAGTAATAGCTGGAAAGGAATAAGCTACACTCTTAATTATGCCTATAATCAATATTCATCTGAATATTCAGATAAGCAGAATGAGAAGCTTTTTTCGTTAAATGTTTCAGTACCTTTTTCGGCATTTATGCAGAATACCTGGCTTAATTATGGTATGACCACAAGTTCACCCGGCTCAACAGCAAATACCGTGGGTCTGACTGGCACTGCACTGGAAGGAAATAATTTAAGCTGGAACGTTCAGCAGGCATATGATAACCGAAATTATGCAAGTGGTAGTGCTGGCGTTGATTACAGCGGTACATATGGGGAAGTCTATGCTAATTATGATTACGATAACTCCCGGCAAAACATCAATTATGGCGCATCTGGAAGTATGATACTTCATGAAGACGGCCTTACGTTTGGTCAAGCATTCTCTGACAGTGCAATATTGGTGAAAGTACCAGGTGTAAATGGCGCGCGATTTCTAATGATGTTGGGGTATTTACGGACTACCGTGGATATACCATTGTTCCTAATGTTGCCTTATATCGACGTAATGATGTGTCTTTGGATACAGAAACAATGCCGGACAATGCCGAAATCGAAATTGCAACAACAAGCGTGATTCCATCAAGAGGCTCAATCACACGGGCTGAGTTTTCTGCGAACGTTGGTTTAAGAGCATTTTTAACGCTCAATGATTCGTCAGGTAAAAGCATACCTTTTGGTGCAACCGTTAGTTACCTTTCAACAGTTAATGGTCAATCATCAAACGGTATAGTCAGCGATGGTGGTCAGGTCTACATGTCAGGACTAGATGAGAGTGGAACGTTAGACGTCCAATGGGGCAGAAATAATCATCAAAAATGTAAAGCACAGTATCAGCTAAAAAGTAATAGTGCTGTTAATGGAATTACGCAAGCCAATTCTATATGCCGTTAAAAGGAATTTGAAATGTTCAGAAAAAGAGTCATCACAAGCGGAACACTGTTGCTTGCTCTCTATAACTATCAAAGCCTGGCCGCAGACTTCTGTAATATGAGTTTTAAAGATTATCCTATCCCACAAACAATTCTATATATCGACCCAGATATGGATGATGGTTCACTACTTGCAAAAGCCGAAGTGAATACTTCAGGTGTGAAAGGAATCTGTGCGCCCAATACAAAAAGCGGCAAATATGCCTCTTCGATGCAAAGCCCATTTAATACAGTGGTAGGCAGTAATGAAAATGGGAATATATATTCATCTGGCGTGCCTGGTATTGGTTTGCAGATTTCAGATTTGCAGAAACGTGTAAATATGGTGCCCTATGAGACTAACATCAGATACCAGGATTTGATTCCATGGGAAACTGTGGGTAGAACAACGGTATATTTTATAAAAACGGGAAAAATTTCTACTGGCACTACCTTAAAAGGGGTGGTTGCCAAGTATACTCTTGATAAACAAAATATTGCCACTGTCACACTTTCAACCAATCTTGCCTGGACAAAAAAAAGCTGTGTTGTCGATCCTGGTAATCGTAACCAAGTTGTACCAATGCCCCCCACATCTTACACCGTTTTTGGAGGTGTGGGCACTACGGGACCATCTAAAAATTTCAGCGTAACTTTAGATTGTGATGAAAATGATTTACCTGTCTTTGTTTCATTTGAAGCCACAACAGGAAGTACTGGTAATGGCATACTGAATATAGACAACACAGTTGAAAATGCGGCAAAAGGTGTGGCTATTGAAATACTGAATCGGGATGATTCTTCGCCACTAATTTTTGATAATGAGGTGAAATATCATTCCAACATGGAGAAAGTCGTCTCCATACCTTTTGTTGCGCGCTATAAGAAAATCGCCACGACTGTTACTGCAGGTACTGCTAATGCAGCAATGACGTTTACTATCAACCAGTATTAACGCTTTTATATATGAATTCATATAAATAGGCTCTAAGCCTATTAGACGCTGAATAGTTCAGATAAATTAAGCTATCTATTGCGCTGCATTTAGTTAAATGCAGCGCATTTTTAAGAAAATGCATTAACAATTAAAATGCACTAAAATTAACACAAGCAAAAAACCCAAATAATTAAATTAAATATTTTAAAGAAACCATTAACTTGTATTAATACTAGCTTCGAGTAATATTTACCTCCAGACGATGCATGCTTACAAGGCGTCGTTCATTGAAGATAACAATCATAGTTAATTAATGTCATTAAAAGGAAATTAAAATGAAAGAAATTTCAATTTTTGAAATGGAACAAGTCTCAGGTGCCGGTATCGCTGAAGTGTTAAATGGTTCACAGGGTATTATTAATGGGGCTGTTGATACAGTGTTAGGCGCCCTCTATGCGGCTGTTTCTGGGGCTGCTTTTGGTAGCGTAATTGGCGGTTACTACGGTGGTTCAAGTGGCGGTGGTATGCTGGGCTTTGGCGTAATTGGCACCATTGTTGGTTGGGGAGCAGGTGTAGTGCTTGGTGGTGCAGCTGGAGGCCTTTATGGTGCATTCCATGGCATTCCGGCAGGTGACCACATCATGGAAACTATGATAAATGCCTTCTCCAGCGGTTCGTGGGTAGCATAAGTTTAATTATACTTTATTTGAAAGTAAAAGTTCATAATACCAAATAACCCTATAGCTTGTTAATAAATACAAACGTCACATGTTGGTTTGTTATGAATAACCATCATTACAAGATAATTAAAGAGCAGCTATAGGATCTTATTTGATAGAATTTACTTATATAGAGGGAATTTATATGAAAGAAATTTCAGTTATTGAAATGGAACAAGTATCCGGCGCCGGACTGGCTGAAATGTTAAATGGTTCTCAGGGAATTATTCCAGGTATTGCCGATACCGCTTTGGGTGCTGTTTACAGCGCCGTTTTAACCGCGAGTTGGGGTAGCGTGATTGGTGGTTACTACGGTGGTTCCAGCGGTGGCGGAATGTTCGGTATTGGCGTAATCGGCACTATCGTAGGATGGGGTGCAGGTGTGGTGCTGGGTGCTCTGGCTGGCGGTTTTTATGGTGCGTACCACGGAGTTGCTGCAGGAGATCGCGTTGCTAATATGATTCTCGACTCCTTCTCTTCAGGTTCCTGGGTCTCTTAAGCAAGTGCTGCCTGAAGGTACCACATAAAAGAAAAATTTAATTCAGCTGGCCTTGTATTAGGTAACGCTATATTTTTACATAATACCTTGCCAGCTTTTTACATTAGTGTTTTGTTCATTTAAAAAATTGCAGTATCATTTTTTTAAAGCAGTTGGCTCGGCATTCACAAATTCCCCCTGCAATGTCGGCATTAACTCATCATGCAAAGCAGTTTCCATAATCCAGACATGTAAATCGATGTCAGTCAGTCGATCATAATCCATACCACAATGTCACCTTAGAAATCCTTAATCGCTATTGGTTGAAAACCGCTTTATAATCCATGAAAGTAAATTCATCATGCTCCATAAGCTTTAATACATTTAGCATAATCAATGCTCACATTCGATCAATGAGGTCGTATTAATTGGAAGTATTGACCTTACACTATTAACCCTAACCACTAAGTATGCTTACACAATTATGAGCAATAAATTATTTCGCAAGGAAGCGATTGAATACAAAAAAAACCATTGGAAGGGGAAAGCATTACTATTAGCCGGAATGCCCGCCTGGTTAATTACCTTTTTCGCAGTGGCATTTTTACTCATTCTCATTTCAACGCTCACCTTTTGTAGCTATACGCAGCGTATAGATGTCAGTGGAGAGGTCATCACAATCCCTCACTCAGTCAATGTCTACTCTCCTCAACAAGGTTTCGTCGTCAAAAAACACGTTGAGATAGGCGATTTCGTAAAGAAAGGCACCCCCTTGTATGAACTCGATGTATCTCGTTCAACAGTCATGGGTAATGTTACGGACGCTATGAATGCAGCAATCTTAGAAAAAATTAGTAATGCTGAGGAAATCATTGCCAAAATTTCGACTAACAAAGATGAAACATTAGAAGCGCCAGAAACTCAGGTTAAACAATACACTGATTCGCTGAAAGAAACAAAAGTCATGCTGAATAATGCGAGCGCAGGATTGAGCAAAATGAAGTCAAATCTTGCTAGTTACGATTCTTACCTGAAGCAAGGGCTGATAACTAAAGATCAATATAACTACCAGCATTCGCTTTATTTTCAGCAGCAGGGTACATATCAATCTCTTATTAGCCAAAAAATGCAACTGGAATCGCAATTAACTCAACTTAAAAGTGATTTGATAATAAAAGCCTCTGACTTTGACAATCAAATCTCTAATCAGAAAAACCAAATAAATGATTATAAAAATCAAGCTGTAGAGTCAAATGCTAACGGTAATGTTGTAATAAAAGCGACCACGCAAGGAAAGATAGAATCTGTTGCAGTCACTATTGGGCAAATGGTCGATAAAGGCAGCACTATGGTTCAAATAAAACCCACAGGTAACATTGAGTATTTTCTCATATTATGGTTACCTAATAACAGTATCCCATATGTTAAACAGGGTGATATTGTAAATATACGCTATGATGCATTTCCGTCAGATAAATTCGGCCAGTTCCCCGGAGAGGTTTTGTCAATTTCTTCTATACCAGCATCACGGCAGGAAATGACGGAATATACCAACGTTTACTCAGGCGGTAACCAACAAGAACTCGCGCTCTATAAGGCCATCATTAAAATAAAGAATAAGAATTTCCATTACAATGGAAAAAACCTTCAATTATCGAATGGTTTGAAAGCCCGAGCTATCGTCTTCCTTGAAGAACGACCACTGTATATGTGGATGTTTACGCCATTACAGAAAATAACTCAAAGCGTTGTTGGACCGATCAATGAATAAAGAATTATTTACACTTATTACAGACAAACTTAACTTTTCCCTGCGAAAAAAAACACCGGTTATTTTGCAATCTGAAGCATCAGAATGCGGCGTTGCCTGCCTTGCAATGGTTGCTGGATATTATGGACTGAACGTCGATCTTTTCACTTTCCGTGAGCGGTTTGGTAGTTCGGCGCAAGGTGTAACTCTTGTTTCTTTAAGTCGTATCGCTGAACGTGCCGGGTTAAAAAGCCGGGCTCTTTCTCTGGATATTAATGAAATTAAGCAACTGAAGCTCCCCTGCATTATTCACTGGGGGATGAATCACTATGTTGTTTTAACGAAAGTGCGCAAATCGAGCTTCATTATTCATGACCCCGCACTAGGTAAACGCGTTATTGGCGTTCAGGAGATGTCTAACTACTTCACTGGCGTAGCATTTGAACTTTGGCCGGATAAGAGCTTCAAGCAGGAGAAAGTTAAAACTCGCTTAAGTCTTATGGATTTAATGCGAAACATTGTCGGTTTAAAAGGTACCCTTACTAAGTTATTCGCTTTCTCAGTCGTTATAGAAGCGATAGGCCTGTTATTGCCAATAGGGACTCAGTTAGTTACTGACCATGTTATCATGGCTCACGATCAAAGTTTACTTGCGGTAATTTGTATAGGCCTGGTTTCTTTTACATTATTTCGTACATTTATCAGTATGTTGCGTGCATGGACCTCATTAACGCTTAATACGTTGACTAACATTCAATGGAAAACTACGTTATTTGATCATCTGGCTGGCCTGCCACTATCATTTTTTGAAAAACGTCACTTGGGTGATATTCAATCACGCTTTTCGTCGTTAGATACTATACGTTCTACTTTTACTAACAGCATCGTTTCCGGTGTGATCGATTCAATCATGACGATTGGTCTGTTAGTGATGCTCACGCTTTACGGCGGTTGGCTCGTCTGGGTGGTTATAGGATTTACCGCATGTTACGCTATTATGCGTTTGGCGACCTACCGCTTTTATCGCCGCGTTTCTGAAGAGCAAGTCATTAAAGGGGCGCGTTCCAATTCACATTTTATGGAGACCCTTTATGGGATTGCCACTATTAAAGCACTCAACCTTAAGGATATACGCTCCAAACATTGGTTAAATATTAATATTGATGCCTGCAATGCCGGAATCAAACAGACTCGTTTCGATATGATGTTTGGCGGCGTCAATACTTTCATTTCCACATTAGATCAGGTCGTTATCCTGTGGTTAGGCGCTGTGATGGTCATTGAGAATAATATGACCCTTGGGATGTTCATGGCATTCAATGCTTATCGAGGACAATTCTCACAGCGTGCATCAAGTCTCATTGACCTGTTTATGCAAGTCAGGATGCTGTCATTACATAATGAAAGACTTTCAGAGATTGTCTTTACTGAACCTGAAGCAGAACTGCCATCTCGTCGTGTTTTCGATGATAACCATGCGGTAGGTATTCAAATTAAAAACTTGAGCTATCAGTACGATCCGTTCTCTCAGCCCATTTTTTCCAACCTTGACCTCACTATTTCGCCAGGCGAATCGATTGCGTTGGTTGGGCCTTCAGGTGTAGGGAAAACCACGCTCTTAAAGGTTATGTGCGGGCTTCTTTCTCCAACAACTGGAGATGTCCTGGTAAACAATCTGGATATCAACAAAATAGGGTTGAATAATTATCGTCTCAGTACAGCATGTGTTTTACAGGAAGATCGACTTTTTTCCGGCTCCATTGCTGAGAATATTTGCTGCTTCGGAGAAAATATAGATCAGCAACTTGTTGAGCAATGTGCCCGTAACAGCAACATACACGATGAAATTATGAAAATGCCTATGGGCTATGAAACGCTCGTGGGTGAATTAGGTTTAGGTATTTCTGGTGGGCAAAAACAGCGTTTACTTATAGCGCGAGCGCTTTATCGTAAACCAAGCATTCTCTTTATGGATGAGGCTACAAGCCATCTTGACCTCAGCAATGAGTCACATATTAACCAGGCCATTTCAAACCTAAGCATCACGCGCGTCATTGTTGCTCATCGTCCATCGACAATTGCTTCGGCCGATCGTGTTATCGATCTTTCAAACTACAGAAATTGATTGTTCACGTTTTACATTAATGAAAGGAAATCAACAACATGGGAATTAAAGGAATTAATACTGCACCGATTATCCAGGATGATCGTTTATTTCTGATGTCATTTAAATTTAAAGATAGCAGTAATAATGAACGCATGTGTTTTATGCAGATCCCCACGCTTATTGATTTTCTTCTCATACTACGGGGCTGCGCTTCACGGGTCGGGCAACGACTTACTACTCAAGGCGAAGATTATAAAGCGAAATGTGTTGCTGATAATGAATTGCTGGCTAACAATATTCCTTTAATCACCCAAGAGGAAGTTATGCAGCCTGACCCAGGTAATTTGGTGATGTCTATTGCACCAAAACTGAGTCAAGACCATTTTTCTCTGATAGCTGTTTTACATAATGAACATGTAATAACCATTGAGATTGATGATACACAGGCTGAATTTGTTCTTTTAGCGGTCAGGAAAGCGATTGAGTATATCAAGGACGATGAAACATTACGTATGATTGGTACCTTTATGGACTTCATGGTACTTCTGGATGTTGATTTATCAAACATCAGCAATCTTAAATATAATGAATTAAAACATGAGCCATGGAAGCAATATTTTTTCGCAAAATATATTGCCATTCTTTATTGCTTCGAAACCGAGAATGGTAAGCAACTCTTGGCGGGAAACATAATTAAAATTAATGTAGAACCTGATTCACCCCAGGCAGAGAATATTCTGCAGAAAATTGCATCGCTGACGCCTACATGCAAAGCAATGCGTGAAAAATATACGCTCTGCCAGACTTTTACTCATGTAATTCCCACGGCTCAAAATCAGATCTTAACCCGGGATGAGAGTCTGCGAGCGTTACATAACTTTTGTCTTGAAACAAAAACCGCTCTTAGCCAGTAATGTAAATACCGAAATTCTTTAAAGCGTTATCCCTCTCTTTATACAGAGGGATAACGTTATCAGACTCAGTTTGGGCACTTATAAACCTGACCCTGCATCTCGCTGGCGGTCGGGACAAAGCTCGACAACATCCCCTGTGTCGGACTGCTCACGCCATAAATCACGTTTCCGCCCATCTCTGCCGCCTGATTACGCAGCGCGTTTGCCGCGCCGCGCATCGAACCGCCCTCTTCGCCATGCTGCCCTGAGAGCCAGTTACTTTGTTTACCGGTTGCGGTACCGACCAGCTGACATTCACTGCCCGGCTTATCTTCCACAAAGCGAACGCTCTGCCCACCAGCAGACAGTTCGTTACCGGAACTACAACCCGCCAGCAGCAACGCTGCTGCTACTATCCCTGCACCCACTTTAACGCGCATGTTATTCCTCGTTTTCAATAAGCTGGGCACGTGCTGCCCGCGTCTAAACCTTATACTAAAAAGATGACCAAAAGAAAAACCCCCGATCATTTCTGACCGGGGGTTTATTCATTTCTGCGAGGTGCAGAACAACATGATTACATCATGCCGCCCATACCACCCATGCCGCCCATACCACCAGCAGCACCTAAGTCAGGCGCATCGCCTTTTGGCAGGTCAGTGACCATGCACTCGGTAGTGATCATCAGGCCAGCAACAGATGCCGCGTACTGCAGAGCAGAACGGGTCACTTTAGTTGGGTCCAGGATACCGAAGTCGATCATGTTGCCGTACTCTTCGGTAGCAGCGTTGTAACCGTAGTTACCTTCGCCCGCTTTCACCATGTTTGCCACAACAGACGGCTCTTCACCGGCGTTGGAAACGATCTGACGCAGTGGAGCTTCCATTGCGCGCAGCGCAACTTTGATACCCACGTTCTGGTCTTCGTTCTGAGCGGTCAGGCCAGCCAGTTTCGCTGCAACGCGAACCAGAGCAACGCCACCACCAGCAACCACGCCTTCTTCTACCGCAGCACGGGTCGCGTGCAGGGCATCGTCAACGCGTGCTTTCTTCTCTTTCATTTCAACTTCGGTAGCTGCACCGACTTTGATAACTGCAACGCCGCCTGCCAGTTTAGCAACACGTTCCTGCAGTTTTTCACGGTCATAGTCAGAGGTCGCTTCTTCGATCTGCTTACGGATCTGAGTCACACGGCCCTGGATTGCATCTTCTTCACCCACGCCATCGATGATGGTGGTGGTGTCTTTGTTGATAACAACACGTTTCGCCTGACCCAGGTCTTCCAGGGTCGCTTTTTCCAGCTCCATACCGATCTCTTCAGAGATAACGGTACCGCCAGTCAGGGTCGCGATATCCTGCAGCATAGCTTTACGACGATCGCCGAAGCCAGGTGCTTTAACCGCAGCCACTTTCACGATGCCACGCATGGTGTTAACCACCAGGGTCGCCAGCGCTTCGCCTTCAACGTCTTCAGCGATGATAACCAGCGGCTTGCCTGCTTTCGCAACGGCTTCCAGAACTGGCAGCATTTCGCGGATGTTGGAGATTTTTTTGTCAGCCAGCAGGATGAACGGGCTTTCCAGCTCAACAGCGCCAGTTTCTGGCTTGTTGATGAAGTATGGGGACAGGTAGCCGCGGTCGAACTGCATACCTTCAACCACGTCCAGTTCGTCTTCCAGACCGGTACCGTCTTCAACGGTGATCACGCCTTCTTTACCGACTTTATCCATCGCTTCTGCGATCAGTTTACCTACGGTTTCGTCGGAGTTAGCGGAGATAGTACCAACCTGAGCAATGGCTTTAGAGTCAGAGCACGGTACGGACAGCGCTTTCAGCTCTTCAACAGCAGCAAGGACAGCTTTGTCGATACCACGTTTCAGATCCATCGGGTTCATGCCCGCAGCAACGGCTTTCAGACCTTCGGTGATGATTGCCTGCGCCAGTACGGTTGCAGTAGTGGTGCCGTCGCCTGCAGCGTCGTTCGCTTTAGAGGCAACTTCTTTCACCATCTGGGCACCCATGTTTTCGAACTTGTCTTCCAGTTCGATTTCACGCGCTACGGAAACGCCATCTTTGGTGATGGTCGGTGCGCCGAAGGATTTGTCCAGAACCACGTTACGGCCTTTCGGGCCCAGGGTTACTTTAACTGCGTCTGCCAGTACGTTTACGCCGCGCAGCATTTTCACACGAGCGTCGTTACCGAATTTTACGTCTTTAGCTGCCATTTTAATCTTTCCCTTAAATTCGTATGTTCAGTGTCGTTCGCGGATTACGCTTCAACAATTGCCAGAATGTCGCTTTCGGACATGATCAGCACTTCTTCGTTGTCGATCTTCTCGGACTTAACACCGTAGCCATCGTTGAAAATGACGATGTCACCAACTTTAACGTCCAGCGGCTGCACATTACCGTTTTCCAGAATGCGACCTTTACCGACAGCGATGATTTCGCCACGAGTTGATTTTGCTGCTGCAGAACCGGTCAGAACGATGCCGCCCGCAGATTTGGTTTCAACTTCTTTACGTTTGACGATCACACGATCATGTAACGGACGAATACTCATTGATAGCTCTCCTTTGAGAAAGTCATTATCAGTTATGGGTGACGCCGGGCCGTAAGCGGTTTTCCGGCTAGTGCCCTGAGAGATGGGGATGGGGTTTTACCCCTTCAAGGGGTAGTCGAAAAAAAATTTGTGAAAGTGTTACCATCGCCTCTCTTTTGATGGCGGCAGGACAATGGAATGAGTGGACTCAAACAGGAGCTGGGACTCGCGCAGGGTGTTGGCTTACTTTCAACGTCTTTATTAGGTACGGGGGTTTTTGCCGTGCCTGCGCTGGCAGCCCTGGTGGCGGGTGATAACAGCCTGTGGGCGTGGCCGGTGCTCATCGTGCTGGTCTTCCCGGTGGCAATTGTCTTTGCCATTCTCGGGCGTCACTTCCCGAGCGCGGGTGGTGTAGCGCACTTTGTCGGGATGGCGTTTGGCCCGCGTCTGGAGCGCGTCACCGGCTGGCTGTTCCTTTCCGTCATTCCCGTGGGTTTGCCTGCCGCTCTGCATATCGCGACGGGCTTCGGTCAGGCCCTCTTTGGCTGGCACGACGCGCAGCTGTTACTGGCCGAGCTGGGCACCCTGGCCATCGTCTGGTGGGTTGGCTCACGTGGAGCCAGCTCCAGCGCCAACCTGCAAACCCTGGTCGCCATTCTGATTGTGGCGCTGATTGCCGCCATCTGGTGGGCGGGAGATATTGAAGTTTCAAAGATCCCCTTCCCTGCGGTCACAGATATCAACCACTCGCAGCTTTTCGCGGCGCTTTCTGTGATGTTCTGGTGTTTTGTCGGCCTCGAGGCTTTTGCCCATCTGGCTTCCGAATTTAAACAGCCGGAACGGGATTTTCCGCGCGCCCTGATGATCGGTCTGTTGCTGGCAGGCACGGTCTACTGGGCCTGTACGGTGCTGGTACTCCACTTTACCGCCTACGGTGCCGAGATGGCGGCAGCGGCTTCGCTTCCTGCCATCGTGGTACAGCTGTTTGGCGTGAAGGCGCTGTGGATTGCCTGCGTCATTGGCTATCTGGCCTGCTTTGCCAGCCTGAATATCTATATCCAGAGCTTTGCCCGACTGGTCTGGTCCCAGGCCCTATACAAGCCGGAAAGCCGTCTCGCACGACTGTCGAAACGTCAGCTGCCGCTCAACGCCCTGAATACGGTGTTGGGCTGCTGTGTGCTGAGTACGCTGGCTATCTACTGGCTGGACATCAACCTCGACGCGCTTATCGTCTATGCCAACGGCATTTTCATTATGATCTACCTGCTGTGCATGCTCGCGGGATGTCGTCTGCTGAAAGGCCGCTATAAAGCGCTGGCGGTGATTGGCGGAGTACTCTGTTTGCTGCTGCTGGCAATGGTGGGATGGAAGAGTCTCTACGCAATTGTGATGCTGGCGGGATTATGGCTGTTTTTGCCGAAGCGGAGTGCGGTGTAAGTTACGCCCGGTGGCGCTTCGCTTACCGGGCCTACAGATTCCCCAGGCCCGTGCAAGCGCAGCGCCGCCGGGCACATAATCAACGGTCGTCTTTATGGTCCAGACGGTCGCGCTGATCATCCTTGCGCTGATATTCCCCGTCAAACGTCTCGCCACCGCCCGTACCGGTGCTGAAACCACCGCCCGGCATACGGTTAAAACGCAAATGCGGCATCAGCTTCAGCGTCAGGAGCTTTTGCACTGGCGGGACAAGCAGCAGCAGGCCGAGGAAGTCGGTGAAAAATCCGGGAATAATCAGCAAAATACCGCCGATAATCAGCGATACGCTTTTGATCATCTCCGCAGCCGGACTCTCCCCTGCGGCCATCTTCTGCTGCATTAACAGGAAGTTTTTGAAACCCTGATTGCGCACCAGCGACATGCCAATCACCGAAGTGAAAATCACCAGTATCAGCGTCAGCAGGACGCCCAATACGTGGGCGACCTGAATAAAAATAGAAATCTCTATGTAAACATAGAGAAAGATTGCAGCTAACGGTATCCAGCGCACTGGCTTCTCCTGTGTGGCAGACGCCTTTATGGCCCCTGTCGGTATCAATTTGCGATTCGCGTCTGTCAGAAATGGAGGCGTTTAGTCAAAATTCAATCGGTTTGCACGGATATTTTTTCTGGAAATATTAAAGCGGTGATTCATTTCACAGATTAATAAATATCATGTCGCGGGCTCCATAATAAGTGATCCAGGTTACGGCATTTCGCTATCATCAGCATATCATTCCGGGTATCTGGTCGATTCAGGGGATAATCGTCGGTCAGAAAATAGACATAACCACATATGTACTGTGTGTTTAGTACATCAATCGGCAGCTTGAAAAGAAGGTTCACATGTTAAACAACATTCGTATCGAAGAAGATTTGTTGGGTACCAGGGAAGTTCCAGCGGATGCCTACTATGGTGTTCACACTCTGAGAGCGATTGAAAACTTCTACATCAGCAACAGCAAAATCAGCGACATCCCTGAGTTTGTCCGTGGCATGGTGATGGTGAAGAAAGCGGCAGCCATGGCGAACAAAGAGCTGCAAACCATTCCTAAAAACATCGCCAATACCATCATCGCCGCCTGCGATGAAGTGCTGAACAACGGCAAGTGCATGGACCAATTCCCGGTCGACGTCTATCAGGGCGGCGCGGGTACATCAGTGAACATGAATACCAACGAGGTACTGGCAAACATCGGCCTTGAGCTGATGGGCCACCAGAAAGGTGAGTACCAGTACCTGAACCCGAACGATCACGTCAATAAATGCCAGTCCACCAACGACGCCTACCCGACCGGTTTCCGTATCGCCGTGTACGCCTCTGTCGTGAAGCTGGTTGATGCGATTAACCAGCTGGGCGAAGGTTTCCAGAACAAGGCTGTCGAATTCCAGGACATCCTGAAAATGGGCCGTACCCAGCTGCAGGACGCGGTACCAATGACCCTCGGTCAGGAGTTCCACGCGTTTAACGTGCTGCTGAATGAAGAGACCCGCAACCTGATGCGCACCTCTGAACTGCTGCTTGAGGTGAACCTTGGGGCAACGGCGATTGGTACGCGCCTGAATACCCCGGATGGCTATCAGCAGCTGGCGGTGCAGAAGCTGGCCGAAGTCTCCAACCTGGCCGTTGTGCCGGCGGAAGACCTGATTGAAGCCACCTCCGACTGCGGTGCCTACGTAATGGTGCACAGCGCGCTGAAACGCCTGGCGGTGAAACTGTCCAAAATCTGTAATGACCTGCGTCTGCTCTCCTCCGGGCCACGTGCCGGTCTGAACGAAATCAACCTGCCGGAACTGCAGGCGGGCTCGTCCATCATGCCAGCCAAAGTGAACCCGGTCGTGCCGGAAGTGGTAAACCAGGTGTGCTTTAAAGTCATCGGCAACGACATTACCGTTACCATGGCGTCCGAAGCGGGCCAGCTGCAGCTGAACGTAATGGAGCCAGTGATTGGCCAGGCGATGTTTGAATCCATCCACATCCTGACTAACGCCTGCTACAACCTGCTGGAAAAATGCGTTAACGGCATCACGGCCAACAAAGCGGTTTGTGAAAGTTATGTATATAACTCTATCGGTATCGTGACTTACCTTAACCCGTTCATCGGTCACCACAACGGCGACATCGTCGGTAAAATCTGTGCTGAAACCGGTAAGAGCGTACGAGAGGTCGTACTTGAGCGCGGACTGCTGACAGAAGCCGAGCTGGATGATATCTTCTCGGCGCAAAACTTAATGCACCCGGCCTATAAAGCAAAAAGATATACGGATGAAAGTGAACAATAACAGTTCAGGTTAAACTTCATGAAGGCACGTCAGATGACGTGCCTTTTTTCTTTTTAGGCGTTACCAAAACACAACAATTTAATATCAACTTGTTAATAAGCAAGGTAGGCACTTATGTTCGGAGCAGAACTCGTCATCGTCTTGTTGGCGATATACTTAGGCGCAAGGCTCGGAGGGATCGGTATCGGTTTCGCCGGCGGTCTCGGCGTGCTTGTCCTCACTCTCTTTTTCAAATTAAACCAGGCGCTATCCCGTTTGACGTTATTGAAATCATCATGGCGGTTATCGCCGCTATCGCAGCCATGCAGGTTGCAGGCGGTATGGACTACCTGGTGAGTCTGGCGGAGCGTATGCTGCGTCGTCACCCGAAATACATCACCTTCCTTGCTCCGCTGGTCACCTGGTTTATGACTATTCTGGCCGGTACCGGCCATACCGCTTTCTCCACCCTGCCGGTCATCACCGAAGTGGCGAAAGAGCAGGGCATCCGTCCGTCCCGTCCGCTCTCTATTGCCGTTGTCGCCTCGCAGATTGCGATTACCGCCTCGCCAATCTCGGCGGCAGTGGTGTTCTTTGCCGGTATTCTTGAGCCGCTGGGCGTGAGCTACCTGACGCTGCTGGCGATCTGTATTCCGGTGACCCTGATTGCGGTGATGATCACCGCGGTGGTCTGTAACTTCCTCGGTGCCGAGCTGAAAGACGATCCGGTGTATCAGGAGCGTCTGGCAAAAGGTGAAGTGAAGCTGCGCGGCAGCCAGGCATTTATCCTGAAGCCACACGCTAAACGCTCCGTGCTGCTGTTCCTGATCGGCATCGTCGCGGTGATGTTCTATGCCACCGCCATCAGCGATACCGTTGGGCTGATCCAGAACCCGGTTCTGCCGCGTAACGAAGCCATCGTGGTGTTTATGCTGACCATCGCTACGCTGATTAGCATCACCTGTAAAATCGACACCAGCGAAGTGCTTAATGCCAGCACCTTCAAATCCGGTATGAGCGCCTGCGTGTGCGTACTGGGCGTGGCCTGGCTGGGCGATACCTTCGTCAAAGCCCACATCACCGATATCCAGACCGTTGCGGGCGACCTGCTGCATAACTACCCGTGGTTGCTGGCGGTGGTGCTGTTCTTTGCGGCTACCCTGCTCTACTCTCAGGCGGCCACCACCAAGGCGCTGATGCCTGCGGCATTGATGCTGGGCGTTTCTCCGCTGACTGCAATCGCCTCGTTTGCTGCCGTTTCCGCGCTGTTTGTGCTGCCAACCTACCCGACCCTGCTTGCAGCCGTCGAAATGGATGACACCGGCTCGACCCGCATTGGTAAATACGTGTTTAACCACGCCTTCCTGATCCCGGGCGTGATTGCCATTACCCTGTGCGTGATCCTCGGCTTCATCATCGGCGGGATTGTGCTGTAAACCTTTTTTGGCTGTAAAAAGAGTTAAAGTCGGGCCGCTTAGCGGCCCGATTCATTAATGAGCAGCGGCCCGTCGTGATATAGTGATTTTTTTACGCGATAACGAGGTCGACCTGTGAATATGCGTGACACTGTTGTTGTACTCTGTACCGCCCCTGATGAAGCTACCGCTCAGGATCTGGCTGCCAAAGTCCTGGCAGAAAAGCTCGCGGCCTGCGTGACCATCCTCCCCGGCGCCACCTCCCTTTACTACTGGGAAGGCAAGCTGGAACAGGAGTATGAAGTGCAGATGCTGCTTAAATCCAGCGTGGCCCATCAGCAAGCACTCCTCGACTGCCTCAAATCGCATCATCCTTACCAGACCCCGGAACTGCTGGTGCTGCCAGTGCTCCACGGTGATAACGACTATCTCTCATGGCTCAACGCGTCCTTACGCTGATCCTGCTGCTGTGCAGCACATCAGTTTTTGCCGGGTTGTTTGATGCACCCGGCCGCTCAAACTTCACGCCAGCCGATCAGGCTTTCGTGTTCGATTTTCAGCAAAACCAACATGAACTGAATCTCAACTGGACTGTGAAGGAGGGTTACTACCTCTATCGCAAACAGATCAGCATTACGCCCGCTCAGGCGCAGGTCGGTGAGCTCCAGTTGCCCCCCGGCGTGGCGCACGAAGACGAATTTTACGGTAAAAGCGAAATCTACCGCGGCCAGCTGTCTGTCCCGGTAACGGTCACTCAGGCTGATAAAGGTGCCACCCTGACGGTCACCTATCAGGGCTGTGCCGACGCGGGCTTATGCTATCCGCCCGAGACCAAAGTCGTGCCGCTGAGCGAAGTTACCGCAACTGACCAACCGGCTGTTTCCCCTCTCCCCTCAGGGGTGACGGGCGAAAGCGGCAGTGAACTGCCCTTCTCCGCCCTCTGGGCCCTTCTGATCGGCATCGGCATCGCCTTTACGCCCTGCGTATTGCCGATGTATCCGCTTATCTCCGGCATCGTGCTCGGGGGCAAGCAACGTCTCTCCACCGCCCGCGCGCTGCTGCTGGCGTTTATCTACGTACAGGGGATGGCGCTTACCTATACCGCGCTTGGCCTGATCGTGGCGGCAGCCGGGCTCCAGTTCCAGGCCGCACTGCAGCATCCGTGGGTGCTTATCGGGCTGTCAGTGGTGTTTATCCTGCTGGCGCTCTCCATGTTTGGCCTCTTCAGCCTGCAGCTGCCCTCTTCCCTGCAAACCCGCTTAACCCTGATGAGTAACCGTCAGCAGGGTGGTTCCATGAGCGGGGTATTTGCGATGGGCGCTATCGCCGGGCTGATCTGTTCGCCCTGCACCACCGCCCCGCTCAGCGCGATCCTGCTCTATATCGCCCAGAGCGGTAATATGTGGCTCGGCGGCGGCACGCTCTATCTTTACGCTCTGGGAATGGGTCTGCCGCTGATTCTGGCGACGGTATTCGGCAACCGCCTGCTGCCCAAAAGTGGCCCGTGGATGGAAACGGTCAAAACCGCGTTTGGCTTTGTGATCCTGGCGCTGCCGGTGTTCCTGCTGGAACGCGTGATCGGCGATGTCTGGGGGATGCGCCTGTGGGCCATGCTGGGGGTGGCATTCTTTAGTTGGGCATTTATCAGCAGCCTCAGTGCCCGCAAGCCGTGGGTCCGCGTTGTGCAGATCCTGCTGCTGGCTGCCGCGCTGGTTAGCGTGCGCCCGCTACAGGACTGGGTGTTTGGCGCGCCGGCCGCGCAAAGCCGGGCGCACCTGAATTTCACGCCGGTCAGGAACGTCGACGAATTACATCACGCGCTGGCGCAGGCGCAGGGCAAACCGGTGATGCTCGACCTCTACGCCGACTGGTGCGTCGCCTGCAAAGAGTTTGAAAAATACACATTTAGCGACCCACAGGTGCAAAACGCGCTGAAAGATACCGTCCTCCTGCAGGCTAACGTCACGGCGAACGGCCCGGAGGATAAGGTCCTGCTGAATGAGCTTAAGGTGCTCGGCCTGCCTACCATCCTGTTTTTTAATGCTCAGGGTGAGGAGCAGTCCGCTCAACGGGTAACGGGCTTTATGGATGCCGCCGCATTCAGCGCGCATTTGCGCGATCGCCAACCGTAAACGACACTTTAAGCGGGAAAGTACGAAAGTAACGGAGGAGAAAACCGTGCAACGTGAAGATGTTCTGGGCGCAACCCTGCAATTGCTTGAAATTCAAGGGATAGCCAGTACCTCGCTGGAAATGGTCGCTGAACGTATTAATTATCCTCTGGATGAACTCCGCCGTTTCTGGCCCGATAAAGAGGCTCTGCTGTACGATGCCCTGCGCTACCTCAGCCAGCAGGTGGACATCTGGCGCAGGCAGCTGATGCTTAACCCTGACCTCTCGGCGGAACAAAAGTTAATGGCGCGCTATTCCGCGCTCACCGACTGCGTGCGCAATCACCGCTACCCAGGGTGTCTGTTTATTGCCGCCTGTACCTTTTTCCCGGATCCGGGCCACCCTATTCACCAGCTTGCCGACCAGCAAAAACGCGCCTCACATGACTTTACCCATGAGCTGCTGACCACGCTTGAAGTGGACGACCCGGCGATGGTGGCAAAGCAGATGGATCTAATCCTGGAGGGCTGCCTCAGCCGGATGCTGGTGAACCGCAGCCAGGCAGATGTCGACACCGCCCAGCGACTGGCGGAGGACATTCTGCACTTCGCACAATGTCGTAAAGGGGGGGCGCTGACTTAAGCCAGCATTCCCGCCCATGCAGAAATAAAGAGGCACAGCGCCATCAGGCGCTGGAAACGCACCATTGCCGCAGTGGTGCGAAACAGCCTGTTTACTGCTTTTCCCAGCCATGCCCAGCACAGCAGGCAGGCCACTGAAATCAGTAAAAACCAGAGCGCCATCAGCGCGACGTCCCGTAATACATGCGCCCCCGCAGGCGCAAACAGGCTGACTACCGCCAGCGCCATCATCCAGGTTTTAGGATTGATCACCTGCAAGAGTGCCGCCGCACGCGCGGTAAACCGGGTATGCGTATTACCGGATAAGTTAGCCGCGGGTGCGCAAAACAACTGCCAGCTCATCCAGCTCAACCACAACACCCCGGCCCAGCTCATCCCCTGACGCACCAGCGGATACTGATGCAGCAGCTCACCCGCTCCGGCCCCCGAAATCAGCACAATGGCACTGGCTGCCGCGCAGGCGCTCACCAGCGCAGGCAGGGTTGCCTTCACACCGTGGTGCTGACTGTTGGTCAGAATCAGGATATTGGTAGGGCCCGGCGTTATCGAGGCGACAAAAGCAAACAGCAGAAACGGGATCAGATTCACAGGTGGCTCCTTTTGATAAGAGCCCTGACATTGCCGCTATTTTCTGGAAACGTCTGGAAGGTTTGTGCATAACCGCCGGTAGTGGGCGGGCGTAATGCGATAGGCACGCTGGAACCAGCGCCCTAAATGGCTTTGATCGGCAAACCCCAGCGCCGCCGCCACATCGACAGGCTGATCCCCACGCGCCAGAAGCTGCCGTGCTTTTGCCAGCCGCAGCTGAATGAGCCAGGCATGGGGCGCCAGATGAAACTCGCGCTTGAAGCAGCGGGTAAGCGTAAAGCGATCGGTGCCGGTCTCCCGTGCCAGATCGGAAAGACCAATATTGTCGCCCAGGTGCGCATAGAGATAGTCCCGCGCCCGGTGCGCTACCTCCGCGCTCTGCAGTTGCGAGGGGAGTTTTTTGCGCCAGTAGCAGTGTGACGTGAGCTGGGCCAGCAGATTATCCATCGTGCTTTGCTGCACGATTTTCATCTCGTCGTTGTGCAGCGTGGCAAAGGTGTCGCCAATGATGCGCACAAGCTGCGGCTCGCGGGTCAGGGTTTGCGTGAAATGCAGGGAATAACTGCCGGGGGTGGATTCATACAGGCCATGCAGGGTATCGGTCAGCCAGCGCTCGTCGAGGTAGAAGGTCAGATAGGTGAAGCCGCCTGCGACAGGAGCGTCGCCGTCGTGGATCTCACCCGGCTCAAGCAGAAACGCATCACCCGGATGGCTACGATGGCGCTCACGACGGCAATGGAACTGCTGGGTACCGCTCAGGGTGATGCCCACCAGATAGCTGTCGTGCCAGTGCGGATCGTAGGCATGCCCTTCAAAGTGCGCCTTGATCGTTTCAATTCCTGTATCCGCATGCTGTCGCAGTTCAAGCCAGTCGTTCACTGTCGCTCCCCTTTTTCGCTGCCAGCATTGCCCGAGCGTATCTTTCTGTCTGGAAGATTTGTGCAAAATCGCCGCGCAAACCGACAGATTGCCGCAATCTTAAGCAGTTGAACAGGGTTTCCCGAAATAAGGTTGACGACCGTACGCGATTACGGTTTAATGCGCCTCGTTGCCCGGATAGCTCAGTCGGTAGAGCAGGGGATTGAAAATCCCCGTGTCCTTGGTTCGATTCCGAGTCCGGGCACCACTATTTAAAGAACCCGCCTTTTAGGCGGGTTTTTGCTTTTACAGAGCCGGACTGGCACCACTATTTAGAAAAACAGCCTTAGGGCTGGTTTTTTGCTTTTCAGCTTTCAGCCAAATCCTTCAGTTAATCACGACCGACGACAGCCGATACCAGCCATCACTCAGTTTCCCCTCGTTAGCGAGCTGGATCCGCGCTGTGTTGTTTTTATCCACCAGCGCCATGTCCAGCTGATAGCGTCCGGCCGCAAGGTTACGCGGCGTTGCCAGCTGATAAGCCGAACTGTGCCTGCCCGGCAGCCACTGGCGGATATCATCCCCGGCGCTGCCCTGGGCGACCGTGCTCCCTCGCTGGTCCTGCAGGCGCCAGGCGAGGGTATAACGCAGATAAATCGGCGCCACGCCATCGTTTGACCATTGGCTGGTGAGCGACAGGGCCTGCCCCGCACGCGCACTCGCCGGATGCGTCAGCGACACCACCCGGAAGCGGTAACCTATTTTAGTCAGCGCCTTGTCGACGATATCGCGATACACCTTCGGTATTTCAGTGGATTTGATATTCAGGGTGCTGGCATGCTGCGCCAGCGCCCAGTCAAAGGTCGCCTGTACCTCTTCGCGAGAGTACTTTTGCTCGGTCAGCCATTCCGCCATATGGCCGCAAATCTCCAGGCTGACGGGCGCTTTTTTCCAGGCGTCGTTGAATCCCGGCCAGGCCGCCTGCGCCGCCGTAATACGCTCCGGGTAATCATTGGCCATATGGCTCCAGGTAGGGCTGAAGTTGCGCCAGTCTCCCCAGCAGTCCGCCCGCCAGCCCGCCCCTTTTTTCGCTGCATAGGCGACGGAATCATAGCCGTTGATCAGCATGATCTTAGGCGTGTCAGGGAAGGCACTGAAATGCATATCAACGTAACGGTTGAGCAGCGCGGGGGAATAGCGCTCCTGCAACGGCGGCAGGTTCGGGAAGTTGCTGTTATGCCACTCCCCCCAGGCGCCAACCATCCCAATGTCGATGAAAGCCAGCTCCGGGTTATTGTTGTACCGCGCGCCAAACGCCTGCAGAAGCCGCCGGGCGTAGGCAATATAGGTAGGATCGTCCAGATCGGGGGCAAAGGTTTTATGATCCGGCGTCCAGATGCCTTTAATCCCTTTGTCGATCAGCCACTGGGGGATCTCAGAGCCTGACTCCGGCCCATCGAGGATCATAAAGCGCAGTCCGACGTTCATGGGCGGTTGATGGGCAGCGGCCGCCGCAAACCCCTCATCCACCAGCGCAAAATTGTACTGCCCTTCTCGCGGTTCAACCTCGCTCCAGTAATAGCGCCGATATTCGAGGCCCGTCGCCGGATAATCCGCAAGGTTTAAGTCCTGATCGTGAAAACGGGCCACGCCGTTCCCGGGATTAGCCAGCGGGCCGCTAATGGCGGGCGGATTCACCGTCTGCAAGGTTTCTGCACTTTCAGCGCAGGCCCAACCCGAAGAGAACATCAGCGCTCCGGCGATAAGCAGTAACAACCCATTTTTACTGCATGGCAGATCGTTTAAGCGCATTGAATCCCCTTTTTACAGTGACTTACTTCTTATAAATAACATTTTATTTCACAGAATATATTCCCGGACTCACACGAATTGACTATTTCCATAAACCTGAAAGGAACTAATGTTGATATGTTACTGCGCGGGAAAAGTGAGTGTCAGGATTCATCTATCATACCTCTGGGCCAACAGACACCGCTTATTTCTGGTTTTATCAATTTTTATCATGAGTAGCATGGTGAAATGTTCAATAAAAATAACAAGCTAATCAAAAAGCTGTTCTTCCATGAGTCCTGGGACATCATGGTCATAAACAGCCACGGCCAGCATGTTTTCCCGGAAAACACGCTGGATATTCTTTGTAACGCTAAAGCACAGCAGCTTGATAAAAAATATATCTTCCAGGCCGACCCTTTTATTATAGATAAAGGCGATCGACTGTATGTTTTTTATGAAGCTTTCTCCTTCCTCAACTCTAAAGGCATTCTGCGTTGCCGTATCCTGAATAAAGACCTTCAGGAGATGGACGACGTTAAGCTTGAAGGCTTTGACGACTTAAAATGCCATCTCTCTTTTCCGTTCCTGTTTGAACTCGAGGGTAAACTGTTCATGATCCCCGAGTCGTCAGAGAGAAAAGAGGTCATTCTGTTCCAGTCCGTCGATTTCCCCGCGCGCTGGGAAAAGGTTAAAGTGCTGGTCTCCGATATAGCCGTGACGGATAACGTGGTCTTTGAGCTGAACGGCGTGAACTACCTGGTCTCCACCACGCTGGATAACGAGCTGGTGATCCACACCTCAGAGGGCATTCTCGGCGACTGGAAGCAAATCTCCCCGGCCCTGGATATCTGTAATGTTCATGCCAGAGGTGCCGGCAAGCCTTACTCGATCAACGACAAAACCTACCTCTTTACCCAGGAGTGCAATCCTGGCTTTTATGGAAAGTCTATCTTCATCAAGGAATTGACCAGCCTGACGCCGCATAAATATGAAGAGAAACTGGTAGGCAAAATAAGTTCGTCGATTAATAACAGTGACGGTATTCACACCTTAAACTTTACCGATAACTATATTGTCTACGATACAAAACACCTGACCTTCAGCCTGCTCTCCACGCTTAAAAAGCTGACGTATAAAGTTATGGTTAATCACCGAAAGCGTCTTTTTAGCTAAGTGACAATATGGGGAATTAGCACTAACCTAACCAGTGTCACAGGATAAAAAACTGCAAAAGAGCGTCTATATTCCGCCACCCCGGTGCGCGGACGGATGCGGGCTTTTTGGGGGATTTATTATGGCAATTCTGGTTACGGGCGGTGCAGGCTATATTGGTTCACATACGGTGCTGACATTACTGGAGCGAGGAGAAGAGGTCGTTGTCATAGATAATCTCTCTAATGCTTCGCAGGAGTCGTTAATCCGGGTTGCAGAATTAACGGGAAAACAGCCGGTGGTTCATATCGCTGATATTCTCGATCGCGACGCGTTAAAAACGCTTTTCACTCAACATACCATTACCGACGTCATCCACTTCGCGGGCCTTAAATCTGTTTCCGAGTCTATTGCCCAGCCGCTCGCCTATTATGAAAACAATGTGGTCGGGACGATGGTCCTTCTGGATGAAATGCAGCGGGCAGGCGTGACCAGTTTAATTTTCAGCTCGTCGGCCACGGTTTATGGCAATCCTGACGCCGTTCCCCTGAGCGAGAAGTCCCGCACCGGCGGTACCACGAACCCGTACGGCACCTCCAAGCTGATGGTAGAGCAGATTTTGCGGGATTTCGCGGCCGCGCAACCGCAATTCAGGATCACCTGTCTGCGCTATTTTAATCCGGTGGTGCGCACCCTTCCGGGCGCCTGGGAGAAGATCCGAACGGTATTCCCAATAATCTTGTGCCCTATATTTCCCAGGTTGCGATCGGCAAGCTGGAGTGCCTGACCGTCTTCGGCGACGACTATCCGACGCCTGACGGAACCGGCGTTCGGGATTACATTCATGTGATGGATCTGGCCCACGGCCATCTGGCCGCGCTGGATCATAAAGACGAAGGCGAGGCGTTTAAGGTCATCAACCTCGGCACCGGCATCGGGTATTCGGTAATTGACCTGATCAAGGCATTCGAAAAAGCCGCCCAGACCAGAATCAATTACCGCATCGTCGGCAGGCGTTCCGGCGACGTGGCAGAGTGCTGGTCGGATTCGTCGCTGGCGCGCCAGCAGTTGGGATGGCAGGCCACGCGCAACCTGGACGAGATGATGCGCGACGCCTGGAACTGGCAGAAGAACAATCCCGGGGGTTACAACGCCTGACGTTCAGCAGATCAAGCAGGTGCCATCAGGCACCTGTTTTTTTACTGATATTTCAGACTGAGCCACCAGTCCCAGATCCCGACGTGGAAGTTCTGGAAGACGTCTATCCCCAGCGCCGATTTGATCATGTACAGCGTCAACAGCACGCAGCACAGCAGGAACAGCGTGGCGAACAGGATGAGGAAGGTCACCACGATGCGTGACAGTTTTGACTCCGGGCGGGAACGCGCGCGGAGGTCCCGTCCCAGTAAGAACACCATATAGAGGCGTTTGCCGAAGAAAGGAAAACTTTTACGGAAATCGATCCGATGCCGCGATGCCAGGGTAATCGAAACGATGGCGTCCTCGATCTCCTCTTTTTGCTCTGGGGTCAGCTGAGCGGCAACGTTCTTATCAAGCACTTCGTAAAAACGATCGATAACTATCGGGTTTCTGGGCTTACTGGTCAATTTTAACCTATTGTTTTATCTATTTTATGGTAGACAGAGACGGTTTTTCTGGCGATTTCGTCCCAGTTGTAACGCTTCAGAAAATCACCGTAATCCACGCGCGGCAGGTTCGCCTGGCTTGCCATTTTCCGGGCTAAATCCGCGATGTTCCCCAGCTTAAAGCTGGTCTCATCCGGCAAGCCGACCTCGAGATTGGGCAGAATATCGCTTACCACCACCGGGAGCGAGTAGGACATCGCCTCCAGTAGCGCAATGGGTAGCCCCTCATGGTACGACGGCATCACAAAGAGTGAAGCCTGAGAGAAGACAACCTGCAACTCCTCGCCTTTTAAAAACCCCGTCATTACCACGCCCGGCGTCTCAAACGCGAGCTGCTTCAGACGCAAACTGTATTCCGAGGGGTGATCCGAATCCCCTACCAGCACCAGCGGCAACGTCAGGCCCGACTGTTGATACGCGGCGATGGCGTCATGCATCCCCTTCTCTTCAACGAATCGCCCGACCATCACGATATAGCCCCCGGGCTGGAGATCATAGCGCCCGAGGATCCTGTCGATCGTCTCGTTATCCAGCGGTGCTGGCACCTTCACGCCGTTATAAATCAGATGCGCATCATAGCGGTAGTATTTCTGCTGGATCAGCTGGTTGATCACCTCAGAAATCACAATCACTTCACTGGCGTACTTCACCGCCACTTTCTCACCGAGCATCAGGATTTTTTTCGCCGTCTTGCCCCACTTCTGGCGATCGTAGTCCGGCCCGTGATGGGTAAAGACCACGCGTTTGCCCAGCAGGCGTAACAGCGGCACCACGAGGCCGGGTCCGATGGCGTGAACATGAACAATATCGGATCGATCGAAGAATGTCCTCAACGCAGCGATAACAGAGTGCACGATGGCCTCAAAACTGCGTTTTTTAGGTGCCCACAGCGCCAGCGTCTCGACGTTTTTGTAGCGCGAGCGCCGGTAGGGTACATAGGGAGACCGGGCAATGACGCAAATCTCCACGTCATACTGCTGGCGAATAGCCGGATAGAGATGCTGACAGTGGGTTTCGACGCCGCCCAATACATCGGGGATCCCCCGGGTACCCAACACCGTGATTTTTTTTGCCATGTTATCGCCCGTCGAGCAGCTCGCGGTACAGCGACTGCAACGTTTCCATGTGCTTACGCAGTGAGTATTTCTGGCAAAGCCGTTCCCGGCCTCTCAGCCCCATCTCCCGGGCCTGCTGCGGGTTTTCCGCTATCACGTCCAGCGCATCGGCCAGATCCTGAGCGTTGCCAGGTTCAAACAGCAATCCTTCCACACCGTGTCGAATCTGCTCCGGGATGCCGCCAATGCGGGCCCCCACCACCGGCCGGGCGAACGACATCGCCTCCAGCACCGCCATCGAGCAGTTCTCATAACATTCTGAGGGCAGCACCACCGCCCGGGCGTTTTTAATCAACGCATCCAGCCCCGGTCCCTGCTGCACATAGCCCAGGAACTCCGCATCGGGGAAGTTCTTAACCATGTCGTCATGCAGCGGCCCGTGGCCGACCACTTTTAACGGCATTTTGTTGCGCATAAGCTGATGCGCCCGGGTCAGCGTCGGCACCCCTTTTTCGCGGCTCAGGCGCCCGACGTAGAGCAGATACGACTCATCGGGGCTCTCTTCTGGCGGCTTACCGTCGTCGATGCCGTTCACAATGACCTCGATACGGGACTTCGGCAGCGAGCGCTTCAGCTCGTTACGCAAAAATTCGCTCGGGGAGACAATCACGTCCAGCGCCTGATAATTTTGCGCGATGTACTGCCAGGTGGCCTCTAAGGAGAGCAGCAGGCTTTTCGCCGCCGAGCCCTCCTGGCAGCGATAGCGAAACGCATTGAACACGGTACCGGTCACGCAGGCATCACACACCTTGCCGTCGCGCAGCATGGAGTACGACGGGCACATAATTTTATAGTCGTGGGCGGTTAACACCGTCTTACAGCCGAAATCCCGGGCGACCTTGATCAGAGCCGGCGTCAGCTGGTGATAGATATTGTGGAAGTGGACGATCTCCGGGCGCGTCTGCTCCAGCAGCGCCCGCATTTTTTTGCAGGCTTCCCGGTTGTGAATAAAGTTGATGGCGGTTTTAGCCCCCGCCAGCAGACCACCCTCTGTATGGTAATCCACGTTGGTGACAAAGTAGTCCGCATAGTCAGAGGGAAAGTTTTCTCATGCTGCATCGAGAAATCGATCACCTCCACGCCGGCCTCTTTCAGCATGTTGCGTTCCTGAAAATAGACCGTTTCAGCTCCTCCTTTGATAAAGAAGAACTTATTCACCAGTAAGACTTTCATTACTCTCCCTGCTCACGAATAACTTTATTGCCCGGTGGCACCCTGGGGTCGCGGAGCGGATGAAAAAGCCCTTTGACCAGCCCGGCAGAGAGCACCGCCAGATTGATTACGCTGTTGAGGCCGTTTTTTAATGAGCGGTTGCGAATGGTTTTCAGCAGGATAAAGGCCAGCAGCGGCAACAGCGCGATATCGATCAGGCTGACGTCGAAGGTAAAGAACGCAATCAGCACGATAAGAATGTAACTTGCGAAGATGACTTCGTTTTTCACCAGCATCAGCGCGTCGCGGAACCAGGGTTTACCCCACGCGCTGCGCAGCAGCTCCCCCGGCGCCTGATGGAAACCGCTCTTCCAGCGATAGCGCAGCATTTTGAAGGTCGGCATTGTGTAGGAGGTGTGCCGGAAATAGGGCACGTTCAGGCGGTGCAGTTTGTAACCCGCGGTCAGCAGGCGGATCCCCAGCTCCGCCTCTTCATAGGCGTGCAGGCTGCGGTTGGTTAAGTAGCCAATGTCGGCAATCGCCGACAGGCGGTACAGTCCGCCGCCGCCCAGATGGTCGCAGTCGCCCAGGGGGTAGATCTTATTGATGCGCTGCTTGCGGGAGGTGAATTCATAGTTTGAAGCGTCGTCCATCTCCACCGTTCCGGCCACGCCAGCGTACCCAGGATTTTCCTGCAGAAACGCCACCGCCCGATCGATGAATCCCGGCTCCAGCTCCATATCGCCATCCATCAGCAGGATGAACTCACCTTCGCTGTGAAGGTAGCCCAGCTGATGCCCGACGCCGCAGCAGCGGTCTGCCGGTTCGGTTAACGACACCACCATCACCCCTTTATCGCTGGCCAGCTGCTGGGTGTTATCCGTCGAAAGACTGTCGGCAACGATAATTTTATGCGGATACTCAGCAATCTGGCTGCGAATACTGTCGATGGTTTTCTCTATACATTCGGCTTCGTTAAACGTCTTAATACTTACGGTAATAAACGGTTTGTACATCAATAGAGCCCCGTATAACGGCGTACGGTCCGGCGAATGATCAAGCTGGAACCTAATGATAAATAGAACAAGAATTGCAGCATTGGCACGATCATCAGTATCTGGCTGTAGGGAATACTGAGCAGACAGGCGATTGAAAAAACGTTAAAGGCCGGCGCAAAGCTCAGCAGCCGGAGATCCTGCTCATCAATCTGGTCAACCGACAGCAACGGTTCAGGCTGAACCACTTTCAGAATATAGACAAACAGCCCGATAAAGATGACGGTCCCCACCACCCCGACTTCCCAGAGCAGCATACTCATGGCGGTACTGTCGAGGGTCAGGTTGTAGATTTGGTTCAGGAAACCTGGCGAGAGGAAGCTGCCGCTGTTGGTGGCATTCAGCCCATAGCCGAACAGCGTGCCTGGCAACCCCGACAGGTCGTTATGCTGTAACCAGAACGTCAGGGTGGTAAAACGCCCTATCTCCCCGCCCGGCAGGATGAAGTTCGGGTCGAAAATGTAGCCCAGTGAGTCAAAGAACACGGCGAAGGGGTTTTCCGACGTATCGATGCCATAGGCGGCGCTATAGCTGTAGGCCAGGATGACAATGGCCAGGCCGATCAACAGCACCATCGACACCAGAATAGACAGCAGCACGGCCAGATTCACCTTACTCGCCTCTTTGACCCAGGAAGGCATGATCCACACCCACCCCAGCAATAACGGCGACAGCAGGATCACAAACTTCACTTCACCAATAATGCACATCACAAAACCCAGGATGATATGCAAGGCCATGTTTTTAAAGCTGGTCAGCCCATGCTTATACTCCGAGACTTTCAGCAGCATGATCAGCAGGCAGAACAAGCCCATCGCTGCGGTGTTCCCCCCACCCATCGGGTCGCCCCCGAACGTTCCCACCACGGAGTCCCATTTTTCCTCTTCGCCATGCAACGCCACGCGCTGCGGTACCACAAAGATGAGCTGGTAGAGCGCAACCGGGAACTGGAGATAAAAAATCCAGTACAGGCCGCGCGTGACCTGGTAGATCTGCGATTCCCGGCAGAACCCCAGCAGCAGGCAGAGCATCACCAGCGAGAGGGCAATCTCATTCTTAAACCCGATAAGGGTGATGAGCGCCCCGCCCTGAAACAGGGTCGAGATCCCTGCGAGCAGGATAAAAGAGAGATACAGCGTCAGGACAATGGCTTCCTGCGCATCGAGGCGCACGGGTTCGTGACGGGTCTGCAGAAGCAGGAAAGCCGCCATCAGCATCGTTAAGAAGAAGGGCAGCCACAGCACCGTCAGCTCACCGGTAAAATACTGCACCAGCCCGCAGAAGATGAGGGTCAGCAGGGTGAACGTTTGTAGGTAATGTCCGGTATTAAGATTCATGATGCCACTGACCCGTTTTTCAGAATATCGGCGCGCTTATTCACCTTCAGATAGATGAAGGCGTAGCGAATGAACGTCAGAATCGAAAATATGATGATGGAGGTCGCATAGTCATTGTAGAAGTACGGGACAACGACAAACGCGATCCCCACGATCGCCAGTTGTTCGAGCTGGATCCGCAGGAAGTAGCGGTGCGAGCCGAAAATCAGCTCAATCACCGTCAGCGGACAGACCGCCAGCGCCGGGAACAGGTACGGCAGCATGTAGCGCGAGGTGGGTACGGAGGCGATCCACTCCTCGCTGAAACCGAGATTCATCACAATCGGATAGAAGATAAAGACGCCCAGGGTGCAGATCACGCCCAGCACCAACAGCAGCAGGCGGACCTTTGTGTACTCTTCGTAGTTGAAGACGTTGTTCCTGAAATCAATCGACCATTTCGAGAAAATGGTATTGCGCACCGCATTGCCGACAATCACCACCGGGGCCAGGCAGAAGCGGCTGACCACCGAGAAGTAGCCCGCCGTTAAGGCCGAGAACCAGAAGTTGATCAGCATGATGGGCAGGTTGTTGTTAGCCATCGCCAGCACTTCGGCACTGCCCACTTTGGTGATGTGGTGGATATTTTTTTGCAGGAACGCCAGGTTACTGGAGGGCGACAGGTGATGCAGCGCGACGGTGCGAATATCAAATGCCCGCAGGATGCAGGCGCTGGTCAGCGCCATCATCAGGATCGCCCACATCCAGTAAAACGCCATCACCTGGTGGGTGAGCAGCACGGACACCACCACCACCACCGAGACGGAGATGCGTTGCACCACCAGAAAGCGAAAGTTCGCCGTGCGCAGCGACAGGTTCTCGGCTATCAGCACCCAGGTATTCGAGAGCGTGAGCAGGTAGAGGAAAAGGATATTCTGATGAAACAGCCAGCCCGTCAGTACGGCATACGGAATGGCGACGGTCAGGCTTTGCAGGAGACAAAAGACCACGTTCTGGGCCAGCTCGTCATCCTGTTGCCTGGGGATCAACAGCTGCGAGGCAAAGGTACAGACCTGCGCCCCGATCAGGGCAATGCTGTAGTTGAGCGCGTAGAGCCCCACCTCGCCAAGATCGTACTTATGCGAAATGAGCCAGATCGACAGGGCACCAATCAGTTGTGATATGACTGATGACCCCGCGATCGTGGAGGCGCTCTTAAGGAGACTCATGCCTGGCCTGTGTTATTCATCAGTTCGTGGGTATGGTAATTCAGCGAACGCAGCCCCTCTTTGCTCTCCAGATTTTTATCCACCACCTGATTCAGCACGCCGCCGATAATCACGTTGTGGTCGTTGGTCGCTTTCTCAATGGCTGGCCCAATCGTGTCGGCCGCGTTCAGACCCGCTTTCAGGACAAAGATCAGGCCATCCGTCACCTGGCTCACCAGCTGGACTTCCTGGCTCTGATTCACCGCCGCCACATCGACGATAATGCGCTGGTAGCGGCCACGCAGCGAATCGATCAGCGGTTTCAGCCGTTCAGGCGACAGCAGCAGCAGCGCCGAGACCGGGGTATTGCCGCGCGGGAGAAAGTCGAGATTCTCGCTCATCTTCACCAGCACGTTGTCGGTCGCACTGTCGCCGCGCAGCACTTCTGCCACGCCCGGCGCCTTCGGTGAGCCCAGCTCGCCCGACAGACCGTCGCTGTTGAAGAAATCCATATCGATAAGCAGCGTTTTCTGGTCAAAGCTAAAGGAGTTGGCCAGCAGGTTCGCCAGCAGCGTCCGCCCCTCTCCGCCTTCCGCCGACGTCACGGCAATGACCTGCAGCGGATGGCTGTTCAGCATGATCTGCGTGCGCATGCTGTGAATAATGTCGGCATTCAGCGGATCGCTGGCGATCAGATCGCGGATTTTGCTGCGCCCGCCCACCCCTTTAAAGCGGCGGATCTCACCCAGCGGCAGCAGATTCAGTCGTTTCTGCATCTGGCTGAGGGTATTCACCGATTTGTCCGTGGCGGTTTTCACCATGATGTACATCGTGTAGAAAAGCATCACCAGCAGCACAATCATCAACATCAGCAGCGGCTTATTCGGTTTGGCCGGAAGCGCAGCGGGTACGGCCGGATCGTAGATCTCCGCATCGGCATCGGAATAAGAGCCGGGTAATGCCAGCTCCTGCGTGCGCTGATAGGCCATCTTGTACATCTCTTCCGTTTTATCCAGCGCCAGCTTCAGGTCGTTGTAACCATCCCGCTTCATAGACAACTTCTGGAAGTTCGCTTTCTGCTCTTCCAGCTGCTTCTGATAATTTCTTTCGTCCGCCAGCGCCGCCTCGTAGTTCTGGCGTAATCCGGCTTCCTGCTCCCTGAGCGTCATCGCCGTTTGCGCCTGGATCGCGCTGATACGGGCCCGGGCCTGGATTACTTTGTCGTACTGTGGCCCGTAGGTTTTTTCCAGCTGCGAAAGCTCGCTGTTGGCCTGGATCAGGGCGATGCGTAAATCCTGGATCTGGGCATGGTTTGAAATCGATGGCAGCGAGATGGCTCTCCCCCCGCCGGAACGAATCTCGTTATAGATAGATTCAGCAGCCACCCGGCGCTCGGTCGCATTCGCCAGACGGTTGGTGATAATGCCCATCTGTTCCGTCTCAAAACCATCCACGCCGCGGAAGGTCAATAACCCCTCTTTCGCCAGATAGCCATCCAGAGCGGACTTTTGTTGCGCCATCTGCTGCTGAAGTTCCTGAAGCTTCTGCTGGTTATCATCCCTCGCCTTCGCCGTTTTTTGCTGCTTGAGGGCCAGGGTGTAATTGATAAACGACTCGGCGACGCCGTTAGCCACATCCGCCGCCAGCTGCGGCGACGTGGATTCATAGGAGACGGTGGACAGATGGGTGGTGCGCACGTTGCTGATGGTGAGATCTTTCATCAGCGTTTTCAGGGCATGATCTACCCGCTGCTGTTCGTTCTCAGGGGTTGCGCCAATGCCCGCCCCCTCGCCGTTAAACGCGGGGTTCTGATCGAGTTTCAGCGTGCGAATGGCCTGCTCAAGCACCACGCGCGACTGCATCAGCGCGGTTTGCGTTTCGTAATATCCGTTACGGGTGGAGTCATAGCCTTCCACTTTCTGGAATGGTGAAACATTGTCCGGCTGAGCTTTGATCAGTACCGTGGCGGTGGAAACGTACTTCGATGACATCAAACTCATTAGTGGCCAGGCAATCGCTCCGGCAACGATGCCGGAGAGAAGGATTTTCCAGGAGTTCTTTTTAATTTCTCTGGCAAATCTTGCGATATCGATAGCGCTTTCTCGCTTTTTGCCATTTTCCACTATTGATAGTTTCATGGTCAGAAAAATCCTGTGCCAATAATGACGAGATCGCCCGGGAGTACGGAGTGCGTAACATCAACATTTTCGAGTAACTCACCGGTGGATGATTGACGAATTTTGAGATCCGTTCGGTCTGCACGATCGGTATAGCCCCCAGCAAGGGCGATGGATTTCTCCACGGTCATACCTGGCTCGTAGGAATAGCCATTCGGGTTCTCAACTTCACCAGAGATATAAAACTTACGGAATTCAGCGATATTGACCGTCACCATGGGATTAAGTACAAAACCTTTGCGCAGGCGTTGCGTAATTTCCGCATCCACCTGGCTGGCGGTTTTGCCCTTTAATTCCAGCTTGCCAATATAGGGGTAATTAATAGCCCCACTGTTATCAAGTACTACT
This sequence comes from Leclercia sp. LTM14, assembly GCF_023736175.1. Classification (NCBI taxonomy): domain Bacteria; kingdom Pseudomonadati; phylum Pseudomonadota; class Gammaproteobacteria; order Enterobacterales; family Enterobacteriaceae; genus Leclercia; species Leclercia sp. LTM14. Next base: position 285,445 of record NZ_JAIKTT010000003.1, read on the forward strand.
TTCATGGTCAGGTCAGGCTGGCCGGCAACGTTAATGTTGACGATATCACCCGAGCCCAGTAAATAATTTCCTGAATCCACTACGCTATTGTCCATTAACGTCGGCTGCGGTGATTTGCATCCGGCGAAAACAAGGCTGAGGAGTAAAAATGCGCACAGTTTCATTATTTTCATTTTAAATCTGAACCTTAGCTGTAAGCATAATCAAAGATTGATCATAGCCCAACGTTTCAGTCACGATGCGATCGTCGTTGGGGCCGATGGTAAACGTATCTGTATCTTTATTAGACTTAAGCGTATCAAAATGATATTCCACACCAACGTTAAACGATGGGGTGAAGTCATAACCTACGATAATTGAAAACACGCTATTTTTGTCGTGGCGGTCCTTGTCCTGATCTTTGTAATCCTCTGTAATATATGCGTAATCAAGCAACGTCGTTAACCGGTCGTTCATCCATAAATGTTTGTAGGAAATGCCGTACTCAGTAAGTAAATTATATCCGCCCGCTTCGGAAGGATCCTTAATACTTTGTGATGTTCTTAACGTAAACAGCGACTGCTGAAGCGGTCTCCACTCACCCAATATATCCCAGTTAATCCCGTTGAAATCCTTCGACCCGGGGTTATTCTCAAAAGTTTTATAGAGCCACGACACGTTCATATCAACATTCGTTTTGCCCGTAAGCTGGGACTGAATGCCGTAACGCAAATAATATTCATTACTGTCTTTTTGTGAGTCATGATCGTAATGAAACTGGTTAGTAATAAAACTATAGCGAAAACGCGTCTTAGATGTGTACTGATCGAAAATTTCTGCAATCAGGGTATTTTCGGTCCACTCCTGCTCGCGGATATATTGTGCAAAGTCCTCATCCTTGCTTTCAACCTGGCCGGTATTACCAAAAGACCATCTGCGGTGCATTAACGCCAGGTCAGCCCTTCCCCGTCCGTCGGGTGCACCATAACTATAGCGCAGCTCGCTGTTGAACAAATTGGTGGTTAACGGCGACGTTACGCCAAATTCACGGAACTGTTCCGGCAGGAACCCTTCCGTCACGCCACGCCCGCGCTCCTCATGGCCGAGGGAATCTTCCAGCGTCAGGCTCAGGCCATGCATCAGACCATAACGCCAGTCGCCCTTGAAGCGGAAAAAGTGATCGTCATAATCATCCGCAGAATCGCTGGAGTAGTGACGATAATCCCCCGTGTACATCAGCAGATACTTGTCCTGGCCGCGTTCCCCATTCAGGGACAATACAGGCTTGAGGCTCTGAAAGTCGGAGCCTTTCGCGTCGCTATCCTGAGGCTGGAAGGTCACATTATCGTTATGCCCATAGTTCACCCCGACATTGCTTTGAAAGTCGATACCCGCCCAGCCAATGTGTGATTTTGGCGTTAATTCTGCTAACGCGACCGGAGACGCCATAATCCCAGCGATAATAATAATTTTAGTATGCATTCTTACCGACAAATCCCTTAAAAATGGTTTTAATGATGATTTTTATATCTAACCAAAAGGACCAGTTCTGAATATATTCAATGTCGTACTGGACTCGCTTTTCCATTTTATATAGCGCATCAATTTCGCCACGATAGCCATTAATTTGCGCTAAACCTGTGATCCCAGGCTTCACTTTATGGCGAATCATGTAGTTCTCGACCTGCTTACGGTAAAGCTCGTTGTGCGCCACGGCATGGGGCCGTGGGCCGACAATCGACATATTTCCCTGAATAACATTGATGAACTGCGGTAGCTCATCCAGAGATGTCCGACGTAAGAATGCTCCAAAGCGCGTGACCCGGGGGTCATCTCGTGTCGCCTGTTTCACCGTGTCGGTATTTTCCATAACTTTCATGGTCCGGAACTTCCAGACTTTGATCTTCTGCCCGCTCAGACCGTAGCGATCCTGTTTAAAGAAAACCGGCCCGCGAGAGGTGAGCTTGATACCAATGGCAATGACGATCATTAACGAGACAATCATTACCATAATCGCGCTGCCGATCACCAGATCTTCTGCGCGTTTTATAAACGCCCCTCCGCCATCCAGAGGCGAGGTGAAAATACCGATGGTTTGTAAGTTATGGATGGAGCGTATCTGTGAGGTATTGGTGCTGTAGGCGTAAAAGTCTGGCACGATCCAGGTATTTACCGTGGTATCGGACATCATGGCCAGGAAATGGCGTATGCGCTCCAGCGCCACCATCGGCAGGGCAATGTAGATTTCGTCGACCCGGCCAGCCTTGGCTTCTTCGACCAGTTTAATTACGGGCCCGTTATAAGGGCTGGTAATTCTTTTCGCCAGTTCGCCCAGTCGCTCCGGGCCGCGTTCATCGTAGAAGGCCAGCTCCAGCTTCACGTCCGCATATTCCAGACGCAACGCCTTTTCCGCGGCCAGGCCGTTATCGGTAATCCCGATAATGGCAACTCTGATGCGCTTTTTAGCGGAAAGTTTGAAAATAATCAGGCGGACGACATAAAGAAAAGGGATCGGCGAGGCATACCATAACGGCATCGCGGGAATATTGCGCACGTCGATAAAGGTTAAGTAGCCCAACGAATATAATTTGGCAACGAGAATGCGTACCATGCCGATAAACAGAATGGCGAAAAAAGCCGTCAGGAAAAGCCGCCGTTGGTTGCGTAACTTGTTGTTTTTAGGTCGATACAAATAACACTGCGTGTACTCGCCAAACAGTAAAAATGCGGTGGAGTATAATAGGCTGATCAAAATTACAGTGTCGAAAGACTCCATTTTCAACCACCAACCACTGAGCATCAGAATTAAATTAATTGAGAAGAAATCAATTAATTTAATGAATACTGAGTAACCTCCATGGGTGATCTTTTGCGAATTTCTCAGCATGTCCTGACCTACTTATAATTAAGCATCGGTATTATTTTTTTGTTGTGCTAATTGCACCGGTAAGCGTAGTAAAAATAAAACACGGGTCCGCGCAGGGAGGCGCAACCTAAATGAGTCAGCATTTTAGGGTCTGGCTGGGTTCACTGCTATGTCGGTGTAAGACTCGGCATACACATCCCTTATAGCGCTGAAGCGTCGGTTTTATAGAGACATCTGTTTATATACAGCGTAAGCACTATTCAATAAAACCGCCAACAAACTTTAGTTGTATTCCGTTCAGGAATGAAAAAAGCGATTACGCAAACTAAAGGCATAAAAAAACCCGGCCGAGGCCGGGTTTTTAATTTACTCGTTTATGCGGGGGTGTTGGTCCACCAGCCGGGACCGCTTCGCCTGCAGCTCCGCGATTTCAGCATCGATATCTTCAATCTTCTGCTCGATGTTGTCATGATGCTCACGCAGGATCTCCTTCGCTTCCTGGAGGTCAGACGCAGCAGGCGTCGCCCCTTTCAGCGGCAGGTTCGCCGTCTCTTTCATATAAATGCCGGTAACCAGGCCGATGACCGCAATCACCATCAGGTAGTACGCGGGCATCATCAGGTTCTGGGTACTCTCTACCAGCGATGCCGCCAGCGTAGGGGTAATACCGGCAATCAGCACCGAGATATTAAACGCCGCTGCCAGCGCACTGTAGCGAATGTGCGTCGGGAACATCGCTGGCAGGGTCGAGGCCATCACGCCGATAAAGCAGTTGAGGATCACCGCCAGCATCAGCAGACCGGCAAAAATCAGGCCGATCACATTACTGTTGATCATAATGAAGGCCGGGATAGCCAGCACGAACAGCGCGACACTGCCGAAAATAATGAAGGGACGACGGCCGAAGCGGTCGCTCAGCAGGCCCATAATCGGCTGCACAAACAGCATCCCAACCATGATAGCGATGATGATCAGCACGCCGTGATCTTCTGAGTAGTGCAGGTTATGCGACAGGTAGCTCGGCATGTAGGTGAGCAGCATGTAATAGGTCACGTTGGTGGAGATCACCAGACCGATACAGGTCAGCAGACTGCGCCAGTGACGGGTGGCAATCTCTTTGAACGAGACTTTAGGCCCTTCCTGCAGACCTTCGCGATCGCCCTGCTCCAGCTTATCAACGTGCTGCTGGAACGCCGGAGTCTCTTCTAACGCGTGGCGCAGATAGAGGCCGATGATGCCTAACGGCAGCGCCAGGAAGAACGGAATACGCCAGCCCCAGGAGAGGAAGTTCTCTTCGCCCACCACGGTGGAGAGCAACACCACCACGCCCGCGCCGAGCACGAACCCGGCAATGGAGCCAAAGTCGAGCCAGCTGCCCATAAAGCCGCGCTTACGGTCCGGAGAGTACTCGGCGACGAAGATCGACGCACCGGTGTACTCGCCCCCAACCGAGAAGCCCTGAGCCATCTTACACAGCAGCAGCAGGATCGGCGCCCAGATACCAATGCTCTCATACGACGGGATCAGGCCGATACAGAAGGTACTGACCGACATGATCACAATGGTTATCGCGAGGATTTTCTGACGTCCATACTTGTCCCCCAGCATCCCGAAGAACAGGCCGCCGAGCGGACGAATAAGGAAAGGCACAGAGAAGGTCCCGAGGGCGGCAATCATCTGCACGCTGGGATCGGCACCGGGGAAGAAGACTTTACCCAGCGCATAGGCCACAAAGCCATACACGCCAAAATCGAACCACTCCATCGCATTACCGAGCGAGGCGGCGGTGATCGCTTTGCGCAGTTTGCCGTCATCAATAATGGTGACGTCGCGCAGGGTGATCGGTTTAACTTTTTTCCTTTTAAGCATTGCTATCCTCGTAGACTGAGCCCAGCTCTCCCCACAGCGCTCAAAAAAAGCACTCTGTGGAACCCGGGAAGCGCCTCATGCGCATTCTCCTCACTCAAGCGTAGCAGGTTTACTTACACTGACCTTTTTTGACCGGTACAACCGAACCTGTTGACGCCTGCCTGGGCTTGTTGATGACCTCAATACCCTACCAGCGTTTATATGTGTGATCAACTTCACATATATTTTTCAGTTTATCACCAGAAGTGTAAAAACTGTAAAACCATGACCATTAGTTGTTTCTTATGTCTGCCTCTGTAAATACCCTTCCGCGCGTTATTATTTGCGGTGAAATTAAAAAAGAACGACATTTTTTTACAAGACATTCACAGCCGCTTTAATAATCAAGAGGCAAATATCCTGTTTCCTTAAAATATGTGATGAAGATAACTAAAACGGTGTTTTATTTTGATTGAATCATCATTCCAACGATCGCATCATAAGTCCGTCAGAACGAGTCAGGCCTCCTTCAAATGAAGGTTTAATGAGCCGAACTGTTTTATATCTGCTGTATGAATAACGAATCGCCTGACGTCAATGAGCAGCAATTCGTTGTATTAATTAGATTATTAATTATGACTTGTCCGCCGGCGATGCGCGATGAGATGTGAGGGTTGATGATGAAGATTAAAGCCGCGATTGAACGCATCCCCGGTGGGATGATGCTGGTTCCGCTGGTTCTGGGCGCAATTTTAAATACCTTAGCACCAAATACCGGAGCCTATTTTGGTGGGTTCACCAAAGGTATGATTACCGGCACAGTTCCAATTCTTGCGGTATGGTTCTTCTGTATCGGCGCCTCCATTAATTTACGTGCAACGGGCACGGTATTACGTAAATCCGGTACGCTGGTTATTACCAAAATTGCCGTGGCGTGGATTGTGGCGATGGTTTGCGCGATGTTTATTCCGGAAAACGGCATTCAGACCGGCTTCTTCGCGGGCCTCTCGGTGCTGGCAATTGTCTCTGCAATGGACATGACCAACGGCGGTCTGTACGCCAGCCTGATGAACCAGTACGGCACCAAAGAAGAGTCCGGTGCTTTCGTTCTGATGTCTCTGGAGTCCGGCCCGCTGATGACCATGCTGATCCTCGGCTCCGCAGGTCTGGCGTCCTTTGAACCACACCACTTTGTTGGCGCCGTCCTGCCGTTCCTGATCGGTTTTGCCCTCGGCAACCTCGACCACGATCTGCGCGACTTCTTCAGCAAAGCAACACCGGTTCTGATCCCGTTCTTCGGCTTCGCGCTGGGTAACACCATCAACCTGAATGTGATCCTCGACACTGGCCTGCTGGGTATTGTTCTGGGTGTGGCGGTTATCGTTATCACCGGTATTCCGCTGATTATTGCCGACCGTGTTATCGGTGGGGGGAATGGTACTGCGGGTGTGGCCGCCTCTTCAGCAGCAGGCGCTGCGGTGGCAAACCCGGTGATTATCGCCCAGATTAACCCGGCGTTCGAACCGGTTGCCGCTTCCGCTACCGCGCTGGTTGCCGCAAGCGTCATCGTCACCGCGATTCTGGTTCCGATTATTACCGCGCTGTATGCCAAACGCTTTGGTCAGGTCCCGGCAAAAGCCGAAGAACCGCAAGCGGTGGAGTCACTGCACCACTAACAGGTAAACCCTAAACGTTAGCCCTCTCCCCTACAGGGAGGGGGCTTTGTATTTATAGCAAGGAAGTCATTACAGGATAATAAATGACTTACAGCGGCGCCCTGGTCCGGCTGAAAATCGCCGAAGCGTTGACCGCAGGCCGTGGCGAGGCGCATGGATGCGCCGAGAGGGCGTGACCTACAGGGATGTAGGATCACGCCCGACCCTAAGCCTGCGGGAATAAGCTGAGGACAAAATTGCCGGGAGCAATTTTGGACAGCGCTTGCGCTGGCCCCGAAGGGGTGAGCCCCAGGGATGGGGCGAACAATCCGCGAAGCGGCGATTTTCTTGCCGGGAGCCGGGATTGTTAAGGGGCGCGATAGCCCCCTTAACACGTTCACAGTTGACGTTGTTTACAAAGGAGCGCTGCTCTGGAAGTGAACGGAAAAACCATCGGTGCCGCATATTCCCCCTCACCCCAACCCTCTCCCTCAAGGGAGAGGGGGCTAACCGTGCCAACCCTTACTCCCCAAACACCTCCCCCACCATCGCTTTTGCCAGCCTGGCCGCCGAACAAAGCCTCGGCATCCCCAATGCCACGTTCTGCCAGCTCTGCGTCACCGACCAGCACACCGGATGCCTGTCGGTATCACACCAGTCCCCCAGCCAGCCCAGCATGTCTTTATGATCGATAATCCCCGGCGTACCGGGCGTGGTCAGCCACTGGTGATAGAAATGTCGGGTGTTGGGCGCGGCGTTGATCCCCTGTGCCAGATAGTTCGCCACCATGCTGCACAGGTTATCTTTCAGCATGGCGCTGACGTCCGCATTCGCCAGCCGGCAGGCGTCACCAAACGCTCCCCAGCGCAGCTCCTCCAGCGCCACATAACCGCGCCCGGCCAGCGACCAGCCGTCATAGTGTCCGGCCCGCCAGCGGGTAAAAATCTGCTCGCTGTGAACGCCGGCCTGCACCGTTAATCCGCGCTGGGTTAAGGCTTTCTCTTTAAACTGCGCACGTTGCTGGAAATGGGCGGCGAGGGTTTCGTACTGATGCACCAGCCCGATGGCTGGCTGATTACGCAGGCTGGCCTGCTGGCGCAGGGTGGTGAGGATTTGCGTCATCCGGGTCAATGCCAGATGGCCGGGGTCAAACATCCCCGCCAGCTTCTCTGCCAGCCCGAGCCGCAGCACAGCATTTTCGCTGAACATTCCCCCCATGGCCCACTGGCGAAGCTGAGTCTGCGCCATGATCTCCTGGGTTAAACGTTCACGAAAGTGCTGCTGTTGCGACGCCACAGAGGTATGACGCTGCGCGTCAGCCCCCTGTACCAGGTCGACCATAAATTTAGGATGGATACATTCCAGCGTCCGTCCGGGACCGTCCAGTAAGTGTTTTGTCATGGTTGCTCTGCCGCGAATAGCGTTTGAATATCATCGCGTAACAGTCGGGTATCTTCCTGAATCCACGTCGCAGTGGTAATACATTGCTGCAGCAGCTGGCTGAGCGCCCGTGTGGCATGCTCATTTTGCTGGCGCACTGCGAGGCTATCACGCAAGCTTTCCTGTAATCCAGCAAGGCATAACGAGAATTCCGCAAAGAATGTTGCCATACCTGCTGTAACAGAGACATCGACCTGCGCCGCCAAAGCTTTACGAATTTGTTCACAAAAGTGATCTATATGCTGTTTAAATTTTTCATGAAGCTGTGACACGTTGATAACGTATCGCGTCCGCGTCATCACGTAATCTTCCCAGCCCCAGCCCGGATTGTTCAACCAGCGGGAGACCGTCTCGCGCAACGCGCTGCTGGCTCCCTGCGCCTGGCTGGCGGGCTGACTCTCCTGGGCGATAGCGTCGCTGAACAGGCTCCGGGTGTTGAAGTTAAGCTGGTTCGCCTGGAACGCCGGGAAGCTGATCCGCGCGCGGAAACCGGCGTGGCTTAACTCCTCTTTAATGCGCGTCTCAATCGGACGCATGGCGTCGTTCAGCGAGCGGGCCAGAGTGGTTTCCAGCTGGTCAAACCGCAGCGCCAGCTCGCGGCCGATTTTGGCCTGCGCATCCAGCATGATCGTTTCGCAGGAGGAGCGGATTTTGCTCAGCAGGATCTGCGCCTGGCCTTCATCCTCAAGCACCAGCTGGCCGGGCGTCGCTAATGCATCGGCATACAGCGTATGCGGATTAAACCCGGCCAGATCCAGCAAATTGTCCGGGTTGAAGATGTGCTCTACCGCAAGTTTGATATCGCTCTGCTGGGTGCTGATAAACAGATCGGTTGCCGTCAGCGCCTGGCTAACCTCATGCCTCACCTCATCGCTCACCGACGCCTGGCGGGACTGCAGCAGCGCCATATCCTCTTCCAGCCGGGCGATATTTAGCTCCAGCTCCTCAAAGGCCACCGTCAGCCCCTGATAGCGGAAATCCAGATATTCGCGGGCGTTCTGGGCATAGTTCAGCAGCTTATGTGACGCCGAGCGTAGCGCGTAGAGCGAGGCGTTAGCGTAGGCGGCGTGAATCAGCTTGCGGATCGGCTGCTCGAAGAGGGAGTCCTCCCACAGCAGATCGGCGGAGTGGCGAACATGTTCAATATCGTCCAGATCGGCAGTCCGCCAGCGGCGGCCCAGCGCGGCTTCGGCAAAATCCTGCACCCAGCGCTGCTCCTGGTGATCCGGCAGCTTACCGTGCTGCGTCAGCTCATGACGGGCGCGGTTCGCCAGGTATCCCCACATCGACGACACCGGGAAGATCTGGCCCGGAGAGATGTGGCCTTTCATCAGGGTGCCGGATATCATCGCCCGCACCTGCTCTTCATCGTCGCTGTTACGGTCTTTCTGATCGAATTTATTGACCAGCGCATACAGCGGAACCGATTTGCTGACGGCAGAAATAGCCAGCCGCACTTCGGCATCCGAAATCGACTTCAGCTGCGTATAGTCCATCACCGCCAGCACCGCCGAGGCACGTGAGAGCTGCTCGGTGAGCATTTTTTGCAGATGAGGCTGCCCGGCCTCGTTCGGCCCCGGGGTGTCCAGCAGGGTTAATTGCCCCAGATGCGCGTCCAGCCCGGCCAGATGAACAAATTCCACTTCAATAACCGGGATATTTTCAATTGCGGCATAGGCCGAAAACGGAAAATCGGTTCCCAGCGCCTGGGAAAGGCGCACTAAATCGTTAAGGTTTTTTAAACAGTTAAATATTGGCTGCGCACCCAAATAATGTTTTTCAAATGCCTCGCCGGATTCAATGCGCCCCAGCAGCGCATTCATATCTTTATCAATTTCAAGTTGCTGGGCCAGCTTGCCACGATCGAAATTGGCGAGCTTCTTTTGCATCTGTTTTATTAATGTATCGATCGGCGCCACGTGAGAAAAATGCAGCACCGGCTCTTTCTGGCCCGGGGTATGGCGGATCAGCGTCGGCAACGCGGTCATCGGGCGGTTGCGGTTGGGCAACACCTCGGTGCCCACGATGGCGTTGATGGTGGTGGACTTCCCGGCTTTCATGGTGCCCACGATCGCCAGCACCATCTCCAGACGGGTAATTTTGCGCAGCTCATTATTCAGCATCGACTGCTGCGCTTCTAAGCCACGGGCACTAAAGTGCAGAGGTAATATGTTACTGGTTTCGCCGGTAAGGGCCGACGTCGCGTTGTCCAGCATCGCAACAGGCATGGCGCTCAGCGCATCGAGATTCTGCAAGGAGAGTTGCAGCAGCCTTTCTGCTTCCTGGCTTAACTCAAATATTGTTTGTGTGTGCATGGTAAAAGCCTTCCCTTAACACAAATTTTATATAACCGAATTATTTTAAGAATGAAGGATCGGCTTATATGATTCCGTGTAGCAAATATGTTCGACGCAATATAATTGCTTGATGGCAATAAAATATATTCTTTCGGCGCGTAAAGCAGCGGAGCACGCTCCTTCGGTCAGGGAAACCGAAAGATAAAGAGCGTAGCTCAAATTGACGAAATTTCAGGATAAACCATCTTTAATCGCCCACCAAAAATGAGGGGTAATTCACCCCTTTGTGGATCGGGGATGGCTTTAAAAACATTTACGGTGAATATCATTAGCACCTTAACCTTATCTGAAATAGTACGGCGTATCAATTTGCCGCAATAAATATTATTGCTTTCATTCATAAGAGTTTCTCCTCCTGTGCCTGAGACTTATCATTACCTGAGTCACTGACAAACAATGTCACTGAAAACGCTTTTTTGGACAAAAGCGAAAAATAATATCACCGACAACAGTAAGGACATGCGCTATACTTGCCGCCTTTTTCGACAACCTGTCGATTTTTGGCGGGCCTTATTGCCGCCGGTTCGCACTATTTTGAGGAGAACACCATGCAGCTTCCACACTGTCCAAAATGCAACTCTGAATACACCTACGAAGATAACGGTATGTTTATCTGCCCGGAATGCGCTTACGAATGGAATAACGCAGAGCCCGCAGCAGAGAGCGACGAACTGATCGTCAAAGATGCCAACGGCAATCTGCTGGCGGATGGCGATAACGTCACCGTCATTAAAGATCTGAAGGTAAAAGGCAGCTCGTCAATGCTGAAGATCGGCACCAAAGTGAAAGGCATTCGTCTGGTCGAGGGCGATCACAACATCGACTGCAAAATTGACGGCTTCGGCCCGATGAAGCTCAAATCCGAGTTCGTGAAAAAGAACTGATTTGTTTTGTAGGCCCGGCAAGCGAAGCGCCGCCGGGCGCTTTTGCCGGATGCGCTCCGCTTATCCGGCCTACAAAAAGCGAACTAAACTTAACGGGCTTCTCTTACCTGAGGTAACGATTATGCCGTTAAGTCCCTACATCTCTTTCGCCGGCAACTGCGAAGAGGCCATCGCCTACTACCAGCAGGCCGTTGGCGCAGAACTCCTCTATAAAATGACCTTCGGTGACATGCCCAAAGACGACAACAGCGAAGAGGGCTGTCCGTCCGGCATGCAGTTCCCCGACTCCGCTATCGCCCACTCCAACGTGCGCATCGCCGGCAGCGACATCATGATGAGCGACGGCACGCTCAGCGGTAATGGCACCTACGCCGGGTTTACCCTGGTACTTGATACCCAGGACGTGGCCGAGGGCAAACGCTGGTTCGATAGCCTGGCCGCAGGCGGCACGGTTGATATGGCCTGGCAGGAGACCTTCTGGGCGCACGGTTTCGGTAAAGTGACCGATAAGTTCGGCGTTCCCTGGATGATCAACGTTGTTAAACAACCGTGATCCCGTCGGCGGGGGCCATGCCTCCGCCTGTCATCGCTTTCACCTCAACTCTTCAAACTCCCGCAACTAACACTTAACCTAAATGTCACATTGATCCGCCAGCATGAGGCCACATTCGAATCGAGGCCTCACCCATGCACACTGTCATCCGCGTCGAGAAACTGAGCAAGACCTTCCATCATAACAAGGCTCTGCATGCCGTTGATCTGACCGTCCATCAGGGCGAAATGGTAGCGCTGCTCGGGCCGTCCGGTTCCGGTAAATCCACCCTTCTGCGCCACCTAAGCGGCCTTATCACCTGCGATAAAACGTCGGAAAGCTTTGTAGAGCTGCTGGGCAACACCGTGCAGCGCGCGGGCCGTCTGGCGAGTGACATCCGTAAAAGCCGCGCCCAGACCGGCTACATCTTCCAGCAGTTCAACCTGGTGAATCGCCTGACGGTGCTGGAGAACGTGCTGATCGGCGCCCTCGGCAGCACCCCGTTCTGGCGCACCTGCCTGCGCTGGTTCTCCCCTGCCCAGAAGCAGGAGGCGCTGCAGGCGCTGGCCCGCGTCGGCATGGCCCATTTCGCCCACCAGCGCGTCTCCACCCTGTCCGGTGGACAACAGCAGCGCGTGGCGATCGCCCGGGCGCTGATGCAGAAAGCCAAAATCATTCTCGCCGATGAGCCGATTGCCTCGCTGGATCCGGAGTCGGCGCGCATCGTCATGGAGACCCTGCGCGACATCAACCAGAAAGACGGCATCACCATCGTGGTGACGCTGCATCAGGTGGATTACGCCCTGCGCTACTGCGAGCGCATCGTCGCCCTGCGTCAGGGCCACGTCTTCTTCGATGGCGCCAGCCATCAGTTTGATAACGAACGTTTTGACCATCTCTACCGCAGCATAAATCGCGTCGAAGAGAGCGCGCAGGCTGCTTAACGTCCCCACAATGAGGAATGGAAATGAGCTATAAAACGGTTGCCGCGCTGGCCTTCACCAGCATGTTCAGCATCAGCACCCTGTTAAGCCCGGCGTTCGCTGAGGAGCAGGAAAAAGCGCTGAACTTCGGCATCATTTCGACGGAATCACAGCAGAACCTGAAGCCACAGTGGGAACCCTTCCTGAAGGATATGGAAACCAAACTGGGGATCAAAGTGAACGCCTTCTTCGCCCCGGACTACGCGGGCATCATCCAGGGAATGCGCTTTAACAAAGTGGACATCGCCTGGTACGGCAACCTCTCCGCCATGGAAGCGGTGGATCGCGCTAACGGTCAGGTCTTTGCGCAAACCGTCGCCGCCGACGGCTCCCCGGGTTACTGGAGCGTGCTGATCGTCAACAAAGACAGCCCGATCAACAACCTTCAGGACATGCTCGCAAAACGTAAAGAGCTCACCTTTGGCAACGGCGACCCGAACTCCACCTCGGGCTTCCTGGTCCCTGGCTACTACGTCTTCGCCAAAAACAACGTCTCCACCAGCGAATTCAAACGCACGGTCAACGCCGGGCATGAAACCAACGCCCTGGCCGTCGCCAACAAGCAGGTGGATGTGGCCACCAACAACACCGAAAACCTCGACAAGCTGAAGACGTCCGCTCCGGACAAGCTGAAAGAGCTGAAGGTGATCTGGAAATCTCCGCTGATCCCGGGCGACCCGATTGTGTGGCGTAAAAACATCTCCGAAAGCACCAAGGACAAGGTGTACGACTTCTTTATGAACTACGGCAAAACGGCGGAAGAGAAAACCGTGCTGGAACGTCTGGGCTGGGCACCGTTCCGCGCCTCCAGCGACCTGCAGCTGGTACCTATCCGCCAGCTGGCGCTGTTCAAACAGATCCAGGGCGTGAAGGACAACAAGGGTCTGAAAGAGGAAGAGAAGAGCAGCAAGATGTCTGAAATTCAGGCCCAGCTGGACGATCTCGACCGCCTGACCGCCGCGCTGGGCGCCATGACCAGCGTGAGTAAAGCGGTGCAATAACCCTATACCCCTCACTCCAGCCCTCTCCCCATAGGGGAGAGGGTGTTCAGGTTCCCTCTCCCCTATGGGGAGAGGGTTAGGGTGAGGGGAACATAAACCAACGGAGTTAACATGCAAACCATCACTCTCCCACCGCCAAAGCGCGGCTGGTTCTCGCTGATCGGCTGGGCCGTTCTGCTGGCGGTGCTCGTCGTCTCCTGGAAAGGCGCGGAAATGGACCCGCTGACGCTGGTACGTGACTCCGGCAACATGGCGACCTTCGCCGCCGACTTCTTCCCGCCGGACTTCAGCCAGTGGCAGGACTACCTCAGCGAAATGGCCGTCACCCTGCAAATCGCCGTCTGGGGCACCGCCCTGGCCGTGGTGCTCTCCATTCCGTTTGGCCTGATGAGCGCCGATAACATCGTGCCGTGGTGGATTTACCAGCCGGTGCGCCGCCTGATGGACGCCTGCCGCGCCATCAACGAAATGGTCTTTGCGATGCTGTTCGTGGTCGCCGTCGGTCTCGGTCCCTTCGCCGGGGTGCTGGCGCTTTTTATCCACACCACCGGCGTGCTCTCCAAACTGCTTTCGGAAGCGGTGGAAGCCATCGAGCCCGGCCCGGTCGAAGGCATTCGCGCCACCGGCGCCAACAAGCTGGAAGAGATCCTCTACGGCGTCCTGCCGCAGGTGATGCCGCTGCTCATCTCCTACTCCCTCTACCGCTTTGAGTCCAACGTCCGCTCGGCGACGGTGGTCGGCATGGTGGGCGCGGGCGGAATTGGCGTCACCCTGTGGGAAGCGATTCGCGGCTTCCAGTTCCAGCAAACCTGCGCCCTGATGGTGCTCATCATCATCACCGTCAGCCTGCTGGACTTCCTCTCTCAACGTTTGCGTAAGCACTTCATCTGAGTAGCGAGGCATTGTTTTATATGCACTTATCCAGACATCCGACCAGTTACCCAACCCGCTGGCAAGAGATCGCCGCGAAGCTCGAAGTGGAGCTGCGTACCCACTACCGCTGCGGCGACTACCTGCCTGCCGAACAGCAGCTTGCCGACCGCTATGAGGTCAACCGCCACACCCTGCGCCGCGCCATTGACCAGTTGGTGGAGCGCGGCTGGGTCCAGCGCCGTCAGGGCATCGGCGTGCTGGTGCTGATGCGTCCGTTCGACTACCCGCTCAACGCCCAGGCGCGCTTCAGCCAGAACCTGCTCGATCAGGGCAGCCACCCTACCAGCGAAAAACTGCTCTCGGTGCTGCGTCCGGCCTCCAGCCACGTGGCGGACGCGCTGGGGATTTCGGAGGGCGACAACGTCGTTCACCTGCGCACCCTGCGCCGGGTCAACGGCGTGGCGGTCTGCCAGATCGACCACTACTTCGCGGACCTGGCCCTCTGGCCGGTGCTGCAAAATTTCACCAGCGGCTCGCTGCACGACTTTCTGTTCGACGCCACCGGGATCGCCCTGAAGCGTACCCAGACGCGGATCAGCGCCCGCCGCGCCCAGGCTAAAGAGAGCAAGGTGCTGGAGATCCCCAACATGGCGCCCCTGCTCTGCGTGCGCACCCTTAACCACCGTGACGACGAGGTGAACGCGACGGAGTACTCCGTCAGCCTGACCCGCGCCGACATGATTGAATTCACCATGGAGCACTGAATGCACTTCGATACCTCCACCCGTCAGCACTGGATGGCCGTGCTCGCCCACAGCCAGCCTGCGGCACTTGCTGCGCGGATGTCGGCCCTGAGCCTGACCCCGGTTTATGAGCTGATCCGCGCCCCACAGAGCGGGCTGGTGCAGATCCAGGCCCGGATGGGCGGCACCGGCGCACGCTACTTTGCCGGCGACGCCACCCTGACCCGCGCCGTGGTGCGCCTCGCCAGCGGCACGCTCGGCTACAGCTACCTGCTCGGGCGCAACAAAACCCACGCCGAGCAGTGCGCCGTCGTGGACGCCCTGCTGCAGGAAGCCCCCCATTTTCAGGCCCTGATGGAAACCGTTATTGCCCCGCTGGAAGCCGATCGCGCCGCACGCCTTGCTGCCCGTCAGGCCGAAGTGAACACCAGCCGGGTCGACTTCTTTACGCTCGTTCGCGGAGACAACGCATGACCCTTCATCCCGCTTTTACCCTCGCCGTGCAGGATGCCCAGCACAGTTTTCGTCGTCTGCTGAAAGCCATGAGCGAACCGGGCGTCATCGTCTCGCTGCATCAGCTTAAGCATGGCTGGCAGCCGCTGAACCTCGCCACCACCAGCGTGCTGCTGACCCTGGCCGATAACGACACCCCGGTGTGGCTGTCGGGCGCCGTCAGCAACGATATCGTCAGCAGCAACCTGCGTTTTCATACCAGCGCCCCGCTGGTGGATCAGCCCCAGCAGGCGGTGTTCGCCGTTGCCGACGAGCACATCAGCCACGAGCAGCTCAACGCCCTGAGCGAAGGCACCGCCGTGGCCCCCGAGACCAGCGCCACCCTGATTTTGCAGGTTTCCAGCCTGAGCGGCGGACGCATGCTGCGCCTGACCGGCGCCGGGATCGCCGAGGAACGGATGGTCGCCCCGCAGCTGCCGGAGTGCATCATTCATGAGTTGACCGAGCGCCCGCACCCGTTCCCGCTGGGGATCGACCTGCTGCTGACCTGCGGCGAACGCCTGCTGGCGATCCCGCGAACCACCCATGTGGAGGTGTGCTGATGTACGTTGCCGTCAAAGGGGGCGAGAAGGCGATCGCCGCCGCCCACGCGCTGCAGGAGCACCGACGCCGGGGCGATGACCAGCTTCCCGAGCTGAGCGTGGCCCAGATTGAACAGCAGTTGAACCTCGCCGTCGACCGGGTGATGACCGAAGGCGGCATTGCCGACCGCGAGCTGGCGGCGCTGGCGCTGAAGCAGGCCAGCGGCGATAACGTCGAGGCCATCTTCCTGCTGCGCGCCTACCGCACCACCCTGGCAAAGCTGGCGGTGAGCGAGCCGGTGAATACCGCAGAGATGCGCCTCGAGCGCCGGATTTCTGCCGTCTATAAAGACATTCCCGGCGGCCAGCTGCTCGGCCCGACCTACGACTATACCCATCGCCTGCTCGATTTCACCCTGCTGGCAAACGGTGAAACGCCGGAACTGAACACGGCAGAGCCGCAGCAGGATGCCGCCCCGCACGTCTTTAGCCTGCTGGCCAGCCAGGGGCTGGCGAAGGCGGAAGAGGACAGCGGCGAGGAGCCGGACGACATCACCCGCACCCCGCCAGTCTACCCCTGCTCCCGCGCCTCGCGCCTGCAGCAGCTGATGCGCGGCGACGAGGGCTACCTGCTGGCGCTGGCCTACTCCACCCAGCGCGGCTACGGACGCAACCACCCCTTTGCCGGTGAAATTCGCAGCGGCTACATCGATATCAACATTGTGCCGGAAGAGCTGGGTTTTGCGGTGAACGTCGGCGAAATGCTGGTGACCGAGTGCGAAATGGTTAACGGCTTCGTCACCCCTGACAACGACGCGCCGCACTTTACCCGCGGCTACGGGCTGGTGTTTGGCATGGGCGAGCGCAAGGCGATGGCGATGGCGCTGGTTGACCGCGCCCTCCAGGCGCCGGACTACGACGAGAACCTCTCAGGCCCGGCGCAGGACGAGGAGTTCGTGCTGGCCCACGCGGATAACGTCGAGGCTGCCGGGTTCGTCTCGCACCTCAAGCTGCCGCACTACGTCGATTTCCAGGCTGAACTGGAGCTGCTTAAACGTCTGCAACAGGAGCGCAAAAATGGCTAACCTCAGCGGCTACAACTTTGCTTATCTGGATGAGCAAACCAAACGCATGATCCGCCGCGCCATTTTAAAAGCGGTAGCCATCCCCGGCTATCAGGTGCCGTTTGGTGGCCGTGAAATGCCCATGCCTTACGGCTGGGGCACCGGCGGCATTCAGATCACCGCCAGCGTGATTGGCGAGGCGGACGTGCTGAAGGTCATCGACCAGGGGGCCGACGACACCACCAACGCCGTGTCGATCCGCCAGTTCTTTCAGCGCGTCACCGGGGTCAACACCACCGAGCGCACCGAAGACGCCACCCTGATCCAGACCCGCCACCGCATCCCGGAAACCCCGCTCACCGAAGATCAGATTTTGATTTTCCAGGTGCCGATCCCGGAGCCGCTGCGCTTTATCGAGCCGCGCGAGACCGAAACCCGCACCATGCACGCCCTGGAAGAGTACGGCGTGATGCAGGTGAAGCTGTACGAGGACATCGCCCGCTTCGGCCATATCGCCACCACCTACGCCTACCCGGTGAAGGTCAACGGCCGCTACGTCATGGACCCGTCGCCGATCCCGAAATTCGATAACCCGAAGATGGACATGATGCCTGCCCTGCAGCTGTTCGGTGCCGGGCGCGAGAAACGCATCTACGCCGTGCCGCCCTACACGCGTGTTGAAAGCCTCGATTTCGACGACCACCCGTTTACCGTGCAGGAGTGGGACGAGCCCTGCGCCATCTGCGGATCGAAACACAGCTATCTGGATGAAGTGGTGCTGGATGACACCGGCAAGCGGATGTTTGTCTGCTCCGACACCGATTTTTGCCGCCAACAGAGCGAGGCCAACAGCCAATGAAACCGCTGCTTTCGGTCAATAACCTGACCCACCTTTATGCGCCGGGCAAAGGCTTCAGCGACGTGTCGTTCGACCTGTGGCCGGGCGAAGTGCTGGGGATTGTCGGCGAGTCCGGTTCCGGCAAAACCACCCTGCTGAAGTCCATCTCCGCCCGTCTGGCCCCGCAGAACGGCGACATTCTCTATGACGGCGATTCGCTGTACGGCATGAGCGAGGCGGAGCGCCGCCGCCTGCTGCGCACCGAATGGGGCGTGGTGCACCAGCATCCGATGGACGGCCTGCGCCGCCAGGTGTCGGCGGGGGGCAATATCGGCGAACGGCTGATGGCCACCGGCGCGCGTCATTACGGCGAGATCCGCGCGACGGCGAAACACTGGCTCGAGGAGGTGGAGATCCCATCCTCGCGCATCGACGACCTGCCCACCACCTTCTCCGGCGGCATGCAGCAGCGTCTGCAGATCGCCCGCAACCTGGTCACCCATCCGAAGCTGGTGTTTATGGACGAACCCACCGGCGGGCTCGACGTCTCGGTGCAGGCCCGTCTGCTGGATCTGCTGCGTGGTCTGGTGGTGGAGCTGAACCTGGCGGTGGTGATTGTCACCCACGATCTGGGCGTCGCCCGCCTGCTGGCGGACCGTCTGCTGGTGATGAAGAGCGGCGAGGTGGTGGAAAGTGGGCTGACCGACCGGGTGCTCGACGACCCGCATCACCCTTACACCCAGCTGCTGGTGTCGTCCGTTTTGCAGAATTGAGATTGCTGTTGCCCGGCGGCGCTTCGCTTGCACGGGCCTACGATTTTGTAGGCCGGGTAAGGCGTAGCCGCCACCCGGCAATAAATCCAGCACCTTGTAGGCCGGGTAAGGCGCAGCCGCCACCCGGCAATAAATCCAGCACCTTGTAGGCCGGGTAAGGCGCAGCCGCCACCCGGCAATAAATCCAGCACCTTGTAGGCCGGGTAAGCGAAGCGCCACCCGGCATCCCGAACCACGAGGCCAACATGATCCGCGTTGAAAACGTCAGTAAGACCTTTGTACTCCACCAGCAAAACGGCGTCCGCCTGCCGGTGCTGCAAAACGCCTCCCTTGAGGTAAAAAATGGTGAATGCGTGGTGCTGCACGGCCACTCCGGCAGCGGTAAATCGACCCTGCTGCGCTCGCTGTACGCCAACTATCTGCCGGACGAAGGCCACATCCATATCCGCCACGGCGACGAATGGGTGGATCTGGTGCAGGCCCCGGCGCGCAAGGTGCGCGATGTGCGCCGTACCACCATCGGCTGGGTCAGCCAGTTTTTACGGGTGATCCCGCGCGTTCCGGCGCTGGAAGTGGTGATGCAGCCCCTGCTGGATCTCGGCGTGCCGCGCGACACCTGCGCCGCCAAGGCCGCCAGCCTGTTGACGCGCCTCAACGTGCCGGAGCGCCTGTGGCATCTCGCCCCCTCCACCTTTTCCGGCGGGGAGCAGCAGCGGGTGAACATCGCCCGCGGCTTTATCGTCGATTACCCGATTTTACTGCTCGATGAACCGACCGCCTCGCTGGATGCGAAAAACAGCGCCGCGGTCATGGAACTGATCGAAGAAGCCAAAGCGCGCGGCGCGGCGATCGTCGGGATCTTCCACGACGACGCCGTGCGGGATCGCGTGGCGGATCGTCTGCACCCGATGGGGATCACAGCATGATCGTAAACAACGTAAAACTGGTGCTGGAAAACGAGGTCGTTGACGGCTCCATCGACGTTCAGGACGGCGTCATTCGCGCCTTTGCCGAAACCCAGAGCCGCCTGCCCGAGGCGATGGACGGCGAAGGCGGCTGGCTGCTGCCGGGGCTGATCGAGCTGCACACCGACAACATGGACAAGTTCTTCACCCCGCGCCCCAAAGTTGACTGGCCCGCCCATTCGGCGATGAGCAGCCACGACGGGATGATGGTCGCCAGCGGCATCACCACCGTGCTGGACGCGGTGGCGATTGGCGACGTGCGCGACGGCGGCGACCGTCTGGAGAATCTGGAGAAGATGATCAACGCCGTGGAAGAGACGCAGAAGCGCGGCCTCAACCGCGCCGAGCACCGTCTGCACCTGCGCTGCGAACTGCCCCATCACACCACCCTGCCGCTGTTCGAGAAACTGGCGGGCCGCGAGCCGGTGACCCTGGTATCGCTGATGGACCACTCCCCAGGCCAGCGCCAGTTCGCCAACATCGAAAAGTATCGCGAATACTATCAGGGCAAGTACTCCCTCAACGACGCGCAGATGGCGCGCTATGAAGAGGAGCAGCTGGCGCTTGCCGCCCGCTGGTCGCAGCCCAATCGTCAGGCCATTGCCGCGCTGTGCCGGGAGCGCAATATCGCTCTTGCCAGCCATGACGACGCCACCGCGGATCATGTCCGGGAATCCCACCAGCTTGGCAGCGTTATCGCCGAATTTCCCACCACGTTCGAAGCCGCAGAGGCTTCGCGCCAGCACGGAATGAACGTGCTGATGGGCGCCCCGAACATCGTGCGCGGCGGATCGCACTCCGGCAACGTGGCGGCAAGCAGGCTGGCGTCCCTCGGCCTGCTGGATATCCTGTCGTCCGATTACTACCCCGCCAGCCTGCTGGATGCCGCGTTCCGCGTGGCGGATGACGAAGGTAACGGATTTACCCTGCCGCAGGCGATCCGCCTGGTGACCCGAAACCCGGCGCAGGCGCTGAGCCTGCACGATCGCGGGGTGATTGGCGAAGGCAAGCGGGCCGACCTGGTGCTGGCGCACCGTAAAGGCGAGCATATTCATATCGACCACGTCTGGCGTCAGGGAAAACGGGTGTTCTGATGGGAAGAGTGATCTGGTTAATGGGGCCGTCCGGCTCCGGAAAGGACAGCCTGCTGGCGGCGTTGCGCCAGCAGTCACAGCCGCAGATGCTGGTGGCGCATCGCTACATTACCCGCCCTGCCAGCGCCGGGAGCGAAAACCATATCGCCCTCAGCGAGCCCGAGTTTTTTACCCGCGCCGGGCAGCAGCTGTTTGCCCTGAGCTGGCACGCCAACGGCTATTATTATGGGGTGGGCCTGGAGATCGACCTGTGGCTGCACGCCGGGTTTGACGTGGTGGTAAACGGCTCGCGCGCCCATCTGCCCCAGGCGCAGGCGCGGTATGCGCAGGCATTGCTGCCGATCTGCCTGCAGGTGTCGCCGGAGATCCTGCGTCAACGCCTGCAGGACCGGGGTCGGGAGAGCGCAAAAGAGATCGACCAGCGGCTGGAGCGCGCCGCCCGCTATACGCCCTCCCACTGCCCTGTTCTGAATAACGACGGAAGTTTGCACCAGTCTGTCGATAACTTCCTGTCACTCATTAGCCAGAAGGAGAAAAACCATGCCTGAGTGTGAGTTGCGTCCCGCCACCCCGGAGGACGTCGATGCGGTCTATGGCCTGATCTGCGA
This sequence comes from Leclercia sp. LTM14, assembly GCF_023736175.1. Classification (NCBI taxonomy): domain Bacteria; kingdom Pseudomonadati; phylum Pseudomonadota; class Gammaproteobacteria; order Enterobacterales; family Enterobacteriaceae; genus Leclercia; species Leclercia sp. LTM14. Next base: position 306,982 of record NZ_JAIKTT010000003.1, read on the forward strand.
ATTAAAACAGGCGGAACTTGACCGCTCGGCGTTTCATGCCGGGTTCGCGGCCAATCTGCAGGATCACAATATGCGTTACCAGCTGGCCGAACGGGATGGACACATCATCGGGATGATCGGCCTGCACATGCAGTTTCATCTCCATCACGCCAACTGGATCGGCGAAATCCAGGAGCTGGTGGTGATGCCCCAGGCGCGCGGCCTGAAGGTTGGCAGCCAGCTGCTGGCCTGGGCGGAAGAGGAGGCCCGCCATGCCGGGGCGGAGATGACCGAGCTTTCCACCAGCGTCAGGCGCCTCGACGCGCACCGTTTTTATCTTCGTGAAGGGTACACACAGAGCCATTTCCGCTTTACCAAACCGCTGTAAGGGGGCGCTATGAGTCTGACCATAACGTTAACGGGAACCGGTGGCGCCCAGCTGGTGCCCGCCTTTGGCTGCGACTGTCCGGCCTGTCGCCGGGCGCGTTTGCAGGAGGATCATCGCCGTCGCCCCTGTAGCGCGGTGGTCAAATTCAATGATGCGGTGACGCTGCTTGATGCGGGGATCACACACCTGATGGACGACTGGCCGGCGGGCAGTTTTCAGCAGATTTTGCTCACCCATTACCACATGGATCATGTTCAGGGGCTGTTCCCGCTGCGCTGGGGGGTGGGGGCAACCATTCCGGTGTACGGCCCGCCGGATGAAAGCGGCTGCGACGATCTGTTTAAGCACCCCGGCATCCTCGACTTTAGCCACACCCTGGAGCCCTTTATGGTGTTTGAACTGCAGGGTCTGCGGGTAACGCCGCTGCCGCTCAACCATTCGAAGCTGACCTTTGGCTATCTGCTGGAGAGCGCCCACAGCCGGGTGGCATGGCTGTCCGATACCGCCGGGCTGCCGGATAAAACGGTGAAGTTTTTACTCAACAACCAGCCGCAGGCTATCATGATTGACTGCAGCCACCCGCCGCGGGAAGAGACGCCGCGCAACCATTGCGACCTGAATACGGTTATCGCGCTCAATCAGGTGATTGGCTGTCCGCAGGTGATCCTGACCCATATCAGCCATGAGTTTGACGTCTGGATGATGGACAACCCGCTGCCGGAGGGGTTTGAGGCGGGGTATGACGGGATGGTATTGATGCTGGATTGAGGCATCGCATCGCCCGGCGGCGCTGCGCTTACCCGGCCTACGGGTTTTGTAGGCCCGTGCAAGCGAAGCGCCGCCGGGCGTTACCGCCGATCGTAATCATCCTCCAAACGACGCTCGTCATCTTCTAAACGACGTCGCTCTTCATCCAACTGCCGCTGACGATCGTCCAGCTGACGGCGCCGGTCCTCAAGCTGTCTGCGACGATCTTCATACTGTCGGCTGTCATTACTGCGACGGCTATCTTCGTAGCGATCGTCGTCGGAATTACGATTATTGCTGTCAGGATTGTAAGCGTCGTTGATGGCCTGCTGAATATTGCCGATCGTATCGTCAACGATATCGGCATGAGCCAGATGGCTGGTTAAAGAGAGCAGACCAAATAACAGAGCGGTAGAGTAACGTTTCATAAAGCCAGTCTCGCAGGTGGGCTGGCTTTACGGTAATAAACGGCGGGTGGGGCGAGTAGCGGAGGAATCTCAAATTCTCATCGCTTTTTGTAGCGCCTGCGCCAGCTGCGCCTGGGTAAAGGGCTTGCGCAGCAGCTCCACGTCCGGGAGCTGCGGGTTGTGAGCCGGACGCAGATCCTGGCCGCTCATCAACAGCACCGGCAGATGCGGGAACTGCTGGCGGACCTGCTGGATCACCTCCGCGCCGCTCAGCGTGCCGGGAAGCATTAAGTCGCTGATAAACATCTCGATATCCGCCGAGGCGCTCAGCATCTGTAATGCCTGCTCGCCGGTTTCGGCCTCCAGCGTCAGATAGCCCAGCTGGTGCAGCTGTTCGCACAGGGTCTGGCGGACATCGCTCTGATCGTCCAGCACCAGTACCAGCCGGTCGCTTTGCGCCGCTGCGGCTGCCGCCAGCGTTTCCGGCTGGGGAAGCGCCTGCTGCGTGGCGCGCGGCAGATGCAGCCGCACGGTGGTGCCCTGTCCGGGGGCGCTTTCGATCTCCACCCGCCCGCCGGACTGGCGCACGAAACCATACACCATCGACAGCCCCAGCCCGCTGCCGCTCCCGGTCTGCTTGGTGGTGAAGAAGGGTTCAAAGACCCGGGATTTGATGGCCTGCGACATGCCGCTGCCGTGGTCGATCACCTCCAGCGCCACCATATCCTGCCTGCGGCCGTCGCTGCGGGTGACGCGCTGGTTCCAGGTGCGGATTTTGATGGCACCGGCGTGCCCTTCCATCGCATCGCGGGCGTTCATTACCAGGTTGATAATGGCGTTCTCGAGCTGGCTGACGTCAATCCATGCCGGCCACGCTGGGGTTTGCGCTTCGATCTCCAGGGCGATAGTGGCGGGCAGAGAGTGGCGCATCAGCTCGGCCAGGTTCTCCAGCAGGGGCTTCATCTCCACCGCGTGCGGGTTCAGGGACTGCTTGCGGGAGAAGGCCAGCAGGCGCTGGGTTAACAGCGCCCCGCGCTCGGCGGCCTTCAGCGCCCGGCTGATGCGCGGCGCGTCCGGCGAATGGGGATCGGCAAGCTCCAGGCTGCCGATGATCACCGCCAGCAGATTGTTGAAATCATGCGCCAGCCCGCCCGTCAGCTGGCCCACCGCCTTCATCTTCTGGCTGTGCAGCAGCGCCTCTTCCAGCCCCTGACGTTCAATGCGGTCCACCTCCATCTGGGAGGTCTTCTCTTTTAACAGCCGGGTGGTGTGCTCCAGCGACGCGGTATTGCGGGCAAAGACGTTGAACGCCCGCGCCAGCTCGCCCAGCTCATCCCGGCGCTGCAGCGCAGGCACCGAGACATCCTGCTCGCCGTGGGCCAGCCGCGACATCGCCCGGGAGATGGCGGTCAGGTTGGTGCCCAGGTTGCGGTAGATGTACCAGCAGGCAAAGGCGGTAATAATCAGCGCCAGCACGGCAAAAAAAGTGATAAAAACGCTGATGGAGCGCAGCTCCTGATGGCTCTCAGCGGTGCGCAGCTGCGAGGCCTGCGCCACCTGCTCCACGTACTGATTAATGTCGCTGTTGAGGATCGCCACCAGCGCTTTGATGTGGAACATATACCAGCTGATGGAGAGATCGCTCTCCTCCAGCTGCCTGGAGAGCGGGCCGAGCTTGTTCAGCTCGGCGTTAAAATCAGGCAGGACGAGGCTCACCACTGGCTGCGTGACCCCCTGAGGCAACATCGCCGTCACCCTGTCCAGCTGCTGAATGGTCGCCCGCGGCGAGGGGGTTTCGATGGCGGCGACGATAAGGCGGTCCATCTCGCTGAGCAACCGGGCGTCGGGGACGTTACTGGCGAAGCGACGGTTGATGTCCTGCAGATGACGCAGATAGCTCTGGCTCTGGTAGAGCGAGCTCAGCAGAGCGTTACGCTCCAGATGGCGACGCTGCCCGCGCTCGAGCATCCCGGTCACGCTTCGCTGCAGCTCGTTGCTGCGCCGGATGATCCGCGCCACCAGCGCCGGCTCCTGCTGTGCCAGCGGTGCCCAGGCAAGCTGCTCCAGCGAGTGGCCCAGCGCGGTCTGGGTCTGCTTAAGCCGGTTAGCTTCGTCTTTATATTCCAGCGCCCCCACCACCTGCGACAGCCGTACCGCCGCCGTCGCCACGTTGGCAGTTTCCCGCGCCAGGTTCATGCTGCCGGTCATGTCGTCCAGGGTCTGGCGCTGCACCTCCTCCTGAATATGGCTGGCGTGGCGAAAGCCCAGCACTGCCACGCCGCTGACCATTAACGTCACCGCCACCACCAGCAGATTAAAGATCAGCAGGCGGCCACGGGCGCTGGCAAAGAAGGGGGGACGGCGTGAGGGCATTAATTTTAGCTCCGCTGTAAGCATGTATTTTCCCCTCACCCCTCACCCTAACCCTCTCCCCATAGGGGAGAGGGAACTTGAACACCCTCTCCCACAGGGAGAGGGGAAAAGCGGGGAATTGTGACGGCGGTTAACTATTCAGAACTATGACAAATATGAACGACTTCTGACATTTTGCATTTACCGGGCTGTGATGAAGTGCGGATATCGAACGTCACAGGAGATCCGCCATGAGCAGGACCCCGGTTTTAGAGATGCGCAACATTGCCAAAACCTTTGGCAGTTTCCACGCGCTGAAGGGTGTGGATCTGACGGTCTTTCCCGGTGAGATCCACGCTTTAATGGGTGAAAACGGCGCCGGAAAAAGCACGCTGATGAAAATTCTCGCCGGGGCTTACATCGCCACCAGCGGCGAGATCCTGATCGACGGCAAGCCGTTTCACATCAAAGGCCCGAAGGACGCGCTGGCCGCGGGCATCACCCTGATTTATCAGGAGATGCAGCTGGCACCGAATCTCACCGTGGCCGAAAACATCTTCCTCGGCAGCGAGCTGTCGCGCGGCGGGCTGGTGCAGCGCAGAGAGATGGCGGCCCAGGCGCAGGCGGTGATTGACCGCCTCGGCGCTCACTTTAAGGCCACCGACCTGGTGATGAAACTGACCATCGCCGAGCAGCAGCAGGTGGAGATTGCCCGGGCGTTGCACCGCAACAGCCGCATTCTGGTGATGGATGAACCCACCGCCGCCCTCTCGTCGCGGGAAACCCACCGTCTGTTTGAGCTGATTATGCGTCTGCGCGATGAGGGGATGGCGATTATCTATATCAGCCACCGTATGGCGGAGGTCTATGAACTGTCGGACCGCGTCAGCGTGCTGCGTGACGGCCAGTATGTCGGCAGCCTGACCCGCGACAAGCTCAACGCCTCCGAGCTGGTGCGGATGATGGTCGGGCGGCCCTTAAGCGATCTGTTTAACAAGGAGCGCGATATCCCGCTCGGCAGCCCGCGTCTTAACGTCCATCACCTCACCGACGGCAGCAAAGTGCAGCCCTGCAGCCTGCTGGTGCGCTCCGGCGAAATCGTCGGCCTCGCCGGGCTGGTGGGGGCCGGGCGTTCGGAGCTGGCCCAGCTGATTTTCGGCGTGCGCAAAGCGACGGGCGGCATGATAGAGGTGGACGGCGAGCCGGTGGTGATCCACTCCCCGCGCGCCGCCATCGACCACGGGATCGGCTTTTTAACCGAGAACCGCAAGGAGCAGGGGCTGTTTCTCGAGCTGGCGGCGCAGGAGAACATCACCATGGCGACGCTGGAGCGTGACGCCACCTTCGGCTGGCTCAACCGCAAAAAAGCGCAGTCGATCTCCGATGACGCTATCGCCCTGCTCAATATTCGCGTGCCGCATTCCCAGGTGCGGGCGGGCGGGCTCTCCGGCGGCAATCAGCAAAAGCTGCTTATCTCCCGCTGGGTGGCGATTGGCCCGCGCATTCTGATCCTCGATGAACCGACCCGCGGCGTGGACGTCGGCGCCAAAAGCGAGATCTACCGGATCATGAACCAGATGGCGCGCAAAGGGGTGGCGATCCTGATGATCTCCAGCGAATTGCCGGAAGTGGTCGGCATGAGCGATCGCGTGTATGTGATGCGCGAAGGGAGCATTGCCGGGGAGCTACACCGGAGCGATATCTCTCAGGAAAATATAATGACGCTGGCAACCGGCGTGAACGACTCTCATCACCAGGCGGTAAAATCATGAGCCAACAAAACAGTCCGCAACAGGTGGCCAAAGCGGCCTCCGCCAAAAAAATGCTGATGGGCGATCTGATGCAAACCATCGGTATCCTGCCGATATTGATCCTGATTGTCGCGGTATTTGGCTTTATCGCGCCTAACTTCTTTACCGAAAGCAACCTGCTGAACATCACCCGTCAGGCGTCGATCAACATCGTGCTGGCGGCGGGGATGACCTTCATCATTCTGACCGGCGGCATCGATCTCTCGGTGGGGTCGATTCTGGGCACCACGGCGGTGGCGGCGATGGTGGTGTCGCTGATGCCGGAGCTGTCCATGCTCTCGGTCCCGGCGGCATTGATGCTCGGCATGGTGCTGGGGCTGTTCAACGGCGCGCTGGTGGCCTTTGCCGGGCTACCGCCCTTTATCGTCACGCTCGGCACCTATACGGCGCTGCGCGGGGCGGCCTACCTGCTGGCCGATGGCACGACGGTTATCAACTCCAGCATCAGCTTTGAGTGGATCGGCAATAACTACCTCGGGCCGGTGCCGTGGCTGGTGGTGATTGCCCTGGCGGTGATTGCCGTCTGCTGGTTCATCCTGCGCCGCACCACCCTTGGGGTACACATCTACGCGGTGGGCGGCAACATGCAGGCCGCGCGCTTAACGGGGATTAAGGTCTGGCTGGTGCTGCTGTTTGTCTACGGCATGAGCGGCCTGCTGTCGGGCCTCGGCGGGGTGATGAGCGCCTCCAGGCTCTACAGCGCCAACGGCAACCTGGGCACCGGCTATGAGCTGGACGCCATCGCGGCGGTGATCCTCGGCGGTACCAGCTTCGTCGGCGGCATCGGCACCATCACCGGCACGCTGGTGGGGGCGCTGATCATCGCCACCCTCAACAACGGCATGACGCTAATGGGCGTCTCCTACTTCTGGCAACTGGTGATCAAAGGGGCGGTGATCATCATTGCGGTACTGATCGACAAATACCGTACCCGACACCATCAAAGTGCATAACAACAATATTTCCCTAAATCATTCTGGTCGCAGGAAGGCGGCAAGTGAGTGAATCCCGATGAGCTTACTGTAGTAAGTGATTCGGGTGAATGAGCGCAACCAACGCATCTGCGGTCAGAAGGATGACGGGAAACCCTACGTGAGGAATACAGCATGAAATTGAAGCCCTTAGTTACCGCGCTCTGTGCTGGCGCACTGCTTGCAGCAAGCCCGTTTGTCCAGGCCAAAGAGCTGAAATCCATCGGCGTGACGGTGGGCGATCTGGCGAACCCGTTCTTTGTGCAGATCACCAAGGGGGCGGAGCTGGAAGCGCGCAAGCTGGCAGGCGATAACGTGAAAGTGACCCTGGTCTCCAGCGGTTACGATCTCGGCCAGCAGGTTTCTCAGATTGATAATTTTATCGCGGCGAAGGTCGATATGATAATTCTCAACGCCGCTGACTCGAAAGGGATCGGCCCGGCGGTGAAGCGCGCGAAAGATGCCGGGATTGTGGTGGTGGCGGTTGACGTGGCGGCAGAAGGTGCCGATGCCACTATCACCTCCAACAACACCCAGGCCGGTGAGATAGCCTGTAAGCTGATTACCGACCGCCTGAAAGGTAAAGGCAACGTGGTGATCATCAACGGACCGCCGGTCTCTGCGGTACAGAACCGTGTGGAAGGGTGCCAGAATGAGTTCAAAAAGCATCCGGATATCAAGGTGCTCTCGGATAACCAGAACGCCAAAGGCAGCCGCGAAGGCGGGCTGGAAGTCATGACCTCCCTGCTGGCGGCCAATCCGAAGATCGACGGCGTGTTTGCGATCAACGATCCAACGGCGATCGGTGCCGATCTGGCAGCCAAACAGGCGCAACGTAGCGAGTTCTTTATCGTTGGCGTGGATGGCTCACCGGATGCCGAAGAGGCCCTGAAGCGTGAAAACTCTCTGTTCATCGCGACCCCTGCCCAGGATCCGCAGGTGATGGCGGCGAAAGCGGTGGAGATCGGCTATGACATTCTGCAGGGCAAACCTGCGCCGAAAGAGCCGGTTCTGATCCCGGTGACGATGATCGATAAGAACAGCGTCGGCACCTATAAGGGCTGGACGGTGAAGTAAGGTCTGTGCGGCCTGATTCCCCTCACCCCGGCCCTCTCCCCATAGGGGAGAGGGTGTTCAGGTTCCCTCTCCCCTATGGGGAGAGGGTTAGGGGTATATCTGCACATCACGCAAGGAGTCCACATGAAACGCTCCGAAATCAACGAAATCCTCGGCCACACGCGGCAGTTTTTCTCCATGCACGATGTGCATCTGCCCCCTTTTGCCAGCTTTCCCCCTGCCCGCTGGCAGCAGCTTGAGGCTGACGCCTGGCGCGAAGTGTTCGAGCTACGTCTCGGCTGGGACGTGACCGCCTTCGGCGGGGACAATTTTGCGGCGCAGGGGCTGACCCTGTTTACCCTGCGTAACGGTTCGCCCGGCGGCAAGCCGTGGGCCAGATGCTATGCGGAAAAGATCATGCACGTGCGCGACGGCCAGGTAACGCCCCTGCACTTCCACTGGCGCAAGCGCGAGGACATCATCAACCGCGGCGGCGGCAATCTGATTGTGGAGTTGTGGAACGCCGATGAGGATGAGCAGAAAGAGGATGGCGATATCATCGTCTCCATCGACGGATGCCAGCAGACCCACGTCGCGGGCAGCCATATCCGTCTCACGCCGGGAGAGAGCATCTGCCTGCCGCCCGGTTTGTATCACAGCTTCTGGGGTGAAGCGGGCTTTGGGGATGTGCTGGTCGGGGAAGTCTCTTCAGTGAATGACGACGACACCGACAACCACTTCCTGCAACCCACCGCCCGCTATAACCACATTGATGAAGACGAACCGGCCGTGCTGGTGTTGTGTAACGAGTACAGCCTGTTTCGCCCGTAAGGAGTCACTGATGCCGCTTATCTCTCTCGCTGAAGGGCTGGCGCACGCCCGGGAACACCGTTACGCGCTGGGGGCCTTTAACGTCCTCGACTCTCACTTCCTGCGCGCGCTGTTTGCCGCGGCCCGCCAGGAGAACTCGCCTTTTATCATCAACATTGCCGAAGTGCATTTTAAGTACGTCTCGCTCGACTCCCTGGTGGAGGCGGTGAAGTTCGAAGCCGCCCGGCATGACATTCCGGTGGTGCTCAATCTCGATCACGGCCTGCATTTCGAGGCGGTGGTACGGGCGCTGCGCTTAGGGTTCAGCTCGGTGATGTTCGATGGCTCAGCCCTCAGCTACGAGGAGAACATTCGCCAGACGCGGGAGGTAGTGAAGATGTGCCACGCGGTTGGCGTGTCGGTGGAGGCGGAGCTGGGCGCGGTGGGTGGCGATGAGGGCGGTGCCCTGTACGGCCACGCCGACGAAGCCTTTTTCACCGACCCTGCCCTGGCGCGGGAGTATGTCGACCAGACCGGCATCGACGCCCTGGCGGTGGCGATCGGCAATGCCCACGGCAAGTACAAGGGCGAGCCAAAGCTCGATTTTGCGCGTCTTGACGCCATCCGCCAGCAAACCGGCCTGCCGCTGGTACTCCACGGCGGGTCCGGGATCAGCGACGCCGATTTCCGCCGCGCCATTGAGCTCGGGATCCACAAAATCAACTTCTACACCGGCATGTCCCAGGCGGCGCTGGCGGCGGTGGAACAGCGCATGGCCAACCGACAGCCGCTGTACGATGAATTTGCCGAACTGCTGCTGGGCATCGAAGAGGCCATTACCGACACCGTCGCCGCGCAGATGCGAACCTTTGGCAGCGCGGGGTTTGCCTGATGGAACGCCGGGGGATTATCGCGGCGGGGAATATGCTGGTGGATCACGTCCACCAGATTGTGCAGTGGCCGGAGCGCGGCTGGCTGGCTGAGATCACCCACAGCGAGCGCGCTACCGGCGGCGCACCGCTCAACGTGCTGTTAACCCTGGCGAAAATGCACGCCGGGATGCCGTTGCAGGCGGTCGGGCTGGTGGGAGACGATCACGACGGGGATTATATTCTCGCCATGCTCGACCAGTATCACGTCAACCGCCAGCGGGTGCAGCGCACCACCTTCGCCCCGACCTCCATGTCGCAGGTGATGACCGACCCCAGCGGCCAGCGCACCTTTTTCCACTCGCCGGGGGCCAACCGCCTGCTGGATCTGCCCGCCTTCGACCGGCTCGATCTCAGCATGAAGATTTTCCATCTGGGCTATCTGCTGCTGCTCGACAGCCTGGATATGCCGGACGAGGAGTTCGGCACCCGCAGCGCGCGGCTGCTGGCCCAGATGCGCGCTGCGGGGTTTAAGACCTCTCTCGACCTGGTGTCGCGCAAGGGCGATCCGCGCTATCAGCCGCTGGTGCTCCCTGCCCTGCGTCATCTCGACTATCTGGTGATCAACGAGCTGGAGGCGGGAGAATTCAGCGGCCTGCACATGCGTGACGATAACGATGCCCCGGCGATCGCCCACATCGCCACTGCCGCAGAGCAACTGCTGAAGGCGGGGGTCAACGCCAGGGTGGTGATCCACTGTCCGGAAGGGGCATGGGGTCAGGAGCCGGGCCAGGAAGGAAGCTGGATCCCCTCGTGGCGGCTGACGCAGGCTGAGATTGTCGGCAGCGTCGGCGCGGGTGATGCCTTCTGCGCCGGTTTTTTGTATGGCTGCCACGAGTCGATGTCGCTGACGGAGAGTATTCATCTGGCGCACGCCTGCGCGCGGGCGAGCCTTTTGGCGGCTAACGCCATCGACGGGGCGAAAACGTTGCAGGAATTACAGCTGTTTATCGCCGAAAACCGTCTGGTTTAGGCCGCCCTGTCGCCATGCTGGACGTCGGCGGCAAACACGTAACCCAGCCCGCGGATGGTTTTAATCAGCAGCGGCTGGTGGGGGTTGATTTCGATTTTGCGGCGCAGGCGCATGATCAACACATCAATGGTGCGGTCAAACACCTCCGCGCTTTCGCTGTGGGTCAGCTCCAGAAGCTGTTCCCGGCTCAGCACCCGACGGGCGTTTTGCGTCAGCGCCAGCAGCAGACCGTATTCACCCTGGGTCAGGGGAACCACGCTGCGCGCGGCGTCAATCAGCTCACAGCGGGCGGTATCCAGCGTCCAGCCGTTAAAGCTAATTCCACCCGCCCGGGCGACGGCCGCAGGCTCTGCCGCCAGCGCGCCGGTGCGGCGCAGCACGGCTTTGACGCGGGCCACCACCACCCGGGGGTTGAAGGGTTTACCGATATAATCGTCGGCCCCCATCTCAAGACCCACCACCACATCCGACTCGCTGCCGAGGCCCGTGAGCATGATCACCGGCAGCTCAGGACGCTGCTTTTGCAGCTGCTGCAACACCTGCAGGCCGTTGATATCCGGCAGCATCATATCCAGCAGCACCAGGGCAATATCCGGCTGCCGGGCCAGACGCAGGGCATCCTGACCGTTGTGGCACACATGGACGGTAAAGACGTGCTCGTTGAGGACGTCCTGCAACAGTTCGCAGACCGCGGTGTCGTCATCGACCACCAGAATTGCTGGTTTCATCACGGGATCCCATAGAGAAGATAACAATCAGTCTGGCCCATTCTGTGCAAGGCTCCAGCCCAAACGCCCTTTCCGTCTCGGATCTTCAACCGCCGTCACATCCCCGTCACTTCCGCTGCGACATTTTTTGCAGCTCGCCTGCTTCTGGTCAGGGTTTTGACCAGGATTCCCCCGTAAAGTCTGGGAAAAACCACAACAAGGATGTGGCATAGAAGCTGCATACTACACCGACACATCAGCATCATTTGACATGGAGCGAGAGCGATGAAAAACGTCATCACGGTTTGCCCCTATTGCGCATCAGGTTGCAAGATCAACCTGGTGGTCGATAACGGCAATATCGTCCGGGCGGAGGCTGCGACGGCAAAACCAACCAGGGCAAGCTGTGCCTGAAGGGCTACTTTGGCTGGGATTTTATCAACGATACCCAAATCCTGACCCCGCGCCTGAAAACCCCGATGATCCGCAGAAAACGCGGCGGCAAGCTGGAAGCCGTCTCCTGGGATGACGCGCTGGATTATGTCGCCAGCCGTCTCAGCGCTATCAAAGCAAAGCACGGCCCCGACGCGATCCAGACCACCGGCTCCTCACGCGGCACCGGGAATGAAACCAACTACCTGATGCAGAAGTTTGCCCGCGCCGTTATCGGCACCAATAACGTCGACTGCTGCGCGCGCGTCTGACACGGCCCCTCGGTTGCAGGTCTGCACCAGTCGGTCGGTAATGGCGCCATGAGCAATGCCATCAACGAGATTGATAATACTGCGTTAGTGTTTATTTTCGGCTATAACCCGGCGGATTCGCACCCCATCGTTGCGAATCACATTCTGCGCGCGAAGCAGAACGGGGCGAAAATTATCGTCTGCGATCCGCGGCGCATTGAAACCGCGCGCATTGCCGATATGCATATCGCGTTGCGAAACGGCTCGAATATCGCCCTGCTCAATGCCATCGGGCAGGTGATTATTGCAGAGGATCTCTACGATCGGGCTTTCGTTGCCACCCGCACGGAAGGCTTTGAGGAATACAGAAAAATCGTCGAAAGCTATACGCCGGAGTCGGTGGAAGCCATTACCGGCGTAAGCGCCCGGGAGATCCGTCAGGCCGCGCGCCTGTATGCCGGGGCGGAAACGGCCACCCTGCTGTGGGGAATGGGCGTCACCCAGTTCTGGCAGGGTGTGGAGACGGTACGGGCGCTGACCAGCCTCGCCATGCTGACCGGCAATCTCGGGAAAGCCCATGTCGGGGTCAACCCGGTGCGCGGGCAGAATAACGTTCAGGGGGCCTGCGATATGGGAGCCCTGCCGGATACCTATCCGGGCTACCAGTACGTTAAATTTCCGGAAAATCGCGAGAAATTCGCCAAAGCCTGGGGCGTGGAGAGCCTGCCTGCGCACACCGGCTACCGTATCAGCGAACTGCCACACCGCGCGGCCCACAAAGAGGTTCGGGCGGCGTACATCATGGGTGAAGATCCGCTGCAAACGGATGCCGAACTTTCGGCGGTGCGTAAGGCCTTTGACGATCTGGAGCTGGTGATTGTCCAGGATATCTTTATGACCAAAACCGCGGCGGCGGCGGATGTTGTCCTGCCGTCCACCTCCTGGGGCGAGCATGAAGGGGTCTACACCGCAGCCGATCGCGGCTTCCAGCGCTTCTTCAAAGCGGTGGAGCCGAAGTGGGATCTGAAAACCGACTGGCAGATTATCAGCGAGATCGCGACCCGGATGGGTTATCCGATGCACTACGACAACACGCAGCAGATCTGGGATGAGCTGCGCCAGCTCTGTCCGGGCTTCAAAGGGGCGACCTACGAGAAGATGGGCGAGCTGGGTTATATCCAGTGGCCGTGCCGGGACGAGTCCCCGGAGGACCAGGGCACCTCGTACCTGTTCGCGGAGAAATTCGATACTCCGAACGGGCTGGCGCAGTTCTTCACCTGCGACTGGATGGCGCCGATGGACAAGCTCTCGCCGGCGTATCCGATGGTGCTCTCCACCGTGCGCGAAGTGGGCCATTACTCCTGCCGCTCCATGACCGGCAACTGTGCTGCGCTGTCGGCGCTGGCCGATGAGCCCGGCTATGTGCAAATCAACACTGACGATGCCAAACAGCTGGGCATTGAGGATGAGGCGCTGGTGTGGGTCAACTCCCGCAAGGGCCGGGTGATCACCCGGGCGCAGGTGAGCGATCGTCCCAACAAAGGTGCGGTCTATATGACCTACCAGTGGTGGATTGGCGCCTGCAACGAGCTGGTGACGGAAAACCTGAGCCCGATAACCAAAACGCCGGAATATAAATATTGTGCCGTACGCGTCGAGCCGATAGCGGACCAGGCTGCCGCCGAGCAGTATGTTATCGATGAATATAACGCGCTGAAAAAACAATTACGGGAAACCGCCCTGGGATAATTTAATTATCGGAACTGCTAATAAAAGGGGGTGAAATATTCACTCCTTTTTTATTTGGGATTTTAGAATTTAAAAAACGAATATTATTTTGCGAGCATGATTCCAGAGAAATGTAATTTCGCACAAAGTGGATTACATCTTTTCTTTTTACTTCATGAGGATAAGATTAGCGGCGGGTGCTTAAGACTTTCTGTCTTAAGCCGTGTTGAGGGACAGAAAGTGAAAAACCCCGGCAATGTTTCCATTAACCGGGGGCTATCCCTCAACTCCCAACAAGTTGAGGATAGCCCCTTATTCTTTTCTTAGCAAGGAGTAAAGGGCATGACGCCATTTAAAACTGTGTTAGGCATGATAATTATTATTTGCCTGACCATAATACTATTCGCCTTTATTAATCGCGGCACGTTATGCGACCTTAAAATATACCCTAAATAATTCGAGTTGCATGAAGGCGGCGACGCAGCGAATCCCCAGGAGCTTACTCTGGTAAGTGACTGGGGTGAGCGAGGAAAGCCAACGCACAGGCAACTTGAAGTATGACGGGTATAAAGAGTGAACAATATGAAGTGGCGTCTAATTAGCCTGCGCTGCAGGCTAACGTTAGTGGGCGGGGAAACCCGCCCGGCTTGTGGGAAGCTGAGGTCTTAATGCACCCATTTTTTTCTTCACATAGCGCGCTTATACTGCCCGCTATGTACCCCTAAGAAAATAACGCATGAAACACCTTTATCTGTTGTTGATACTTTTTACTTCACTTGCGAACGCCGAGGAGATTGGCGGTCAGTATCTGAAGCAGGCCGAGGCGGGCGACAGCCGTGCCCAGTATTATCTTGCCGAAACGTATTACAGTTCGGGCGATGATAAGCAGGCCGAAATGTGGGCCGAAAAAGCGGCCAAAGGCGGCGACGTGGACGCCATGGCGCTGCTGTCACAGATTAAGTTTAAGCACGGCGATCTGGCGCAGGCGAAAGGGCTGGCGCAGCAGGCCACCGTGGCGGACAGTTCGCCGGGGGCGGTGATGCTGGCGCGGCTGCTGGTGAATACCCGGGCGGGGAAAACCGACTATCCGCAGGCGCTGAGCTTGCTGCATAAAGTCGCAGAGAATACCGAAGATGACGCCGCCGTCGATGCCCGGTTGCTGCTGGGGCTGATCTACGCCAACGGCGTGGAGGTGGCGCAGGATGACGTGCAGGCCGCGCAGTGGTTTAAGCAGAGCTCCACTCTCTCGCGCACCGGTTACGCCGAATACTGGGCGGGCAAGGTGTTTCAGCAGGGCGAGGCCGGGTTTATCACCCCGAATAAACAGAAGGCGCTGTACTGGTTAAATCTGAGCTGTAGCGAAGGGTTTGATACCGGATGCGAGGAGTTTGATGCGTTAAGCGGGGAGTAACCGTGCGGTCTGTCTGCCGGGGGCGCTTCGCTTGCCCGGCCTACAGGACCGTAGGCCGGGTTAGCGCTAGCGCCACCCGGCTTTCTTATTTACTGGTCAGCGGTCTTATCAAAACGACCCAGCACTTCGCGCTCGTACGCCAGCGCTTTCTTACGGTCGAATTTGTGTTCCCACTTGGCAATCACCAGCACCGCCAGGGCATTACCCACCACGTTCAGCGCGGTACGCGCCATGTCGAGGATACGGTCAACACCGGCAATAAACGCCAGGCCTTCCAGCGGAATACCCACGCTTCCCAGGGTCGCCAGCAGTACCACAAAGGATACGCCCGGCACGCCGGCAATCCCTTTTGAGGTCACCATCAGGGTCAGCACCAGTACGATCTCCTGCCACAGGGAGAGGTCGATCCCGTACAGCTGGGCGATAAAGATGGCGGCGATACTCTGGTACAGCGTCGAACCGTCGAGGTTAAAGGAGTACCCGGTCGGCACCACGAAGCTGGTGATCGACGCCGGTGCCCCGTAGGCTTCCATCTTCTCGATTATGCGCGGCAGTACGCTTTCGGAGCTGGCGGTGGAGTACGCCAGAATCAGCTCGTCTTTCAGGATGCGGATCAAAATCCAGATGCTCAGCCCGCACATGCGCGCCACCAGCCCCAGCACCACCAGGGCGAAGAAGATAATCGCGAAGTGAACCAGGATCACCAGCTTCGCCAGCGGCCACAGGGAGGCAAAACCGAAGTTCGCCACCGTCACCGAGATCAGCGCAAAGACGCCGACCGGGGCATAGCGCATCACCATGTGGGTCACTTTGAACATGGTTTCAGAGATGGAGCGGAACACGGTCACCAGCGGCTCGCGGTGGGTGGACGGCAGCGACGCCAGCCCCAGACCGAACAGCACCGAGAAGAAGATGATCGGCAGCATTTCGCCCTTCGCCATCGACGCCACGATATTGGTCGGCACCAGCGACAGGATAGTGCCCATCAGGCCATGAGCATGGCTCTGCACATCGGCGGTCGTGCTTTGGTATTTCGAAATATCCACCGTCGCCAACTGCGACATATCAATGCCGGCACCAGGCTGGAACACATTCGCCAGCGTGATACCAAGAATGATGGCCACCGTAGTGATCACTTCGAAATAAAGGATGGTTTTTGCGCCGATGCGGCCCAGTTGCTTCGCGTCACCGACCCCGGCAATCCCTACCACCAGCGTCGAGATGACAATCGGCACCACAATCATCTTGATCAGATGAATAAAGATATCACCGGCAGGCGACAGGAGGTTGGCGATCAGCCATTCGCGGCTGTCACTGTGATAATGCAGATAACTACCCAGCAAGATACCCAGCACAAGGGCCAGCAAAATTTGCCAGGCCAGGCTGACTTTCAAATTTTTCATGACAAGAAACTTCCTCAATGAAGTGTTCGTACTCGTAAAACGAAGGGGACGACACATACTGAAAGGGTATGAATTGTGTTGCGTTCATTTATGGGGTTTTTTAACGCGCGGTATCAGTACCACTTGCACGGCATGCTGCGCAAGCCTTTCAGAACAAGGCATTTGACTGACAAAAGAGGTTGTTACGCTAATTTGTGTTGATGATGAAAAATAACCTTTTGTTATAAAAAAACTTTTTTATCCATAAAAGCAAATAATCCTTAAGAGCAATTATTTTTCTTCAAAGTGTCATTTGCTCGTTTTTTGTACTCTGTAACATTTGCGTGATCTGTCGCCCAAAAAGTAAACAAAGCTGGCAAAGCCCCTACAATTAACGTTTTTGCGACATATTATTAACATCCTACAAGGAGAACAAAAACCATGAGCCAAGTCCATAAACACGACATTCCCGCAAATATTGCGGACCGCTGCCTGATTAACCCGGAGCAGTACCAGGAGAAGTATCAGCAGTCCATCACCAACCCTGACGCCTTCTGGGGCGAGCAGGGCAAAATCCTTGACTGGATCACCCCGTACCAGACGGTCAAGAACACCTCTTTTGCCCCAGGCAACGTCTCGATTAAATGGTATGAAGACGGCACCCTGAACCTGGCCGCTAACTGCCTGGATCGCCATCTCGACGAGCGCGGGGACCAGACGGCACTCATCTGGGAAGGCGACGACGCCACCCAGAGCAAAAATATCACCTACCGCGAACTGCACCGCGACGTCTGCCGCTTTGCCAACGTGCTGTTGGCCCAGGGCATCCGGAAAGGCGACGTGGTGGCTATCTATATGCCGATGGTGCCGGAAGCGGCCGTGGCGATGCTGGCCTGCGCCCGCATCGGTGCGGTGCATTCCGTAATCTTTGGCGGCTTTTCACCGGAAGCGGTGGCCGGACGTATTATCGACTCCAGTTCAAAACTGGTGATCACCGCCGACGAAGGCGTGCGTGCAGGCCGTGCCGTTCCGCTGAAAAAGAACGTCGATGACGCGCTGAAAAACCCGAATGTGAACAGCGTTAACAGCGTGATTGTGCTGAAGCGCACCGGCAATGCCATTGAATGGCATGAAGGCCGCGACCTGTGGTGGAGCGACCTGATTGAGCAGGCCAGCGACCAGCACCAGCCGGAAGCGATGAACGCCGAAGATCCGCTGTTTATCCTTTATACCTCCGGCTCTACCGGCAAGCCGAAGGGCGTGCTGCACACCACCGGCGGCTATCTGGTCTATGCGGCCACCACCTTTAAGTATGTCTTTGATTATCATCAGGGCGATATCTACTGGTGCACCGCCGACGTGGGCTGGGTCACCGGTCACAGCTACCTGCTCTACGGCCCGCTGGCGTGTGGAGCTACCACCCTGATGTTCGAAGGCGTACCAAACTGGCCGACCCCGGCGCGTATGAGCCAGGTGGTGGACAAACATCAGGTCAATATTCTCTACACCGCCCCGACCGCTATTCGCGCCCTGATGGCGGAAGGCGACAAGGCGATCGAAGGCACCGACCGCTCCTCCCTGCGCATCCTCGGGTCCGTGGGCGAGCCGATCAACCCGGAAGCCTGGGAGTGGTACTGGAAGAAGATCGGTAATGAGAAGTGCCCGGTGGTCGACACCTGGTGGCAGACCGAAACCGGCGGGTTCATGATCACCCCGCTGCCGGGCGCGACCCAGCTGAAAGCCGGCTCTGCGACCCGTCCGTTCTTTGGCGTCCAGCCTGCGCTGGTGGATAACGAAGGCACACCGCTGGAAGGGGCCACCGAGGGCAACCTGGTGATCGTCGACTCCTGGCCTGGCCAGGCGCGTACCCTGTTTGGCGATCACGATCGCTTCGAGCAGACCTACTTCTCCACCTTCAAAAACATGTACTTCAGCGGCGACGGCGCGCGCCGTGATGAAGATGGTTACTACTGGATCACCGGTCGCGTGGACGACGTGCTCAACGTCTCCGGCCACCGTCTGGGTACCGCAGAGATTGAATCGGCGCTGGTGTCGCATCCGAAGATTGCCGAAGCGGCCGTGGTCGGTATTCCGCACAACATCAAAGGCCAGGCGATCTACGCCTACGTCACGCTGAACCACGGCGAAGAGCCGTCGCCGGAGCTGTACACCGAAGTGCGTAACTGGGTGCGTAAAGAGATTGGCCCGCTTGCCACCCCGGACGTGCTGCACTGGACCGACTCGCTGCCGAAAACCCGCTCCGGCAAGATCATGCGCCGTATTCTGCGCAAGATTGCGGCGGGCGATACCAGCAATTTAGGCGACACATCAACGCTCGCCGATCCTGGCGTGGTGGACAAGCTGCTCGAAGAGAAGCAGGCCATCGCAATGCCATCGTAATTTGTTTTCTCCCTCTCCCCTCACCCTAACCCTCTCCCCAAAGGGGAGAGGGGACTAAAAAAAACCAACCTTACCTTTGGAGATTCTGTGATGAATGAAAATATTTGTCAGCAGATAGAGAACAGTGCGCACTACAGGGAGCTCGTGGATAAACGGCAACGGTTTGCCTTCATGTTATCTATCATCATGTTAATCATTTACGTTGGCTTTATTCTGCTTATTGCCTTCGCCCCACACTGGCTCGGTACCCCATTACATGCGGGTACCAGCGTGACCCGCGGCATCCCTATCGGTATCGGCGTGATCGTGATTTCGTTCGTGCTGACCGCGGTGTATGTCATTCGTGCTAACGGTGAGTTCGACCGTCTGAATAAAGCGGTTCTGCGTGAGGTAAAAGCATCATGAAGAGAGTCCTGACGGCGCTTGCCGCCACCCTCCCCTTTGCGGCAAATGCCGCCGATGCCATTGGCGGCGCGGTGGAACGCCAGCCAACCAACTGGCAGGCGATTGTGATGTTCCTGATCTTCGTGGTGCTGACGCTGTACATTACTTACTGGGCGTCAAAACGCGTGCGCTCCCGCAACGATTACTACACCGCGGGCGGCAACATTACCGGTTTCCAGAACGGGCTGGCGATTGCCGGTGACTTTATGTCGGCGGCCTCGTTCCTCGGCATCTCCGCGCTGGTCTACACCTCCGGCTACGACGGGCTGATTTACTCCCTCGGCTTCCTCGTCGGCTGGCCAATTATTCTGTTCCTGATCGCCGAACGTCTGCGTAACCTCGGGCGTTACACCTTTGCCGACGTGGCCTCCTATCGCCTGAAGCAGGGGCCAATCCGTACCCTTTCCGCCTGCGGCTCGCTGGTGGTGGTGGCCCTGTACCTGATCGCCCAGATGGTAGGTGCCGGTAAGCTGATCCAGCTGCTGTTCGGCCTGAACTACCATGTCGCGGTGGTGCTGGTGGGCGTGCTGATGGTGATGTACGTCCTGTTTGGCGGCATGCTCGCCACCACCTGGGTGCAGATCATCAAAGCCGTGCTGCTGCTGTTCGGTGCCAGCTTTATGGCCTTTATGGTGATGAAGCACGTCGGTTTCAGCTTCAATAACCTGTTCAGCGAAGCGATGGCGGTTCACCCGAAAGGCGAAGCCATCATGAGCCCGGGCGGGCTGGTGAAAGATCCGATCTCGGCGCTGTCGTTAGGCCTCGGCCTGATGTTTGGTACCGCGGGCCTGCCGCATATCCTGATGCGTTTCTTCACCGTGTCAGATGCGCGTGAAGCGCGTAAGAGCGTGCTCTACGCAACCGGCTTTATGGGTTACTTCTATATCCTGACCTTTATCATCGGCTTCGGCGCCATCATGCTGGTGGGTGCAAACCCGGCCTTCAAGGATGCGGCGGGCGCGCTGATTGGCGGCAACAACATGGCGGCGGTGCACCTGGCTGACGCGGTGGGCGGCAACCTGTTCCTCGGCTTTATCTCCGCCGTAGCCTTCGCCACCATCCTGGCGGTGGTAGCGGGCCTGACCCTGGCCGGTGCGTCTGCGGTCTCCCACGACCTCTATGCCAACGTCTGGCGTAAAGGTGCTTCCGAGCGCGATGAGCTGAAAGTCTCCAAAATCACCGTGCTGGTGCTGGGTGTGGTGGCGATCCTGCTGGGTATCCTGTTCGAAAACCAGAACATCGCCTTTATGGTGGGACTGGCCTTCTCGATTGCGGCAAGCTGTAACTTCCCGATCATTCTGCTCTCCATGTACTGGTCAAAACTGACCACCCGTGGTGCGATGGTTGGCGGCTGGCTGGGCCTGCTGACGGCGGTGATCCTGATGATCCTCGGCCCGACCATCTGGGTGCAGATCCTCGGTCACGAAAAAGCCATCTTCCCTTACGAATACCCGGCGCTGTTCTCCATCGCGGTGGCGTTCATTGGGATCTGGATCTTCTCCGCCACGGATAACTCGGCGGAAGGGAATCTGGAGCGTGAGAAGTTCCGCGCCCAGTTTATCCGTTCCCAGACTGGCCTCGGCGTTGAGCAGGGCCGCGCGCACTAAAATCCCCTCCCCGGCCGCTGGTCGGGGATCACATTTTTCCCCCTTCAGGTGACGTTAATCACGTCACCAAAACAGAAAAAGCCGACGCGCATCACAGGCTTTATCTGCAATCCGCTAAGACCATCACACTTTTCCCGATTTCATGCCGTTCCTCCGCTTTCCCTCCGCGCGCAATACAGACAACCCTGGCCGCAGTTTTTATGCTTTAGTTACCGCGACTCGCTGAGGCTTCTGGCAAAGCGCTGCAGGCGCTCCGGGCTCAGCAGCAGCGGCAGGAACAAAGGGCCGCTGACGGGCGGGTTCGCCAGCCAGCGCGCCAGGGTGTCGGCGTAGTGCAGCAGGCGCTGCTGATGCTTCTGCAGGGTATCAGCGGGCAGGCTGCTTGCGCCGTAGTGGTCAAGCCACAGCACGTCGGTGACGGCGGCAGCCACATGGGAAAACATCTGGCTGTAGATCTCCGCGCTGCGCCAGGCGGCCAGCAGGATCTCCAGGGTGTCGTCCGGACAGGTCATGCGCGGCATCAGCTCCCGCAGGTTTTGCAGCGTGCGTGATGCGAGGAAGCAGGCGGCCTCTTTTTCCAGCGCCACCCGCTCACGCTGCTCTTTGCCAGCCGCAGGATCGTCAGCGGGCATCAGCGGCTGCCAGGCGTGCAGCCAGTTGGCGCTGCGGGTATCCATATGCAGCAGCTGCTGCGCCTGGGCAATGCTCTCCGGGATCTGGCTCTGGTAGTGCAGCCGTCGGCCAAGAAAGTTTGGCGTTTTACACAGCCAGTCGTAGCTGGCGTGGACGATAGTCGCGAGCTGATGTTTGTCCTGCAGGGAGCGAAAGCCCAGCTGATGATGCTCGGCCCAGCGCGTAAAAGCACCGGGCAGCGCCGCATCGGCGGCCTGGTTGGCGGCAGAGAGGCCGAAGAGGTTGATGGCGTTGACGGAGTCCATCACCCGGCTGTCGGGCAGCCACTGCCAGCTCACCCGGGAGGTGATGGCTTCGATTTCGTTCTCTGCGGCGCTGAGCGCCCAGCTTAAGCGGCCGCCGATCTCATCGGCCAGATAGCACGGCAGCGCGGTCCAGCCGTAGCCGGTGCCGAAGAGATCGTACTCGATCCACTTTTTATGCCCCGGCAGGGTAGCGATGTGCGGGTGGTTGGCAAAGCCGGGATGGTAATCCAGCTCGGTGGCTTTTACCGATGCGCGCACGTCGTCCGGGAGCGTCGCCAGCATGTTTGAGAGCTGCTGCCGCGGCCAGCTGTTGTCGATAAAGTCGCGCAGGATGAGCTTCTTTCCCCGGGCGCGCAGCAGGCTCCAGACATCATGCAGGCTTTGCTGCCAGCGGCTGGTCTGAAAGTCCGGCGTCGTCAGGCTGAGAATAATTCCGCCGAGATGGGGCAGCGCAGGTAATAACGGATGCAATATCGCGGCATAAAAATGCTGCCAGAAATCGGGCGCGCTTTTTTCGTCGAAGGTCAGTTCAGGAAATTTACGCTTAATAATGTCGTCATTGGGCGCGGCCTCACCCTGAAGCCAGAACGATAAATTATTTTCCGCCAGATAACTGTCGACCCGCTTTAAATAGTGCAGGGCGTAATGTTGCTGATGAATAAGGTTCTCGACGTTGAGTTTCTGGCTTAACGGCGAGGGCGTCGCAAGTACTGAAAGCAGTTCCTGTTGGTGCAGGATGATGCCGGTGAAGCCGTGCTGTTTCGCGCTTTTTACGCCCTGAATAAACCAGGGCCAGTGCCAGATAAAAGTGCTGTTCAGCTCCATCAGTTGATGGGGAATACGTTTCATTGCGTCACCTTGCTGATATTTATTTCGCTATTCAATCGAGGATGCCATGAAAAAATATGCTCTGGTCGGAACCGGCGGTCGCGCGGGTTTATATATTTCCGCCATCGGTGGCGCCTGGCGGGAAAATGCCAGACTGGTCGCGTTCTGTGATACTAACAAGACGCGCATGCACTACGCTAACCAGTTATTAAAAAACGAAGGGGCGGCGCCGGTTTCCACCTGGCAGGCAACCCAGTTTGAAGAGATGATCCGCGAGACGCGTCCCGATGTGGTTATTGTCACCACCATGGACCGCACCCACGATGATTACATCGTGCGCGCGCTGCACGCCGGATGCGATGTGATCACCGAAAAGCCGATGACCATCGACGAGCAGCGCGCCCTGCGCATTCTCGACGCCATCGAAGAGACCGGCCGCACCGTGCGCGTGGCCTTCAACTACCGCTACGCCCCGCACCACAGCAAAGTGCGCGAACTGCTGATGCAGGGGGTGATTGGCAAGGTGACCTCCGTTCACTTTGAGTGGCTGCTCAACACCGAACACGGCGCGGATTACTTCCGCCGCTGGCACCGGGAAAAACGCAACAGCGGCGGCCTGCTGGTGCATAAATCCACCCACCACTTCGACCTGATGAACTTCTGGCTCGGCAGCTACCCGGAGCGGGTTTACGCCGAGGGCAGCCTGCAGTTCTACGGCAGGGAGAATGCTGAGCAGCGCGGCGTGACGCAGTTCTACCCGCGCGCCCACGGCTTTGCCGAAGCCAAAGACGATCCTTTTGCGCTGAATATGGCAGAGAACGCGCAGCTTAAGGCGCTCTATCTGGACGCCGAGCATGAAGATAACTACTTCCGCGACCAGAGCGTGTTCAGCGACGGGATCACCATCGAAGACACCCTGTCGGTGCTGGTGAAATACCAGAACCAGGTCCAGCTCACCTACTCCCTCAACGCCTATCTGCCGTGGGAAGGGCTGAACGTGGTCTTTAACGGCACCGAAGGGCGACTGGAGATGAAAATCGTCGAGAAGTCCTACGTCAACGCCGGGGGCGAACGGGAAAACGAGGGCAGCCTCGAGCAGTGCGATCTCACCGTCTTCCCGATGTTCGCCGAACCCTGGAGGGCAGAGTTCAGCCTCGGCGAAGGGGGCCACGGTGGCGGCGACAACGCCATGCTGGCCGACCTGTTTGGCACGCCGGGAGAGGATCCGCTCCAGCGCGCGGCCGACCATCGCGCCGGCGCCATGTCCATCCTCACCGGGATTGCGGGCAACATCTCCATGCAGCAGCAGCGCCCGGTGAACTTCAAGGAGTTTGAGCTGGTTTCCCGTCTGACGAAACGTTAAGAGCATGACAAAGGCGCGGCAGAAGGCTGCGCCGTTACTCACCTGTTTACGAATAAAAGTCCCGGAGAAAAATAATGAATAAACTCCTGTCAGGTGTCATCGCATCGCTGTTATTTTCCTGTACCTCTGTCTGGGCGCAGTCGCCCGTTGAATTACGCATGTCGTGGTGGGGTGGCAACAGCCGTCACCAGGCCACATTAAAGGCGCTGGAAGCCTTTGAGAAAGCCCATCCGGAGATCAAAGTGAAGGCCGAATACACCGGCTGGGACGGACATCTTTCGCGCCTGACCACCCAGATGGCGAGCGGCACCGAGCCGGATGTGATGCAGACCAACTGGCCGTGGCTGATTATTTTTCCAAAAACGGCGAAGGGTATTACGACCTGGATAAGCTGAAAGCGGAGCTCGATTTAAGTCAGTACCAGGCGCAGGATCTGCAGTCGACCACGGTGAAAGGCAAGCTCAACGGCCTGCCGATTTCGGTCAACGCTCCGGTCTTTTATTATAACGACGTTACCTGGCAGAAAGCCGGGCTGGCGTATCCTAAAACCTGGGATGACTTCTTCGCCGCCGGGAAGATCTTCCAGCAGAAGCTGGGCAACAACTACTACCCCTACGCCATGGTCGATCAGGATGTCATTCTGCTGCTCAATGCATACATGATGCAGATCCATCAGAAGCCGATGTTCAACAGCGACGGCACCTTCGCCTGGAACGACGCCCAGTGGGTCGAGGCCTTCGGCTTTGTGAAGCGCCTGAGCGACGACCACATTCTGCCGTCGCCAAAAACCCTCTCCTCCTACGGCAAAGGCAACCTCTATGAGATGAAGCCGTGGATCAACGGCGAGTGGGGCGGCCTGTTCACCTGGAACATCACCATCCGCATGTTTGCCAACAATATGACGCCACCGGCGAAGCTGGTGCTGGGCGACTACGTGATGCAGCCCGGCACGCAGGAGTCCGGGGTGTACTTCAAAACGGCGCAGATGCTGTCGGTGGCGAAATCCACTAAACACCCGAAAGAGGCGGCCATTCTGGTGAACTACCTGCTCAACGATCCGCAGTCGGTGCAGGCCCTGGGGCTGGAGCGGGGCATTCCGCTCAACAAGGCGGCAAAAACGCAGCTAACGGAGAAAGGGGTGATTGACCCGGGCGATCCGGTAATTGCGGGCCTGCGTCAGGCGCAGTCGCTGCACACCACGGTCGTCGCCACGCCCTACATCGAAGATTTGCAGGTGATCGACCAGTTCAGCTCGGCGCGGGAAAAGCTGGAGCAGGGTCAGCAGCCCGCCCAGGCCGCGGCGGATTTCCGCCAGAAGGTGGAGCGGATTGTGCGCAGACTTAACCGTTAGCGTATTGCCCGGCGGCGCTGCGCTTGCACGGGCCTACGGTTCTGTAGGCCGGGTAAGCGCAGCGCCACCCGGCAATAAAAGTCTCAGAACATCAACCAGCCCACCAATGGTGCCACCAGCACCATCACCACGCCGGAGAGCATCATCACCAGGCTGGCGACAACGCCCTCCTGCTGGCCCAGCTCGTAAGAGCGGGCGGTGCCTGCGCCGTGGGATGCCGCGCCAAATCCGGCCCCTTTCGCCATCCCTTCGCGGATGGAGAGGCGCAGAAAAAGCATGTCCCCTACCGCCATGCCAAACACCCCGGTCACCACCACGAACAGCGCCACCAGATCCGGCTGTCCGCCGAGCGGTTTTGCCGCCGCCAGAGCAAACGGCGTGGTGACGGAGCGTACCGCCAGGCTGCGCTGGATCTCATCCGACAGGGTAAATAACCGCGCCAGCCAGACGGAGCTGGTGACGGCCACCACCGTGGCGGTGATCACCCCGGCAGAGAGCGACATCCAGTGGCGTTTGATCACCGCGAGATTGTCGTACACCGGCACCGCAAAGGCGATGGTCGCCGGGCCCAGCAGCCACAGCAGCCAGTGCGCTTCACCGATATAGTTCTGCCAGGAGATATGGCCCCACACCAGCATCATCACCAGCAAAATCGGCGTGAAAACCAGCGGCATCAGGGGCAGTTTGCGAAAGCGGCGATAGAGGCGTTTGTTGGCGAAGTAGATCGCCAGCGTCACCACCAGGCAGAGGACGCTGACCTGAAAGTTAGTCATGTTTCTGCCTGCTGATTTCGAAGCGGTACACTTTATCCACCACCCACGCGGTCGCACCCAGCACCATCAGGGTGCTCAGAGCGATCACCGCAAAGATGCGCCAACCATCCACCATCAGCAGCTGAACGTAATTGACCACCGCCACCACCGCCGGAACGAAAAACAGCAGCATCTCGGCCAGCAGCCAGCGCGAGCCCGCTCGCACCCAGTTGAGAGGAATAACGCGACAGAGGATCAGGCTGAACATCAGCAACATCCCGACCAGATTGGCCGGCAGCGGCAGGTG
This sequence comes from Leclercia sp. LTM14, assembly GCF_023736175.1. Lineage (NCBI taxonomy): Bacteria > Pseudomonadati > Pseudomonadota > Gammaproteobacteria > Enterobacterales > Enterobacteriaceae > Leclercia > Leclercia sp. LTM14. Next base: position 333,306 of record NZ_JAIKTT010000003.1, read on the forward strand.
CAGCCAGCTCACAAGATATTCAGCGAAGACAAACAGACCCGCATAAAGCAGTACCTGAACCGGTACCTGGAGTCGTTGCACGACGGCAGGCGTAACGCGACTTAGCGCCACGGTCATGGGAGATTTCCTCAAAATGAGATGAAGCGCCAGTATAGTCAGCGCCCGTAATTCACTGAAATGAATTAAAATCATCAAAGGTATAGTTTCGAGGAATAGTCATGGACATACGCACGTTGCGTTACTTTGTCGAAGTGGTCCGCCAGCAGAGTTTTACCCGCGCCGCGGAGAAGCTCTTTGTTACCCAGCCCACCATCAGCAAAATGCTAAAAAACCTCGAAGATGAACTGAACTGTACCCTGCTGATCCGCGACGGCCGCAAGCTGCTCTTAACCGACACCGGGCGCGTGGTGTTTGAGCGCGGGCTGGCGATCCTGGCGGAGTTTCGCCAGCTGGAGGCGGAGCTTGGCGACATCAACCACCTGAACAAAGGCGTCCTGCGCCTCGGCATCCCGCCGATGGTGGGCATGATGATGGCCGGGCCCATCAGCCTGTTTCGCCAGCGCTATCCCGGCGTGGAGCTGAAAATTTCTGAATTTGGCGGCTTAACCGTCCAGCAGGCGGTGATCAACGGCGAGCTGGATCTGGCGATGACCGCCCTGCCGGTGGAGGAGGACAGCGGCCTGACCGCCCTGCCGCTGTTCAGCCATCCGCTGTGCGTGCTGGTGCCGCGCTCCGGCAGCTGGCTGAAGCTTGATGCCATCAATCCTGAACTGCTGGCCGAGCATCCTTTGCTGATCTACAACGAAGATTTTGCCCTCAGCCGTCAGCTGATGCAGCTGTTCAACCAGCACGGCGTCAAGCCGCGCATCGCGGTGCGCAGCGGGCAGTGGGATTTTCTGGCGGCGATGGTGCAGGCGGGAGTCGGGATCGCGATATTGCCCCAGCCCATCTGCGAGCGGCTGGATAAAAACACGCTGCGCTGGATCCCGCTGCAGAGCGATCTGCACTGGCAACTGGGGATGATCTGGCGGGAAGGGGTGTACCTGTCGCACAGCGCCCAGGCATGGTTGAAATGTTGTGAGGGGTTTTGGGCCCCCTCACCCTAGCCCTCTCCCCATAGGGGAGAGGGAAAAAGCCGCACCGTGCCCGATTATCCCCTCTCCCCTATGGGGAGAGGGTCAGGGTGAGGGGTATTCGCGGCTACTGCTTCTCTATCAGCAGCGCTTCCATCAAATCGAGATCGTGCAGCAGTTTTTGCAGCGTCTCGTTGCTGATCTCCCGGGTGGCGCGCAGGTGGTACAGCTCCGCGCGTTCAGCGCGCAGCGCGGCCAGGCGGAAGCGGCGTTCGAGGTTCTCCTCCTGCAGCGAGCTCTCAACGTCATTGCGGCCATCCGCACGGCGGCGCAGGTTACCAATCACCCGCGAGCTCACCTCTTTCAGTAGCTGGGTATCGATGTTCTCTTCGGTATCGGCCGCCAGACGCTCCTCCATCTTCTGAATGGTGACAATCGCCACCTCAGCGGTCGCTGCCCGGGCAATGCGCGCCTCTTTATGCTGCTGGACGTGGTCGGCCACCTCCATGTGTTGCATCAGGATCGGCAGCATCACCACGCCGACAAACAGCGAGAACAGGATCACCCCCGCCGCCAGGAACACCAGCTCGTAGCGCGCCGGGAAGACGTCGCCGGTCGGCAGCAGCAGCGGAATAGAGAGCACACCCGCCAGGGTGATCGCCCCACGCACACCCGCAAAGGTCGAGATCAACAGCTCGCGCGTGGTCCAGGAGCCAAACTCCATCGGTTTCTTTTTCAGGAAACGCACGCTGAAGTTTTTCATCGTCCACAGCCAGCCGAAGCGCACCAGCATCAGCGCGGCGTAAATCAGCACGATGTCGGCAAACAGCATCCAGGTTTCGACGTTCGGGTCGGCCTCTGCCGCCACCAGCGAGGATTCGAGAATGCCCGGCAGCTGCAGGCCCAACAGCAGGAACACCATGCCGTTAAAGACAAACTCCAGCATCGCCCAGGTGCTGTTGGCGCGCAGGCGCATCGCCAGCGGCGCGGTACGCATCACGCCGGAACGGGTGATGGTCATCCCCGCCGCCACCGCGGCCAGAATGCCCGACACGCCAATATGTTCCGCAATCAGATAAGAGGCGAACGGCAGCAGGAACAGCAGGACAATCTGCGTAGCGGGTTCATCGCCGCCCCAGCGGCTGAGGAAGCGCAGCGAACGGCCGTACAGCCAGCTCACCACAAACCCGGCGAGGATGCCGCCGATTGCCACTTTGAAGAACTCGACGGTAGCGCCGCCGACGGTAAAGATCATCGTGCCCATCGCCACGGCGACGGCAAACTTCAGGGCCACCAGGCCGGAGGCGTCGTTCATCAGCGCCTCGCCCTGCAAAATCCCCATGATTTTTCGGCATCCGTCCTTCACCGACGATGCCGGACAGCGCCACGGCATCGGTTGGCGACAGCACCGCCGCCAGCGCAAAGGCAGGTATCAGCGGGATACCCGGCACCACCCAGTAGATGAGAAAACCGATCCCCACCACGGTGACAACCACCAGCGCCAGCGCCAGGCCGAAGATCTCGCGCCCGTGTTCGAGAAACTCGCGCGTGGGCGTTTTCCAGCCGTCGGCAAACAGCAAAGGAGGAATAAACAGCACCAGAAACAGTTCCGGATCAAACTCGACATGCAATCCGAACGTCGGCCACGCCAGCAGAGCACCGATGGCAATCTGCATGAGCGGCAGCGGTAGCTGAAAGGGCAGTACGCGGGTGACTACCCCGGAAAGTGAGACCACAAGGGTCATGATGAGTATTGTGAAGAAAATTTCCATGCGTTCCCTGTTTGCGATGATTCGGTTCGTTTAGGCCATTGGCATCGTGCCTTAATGTACCTTTCCCAGAGTAACGCATAAGACAACGAGATGTGTTCTGAAAATAAAAACGGGCGGCCTGAGCCACCCGTCTTTTTATGCAGTTGACAGCTTAGATCGCCCAGCCGCCCGCGTAGAACGCCACCAGCGCGACGGCAATCACCACCGTACCGATGTTCAGCTTGCGCCATTCACCAGAAACCACACGGCCAATCACCAGGGAGGCGAAACCGATCATGATGCCGGTAACGATGTTACAGGTCAGCACGATGAATACCGCCGTGATCAGGCCAGCCATCGCATCAACGAAGTCGGCAAAATCAATTTTCGCCACGTTGCTCAGCATCAGCAGGCCAACGTACATCAGCGCAGGGGCGGTGGCGTAGGCCGGAACCAGATACGAGAGCGGGGCAAGGAACAGGATCAGCAGGAACAGCACGCCAATGGTGACAGCCGTCAGACCGGTTTTACCGCCTGCCGCGGTACCCGCCGCCGATTCGATGTATACCGCCGCCGGGGCTGCACCCACCAGGCCCGAGAAGACGCTGCTCAGGGAGTCGGTGGTCAGCGCTTTGCCGCCATCGATAATCTGACCGTCTTTATCCAGCAGGTTAGCCTGACCGGCTACCGCACGGATGGTGCCGGTGGCATCGAAGACCGCGGTCATTACCAGCGCCAGCACGCTTGGCAGCACCACCGGATTCAGCGCGCCCATGATATCCAGGCTGCCGATCAGCGATTTGCCGTTTTCGTCACTCAGGGAAGGCATCGCGAACACGCCGGAGAAGTGCACGGCAGGATCGAAAATCAGGCCAACAATGGAGACGCCAATGATGGTCAGCAGGATGCCGCCCGGCACTTTCAGTTTTTCCAGACCGATGATGACCGCGAGGCCAATCAGCGACATGATCACCGGGAAGCTGGCGAAATTACCCAGCGCAACCGGCAGACCGTCCAACGGGTTTTTGATAACCAGGCCCACGCCGTTAGCGGCAATCAGCAGCAGGAACAGGCCGATACCGATCCCCGTTCCGTGCGCAACGCCCTGCGGCAGATTGCGGAGGATCCAGCTGCGGATACCGGTGGCAGAGATAATGGTAAAGAGCACACCCATCAGGAACACGGCGCCCAGCGCAACCGGGACGCTGATCTGCTGGCCCAGCACCAGGCTGAAAGCGGTGAAGGCAGTCAGCGAGATAGCACAGCCGATCGCCAGCGGCAGGTTAGCCCACAGGCCCATCACGATAGAGCCGACACCGGCAACCAGACAGGTAGCGACAAAGACTGCCGCCGGTGGGAAACCGGCTTTGCCCAGCATGCCCGGCACGACGATCACCGAGTAGACCATGGCCAGGAAGGTCGTCAGACCGGCAACGATCTCCTGACGTGGGGTACTGCCGCGGGCAGAAATTTTAAAGAAGGCGTCGAGTGAACCGCCGGTACGCGCAGATGGCGTAGACATAGAAAACATCCCCTGAAAATTATAATTGTCGTCTGTCAGCGTGACGGACACTCCACGACCGGCAAAACGTCATATCCATGTGCTGCGTTTATGACAAATAGGGGCGTCATAAAAAAAGCAAACGTTTAGCTTTGCGCTGACAAAACGGGTGTCGAAATGAAGGCAAACGATTATCCGGTCTAAACGCGGGCTTTTTCAACTTAACTTTGACGTTTTTCGCCAAATTACGTGCGAGGCGGTGAAGAAGTGAGCAGAGTATGCGCAAACGTTATCGTGAATGCGCAATTTGATAACATTTTCATGGTTCGCCAGGGATTTCGAACGGACCGCCCTGCTGGATCGCCCGCTGCCAGGCGGGACGCATTTCGACGTTTTTCTTCCAGGCTTGCAGGCGAGGCAGATCCTCTATACCGCCACGTTCCAGCAGGGCGAAAACGGGAAAGCTCATCTGCACGTCCGCCATGCTGAGATGATCCCCGGCAAACCAGCGGTGATCCGCAAGTGAGGACTCCAGAAAACGGGCGTGGGTTTCCAGCTGACGGTTGAGATACGCCTTCTGCACCCCCTGCCCCAGCACCTTGCCAAGCGAACGCAGGCCAAACGGGATAGGCGGCTTACCCAGGCTGGAAAAGACCAGCTTCATCAGCAGCAGCGGCATCAGCGAGCCTTCCGCGTAATGGAGCCAGAAACGGTATTGCAGCTTCAGCTCGCGATCCTGCGGCTTTAGCTGCGAGCCCTGGTCGTAAGTCTCCTGCAAATATTCAAGGATAGCGCCCGATTCCGCCAGGATCAGGCCGTTGTCCTCCAGCACCGGGGATTTCCCCAGCGGATGGACTTTGCGCAGCGTGGCGGGGGCCATCATGGTTTTATCGCGCTGATAACGAACGATCTGGTAAGGCAGAGAGAGCTCTTCCAGCGCCCAGAGCACGCGCTGCGATCGGGACTGATTGAGGTGGTGGACCGTAATCATCGATATCTCCAGTTAGCTGTACTCACTAACTATAGAAAATTGCACAACCCGGCGAAAAAATTTTGCCGAGATTTTGCGCGATGAGGCTGGAAAACCTGATGCCGCGGCCTAGACTTAAATTGTCAGCACAAACCGGAACCTCCACCAGATGCTCGACTGAGGGGTGTTGATGTCGGGGGAAACCCTCCTGTGAACCAGCGGGATAGAGAGAAAGACAAAGACCGGGAATAAACTAAAGCGCCCTGTTGTGGCGCTTTAGTTTTTTATGCGCCGGGCTAATCCTCTTCCAGCAGTCGCGCGCCGGTTCCCTGCTCGCCCAGTTTATCCCCCGGGTTACGCAGCGGGCAGTCGCTGCGCGACAGGCATCCGCAGCCGATGCAGCCATCAAGTTCATCACGCAGCGCCACCAGGGTATGAATACGCCGGTCCAGCTCATCGCGCCACTGGGAGGACAAGGCTTTCCACTCCTTCGCACTCAGGGTATGTCCCTCCGGCAAAATGCCGAACGCCTCGCCGATGGTCGCCAGCGGAATGCCAATGCGCTGGGCGATCTTAATGATGGCGACATAGCGCAGCACGTCGCGGGTATAGCGCCGCTGGTTGCCGGTGTTGCGGATGCTCTTAATTAACCCTTTGCTTTCATAGAAATGCAGTGCGGAGACCGCCACGCCGCTACGCCTTGCCACCTCGCCCGGGGACAGCAGCGGTTTAATCCGCGGTAATTTCTTTTCCATAAAACCTCTTTACCTCAAGTTAACTTGAGGAATTATACTCGCCCGCAGACAAAACCACGAATCAACCGATACAGGTGTATCCAGAGAGAGGCTACTCTATGTCGCATCAACAAATTATTCAGACACTTATTGAATGGATGGATGACCATATCGATCAACCTTTGAGTATCGATGTGGTGGCTAAGAAGTCGGGTTACTCGAAGTGGTACTTACAGAGAATGTTCCGCGCCGTTATGCACCAGACGCTGGGCGAGTACATTCGTCAGCGCAGATTATTGCTGGCTGCCCAGGCGCTACGCACCACCCAGCGGCCCATTTTTGATATCGCGATGGATTTAGGCTATGTCTCCCAGCAGACCTTCTCCCGCGTCTTCCGCCGCGAGTTTGATCGCACCCCCAGCGACTATCGCCATCAGCTCAACTAGTGGCTATGGGCAAGGGCTGCCGCGACGGGCTGATGTTGCCAGGTCATGAAATCCTGCGGTGACATCGCCCTGGCAAAGTGCCAGCCCTGGCAATACTGCACGCCGCGCTTGTTCAGCCACATTACCTGCTCAACGGTTTCCACCCCTTCCGCGATGGTTTTCAGGCGCAGGCTCTGGGCCATTTCGATAATGTGCTCGACGATGAGATGGCTGGTGCTGTTGGTGGTCAGCGTATCGATAAAGGTCTTGTCGATCTTCAGGATGTCCACGTTCAGCGAATAGAGGTTGTGCAGGTTGGAATAGCCGGTACCAAAATCGTCAATCGCCACTTCGTATCCCGCCTGGCGGAAGGCCTGAATCACCGGCGTGGTTTTGGGAACGTCGATAAAACCGCGCTCCGTTACTTCGATCTTGATCTGCTGCGCCCGCACGTTGTAGTGCCGGGCCTTATCGGTGATCATCGCAATCAGGCGTGAAGAGTGGAAGTCCGTCGCCGAGAGGTTAATGGAGATATAGAGATGCGGGTTACAGGCCAGGAAATGGCCCAGATCGTTGAATACTTCTTCTACGACGTAGTCGGTGATACGTTCACTCATCCCCTCTTTTTCTGCCAGCGGGATAAACTCTACCGGACTCATTACCGGGCCGTTAAACCCCGGCCAGCGTAACAGCGCTTCTGCCCCTACACACTCATTGGTTTTGATGTCGATAATCGGCTGGTAATGCAGACAAAGCTGTCTCTTATTTAGTGCCCGATGCAATAAGCGACCCGGCGAATTAAATTCGCGTCGCGTTCGTGACCACATCAGTAAAATAATAATGCTGCTGATCATCCCCAGCGGCAGAGTTAATGTTGCCTGATGATAAAGCACTTCATAAAAGCGCTGACTGGTGGTGGAAACAATCGCGGCAATCGGACGTTTGTCCGAGCGAACGATGGTGTAAAAGCGGCCTTCGTTCTGGAAAATAGCGTCATTATCACCAGTCAGCTTTTTTAATTCATTTTCATTGGCCTGTTCGCTGATAGAGAAAAAATCGTTATTCACCGTGTCAAATACGCCCCATGCCAGGGAGCGGTCTGATGACATCACTTCGCTATAGGTCAGGGGATTAACCACCACCACATAATTATCGACCTGCATATAGGTCATTTTATATCCCGCGTAAAACGGCGTATCGCGATAATAATAGATAGAGACGTCAGGCGCGCGTTGGTAATTGGCAGCAGAAATTATATAGGGGTTTTCAGGGGTGCTGGTCGTTGAACAGAGAAACTCTTTACCCTGGGCATACAGCAGGTCGGCAATGTAGAGTCGTCCACGGACAACATTTAACATATATTGCCGGTGTTCCGGTGTGCAAATATCACCCGAGTATTTTTCCGCCTCATGACGGGCCAGTTCAACCTGCTGAATAACCAGTTCAGTTTTGTCTAAAGCAAGGGCAGCAAATGAGCGAAGTTGACTGCTTGTTTCGTTGACCGCGCGTTGCTGAGCAAACCATAGCGCAAGCATCACAGGTAGCAAAACTACCATGATAACCCCGACTATCTTCAGCACCTTGTCCCGTGCGTTACGATTCATTTCCGCCCTATTATCCCTGCTTTTTATGTGCCTGTAGTCATGAAGGCCGGATGCTTTGCTAAACAGGTGATTACGTTGCATGAATCATGCGAAGTTAGCAACTGACTTTTAACGCCAATAACCTAATATTTAGTTATGCCGATAATATTTGTCCGTAAGCCAAACTGAAAGTATTCGTTTCGTCTTTATTCAGGAAAATAATTATCGGACGACAAAGCCAGGCTCCCGGATTACTCAACAGAACGTTGTTGATTAAGGCAAACTACCGGGAGAGTGAAAGAAGCGCAACTTCATCATGAAATTTTGTGCTATTTATCCCGTGAGCCTCATTAAAGTGATTTATAAATAATCAACCGCGACGATTGTTTTTCCTCTTCCGCCGCGCTTGGCATCGTAAAGTGCCTTATCTGCGCTAATGAGTAGCGATGAGGTATCGCGCGGTTTTCCGCACACCTCCACCACGCCAGCGCTGAAAGAGAGGGTTAAGGATCGGCTGCCGACCTTAAGCGGCGTAAGCGAGAGCGCCTGGCGCAGCGCTATTGAGAGCTGCACCGCCGCGTCGCTGCGGGTTTTGGGCAGCAGCAGTAGAAACTCCTCGCCGCCAACCCGACCCAACGCCGAGCCCGGCGGCATCAGCGCCCGCAGGCAGTCGCAAAAATGGACCAGCGCGGCATCGCCCACCAGATGACCCCACTTGTCGTTAATCTGTTTGAAGAAATCCAGGTCGAGCATCATAACGGAGAAGTGGCTGTCGGCCTGCTCGCGTCGGCAGGCCTCCAGCGCTGCGCCAATCTGCTGCAGGATGGCAAAGCGGTTCAGGCAGCGCGTCAGATCGTCGGTGGTGGCCTTCATATGCAGCTGCTGCTCCGCTTTCTTACGCGCGGTAATATCGAGCCCGATATTAAGGATGGAGCCGTCCGGCAGGGAGATGTTCGACCAGAGGATCGTCAGCTGCACGCCGTCCCGCCGCACCGGGTGCCATTCGTACATGTCGTTCAGGGGCGTGGTATTGACCGACTCGCGCACCCGGCGGCGCACCTCAGGGTCAGGATAAAAGAGCGCCAGCGGATCGGAATGGGCGTTGATTTCCGCCATCGTCCAGCCAAATACCTTTTCGCACTCGGCATTCCATAATACGCAGCGGCTGTGCCGGTCAAACGAGTTCATCAGCACCGGTGCCCGTTCAAACAGCGTTTTATACTGGGTGATCACTCGCTGCATCTCTTTGGCCGTGCGCTCGCGGGCAACCAGCCCGGTCAGATAGTCCTTCAGCTTTTCAACCAGAATTACCACCACCTCTTTCAGCACGGTGATGCTCTCTTGCGGTTGCGTAAACCCGAGGAAGAAGTAGCCGTTGCACGGGTCATGTTGCGGGGACAATTTATACAGCACGCCGCACTGTAATTGCGTATGTCCCGGATGCGTGGGAGGGAATATCAGCGTGCCTGAATTTTCTTTCCAGCAGATTACCCGCCACGCCTGGTGATGACGCTGCAATAACGTGCTGGCGAGAAAGGCTTTAATTTCCGTTGGATAACAGGTTAATTCACCAGTACTGACAAACTGCTGCTGGCCTGCTTCATCCTCCATCATTACCCAACTGAGCTGGGCGCCAAAGGTATGATTAATCGTCTGCAGGAGATCCATTAAGGTCCGCTGCGACGATAGTTTTGGCATTAATTTAGCTAATGCGTGCAGGGCCCGTGCACTGTCATTTATATTCTCTCGATTTGCTTGCTTCATCGTTTTATTCGTAGCTCATTAACGAGATAAAAAATGTCGCAACGAATAAATCAGGGGTGCAGGGTAATTCAGTCAGCATCAATTAATGCGGCTGTAGGCCTGTCGAATAAGAACGCGTGTGTAAAATTAAAAGTACAGAAAAATAATAACCAGTTAAAACCTGATTTATTTATTACGGGCAAATTAAGTAACCGGATGAAGCATAATCTATAGCCCTGAGGCTGTAAATATTGTACATCGCCCCGTGGCCTGTACATGTTTTCTTATCTCAATGAATTATCAATGAAGTTATCGCGACTACGGCACTTAGCAGACTAAAGATATATTCTTTGGCGATATATCCACAGTTATATAGTGGTTAAAAAACGCTTTTTTCGTGCGTTTGCCCACTGGCGAATAAAAGAACAAGTGTGATATAGTTCACACATTCCGATGTAACACAAAACATCGTTTCATTTTGATGAGTCTGAGCTTGCCGATAGCCAGTTTGCCATGTCCGGGCAACGTCGCGCTATACCCGGCGGCGGTTATCTTTGAGGATCGTTTTATGGCAGCTATTACCACCGGTGTTGTCCTGGCACGCTGGGAGTTGTTGAGCGCTGTGCTGATGTTTCTGGCCAGCACGCTGAACATTCAGTTTAAAAAATCAGATTACGCGGCGCTGGCGGTGATCAGCACCTGTCTGGGGCTGGCGGCGGCATGCTGGTTTGCCACCGGCCTGCTGGGCATTACCCTGCTGGATATGGCTGCGGTCTGGAATAACGTAAAAACGATCATGGTAGAGGCGATGAGCCACACCCCGCCGGACTGGCCGATGATGTACACCTGATGCCTGCGGGCATTTACGCTGAATATAAAAACCCAGACGCTTGTCTGGGTTTTTTGTTTTTGCGAATCGCAGGTTCTGGCGATCAGAACGGGATATCGTCGTCGAAATCCATTGGCGGTTCGTTGGACTGCGCTGGCGCAGACGGCTGCTGCGGACGAGACTGCGCGCCGCCGCTGAACTGGTTGCCGCCCTGTGGCTGCTGAGGCTGACCCCAACCGCCCTGCTGCTGCTGGCCGCCACCTGCCGGTGCGCCGCCGCCCTGACGGCCACCCAGCATCTGCATGGTGCCGCCGACGTTGACCACCACTTCGGTGGTGTATTTTTCTGCGCCGGACTGATCGGTCCATTTACGGGTACGCAGCTGGCCTTCGATATAGACCTGAGAACCTTTACGCAGATACTCACCGGCCACCTCGGCCAGTTTGCCAAACAGCACAACGCGGTGCCATTCGGTCTGCTCTTTCATCTCACCGGTCGCTTTATCACGCCAGGATTCGGAAGTAGCCAGCGTAATGTTGGCCACTGCACCACCACTCGGCATATAGCGCACTTCCGGGTCCTGGCCCAGATTACCGACGAGAATCACCTTGTTTACGCCTCTGCTGGCCATGATCGTGTCTCCTGAAAACATTTCTGAATAGTGTAAGCGCGCGAGTGTACCATTTCCACGTGGTCTTCCGATAGTTGCGGAGCATCTTCCAGAGTTCTCACGAACTGTACATTGTTGCACACTTAATCAGAGTTTGCATTCCAATACTGTATATCCAGCCAGTTCAATTTGTGTCATAATTAGCCGTTTCTGCCGGTTGTCCTTCAAACAAACCAGGCATTCCGTGTATCTACCTACCGGGAAAGGTGAATGGATAAGATCGAAGTTCGGGGCGCCCGCACCCACAATCTCAAGAATATCAACCTCGTCATCCCTCGCGACAAACTGATCGTCGTGACCGGGCTGTCAGGCTCAGGCAAATCTTCTCTGGCTTTCGACACGCTGTATGCCGAAGGACAGCGTCGTTACGTTGAATCGCTCTCTGCTTATGCGCGTCAGTTCCTGTCGCTGATGGAAAAACCGGACGTCGACCATATCGAAGGGTTGTCGCCGGCTATCTCTATTGAGCAGAAGTCGACCTCCCATAACCCGCGTTCCACCGTCGGGACCATCACCGAAATCCATGACTACCTGCGTCTGCTGTATGCCCGCGTAGGCGAGCCGCGCTGCCCGGACCACGACGTCCCGCTGGCGGCGCAGACCGTCAGCCAGATGGTGGATAACGTGCTGGCGCAGCCGGAAGGCCGACGCCTGATGCTGCTTGCGCCAATCATTAAAGAGCGTAAGGGCGAGCACACCAAAACGCTGGAGAACCTGGCAAGCCAGGGTTATATCCGCGCCCGTATCGACGGTGAAGTGTGCGATCTCTCCGATCCGCCGAAGCTGGAGCTGCAAAAGAAACACACTATCGAGGTGGTGATCGACCGCTTCAAGGTGCGTGACGACATGACCCAGCGCCTGGCGGAGTCGTTCGAAACCGCGCTGGATCTCTCCGGCGGTACGGCGGTGGTCGCCGATATGGACGATCCGAAAGCGGAAGAGCTGCTCTTTTCCGCCAACTTCGCCTGCCCGATTTGCGGCTACAGCATGCGCGAGCTGGAACCACGTCTGTTCTCGTTCAACAACCCGGCGGGCGCCTGCCCGACCTGTGATGGCCTGGGCGTGCAGCAGTACTTCGATCCTGACCGGGTGATCCAGAACCCGGAACTGTCGCTGGCTGGCGGCGCGATCCGCGGCTGGGATAAGCGTAACTTCTACTATTTCCAGATGCTGAAGTCGCTGGCGGAACACTATAAGTTCGACGTCGAAGCGCCGTGGGGCAGCCTGAGCCCAACCGTGCACAAAGTGATCCTGTCCGGTTCCGGCAAAGAGAACATCGAGTTCAAATACATGAACGATCGCGGCGATACTTCGGTGCGCCGTCATCCGTTCGAAGGCGTGCTGCACAATATGGAGCGTCGTTACAAAGAGACGGAATCCAGCGCGGTGCGTGAAGAGCTGGCGAAGTTCATCAGCAACCGCTCCTGCGCCACCTGTGACGGCACCCGCCTGCGTCGCGAAGCGCGTCACGTGTATGTTGAAAACACGCCGCTGCCGACCATCTCAGACATGAGCATCGGCCACGCGATGGACTTCTTCAACAACCTGAAGCTCTCCGGCCAGCGGGCGAAAATCGCCGAGAAAGTGCTGAAAGAGATCGGCGATCGCCTCAAGTTCCTGGTCAACGTTGGCCTGAACTACCTGACGCTTTCCCGCTCCGCAGAGACGCTCTCCGGCGGCGAAGCCCAGCGTATCCGTCTGGCGAGCCAGATTGGTGCGGGTCTGGTGGGCGTCATGTACGTGCTGGATGAACCCTCTATCGGTCTGCACCAGCGCGACAACGAGCGCCTGCTCGGGACGCTGATCCACCTGCGTAACCTCGGCAACACGGTGATTGTGGTTGAGCACGATGAAGACGCCATCCGCGCGGCAGACCACGTGATCGACATCGGTCCGGGCGCTGGCGTCCACGGTGGTGAGGTGGTGGCGGAAGGGCCTCTGGACGCCATTATGGCGGTACCGGAATCCCTGACCGGCCAGTACATGAGCGGCAAGCGGAAGATTGAAGTGCCGAAACAGCGTGTCCCTGCTGACCCGGAAAAAGTGCTGAAACTGACCGGCGCGCGCGGCAACAACCTGAAAGACGTCACGCTCACCCTGCCGGTCGGCCTGTTCACCTGTATTACCGGGGTGTCGGGTTCCGGTAAATCAACGCTGATTAACGACACCCTGTTCCCGATTGCGCAGACTCAGCTTAACGGCGCAACCCTGGCTGAACCGGCGCCGTATCGCGAGATCCACGGCCTGGAGCATTTCGACAAGGTGATCGATATCGATCAGAGCCCGATTGGTCGCACCCCGCGCTCCAACCCGGCCACCTATACCGGCGTGTTTACGCCAGTACGTGAACTTTTTGCCGGCGTGCCGGAATCGCGTTCACGCGGCTATACGCCGGGCCGCTTCAGCTTTAACGTGCGCGGCGGACGCTGTGAAGCCTGTCAGGGCGATGGGGTGATCAAAGTTGAGATGCACTTCCTGCCGGATATCTACGTGCCGTGCGACCAGTGCAAAGGCAAGCGCTATAACCGCGAAACGCTGGAGATTAAGTACAAAGGCAAGACCATCCACGAAGTGCTGGATATGACCATCGAAGAAGCACGCGAGTTCTTTGATGCCGTTCCGGCGCTGGCGCGTAAGCTCCAGACCCTGATGGATGTCGGTCTGACCTACATTCGTCTGGGCCAGTCGGCGACCACGCTGTCGGGCGGGGAGGCGCAGCGCGTGAAGCTGGCGCGTGAGCTCTCCAAACGCGGCACCGGTCAGACGCTGTACATTCTGGATGAACCGACCACCGGTCTGCACTTTGCCGATATCCAGCAGTTGCTTGACGTACTGCACCAGCTGCGCGATCAGGGCAACACCATCGTGGTGATTGAGCATAACCTGGACGTGATTAAAACCGCGGACTGGATTGTCGATCTCGGCCCGGAAGGCGGCAGCGGTGGCGGCGAAATCCTGGTTTCCGGCACCCCGGAAACCGTCGCGCAGTGCGAAGCCTCGCACACCGCCCGCTTCCTTAAACCCCTTCTGAAGTAGTTACACTGACAGCTGCTGCCGGGTCATCTCCGGCAGCAGTTCTACCGCCTGCTTGTAAGACGCATCCACCAGATAGTAAATCTGCGAATCCGGAATCGACCCGTCCAGATAGACCGTGCTCCAGTGCGCTTTATTCAGGTGCTTGCTGGGACGCACGTCGTTGTGCTGCTGGCGCAGCAGATCCGCCAGTTCAGGGCTGGTTTTTAGCGAGGCCGCCGGACGCCCCTCCACATCTTTCACCATCGCAAACAGCACATCTGCGACCTTAATCTGGGTGGCCTTCCAGTCGCTGTGCACGCTTTGCTCCGCACCCGGCTTGTTCATGCAGTACTGAAGTATCTCCGAAATTGTCATCATTATTCCCCTTGTAGCGTGGCGATGATTTTGCGCGACCCGCCGTGGATACGATGTTCTCCCAGCCAGATCCCCTGCCAGGTGCCCAGCTGCACGCGCCCGTGATTCACCGGCAGCAGCAAAGAGACGCCCAGCATGGAGGATTTAATATGGGAAGGCATGTCGTCTGGCCCCTCGTCATCATGCTCCCAGCGGGCACTATCGGGAACGGATTTGAGAAAATGCTGTTCCATATCGGAACGGACGGTAGGATCGCAATTCTCATTAAGCGTGAGAGAGGCTGACGTGTGTTGCAGCAACAGATGCAGTAAACCGACGTTGATGCGGGGAAGATCGCGGATCTGTCCAATAACCTCGTCCGTCACCAGATGAAAACCGCGAGACCTGGCGCGCAGGGTCAGGGTTTGCTGATACCACATGTGCTGCTCCGTTTTGCAGGATAATCCTTCTAAGTGTGCAGCAATACGACGAAAGGTAAAACCCGTAGCGGGTAAATCTGCTTAAAAAGTGTTCTTTCCTGCGCCAAACAGGCACTCAGTATTCTGAATTAACGATCACCTCTTCCCCAAACGCCCCCGCCTGCGGCAGCGGTTTATACGTGGAGTTGGAGGCGCGCAGCACCCGAATGCCTCTCGCCCCGGCTTCGCGGGCGGCAGTAATGTCGCTATCCGCATCGCCGTAGTAAATCTTGATCTGTTTCTGTTCGATCCACGGGGTTTTGTTATTCTTGCCGGACTTCTCCCCGGCAAAAATCACCGGATTCATCTGCGCCGCAGGGATCAGAAAAGCCTGCTGCAGGGTTTTGGTGAGGGTTTCGGTTTTAGTGGGATGACGCCCGGTAATAAACCAGATGTTGTCGCCGCGCTTCAGATGAAGGGCAATCAGCGCCCGGGCCACCTCTTTGGGAATGCTGAACTCATCCCAGCCGTTGTTCATCTGCTGCCAGAAGGCCGGGTTTTTCAGGTAATCCTCGCTGTCCGGTGACCAGGTTTTTTACCCCGCCAGAAGCCGGGGCTGGAGAACAACACGGTGTCATCAATATCAAACCCCACCGACATGGGCGGGCGGCCCGTCAGGCTGTTCTCAATTTGCGCGATGGAAACCCAATGAATGGGGGCCTGCTCAGCCAGTCGGGCAACGGTCGTGCCGGGATATAACGGTGGAGGTGAAGAGGGACGAGCCGCGACCGGATGACTGAGCGAGAGCAATAAGCAGGCAGCGCTGAGCGCCAGTGTGATCTTGCGCATATTTTCCCCTGAATATTCAAACCGTTATTTTATTTTGAATGGATGGTCAAAACCTCATCGAAAATAACCGCTGAGGGAGGGGAATGAAAGAAGAATTTTTATCTAAGTCGCAATAAAAGAGGAGTATCACAACGCGCGGTTTGACCCATTACGGCCTCCTTCACTGAAGGAAGGAGGCCGTGAGTAAGTGCTTACATTACAGCAGCAAAGGCCTTCGCCACGCGCTGAACGTTGCTGCTGTTCAGGCCGGCAACGCACATACGCCCGCTGGCTATCAGATAGACGCCAAACTCCTCGCGCAGGCGATCCACCTGCTGCGCGCTGAAGCCGGTATAGCTGAACATGCCGCGCTGCTGCAGCAGGTAGTCGAAATTGTGCCCCGGAACGGCGTCCTTCAGCACATCCACCAGCGTCTGACGCATGGCCAGAATGCGGGTACGCATCGCTTCCACCTCTGCCAGCCACTCGGCTTTGAGTTCGTCATCGCCCAGTACGGTCGCCACCACCTGCGCACCAAAGTTTGGCGGGCTGGAGTAGATGCGGCGGACGGTGGCTTTCAGCTGGCCCAGCACGCGCCCGGCGGCTTCCTGATCTTCACAGACCACGGACAGGCCACCGACACGTTCGCCGTACAGCGAGAAAATTTTGGAGAAGGAGTTGCTGACCAGCGCCGGCAGGCCTGCGCTGGCGATGGCGCGAATGGCGTAGGCATCCTCTTCCATCCCGGCGCCAAAGCCCTGATAGGCGATGTCGAGGAACGGGATCAGGTTGCGGGCTTTCAGCACCTCGATAACCACATCCCACTGATCGTTAGTCAGGTCGGCCCCGGTCGGGTTATGGCAGCACGGATGGAGCAGCACAATGCTGCGCTCCGGCAGGGTGTTCAGTTTTTCCAGCAGCGCGGCCACGCGCACGCCGTTGGTCTGGTCGTCAAACCACGGATAGGTATTCACCGTGAAACCTGCGCCTTCAAAGATGGCAACATGGTTTTCCCAGGTCGGATCGCTTACCCAGACACCGGATTCCGGAAAATACTTGTGCAGGAAGTCGGCACCGACTTTCAGCGCACCGGAACCGCCCAGGGTCTGGATAGTGGCGACACGCTTCTGTGCCAGCACCGGATGGTCTGCACCAAACAGCAGCGGGGCAATGGTGTGACGGTAGCTGTTAAGCCCTTCCATCGGCAGATAGAGCGACGCGCCGTGTGGGGTGGCGTTCAGACGCGCTTCGGCCTTGGCCACCGCCTGCAGCTGCGGAATAATGCCCGCTTCGTTGTAGTAAAGACCGATGCTGAGGTTAACTTTATCGCTGCGCGGATCTTCTTTGAAACGCTCCATTAAGGAGAGGATGGGGTCGCCAGCATAGGCGTCGACTTTCTGGAACACGCGATGGTTCTCCGGATAATAATGAGGCAGGGAATTCAACAATAAACCGGAAGCGGCAGAAGATCGAGAGGATGTTAAGGAAGATGGGGTGTGGGCGACAGAACCTGCGGTGCGGTCTGTTTCCCCTCAGCCTGACCCTCTCCCCACAGGGGAGAGGGAACATAGCCATCAGTCGAGATAGTGCATCGCGACCCGCGACGTCAGTCGCGTGATAAGTTCGTAAGCACTTACTTTTGTGATTTCTGCAATCCGTTCGACGGGTAAACCTTCGCCCCACAGGGTCACCGGATCGCCCGCTTTCTCCTGCGCCTCTGGCCCGAGGTCAACGCAGATCATGTCCATCGCCACGCGCCCAACGATGGTAACTTCACGGCCATTCACCAGTACCGGGGTACCGGATGGCGCCGCGCGCGGGTAGCCGTCGCCGTAGCCCATCGCCACCACGCCCAGACGGGTGTCGCGCTCGCTGATCCAGGTTCCGCCGTAGCCGACCGGCTCCCCAGCTTTGTGCTCGCGCACCGCAATCAGGCTGGAAGTGAGCGACATCACCGGCTGAAAACCGAAATCAGGCCCCCAGGGTTTACCCTCCAGCGGCGAGACGCCATAGAGTATAATGCCCGGACGCGCCCAGTCGAAATGGGACTGCGGCCAGAGCAAAATGCCGCCGGATGCCGCGATAGAGCGCATCCCCGGCTTGCCTTCGCAGAAGGTGTTGAAGATATCGAGCTGCTGCTCGGTGGCACCGCATTCGGGCTCATCGGCGCGGGCAAAATGGCTGACGATATTGACCGGCTGACGAACGTTGTTGCACTGGCTCAAGCGCTGATAAAACGCCTCAGCCTGCTCCGGGCGCACGCCCAGACGGTGCATGCCGGTGTCGAGCTTCATCCACACGGTAACGGGCTCGCTGAGCGCCGCGTTTTCCAGCGCCTCGAGCTGCTCCATATTATGCACGGCGGTATGCAGCTGTTGCGCTGCAATGGTCGGCAGATCGGCGGCATTAAAGAAGCCTTCGAGCAGCAGGATCGGCTGGGTGATTCCCCCTTCGCGCAGGCGCAGGGCTTCTTCGAGACGGGCGACGCCAAAGGCGTCGGCATCGGGGAGCGTTCGCGCGGTCTCGATGAGACCGTGTCCGTAAGCGTTCGCTTTCACGACTGCAACCAATTTGCTGGCGGGAGCCAGTTCACGCAGGCGTTGCAGGTTGTGACGCAGAGCGCGGCGGTTAATGACTACAGTTGCCGCTTGCATTGCAATTCCTTGTTAAAAGAATGTCAGAGAGTTATTCGTCGTCGTACTGCGGGCCCGCATAATTATCAAAGCGCGACCACTGTCCGTTAAAGGTCAGACGCACCGTACCGATTGGGCCGTTACGCTGCTTACCGATAATAATTTCCGCGATACCTTTCAGGTCGCTGTTCTCGTGATAAACCTCGTCACGGTAGATGAACATGATCAAGTCGGCATCCTGCTCGATGGAGCCGGATTCACGCAGGTCGGAGTTGACCGGACGCTTGTCGGCGCGCTGTTCCAGGGAGCGGTTAAGCTGCGACAGCGCCACGACCGGCACCTGCAGCTCTTTCGCCAGCGCTTTCAGCGAGCGGGAGATTTCGGCGATCTCCAGCGTACGGTTGTCAGAGAGTGACGGGACGCGCATCAGCTGAAGGTAGTCGATCATGATAAGGCCAATACCGCCATGTTCACGGGCAATACGGCGCGCGCGGGAGCGCACTTCCGTTGGCGTCAGGCCAGAGGAGTCATCGATATAGATGTTCCGTTTTTCCAGCAGAATGCCCATGGTGCCGGAGATCCGCGCCCAGTCTTCGTCGTCCAGCTGGCCGGTACGGATCCGGGTCTGGTCCACGCGCGACAGCGAGGCCAGAGAACGCATCATGATCTGCTCGGAGGGCATCTCCAGACTAAAGATGAGTACCGGCTTATCCTGCAACATCGCCGCGTTTTCGACGAGGTTCATCGCAAATGTCGTTTTACCCATCGACGGACGCGCGGCGACGATAATCAGATCCGAGGGCTGCAAGCCGGAGGTCTTTTTATTCAGATCGTCATAGCCGGTGTTAACCCCAGTCACACCGTCGTGCGGCTGCTGGAACAGTTGCTCAATACGCGAAACGGTGGCGTCCAGCACTTCGGCGATGTTCTTCGGCCCTTCGTCCTTATTGGCACGGCTTTCGGCGATTTTAAACACCCGGGACTCGGCCAGGTCGAGCAGTTCGTCGCTGTTTCGGCCCTGGGGATCGAAACCGGCCTCGGCGATTTCGTTGGCAACGGAGATCATGTCGCGCACGACCGCACGTTCGCGCACGATATCGGCATAGGCGCTGATGTTCGCCGCACTTGGCGTGTTTTTCGACAGTTCAGCCAGATAGGCAAAGCCGCCGACTGACTCCAGTTGCCCCTGACGCTCCAGCGATTCCGCGAGCGTGATCAGGTCGATGGGGCTGCCGGATTCCTGCAGTCGCGCCATTTCGGTAAAGATATGGCGGTGCGGACGGGTATAGAAATCGTCGGTGACCACGCGCTCGGCGACGTCGTCCCAGCGCTCGTTATCCAGCATTAAACCGCCCAACACCGACTGTTCCGCTTCAATCGAGTGCGGCGGGACTTTTAACCCGGCTAACTGCGGATCGCGTTCGCGGGGTTCAGTCTGTTTGTTGAAGGGTTTGTTTCCTGCCATAGTGAATGGAGTTACCGAGATAGAGAGTGGGTCGAAAGATTACCATATTTTCTAATTCTAATGGAGGGAGCATGGCAACGCGTATTGAATTTCATAAGCACGGCGGCCCGGACGTCCTCAGGGCAGTAGAGTTCACTCCTGCCGCGCCTGGTGATAACGAAATCCAGGTCGAAAACAAAGCCATTGGTATTAACTATATCGACACCTACATCCGCAGCGGGCTCTATCCGCCCCCTGCTCTGCCAAGCGGTCTGGGCACCGAGGCGGCGGGCGTGGTGGTTAAAGTCGGCAGCGCGGTAAAACATATTAAAGAGGGCGATCGCGTGGTGTATGCGCAATCGGCTCTCGGGGCCTACAGCTCCGTTCACAACGTCCCGGCAGACAAAGCCGCGATCCTGCCCGGCGCCATCTCGTATGAGCAGGCAGCTGCTTCCTTCCTGAAGGGGCTGACGGTCTTCTACCTGCTGCGCAAAACCTACGAGATCAAACCTGACGAACAGTTCCTGTTCCACGCCGCCGCCGGTGGTGTGGGCCTGATCGCCTGCCAGTGGGCAAAAGCGCTGGGGGCAAAACTGATCGGTACGGTCGGCAATGCGCAAAAGGCCCAGCGGGCGCTGCAGGCGGGTGCCTGGCAGGTGATTAACTACCGCGAAGAGAGCATTGTCGAACGCGTGAAAGAGATCACCGGCGGCAAGAAGGTGCGCGTGGTGTATGACTCGGTGGGGAAAGACACCTGGGAAGCCTCGCTGGACTGTCTGCAACGCCGCGGGCTGATGGTCAGCTTCGGCAACGCCTCCGGCCCGGTGACCGGGGTGAACCTGGGCATTCTGAACCAGAAGGGTTCGCTGTTCGCCACCCGCCCTTCGCTGCAGGGCTACATCACCAACCACGACGAACTGGTTGAGGCCAGCAACGAGCTGTTCTCGCTGATTGCCAGCGGGGTGATAAAGGTGGATGTGGCAGAGGCGCAGAAGTATCCGCTGAGCGATGCCCAACGTGCGCATGAAGTGCTGGAGAGCCGGGCGACACAGGGGTCGAGTTTACTGATCCCCTAATAAGAAATTGGGCTTCCCGTAGGAAGCCCTTTTCTTTTCTTTTTTTGTTCGGCTGTATGTAGGGTACAGCTCGATGAATTCTTTAACGGCGGTCATAGTGACAGATTCGATAACTAAATCCTATTCTGTTCTAAGGAATGCTACCGTAAAAGTTGCAAGGATGTGACGAACCGCTCAATACCTTAGTAACGAAAACGGTTATTGCGCTGATAGCGTGGGAGTTTTGGCGATTTAATCGCCCGTATCGCCCACACCACCGCCACTGCCAGCAGCAGCCACGGCAACAGTTTCAGCATCAGGGCAAACAATCCCCCGATAAACATCACCACGGTGGCGACCACCAGTGCGGCAATGATCCCTAACAGCGAGACGCCGGTTGCCAACAGCATGACAAAAAATCCAATCACAAAAAGTAGTTCCAGCATGGCTCTCTCCCCAAATGCATCACAACGATACGCTGCTATGACCATTACAAGATCCATGCCAAAAATAAGATATTGATATGAAAGCAAAACGCCCGGCGATGCGGCGCCGGGCGTGGTGAATTTGACGAAGTTTTGGTGAAAATTATCGCTTGTCTGCCACCAGACGCAGCGCCTGCTCCAGCACCTCGATATCGGCACCCGCTTTATGGGCATTTTCACTCAGGTAACGTCGCCACTGGCGCGCGCCCGGTATACCCTGGAACAGGCCCAGCATATGGCGGGTGATATGGCCCAGATAGGTTCCGTTGCTCAGCTCGCGCTCGATGTAAGGGTACATCGCCCGTACCACCGCCACCGGATCGCGATCGGCAACATCCATACCAAAGATTTCACGGTCCACCGCCGCCAGCACGCCCGGATTCTGGTACGCCTCACGGCCCACCATCACGCCATCCATATGCTGCAGGTGCGCTTTCGCCTCTTCCAGCGACTTGATGCCGCCGTTAATGGACATCGTCAGCTGCGGGAAATCGCGCTTCAGCTGATAGACGCGCGGGTAGTCCAGAGGCGGGATCTCACGGTTCTCTTTCGGGCTCAGGCCAGAGAGCCAGGCTTTACGGGCATGAATGATAAACATCTCGCACTCGCCCTTCCCGGCCACCGTGCCGATGAAGTCACAGAGAAACTCGTAGCTGTCCTGGTCGTCGATGCCGATACGGGTTTTGACCGTCACCGGAATGGAGACCACGTCGCGCATCGCTTTCACGCAGTCGGCCACCAGCTGCGCATTACCCATCAGGCAGGCGCCAAACATGCCGTTCTGCACGCGGTCGGAAGGACAGCCGACGTTGAGGTTGATCTCGTCGTAACCCCGCTCCTCTGCCAGCTTCGCGCAGTGCGCCAGCGCGGCCGGATCGCTGCCGCCCAGCTGCAACGCCACCGGATGCTCCTCTTCGCTGTAGGCGAGATAGTCGCCCTTGCCATGAATAATTGCCCCGGTGGTCACCATCTCGGTATAGAGCAGGGTGTGGCGCGACAGCTGGCGCAGGAAGTAGCGGCAATGTCTGTCTGTCCAGTCGAGCATCGGCGCGATGGAAAAACGGTGGGCTGGGTAGATGGACGAGTTTTCTGACGACATGGCGAAGTTTTAAGCATCTGGTGAAAATGGGGCGCTACTATAGCACATACTTCGCCGGAGGCAGAGCGCCTCCGGATCCCGTCAGAAGGTCACGCTGAACTGCGCTCCGGCGCCCCAGGTTTCGTCTTCGCCGTAAATGCCGGTCAGATCGATATGGACCGTATTAAAGGGCGCAAAGCCTAACCCGCCGGTAAAGACGTTACTGTCGTTGCCCCTCACGTCAGCGCGAAAGCCGCCGCGCACCGCCAGCCAGCCCAGCGGGGTGATTTCCGCCCCCACGCCGACGTACTGGGCGTTATCTTCACTTTTGAAGCCTTTGGTTTCGGTCAGATCGCCATCGGCGCTGAGGGTGAGCAGTCCGGTGTGCCAGTCCACGCCGGCCGTGACCAGAGGGCGGATCTGGTAGGTGTCCTGATAGCTCACCTCCTGCCCGGTACGACCGTTGAGAATGCGGATGTCTTTGGTATCGATATCACGCGAGAAGAGGTTTTGCCCGCTCAGGCCCACCGTCCAGTTTTCACCGAAGTCCACCGCGACGCCGACATCGACGTTAAAGCTGGTATCGTCATTACGGTAGCGGCTGCTGCTAAAGTCGCTGCTGTCGTAGGTATAAATGGAGGTGGTGTAGTTCCAGAGCCAGGTTTGCTGCAGCTTTGGCGTCACGCCCACCGAAACCGGCAGGTCGTTGAATTCAAACTGACGGGCGATTGCCACACCGTAGTCGGAGACGATAGCCCCCCGGCCCATGGCGACAGAGTTAAGATTGCGGGTAATCACGTCACTGCCGTTTCGCGCCGCCCCGAGCGCCATCTGGTTAGTCATCACCGGGCTACCCTGCAGTCGGCGCAAAAAATCGATATCCTGCCGATCGATCTCCGAGCTGACACGCCCGTGGGCATTGGCCTTGGCGACAAACGCCATCGACAGTCCCGAGCCCGGTATACTGACGGCTATCCCGCCCCCTGCGTTGGCGTGGGCGGTTTTACCTTCGAGAAACTCCAGCTGGTCGGCCAGGTTGCCTGCAGCCCCCTGCAGCTCCCTGAGCGTTCCCTGAGGATCGGCCAGGATCCCCGCCACGGTGAGATCGTCGATCATCTGCCGATCCTCGCTGATCTCATCGCTGATTTCGTCGATCTTATCCTGCAAATTATCTTTATCGCTTATTTGCGCCCCCACCGAGGGGAAAATAACCGCAATATCATCCTCATCTTTCGACTTTGCCAGCAGGGCCGGATTAATTAATACCCCGCTGCTATAATGCGCCGACGCAACGCCTGTCCCCCCCATTGCATCACCACGTGCTTCCGTCCAGGTATTGGCTGCTCCAGCCTGATTAGCCAATAGAAAGGTGGTGGCAATTCCAGCCACAGAAAGTTTGAATTTTATTTTCACAGGACACCTGACTTATTTTGGGTGAATTAACCCCCGCGGCTATATGCCGCGCAGGAGAATACGTCCTCTGTGAAAAAAGTATTAGGAGCCGAATATATCTTAAACTTTCGTATTAGATTAAGCTGTTGATTTCCTTATGGCTTTAAGTAGGTATAGAACAAGAAATTAATTTCGCCCTGGTTTTCCATTATGAGGACCAAAAAATTGTGGCGGATGATCTATCCAGCGATCTTCCCGGGTAGCGGCATATACCGCATTCAGCGGATAATAAATTCGGTTATATTTTTTATTCGCTTCGCCCACGACTAATAACCGCACTTCTTCCGTGGTGTTATTAATAAAGGTGTGGCAGACGCCCGTCCCGGCAGGAAATCCCACGCTGTCTCCCGGTTCAAGTTTCCATAAATAACCGTTGATCCAGGCTTCAGGATAACCCTCCAGTACAAAGATAAATTCTTCTTCATCGCTTTCGGCATGCGGATAAGAGGTGCGACGTCCCGGCGGCAGACGTTCGTGGTGGATACCGAGACGGCTGAGCCCCAGCGCGCGGGCCAGCGGCGCGCCAATGGAAAAAAGCTCTGTACTGTCGGGATAGGTGGAGTTGTCCGGGCCTTCGACATCGCGCCAGTGTCGAATGCAGTCAGGTCTTTTCATGGTTTTATTCTCCTGCGGGTTTTCGTCAGGTATAGCATACCCGGTGGATCTCGGCGTTTGGACCAGAACATGATAAAGTGAGGGTTTCTCATTCCACGTTATTCGAGGTGCAAAATGGAAACGACCACAATGCAGGCACTGTTAGCGCAAGCCGAAAAGCTCTGCGCGCAACGCAATGTGCGCCTGACTCCGCAGCGCCTTGAAGTGTTGCGTCTGTTGAGCCTGCAGAACGGGGCCATCAGCGCCTACGATCTGCTCGACCTGCTGCGCGAAAGCGAGCCGCAGGCGAAGCCTCCAACCGTTTATCGGGCACTCGATTTTTTACTCGAGCAGGGCTTTGTGCATAAGGTGGAATCGACCAACAGCTATGTGCTGTGTCACCTGTTCGATCAGCCGACCCACACCTCAGCGATGTTTATCTGCGATCGCTGCGGCAGCGTGAAGGAAGAAGGCGCTGAGGGAGTGGAAGATATTATGCATACCCTGGCGGCAAAGATGGGCTTTGCCCTGCGCCACAATGTGATTGAAGCGCACGGCCTGTGCCGCAACTGCGTTGAAGTCGAGGCCTGCCGCCATCAGGAAAATTGCCAGCACGACCACTCTATCCAGCTGAAAAAGAAGCCGCGCTGAGCACAAAAAAACGGGCGACCTTAAGGTCGCCCTGGGCGCACATCCATGTACCTGCGGGTAGTAGTTACTTACCAGCGGTAGTTGTTACGGGTTTCCCAGTCACCAACTTCTTTCTCCGCCTGGTCTTTCTCGTATCCATAGCGTTCCTGAATTTTACCCACCAGCTGGTCACGTTTACCTTCGATGACGGTCATGTCATCGTCAGTCAGGTCACCCCACTGTTCTTTTACTTTACCTTTGAATTGCTTCCAGTTACCGCCGACTTGGTCTTTATTCATCATCGATTCCTCTTCGTTCGGTCGTTAAGGTTAAGTTCGTCCTGAAGTTCATTTCGTGCTGGACGTGATAATAATTATAGATAAGCCTGCGGCGTTGGGTTTGTTATTCGGAATCTTTTACCATTTCGTCAGACGAAGCCGCTACTGAAACCAGGTGCCGTTGCGCCAGTGACGCCGCCAGATCCAGGCCAGAGACAGGCCCCGCAGGGCCAGGAAGACGCTCAACGCCAACCACAGGCCGTGGTTGCCGAGCCACGGCAGGGTAAAGAGCGTGAGGCCAAACCCGGCGGCCGCGACGGCCATGCTGTTGCGCATCTCGGCTCCCCGGGTTGCGCCGATAAACATGCCATCCAGCAGATAGCACCAGACGCCCACCATCGGCAGAACCACCTGCCAGATAAGGTAATGGCTCGCCAGCGCCCGCAGCTCGGGCAAAGAGGTCAGCAGCGCAACGATTTGGTTGCCAGCCAGAGCATAGACAAGGGCGAAGGCCAGCGCCACCATACCAGACTGACGGCAGGCTGCCCGCCACACCTCGCGCAGCTGGCCGCTTTCGCGTGCGCCATAGGCCTGCCCGGAGTGCGCCTCAACCGCATAGGCAAAGCCATCCAGCGCGTAGGCGGTAAAGGTCAACAGCGTCATCAGAACGGCGTTGACGGCGATAATCTCCGGCCCCAGCCGCGCGCCCAGCACCGTCAGCGCCCCGAAGCAGAGTTGTAGCAACAGCGAGCGCAGCATGATGTCGCGATTGAGGGCCAGCAGCTTGCGGATATTCCCGCGCCAGCTCGCCTTCAGCAGCGCCAGCGAAATACCGCGCAGGGCCAGTACCCGCCAGACCATCCACAGGCCTATGAGCAAAGTGGCGTATTCGGCGATAGCGGTCGCCAGGGCTGCGCCCTGGACGTTCATTTTCAGTCCGATTACCAGCCACAGATCCAGCACGATATTGAGCAGGTTCCCCACCACCAGCAGGATCACCGGCGCGCGGGCATACTGGACCCCCAGCAGCCAGCCGAGCAGCACCAGATTCGCCAGCGATGCCGGGGCGCTGAGCCAGCGGATCTCAAGGAAGCGTCGCGCCTGATGCAGTACATCCTCGCTGCCGCCTACGATATGCAGCGCCAGGTCGATAAGCGGCGTGCGCAGCAGCACAATCAGCAGCCCGGCACCGAGAGCCAGGATCAGCGGCTGCACCAGCGCCCTGGCCAGACGCAGCGGATCTTTCGCGCCATACGCCTGAGCAGTCAGGCCGGTGGTGCTCATGCGCAAAAAGAGCAGCAGCATAAACAGGAAGCTGGTCGCTGTCGCGCCGATGGCGACACCGCCAAGATAGACAGGAGAATCCAGATGACCGATGACGGCAGTGTCCACCAGCCCCAGCAGAGGGACGCTGATATTGGAGACGATCATCGGGAGGGCAAGACGCCATAACGCCTTGTCTGAAGCAGTCAGCAGAGACATGTGTATGACCGGGAGAGACGGGAAAAGCAGACTGCAGCATTGCCGCAGTCTGTCAGGAAGACGTTATAACCATTCACCGTTGCGGATGACGCCTACCGCCAGCCCTTCGATGGAGAAGTTATGTTCACGCAGATCGACAACAATCGGGGAAAACTCGTTGTTTTCCGGCAGGAGCTGCACCGTGTTGCCCTGTTTCTTCAGGCGCTTAACGGTGACTTCGTCATCGATGCGCGCCACAACGACCTGGCCGTTGCGCACGTCCTGCGTTTTATGCACCGCCAGCAGATCGCCGTCCAGAATCCCGATATCCTTCATGGACATCCCGCTGACGCGCAGCAAGAAGTCCGCGCTCGGTTTGAACATGCCAGGATCGACCTGATAGTGGCCTTCAATGTGCTGTTGCGCCAGCAGCGGTTCCCCCGCAGCGACGCGACCGACGAGCGGAAGGCCCTCTTCTGCTTCAACCAGCAGACGGATACCACGCGAAGCGCCGGACACAATCTCAAGCACACCTTTACGCGCCAGGGCTTTAAGGTGCTCTTCAGCGGCGTTTGGAGAACGGAAGCCCAGACGCTGCGCAATTTCTGCACGCGTCGGCGGCATTCCCGTCTGGCCGATATGATCCCGAATGAGATCAAACACCTCTTGCTGCCTGGTCGTTAACGCTTTCATTCCGCCCCCTGGGTGTATATACAGTTATGCTGTGAGTATATACAGCTAAAGGTGATTTTGGAACCACAAACCGCATAAAAAACCAGAGACTTGTTCGGTTTCTGAAGGCTTATCGCAAATGTCCCCAAAGCAGCGTGACCCAGGTAAACAGGGCAACGATAATCGCCATCAGCACAGCGGCAGAGCCCATGTCTTTCGCCCGCCCCGACAGCTCGTGGTAGTCACTACCAATACGATCGACCACCGCCTCGATCGCGCTGTTCAGAATTTCGACTATCATCACCAACATCACCGAGCCAATCAGCAGTACGCGGGTGATGGGATCAACGTCCAGCCAGCAGGCAATAATAATCGCCGCGATGACAGCAACCCCCTCCTGGCGAAAAGCGGCTTCATTGATCCAGGCAGCACGAATGCCTTTCCATGAATAGCCGGCAGCTTTAATGATTCGGGTTAACCCAGTGGTATTGTTGGCCATTAAAAGAAACCTTTCTTCGAAAATAGCGTCAGAAACGGTGGTTTAAGCGCCTGGCGCAGCCACCGGAAGTATGACGGGTAACAACAGAAATTTTGCGCGCTTTCTGTTATCCTTGCGCCGCAATTGCATTTTTAACCAGAGGCTTTACATCGTTTATGTCTGGCTGGCCACGAATTTACTACAAATTACTTAATTTACCATTAAGCGTCTTGGTAAAAAGCAAGTCTATTCCGGCGGTTCCAACCCTGGAATTGGGACTCGATACCTCGCGTCCTATTATGTACGTTTTGCCTTACAACTCGAAGGCCGACTTGCTGACGCTGCGCGCCCAGTGCCTGGCGCACGATCTCCCGGATCCGCTGGAGCCGCTGGAGATCGACGGCACCCTGCTGCCACGCTACATCTTTATCCACGGCGGTCCTCGCGTTTTCACCTGGTACACGCCGAAAGAAGAGTCGATCAAGCTGTTCCATGACTACCTCGACCTGCACCGCAGCAATCCGCTGCTGGACGTGCAGATGGTGCCGGTATCGGTGATGTTTGGCCGTCGTCCGGGGCGCGACAAAGGCGAAGAGAACCCGCCGTTGCGCATGCTCAACGGGGTACAGAAGTTTTTCGCCGTCAACTGGCTGGGCCGTGACAGCTTTGTCCGTTTTTCACCGTCGGTTTCACTGCGCCGCATGGCCGATGAGCACGGTACGGATAAAACCATCGCCCAGAAGCTGGCCCGCGTGGCGCGTATGCACTTTGCCCGCCAGCGTCTTGCCGCGGTAGGCCCGCGCCTGCCTGCTCGCCAGGATCTGTTTAACAAACTGCTGGCGTCAAAAGCCATCGCCCGTGCCGTCGAAGACGAAGCGCGCAGCAAAAAGATCTCCCATGAGAAGGCGCAGCAAAACGCCATCGCCCTGATGGAAGAGATTGCCGCCAACTTCTCCTACGAGATGATCCGCCTGAGCGACCGTATCCTGAGCTTCACCTGGAACCGTCTCTATCAGGGCATCAACGTGCACAACGCTGAGCGCGTGCGCCAGCTAGCCCACGACGGCCATGAGATCGTCTACGTGCCCTGCCACCGCAGCCACATGGACTATCTGCTGCTCTCGTACGTGCTCTACCATCAGGGGCTGGTGCCACCGCACATTGCGGCGGGCATTAACCTCAACTTCTGGCCAGCAGGCCCGATCTTCCGTCGTCTGGGTGCGTTCTTTATTCGTCGTACCTTCAAAGGCAACAAGCTCTACTCCACCGTGTTCCGTGAATACCTTGGTGAGCTGTTCAGCCGCGGCTATTCCGTCGAGTACTTCGTGGAGGGCGGCCGTTCCCGTACCGGGCGTCTGCTCGATCCGAAGACCGGCACCCTGTCGATGACCATTCAGGCGATGCTGCGCGGCGGCACGCGCCCTATCACCCTGGTGCCGATTTACATCGGTTACGAGCACGTGATGGAAGTGGGCACTTACGCCAAAGAGCTGCGCGGTGCTACCAAAGAGAAAGAGAGCCTGCTGCAGATGCTGCGCGGCTTAAGCAAGCTGCGTAACCTCGGCCAGGGGTATGTTAACTTCGGCGAACCGATGCCGCTGATGACCTACCTTAACAACCGGGTACCGGAGTGGCGCGAGTCTATCGATCCCATCGAAGCGGTGCGCCCGGCCTGGCTGACGCCGACGGTTAACGCCATTGCTGCCGATCTGATGGTGCGGATTAACAACGCCGGGGCGGCCAACGCCATGAACCTGTGCTGTACCGCCCTGCTTGCCTCGCGCCAGCGTTCGCTTACCCGCGAGCAGCTGACCGAGCAGATCGACTGCTACCTGAACCTGATGCGCAACGTGCCCTATGCCTCAGACGCCACGGTACCCACCGCCAGCGCCAGTGAGCTCATCGATCACGCCCTGCAGATGAACAAGTTCGAGGTCGAGAAAGACACCATCGGCGATATCATCATTCTGCCGCGCGAGCAGGCGGTACTGATGACCTACTACCGCAACAACATCGCCCATATGCTGATGGTGCCATCGCTGATGGCGGCCATCGTGACCCAACATCGCCAGATCACCCGTCAGGCGCTGCTGGATAATGTCACGACGCTCTATCCGATGCTGAAAGCCGAACTGTTCCTGCGCTGGAACAGCGACGAGCTGGCTGAGGTGCTGGATAAGCATATCGAAGAGCTGGTTCGCCAGGGGCTGATAACGCTGAAAGATGACGTGCTGGTGATCAACACCGCCCACTCACGTACGCTGCAGCTGCTGGCAGCGGGTGCACGCGAAACCGTCCAGCGCTACGCCATTACCTTCTGGCTGCTGAGCGCCAACCCGTCGATCAACCGCGGGACGCTGGAGAAAGAGAGCCGCACGCTGGCACAGCGCCTGTCGATGCTGCACGGCATCAACGCGCCGGAGTTCTTCGACAAAGCGGTCTTCAGTTCACTGGTGTTGACGCTGCGTGACGAGGGTTATATCAGTGACAGCGGCGATGCCGAGCCGGAAGAGACAATGAAAGTTTACCAGATGCTGGCGGACCTGATTACCTCAGATGTGCGCTTAACGATTGAGAGCGCGACGCAGGGCGAGTAGTGCATAAAAAATGCCGGGTGGCGGCTTCGCCTTACCCGGCCTACGATACAGAACCTGTAGGCCCGGTAAGCGCTAGCGCCACCGGGCTTTTTTATGCCCAGTAGCTAATCGCTAACCCGACAAACAACACCAGCCCCACATAGTTGTTATTCAAAAACGCTTTAAAACAGGCTTCGCGCTCGCGGTTGGCAATCAGCTTCTGCTGGTAGATAAACAGCACGCCCGCCGCCGCAACCGCCGCGTAGAACGCTCCGCCAAGCTGGTTCAGGTAGCCAATCGCCACCATCAGCGCCAGCACCGCCACCTGCAAAATCCCGATAATCAGTTTGTCCTGACGACCAAACAGAATGGCGGTCGATTTGATGCCAATCTTCAGATCGTCGTCGCGATCCACCATCGCGTACTGGGTGTCGTAGGCCACCGCCCAGAGGATGTTAGCCAGGAACATCAGCCAGCAGCTCAGCGGCACACTTTCGCTGACGGCGGCAAACGCCATCGGAATCGACCAGCCAAAGGCGGCTCCCAGCACCACCTGCGGCAGATGGGTGTAGCGCTTCATAAACGGATAGACCCAGGCCAGAGCCAGCGCTGCCACGGAGAGCAGAATGGTCATGGTGTTCAGGGTTAACACCAGCAGGAACGAGAGCAGGACCAGCACCACAAACAGCGCACGCGCCTCTTTCTCGGTTACGTCGCCGCTAGGCAGCGGGCGGTTGGCCGTGCGTTTCACGTGGCCGTCAAATTTGCGATCGGCATAGTCGTTAACCACACAGCCTGCGGCACGCATCAGCCAGACGCCCGCCACGAATACCGCCAGGATCCACAGCGGCGGCAGCCCGGGGGTAGCCACCCACAGCGCCCACAGGGTCGGCCACAGCAGCAATAAGGCACCGATCGGCTTATCCGTTCGCATCAGGCGGTGGTACGCCAGCAGCTTGTTCTGCTTCAGACTCCACTCCATTTTCTCTTCCTCTTAATACAACGGTGACGCCGGTAAAAACAGCTCGGTCAGCATCAAGGGTTTACCACTTAAGCGCAGGCGGGAACGGCGTCCCCACAGCCCGGCATCGCGCCCAATTTCAATAAAATCACGGGTCAGCTCGGAGGAGGTGAACAGATAACGTCCCAGCGGGGTTTTGCCCATCTGCTGTAGCGCCATCTCCGGCCCGGTGAGGGTGGACTCTGGCACCACGGTGCGCCCGGCCAGCCACGGCTCGCCGTCGGCACAGAGCAGGATCTCCCGCAGCCAGTAGCGCGCCTCTTTCGGCAGTAACGGCAGTTCATCCGCAACCGCGTCAGGCGTGACGAACCCCTCCTGAATGAGGGTGACGGTGACTTTCTTGCCCTGCTGCTCAAAACGTTTGGTCATGGAATCTTCCAGCAGCAGCCAGTCGAGCTGCCCCGGTTCCAGCGCGGGGATTTCGTCGAAATAGCGCAGCGCACGCAGGAGCAAAAGCGCGGGGTGTGACATGCCAGACTCTCCGATACATAACGTAAAGCTATTGTATCGCAGAAACGGGCAATGAGGGCGGGCAAACGCAAGTTAGCGATCATTATCGCAACAGAGATGCAACAGCAGCATCCCGCGCAAAAAAAGTGCGCCCGGAAGGGCGCACCAAACTACTGACAAAATCAGCACTGTGGGGAGACGGTCACCCCTTGCCTTTTACACTGCTGATAAAGGTGGAACGGGCAGTGGTTGAGCCTAAACGCTCTGCTTCATCCAGCAGTTTCAGCGCTTTATCGACGTCACCTTTTGCGACTGCCTGTTTAATGGCCTGATTGAAGTAGGTTTCGGTATCGTTCAGTACCGGCTCGCTCTTCTTCGCCGGAGCCGGAGTCGGGGCAACGGCTGGCGCGGCAACCGGGGCGGCGGCTTGCGCTGGGGCCGGTGCGGCATATACAGGTGCAGGTGCGGCGGTATTACCTACCGTGACCGGGCCCGGGCCGGAAGAGCCAAACAGTGGGCCAACCAGCACGCTGGAGGCGTTATTGGTAGACACTTTCAGCTTCAGCTGGCCATCCGTCACGTGACGGGCAATCGGGTCCGGGATATCCGGTACGGCGTTGCCGGTGCCTTTGGCATAGGCTTTAGCCGGATCGAGAAGTTTGGTGGTTTGCTGCAGATCTTTATCGGTGGTGAACACCAGCACATACAATTTCTGCTGGCCCAGCGCTGGCGTCAGGCGCATCACCCCTTCCAGGCGATCGGCGCTCATCACGCCCGGTTCCTGGTAGGTGAAGTATTCGCTCGGGAAGTAGGCCGATGGTGTCAGATTCTGGTCCAGAATCAGCACGTTCGGTGCAAATACGCTGGTCTGTTTATCCACAACGCTTGTCAGCGTCAGGGTGATTTCGCCGATGTTAGCCGGCACGCTGTAGGCAGCCACCGGACCGGCGATCCCCGCCACGTTTAAGGTCTGGCCACCGGTAGAGAGTTGGGTTGTCTGGGCTTTGGACTGATCAACAGGCGTCCAGACCAGCTGCTGGAGCGCGGCTCCCGGAATAGCAGGCGCGGCGCTGGTGTTTTGCGGTACGAAATTGACGCTGGCGAGGGTAACGGCTGGAACGCTTGCCAGCAGCCCTGCAGAGAGGCACAGCGCGACGAGACTTTTTTTCATTTTCATTGTTATTACCTCAGATTGCGTTAGCACTGCGTTGGCCAGGCAATAGCGCGCAGTACCCTAAGAAGAGAGGGGCTTGCGCCCCTCTTTTAGGTCAGTTACGTATTACCACCAGATTTCCATCTGGGCACCGAAGGTCCACTCATCGTTGTCGCCACGGCTGAAGGTTTTCGCAGAGGTGTCGTTATACGCTACGCCAGAGGTGTAGCCAGTGTCACCGTTGTCTGCGTAACCCCATTTCTCATCCCACTTGGCGTAGGTTGCGAAGACGCGGATAGCCGGACGGGACCAGATGCTGTCGCCTGCCTGCCACTGTTGCGCCAGGGTGATTTTGTACTGGCTGTTGGTGTCGTCAGTTTTCTGAGACTTGACGTTGTCGTAGCCAACTTCCAGCAGGGTGGACATGATTGGTGTCCATTTGAACATCGGACGAACACCCACGGTCCACCATTCGGTACCGTTGTTGTTGTCGCGGTCGATGTTCTGGTACATACCGACGTACATCAGATCCCACTGGTCAGCCAGGGTGATCGCACCGTGGTCGAGAACGCGGATCAGAGAACCGTCGTTGTTCAGGCTCGCACCCTGCGGGATACCTTTACCGTTGGAGGTCATAGAGTCCGTTGCGTACTGAACCACAAACTTGTTAAAGCCTTTCAGCATGCTCTGGGTGTGTTCAGCGGTGAACATCCAGCCATCTTTAGAGGCGCCAGGCTGCAGGTAGTAGTCGTCAGGAATGTTGGTGTGACCGTAGTCAACGCCCAGCTCCAGGGTACCGCCCGGGTTGATTTCCATGCCCGCTAAACGAACGTCAAAGACGTCGTTTGGCACGATATTGTCGTAAACGCGGTTGCCATCAGTATCGAAGTCTGAGAACGCGGAAGAGCCGCCGGACTCAGAAGAACGGGTCGCTGCCAAAGACAGTTTACCGAAGCCCAGATCGATGTTTTCGATACCTGCACCAGGACCGGAGATATCCCAGTAGTAGAAGTCGATCATGTGAACGTCATGACGCTGATAGAAGCGCTTACCGGCCCAGATAGTGGAGCCTGGCAGCCATTCGATCAGGTTTTTACCCTGCACGTTTGCTTCACGGAATGCCGGGCTGGTCGCTTCCCAGTCATTCTGCTGTGCAACGGAGTAGGCTACGTTGGTGTCGAAGTAGAAGCTCTTGTCGCCCTCTTTCCACACTTCCTGGCCCAGTTTAATCTCAGCATAGGTTTCACATTCGTTACCGAGACGGTATTTACTTTGTGCACCTGTTGCCTGGAAACACTGCTGTTCGCCACCACTCCCGGTCCAGCCAATGCCGGAACGAGCATAACCTTTAAAGTCTACAGCGCCGGCCTGGGCAGACATGATGCCTGCCGCAATGGCGAGTGCCAGAGGGACTTTGCGCAGAGTAATCATTATTCTATCTCCTGAGATCATTGCTTTTCTTTGAACACTTCACCTGATGGTTTCGTGCTTATTATTGGGATTGCTTAAACGCCGGGCTCCTGATGCAGCCGACGACATGCAGTGCCATCCTCACGGAACAGATGGCAGCGCTCTGGCGGCAAGCCGATAGCGAATGTGGCACCCTCTTTTACCAACACCACGTCGTTCTGGCGGTAGACCAGGTTCTGACGAATGGCGGGGATCTGGATATGAATCTGTGTTTCATGACCTAACTGCTCAACCACCTGAACCTCGCCTTCAAGAGTCACATCGGCGATGTGGCTTGGCAGCAGATGCTCAGGGCGGATACCAAGGGACATGTTGGCCCCTACGTTGACGTTCGCGCTGTCTACCGGTAACCACACCTGCTGGCGGTTAGGCAGTTCGACCTGAACTTGATCGATGGCGGTCGCGGTGACTTTCACCGGCAGGAAGTTCATCTTTGGCGAGCCAATAAAGCCCGCAACAAAGCGGTCTGCCGGGTAGTGATAGAGCTCCAGCGGTTTACCGACCTGCGCCACGCGACCGGCATCCAGCACCACAATCTTGTCGGCCAGGGTCATCGCTTCGACCTGATCGTGGGTGACGTAAATCATGGTGCGGCCAAGGCGTTTGTGCAGACGGGAGATCTCAATACGCATCTGCACGCGCAGCGCGGCGTCGAGGTTCGACAGCGGCTCATCGAGCAGGAACACGCGCGGCTCTGCCACCAGCGTACGGCCAATCGCCACACGCTGACGCTGACCACCGGAGAGCGCCTTCGGCTTACGCTCCAGCAGGTGCGCCAGCTGCAGCACTTCGGCAACCTGGGTCACGCGCTGGTTAATGGTCTCTTTTTTTGCGCCAGCCAGCTTGAGGCCGAACGACATGTTCTCGGCAACGGAGAGATGGGGATAAAGTGCGTAAGACTGGAATACCATCCCGACGCCGCGTTCCGCAGGCGGGATATCGTTCATCCGGGTATCGCCAATCATCAGATCGCCGCTGGTGATGGTCTCCAGACCGGCAATCATGCGCAGCAGCGTGGATTTACCACAGCCTGACGGGCCAACAAAAACCACGAATTCACCTTCCTGGATATCGAGATTGATATCTTTCGATACCACCACGTCGCCCCAGGCTTTCGTTACGTTACGCAGTTCTACGCTCGCCATGCCCTACTCCCTTGTTACAGCCTGTCATCAACAGAAACATTCAATATGGGCTGACTATGCGGTATCGGGCCGCCTCGCGAATCCTCCACCCCCAGCCTTTTTTATGGGGGAGGAGGCGGGAGGATGAGAGAGTGGACTCAGACAGCGCGCCCAGGGGGCTGAGGCTAAATTCGTGATGTCACTGGCAAAATTGACCGCGGTTTTATGTGCGCTGGGACACATAACTGAAAGTTATGCAACGCAGATCACATAAAGAGGGGGTGGGGCGTAGGGGACAGGAGGATGGAAAGAGGATGTCAAATAAGGAGACTGAGCGACGTTGAACCACCTTAATGTATCCACAGCACATCACCAAAAAGGATGGCAGATATGAATATCAAGACTGGCGCACGCGTTTTCGCATTGTCCGCCCTGGCAGCAATGATGATTTCCGCTCCGGCGCTCGCCAAAATTGAAGAAGGTAAGCTGGTAATCTGGATTAACGGCGACAAAGGCTACAACGGCCTGGCCGAAGTGGGTAAAAAATTCGAGAAAGATACCGGCATCAAAGTCACCGTTGAGCACCCGGACAAGCTGGAAGAGAAATTCCCGCAGGTTGCGGCCACCGGCGACGGCCCGGACATTATCTTCTGGGCGCATGACCGTTTCGGCGGCTACGCGCAGTCTGGCCTGCTGGCGGAAGTGTCTCCGGATAAAGCCTTCCAGGACAAGCTGTTCCCGTTCACCTGGGACGCCGTGCGTTACAACGGCAAGCTGATTGCTTACCCGGTCGCGGTTGAATCGCTCTCTCTGATCTACAACAAAGACCTGGTACCGAACCCGCCAAAAACCTGGGAAGAGATCCCGGCGCTGGATAAAGAGCTGAAGGCGAAAGGTAAGAGCGCGCTGATGTTCAACCTGCAGGAGCCGTACTTCACCTGGCCGCTGATTGCTGCCGACGGCGGTTATGCGTTCAAGTTTGAAAACGGCAAATACGACGTGAAAGACGTCGGCGTGGACAGCGCAGGCGCGAAAGCGGGTCTGACCTTCCTGGTTGACCTGATCAAGAACAAACAGATGAACGCGGATACCGACTACTCCATCGCCGAAGCGGCCTTCAACAAGGGCGAAACCGCGATGACCATCAACGGTCCGTGGGCGTGGTCCAACATCGACAAGAGCAAAATCAACTACGGCGTCGCGGTGCTGCCAACCTTCAAAGGCAAGCCGTCTAAACCGTTCGTTGGCGTGCTGAGTGCCGGTATCAACGCCGCCAGCCCGAACAAAGAGCTGGCGAAAGAGTTCCTCGAAAACTACCTCCTGACCGATCAGGGTCTGGAAGAAGTTAACAAGGACAAACCGCTGGGCGCTGTCGCGCTGAAATCCTTCCAGGAAACCCTGGCGAAAGATCCACGTATCGCGGCAACCATGAGCAACGCCGAGAAAGGCGAAATCATGCCGAACATCCCGCAGATGGCTGCCTTCTGGTATGCCACCCGTACTGCGGTCATCAACGCAGCAAGCGGTCGTCAGACCGTGGATGCCGCGCTGAAAGATGCACAGGGCCGTATTACCAAGTAAGTCACAGTGGCGGGTGGCGCTTCGCTTACCCGCCCTACAACTACGGCTCGGACCGTAGGTCAGGTAAGCGGAGCGCCACCTGACAATAAGTTTTCACAGTTGTAGAGGAAGAACCCCATGGATGTCGTTAAAAAGAAACACTGGTGGCAAAGCGACACGCTGAAATGGTCAGTGATTGGTCTGCTGGGCTTGCTGGTGGGTTACCTTGTTGTTTTGATGTACGCCCAGGGGGAGTACCTGTTTGCCGCGATGACGCTGATTTTAAGCTCAATCGGCCTCTATATTTTTGCTAACCGCAAAGCCTATGCCTGGCGCTATGTTTATCCGGGTGTGGCCGGGATGGGGCTGTTTGTCCTGTTCCCCCTCATTTGCACCATCGCCATCGCCTTCACCAACTACAGCAGCACCAACCAGCTCGCTCAGGAGCGCGCCCAGCAGGTGCTGATGGATCGCTCCTATCAGGCCGGTAAGACCTTTAACTTTGGTCTCTACCCTGCTGGCGACGAGTGGAAGCTGGCGCTGACCGACGATGCCGCGGGCAAATACTACGTCTCCGACGCCTTTAAATTTGGCGGCGAGCAGAAACTGGCGCTGAAAGAAGCCGACGCGCTGCCGGAAGGCGAACGCGCCAACCTGCGTATCATCACCCAGAATCGTCAGGCGCTGACCCAGCTGACCGCTGAGCTGCCGGACGAAAGCAAAGTCATTATGAGCTCGCTGCGCCAGTTCTCCGGCACCCGCCCGCTGTATACGCTGGGCGATGACAGCACGCTCACCAACAACCAGACCGGCGTGAAGTACCGCCCGAATAACGACATCGGCTTCTACCAGTCCGTGAATGCCGACGGCAACTGGGGTGACGATAAGCTCAGCCCGGGCTACACCGTGACCATCGGCTGGG
Organism: Leclercia sp. LTM14; assembly: GCF_023736175.1. Classification (NCBI taxonomy): domain Bacteria; kingdom Pseudomonadati; phylum Pseudomonadota; class Gammaproteobacteria; order Enterobacterales; family Enterobacteriaceae; genus Leclercia; species Leclercia sp. LTM14. Next base: position 371,737 of record NZ_JAIKTT010000003.1, read on the forward strand.
ACAACTTCACCCGCGTCTTTACCGACGAAGGCATCCAGAAACCGTTCTTCGCTATCTTTGTCTGGACCGTGGTCTTCTCGGTGCTCACCGTGATCCTGACCGTGGCCGTGGGCATGGTGCTGGCCTGCCTGGTGCAGTGGGAATCCCTGAAAGGCAAAGCGATCTATCGCGTCCTGCTGATTCTGCCGTACGCCGTACCGTCGTTCATCTCGATTCTGATTTTCAAAGGGCTGTTCAACCAGAGCTTTGGTGAGATCAACATGATGCTGAGCAGCCTGTTTGGCATCAAACCGGCGTGGTTCAGCGACCCGACCACCGCCCGCAGCATGATCGTCATCGTTAACACCTGGCTCGGCTATCCGTACATGATGATCCTGTGCATGGGGCTGCTGAAGGCGATCCCGGATGACCTTTACGAAGCCTCGGCCATGGACGGTGCGACCCCGTTCCAGAACTTCTTTAAGATTACGCTTCCGCTGCTGATCAAGCCGCTGACGCCGCTAATGATCGCCAGCTTCGCCTTTAACTTTAACAACTTCGTGCTGATTCAGCTGTTGACCAACGGTGGCCCGGACCGTCTCGGCACCACCACGCCAGCAGGCTACACCGACCTGCTCGTCAGCTACACCTACCGTATCGCCTTCGAAGGCGGCGGTGGTCAGGACTTCGGTCTGGCGGCGGCCATCGCCACCCTGATCTTCCTGCTGGTAGGCGCGCTGGCTATCGTGAACCTGAAAGCCACCCGCATGAAATTCGACTAAGGAGGGCACATATTATGGCTATGGTACAACCCAAATCTCAGAAACTGCGCCTCCTCGTGACGCACTTAGGGCTGCTGATTTTTATCGCGGCGATCATGTTCCCGCTGCTGATGGTTATCGCCATCTCCCTGCGTTCGGGGAACTTCGCCACCGGCAGCCTGATCCCGGACGAAATCTCCTGGGAGCACTGGAAGCTGGCGCTGGGCTTCAGCGTTGAGCACGCCGACGGCCGCGTCACGCCGCCGCCGTTCCCGGTGCTGCTGTGGCTGTGGAACTCGGTGAAAGTCGCCACCATCACCGCGATCGGTATCGTGACGCTCTCCACTACCTGCGCCTACGCCTTTGCCCGTATGCGCTTCCCGGGTAAAGCGACGCTGCTGAAAGGGATGCTGATTTTCCAGATGTTCCCGGCGGTGCTGTCGCTGGTGGCCCTGTACGCGTTGTTTGACCGCCTCGGCCAGTACGTGCCGTTTATCGGTCTGAACACCCACGGCGGGGTGATTTTCGCCTATCTCGGCGGGATTGCGCTGCACGTCTGGACCATCAAAGGCTATTTCGAAACCATCGACAACTCGCTGGAAGAAGCGGCCTCGCTGGATGGCGCGACGCCGTGGCAGGCGTTCCGCCTGGTGCTGCTGCCGCTGTCGGTCCCGATTCTGGCGGTGGTGTTTATTCTGTCGTTTATCGCCGCCATCACCGAAGTGCCGGTGGCCTCACTGCTGCTGCGTGATGTGAACAGCTACACGCTGGCGGTAGGGATGCAGCAATACCTCAACCCGCAAAACTACCTGTGGGGCGACTTTGCCGCAGCCGCCGTGCTCTCTGCTATCCCGATCACCGTCGTGTTCCTGCTGGCCCAGCGCTGGCTGGTGAACGGCCTGACCGCGGGGGGCGTGAAAGGTTAAGTTTCATTGTTATTCCACTGCAACCCTCAACTTTGCCTTGATGTATTAATCCAAAACTTGTGACTGTTTTCGGCGGCCCTCGGGCCGCCCTTTTTTATTCCCGTTTCAGTCGCTTCGAGTTGCACAGCCAGAGTGTCATCACCAGCAGCAGGATCGCCGCCGAATAGAGCAACACGTCGAGGGGCGATTTATGATCGACGATAATCAGTCGCACAATCGCGGTAATGCCAATGTAGACAAAGTAACGCAGCGGGAAGTGAAAGCCAGACTGAAAGTACTTCACGATCAAGGCGATAAATTCAAAGTAGAGGAAGTAGACCACCAGCCCTTCAACCAGCTCGTATTTGCTGGTTTGCTCAGGGGCAAAAAGCACATCAGCCAGATGCACCGTCTCTTTACCGAGGAAGACGACCAGGATCAGGCCAAGGCTCAGCAGACCCAGGTTCAGCACGGTCTGCAGAATGGTTGAGATGAACTCAACACGCGGGCGAGTCAGGGATGTCATACAGCACCTCATTCTCCGGGGCGAGGTTCCTGTATAACGCAAAAATGTGACGGGGATCTATATTTTTTGTTTATATTTTGTGCAAAAAAGCCCGGTAGCGCTGCGCTTACCGGGCCTACAAGACCTGTAGGCCGGGCAAACGGAGTGCCGCCCGGCGTTGTTCACAACCGCAAAATTATGCGCGCCAGGCTTTATAACGGTTAATCAGGCCGTTAGTAGAGCTGTCATGGCTATTGATGTCCTTATCGTCACCCAGCTCCGGCAGAATGCGGTTCGCCAGCTGTTTGCCGAGCTCTACGCCCCACTGGTCAAAGGTGAAGATGTTCAGGATTGCGCCCTGAGTGAAGATTTTGTGCTCATACAGGGCAATCAGCGCGCCCAGGCTGAACGGGGTGATCTCACGCAGCAGGATGGAGTTGGTCGGACGGTTGCCTTCGAACACTTTGAACGGCACCACGTGATCCAGGGTTGCCGGATCTTTACCCTGATCGCGATACTCCTGCTCAACCACATCACGCGCTTTCCCGAACGCCAGCGCTTCAGTTTGCGCGAAGAAGTTCGACAGCAGCTTCGGATGGTGGTCAGACAGCGCGTTATGGGTGATGGCCGGGGCGATGAAATCGCAAGGTACCATTTTGGTGCCCTGGTGGATCAGCTGGTAGAACGCGTGCTGGCCGTTGGTGCCTGGCTCACCCCAGATGATTGGGCCAGTCTGGTAATCCACGGCGTTGCCGTTACGGTCAACGTATTTGCCGTTGGATTCCATGTTGCCCTGCTGGAAGTAGGCTGCGAAACGGTGCATGTACTGGTCGTACGGCAGGATCGCTTCGGTTTCTGCACCAAAGAAGTTGTTGTACCAGATCCCGATCAGCGCCAGCAGCACCGGCAGGTTTTTCTCGGGGGCGGTGGTGGAGAAGTGCTTATCCATCGCATGCGCGCCGGAGAGCAGCTCAACAAAGTTGTCGTAGCCCACGGAGAGGATGATGGACAGACCGATTGCGGACCACAGGGAGTAGCGACCGCCAACCCAGTCCCAGAATTCAAACATGTTGGCGGTGTCGATCCCGAACTCGCCTACGGCTTTAGCGTTGGTGGAGAGCGCCGCGAAGTGTTTCGCTACGTGCTGCTCATCACCGGCCGTTTTCAGGAACCAGTCGCGCGCGCTGTGGGCGTTGGTCATGGTTTCCTGGGTGGTGAAGGTTTTGGACGCCACCAGGAACAGGGTGCTTTCCGGGTTCACTTTTTTCAGCACTTCGGCGATGTGGGTACCATCGACGTTAGAGACAAAGTGCATGTTGAGGTGGTTTTTATACGGACGCAGCGCTTCGGTCACCATGAACGGGCCGAGGTCGGAGCCGCCGATACCGATATTCACCACGTCGGTGATCGGTTTGCCGGTGTAGCCTTTCCACTGGCCTGAGATGATTGCTTCAGAGAAGGTTTTCATCTTTTCCAGCACGGCGTTGACTTCCGGCATCACGTCTTTGCCGTCAACGATAATCGGAGTATTGCTACGGTTACGCAGTGCCACATGCAGTACGGCACGATCTTCGGTGCGGTTGATCTTCTCGCCGGAGAACATGGACTTGATGGCACCGCTCAGATCGGTCTCTTTCGCCAGATCCTGCAGTTTTGCCAGCGTCTCTTCGGTGATGCGGTTTTTGGAAAAATCCACCAGCATCCGATCGTCGAAGGTCGCGGAGAACTTATTGAAACGATCGCCGTCTTTCGCGAACAGCTCCGCGATAGTGACGTCTTTCATTTCTTCAAAGTGTTTCTGTAATGCCTGCCAGGCTGCAGTCTGCGTTGGATTGATATTTTTCATAGCAATACTCTTCTGAATTGAGAATTGTGACCTCGGTCGATTGTAGCCTCTGTCGCTAAAAATTGTGATGGTTTTTATGCCATTGGCCTGGCCTGCATCAAGTGCAGCGCAAAAGCTCCAAAAGTATAGCTGTTATAAGTCCTGTTTCTCATATGGAATGCAGCATGAAAAATCCGCATAATCCCGGCGTTGACAGGATCCTTCACACATTTTATTTATACACACGGTATTTGCGCCTGCACCGATAAAACTATTTTGTCCTTGTGCCATGGTCGCTCTTTTCCTTCCCTGACACGAGGTTGTTATGACGAGTTTTGTTGTCGCCAAATTTGGCGGTACCAGCGTGGCCGATTTTGATGCCATGAACCGCAGCGCCGATGTGGTGCTGGCCGATCCTGATACCCGGCTGGTGGTGTTGTCCGCTTCGGCTGGCGTCACTAACCTGCTGGTTGCCCTGGCAGAAGGGCTGGAAGCGAGCGAGCGCCAGGAGAAGCTGGCTGCCCTGCACAAAATTCAGTTCGACATCCTTGGCCGTCTGCGCGATCCGAGCGTGATCAGCGAAGAGATTGAGCGCCTGCTGGAAAATATCATCCCCCTGGCCGAAGCCGCCTCTCTGGCCACCTCCACCGCCCTGACTGATGAGCTGGTCAGCCACGGTGAGCTGATGTCCACCCTGCTGTTTGTTGAAGTGCTGCGCGAGCGTAACGTGCAGTCGCTGTGGTTCGACGCGCGTAAAGTGCTGCGCACCAGCGACCGTTTTGGTCGCGCCGAGCCGGACGTTGCCGCCATCGCCGAACTGACCACCCAACAGCTGGCACCGCGTCTGGCGGAAGGGATTGTCATCACCCAGGGCTTTATCGGTAGCGAAGCGAAAGGCCGCACCACCACCCTGGGCCGTGGCGGCAGCGACTACACCGCCGCCCTGCTGGGCGAAGCGCTGCAGGCCTCCCGCGTGGATATCTGGACGGACGTGCCGGGCATCTACACCACCGATCCGCGCGTGGTGCCTACCGCAAAACGTATTGACGTGATCGCCTTTGAAGAAGCCGCCGAGATGGCGACCTTTGGCGCGAAAGTGCTGCACCCGGCGACGTTGCTGCCGGCAGTGCGCAGCGACATTCCGGTGTTCGTCGGCTCCAGTAAAGATCCAAAAGCGGGCGGCACCATGGTGTGCAATACCACCGAAAACCCACCGCTGTTCCGCGCCCTGGCGCTGCGCCGCAAGCAGACCCTGCTCACCCTGCATAGCCTGAGCATGCTCCACTCCCGCGGCTTCCTGGCCGAAGTGTTCAGCATTCTGGCGCGCCACAGTATCTCCGTGGACCTGGTGACCACCTCAGAGGTGAATATCGCCCTGACGCTGGATACCACCGGCTCAACCTCCACCGGCGACACCCTGCTGACGCAGTCCTTGCTGATGGAGCTCTCTGAGCTGTGCCGCGTTGAGGTGGAAGAAGATCTCGCCCTGGTGGCAATCATCGGTAACGAACTGTCCCGCGCCAGCGGCGTGGGCAAAGAGGTGTTTGGCGTGCTGGAGCCTTTCAACATCCGCATGATTTGCTACGGCGCATCCAGCTACAACCTGTGCTTCCTGGTGCCGGGCGCTGAAGCGGAGCAGGTTGTGCAGAAGCTGCATCATAATCTGTTCGAATAACAGAAAAATGGCCCGGAAATCCGGGCCATTTTTTTATTCTGCCAGCACCGTTCTCATCAGGAGCGAATCCAGCGATCTGATATCACCGTCGCGGCTGTCAGGCAGCGTCGGCGGGTTTTCGCCTCGCGCCAGCTCCCGGGCGATGAAAGCATGCAACAAAGGGCGCCTGGGGCCGTATTGCGCTTCTCCGGCACGCTGCTTTATCGCCACTAAGTCATCGATTTCCTGACGTAACGGCGCATCAAGCCCACTTCCCGCCAGCAGTTCGTCAAAGCGCATCGGCGGCACACCTTTCCCGGCTTCCACCCACCGCACCGCTAACAGTGGACGTAAGACGTAAAAGTACTTCTTCAGCCTCACCTCTTCCCCCTGTAAGTATCCACGGAAGTTTTTGCGCGCCATAGAGTAGTAGTGCCAGCGCGCGCGCACCGGGGAAAACCAGGCGGGCACCTGCGCGCGTAACTGCGTTACCACCGTTTCGTTCTGCTGATAGACAACCGGCGAATCCAGCCACTCGATAAGCGTGGGGTTGGCCGCTTTCAGCAAGCCAAGCGCCTTACGCCACTCCCAGCCGCTCACGTCCAGTTCGTCATCGATGGGCAGTTCGATGACGTCCCGCTGCGGCTCCACGCGCAAGTACCAGTCCGGTTTATGCACATACAGGAATCGCACGTCATAATCGCTGTCCGGCGACGCAAAGCCCCAGCCCCGGCTGCCCGATTCACAGGCGTAAAGCACGGTCACATTGAATCGTTGCTCTATTTCATTGAGCTGATGCCGCACGCGCTCGCGCATGGCGGCATCTACACCGTTGTTAGCCATCTTTTTATCCTTTTACACAGACCACCTGGCGCAAGGTATGGACGATTTCGACCAGTGAGGCTTGCGCCGCCATGACGGCATCGATGTCTTTATAGGCCATCGGGATCTCATCAATGACCTCGCTGTCTTTTCTGCACTCGACGTGCGCCGTGGCGCGGATCTGATCCGCAACGGTGAAGCGTTTTTTGGCCGCCGTGCGGCTCATCACCCGCCCTGCGCCGTGGCTGCAGGAGCAGAAGCTCTCTTCATTGCCCAGGCCGCGCACGATAAAGCTCTTCGCCCCCATCGAACCGGGGATGATCCCCATTTCGCCCTTCTGCGCCGACACCGCCCCTTTGCGCGTGACGAGCACGTCCTCACCAAAATGACGCTCTTTCTGCACATAGTTGTGATGGCAATTCACCGCCTCCTGCTGGGTCAGGAAAGGCTTTGGCACACTGCGCGAAAGCGCGGCCAGCACGCGGGACATCATCACCTCGCGGTTATGGCGGGCAAAATCCTGCGCCCACTCCACGGCTTCGATGTAGTCGTTGTAGTGCCGGCTTCCCTCCTGGAAATAGGCCAGATTTCTGTCAGGCAGGTTGGCGATGTGCTGCTGCATATCCTGCTGCGCCAGGGTAATAAATACATTGCCGATCGCATTGCCCACACCACGCGAGCCGCTGTGCAACATGACCCAGACGCGATCCGCTTCGTCCAGACAGATTTCAATAAAGTGGTTACCGGTCCCCAGCGTTCCCAGATGCTGATGGTTATTGGTTTTCAGCAGCTGGGGATATTTATCCGTCAGCCGTTTAAAGCGCGGGGCCAGCTGCGCCCAGTGGCTATCCACAACATCCGGCGTCTTTTCCCACGCCCCTTTATCGCGACGGGAGCGGGTACTTGTGCGCCCATGCGGCACCGCCTGTTCAATGGCGCTGCGCAATCCGTGGAGGTTGTCCGGCAGATCGCCTGCCAGCAGCGATGTCCGCACGGCGATCATCCCGCAGCCGATATCTACACCCACCGCCGCGGGAATGATGGCCCCTTTGGTGGGGATCACGCTGCCAATGGTGGAACCTTTGCCGAGATGCACATCCGGCATCACCGCCAGATGTTTAAAAATAAAGGGCATCTTTGCGGTATTCAGCAGTTGCTCACGCGCCTCTGGCTCAACGGGCACCCCGTGCGTCCACATTTTTACCGGTGCGCTGTGCTGCGCCGTTAAAACGTCAAAATCGTTCGGTTTCATTTGCTCATCCTCAGGGCAGTCTGTTACCAGGTAGTATTGCCAGAAGCGTGCCAGAATCTTCATACTGCATAAAAAAATCTATCCGTATGATTATATTGCTATTTATTTTATCTTTTTCGCCGAAGATTGCTTAACCTACAGATTATTTTTATCTTTTAGTATCGAACTTTATCTTGCAGGATAAACATGAAGAAGCGGCGGGTAGTGATTGGGGTACTGGGCACGGTAATGGACAAACGCGGGAAGCGGGCCAACCGCCTGCGCAAATGGCGCCCGACGGTCGGGCTTTGCCAGCAGCCCGATCTCCCTGTCGACCGGCTTGAACTGCTCCACCAGCCCCAGGATCGGGGGATGGCGGAGCAGATAACGGAAGATATCAGGCTGCTTTCACCCCATACCACTGTGCGCCCGTATTCCGTCACTATTACCGATCCCTGGGATTTTGAAGAGGTCTACGCCGCGTTTCTCGACTTCGCCACACACTACAAGTTTGACACCGAACATGAAGAGTACCTGGTGCATATCACCACCGGCACCCATGTGGCGCAGATCTGCTGGTTTTTGTTAACCGAAGCGCGGTATCTCCCCGCCAGCCTGATCCAGACCGGTCCCGCCAGCAGGGATGCGCCCGAAGAGGCCGTCCCCGTCGGACGTTACTCAATCATCGACCTGGATTTAAGCCGCTACGCCACATTGACCAGCCGCTTTCAGCGCGAACAGCAGGAATCCGTTTCGTTCCTGAAAGCCGGAATTGATACCCGCAATGCCACCTTCAACGCCCTGATCGATCAGATTGAGCGTGTGGCGCTGCGCTCGACCGCCCCGGTTCTGCTGACTGGCCCAACGGGGGCCGGAAAATCCTTTCTCGCAAACCGCATCTATCAGCTGAAGCAATCCCGCCATCAGCTGGCTGGCAGGCTGGTCGCGGTAAACTGCGCCACGCTGCGGGGTGATAACGCCATGTCGACACTTTTCGGCCATGTCAAAGGGGCATTTACCGGGGCAGCCACGGCGCGCGCCGGGCTGCTGCGCGAGGCGGACGGCGGCGTACTATTTTTAGATGAAATAGCCGAGCTTGGCCTCGACGAACAAGCCATGCTGTTGAAAGCTATCGAAGAAAAAACCTTCTTTCCGTTTGGCTCCGATAAAGAGGTCAGGAGCGATTTTCAGCTAATTGCCGGCACGCACCGGGATATGCGCCAGTGGGTGGCGGAAGGTCGCTTCCGCGAAGATCTCTACGCCCGGATCAATATGTGGAGTTTTGCCCTGCCCGGCCTGGCGCAGCGCCGGGAAGATATCGCCCCGAACGTGGAGTACGAACTGCAGCGCTTTGCGGCCGAAGCGCAATCTCAGGTTCGCTTCGATAAAGAGGCACGCGAGCGCTATCTGCGTTTTGCTGACTCGCCTCAGGCGTTATGGCGCGGTAACTTTCGTGAACTGGGTTCCTCCGTGGCGCGCATGGCCACGCTTGCCGAACAGGGGCGCATCACCTTAGCGCTTGTTGAGGAAGAGATCCTCAGGCTGCAGGAGAGCTGGCAAACCGCCACACCGTTAACGGCGATGGCGCTGGATCTCTTTGACCAGCGACAGCTGGAAACCGTGCTGGAGGTGTGTCGCCGTAGCGCCTCATTATCCGAGGCCGGACGCGAGCTCTTTGCCGTCTCCCGAATGAAAAAGGCCGTGCCTAACGACGCCGACAGGCTGCGCAAATATCTCACCCGTTTTGGCCTGAGCTGGGAAGGCCTCCATCCGGGATCATGAAGAAAATTTGGTTGAACAAAATTCATTAGCAGGATAAACACTATCTCTAAGCCGGGCTCGATCCCGGCTTTTTCATAACTACATGACACAACAAATCGCAAGGAATCCGTATGTTATCCGCCATCACCCGGCTGTTCCCGTTATGGGCGCTGCTGCTCTCTGTTTTAGCCTATTACACCCCAACCACCTTTACCGCTATCGGCCCGTGGGTCACCACGCTGCTGATGCTGATCATGTTCGGCATGGGCGTGCACCTGAAGATCGACGACTTCAAACGCGTGCTGTCGCGTCCGGCCCCGGTGGCGGCAGGTATTTTCCTGCACTATCTGGTGATGCCGCTGGCGGCATGGGCGCTGGCTATCGCCTTTAAGATGCCGCCTGACCTCTCCGCAGGCATGGTGCTGGTGGGCAGCGTGGCCAGTGGTACCGCCTCCAACGTGATGATCTATCTGGCAAAAGGGGATGTGGCGCTGTCGGTGACCATCTCCTCCGTCTCCACCCTGGTGGGCGTGGTTGCCACCCCGCTGCTGACGCGTCTGTATGTGGATGCCCACATTCAGGTGGACGTGATGGGGATGCTGCTGAGCATTCTGCAAATCGTGGTGATCCCGATTGCGCTGGGGCTGGTTATCCATCACCTGTTCCCGCGGGTAGTGAAAGCCGTTGAGCCGTACCTGCCAGCGTTTTCCATGATCTGTATTCTGGCAATCATCAGCGCGGTGGTGGCCGGTTCTGCGGCGCATATCGCCTCTGTGGGCTTCGTGGTGATTATCGCCGTGGTGCTGCATAACACAATCGGTCTGCTGGGCGGTTACTGGGGCGGGAAGCTGTTCGGCTTTGACGAATCCACCTGCCGCACGCTGGCGATTGAGGTCGGGATGCAGAACTCGGGTCTGGCCGCTGCGCTCGGCAAAATTTACTTCTCACCACTGGCAGCTCTGCCTGGCGCGCTGTTCTCGGTATGGCATAACCTTTCCGGCTCCCTGCTGGCAGGTTACTGGTCGGGTAAGCCCCTCGATGAACAAAAGAAAAGCGATGTGGTGAAGGAAGGTTAATTCAGCTTCGCCGCAGCGAAGGCATGCTTTACACTGAAGCCTCTTTCACAGGAGGCTTCAGGTATGTCCACACCAAGATTGACCCAGAAAGAGATGACGGAAAGCGAGCAGCGCGAACTGAAAACCCTGCTCGATCGCGCGCGTATCGCCCATGGCCGTCTGCTGACCAACGCCGAAACCAATCACCTCAAAAAAGAGTACATCGACAAACTGATGGCGCAGCGTGAGCTGGACGCTAAAAAAGCCCGCAAACTTCGCAAAGAGCAGGCTTATAAGGTGGATAAAGAGGCGACGTTTTCCTGGTCGGCCAATACTCCAACCCGTGGAAGGCGCTGATCAGCGCCCTTTCTTTTTGCGTCCTGGCGAAGTAAAGCGTTTTCCGTTTCCGGCAGGCTTCGCCCGGCTTTTCTCTTCTGATTGCGGCGCTTTAACCACCGGGCGTTTGATGCCCTGGGTTTTCGGTTTCGCTTTGGCTTTTGGCTTCGCTTCAGAGGATGAGTTCTCAATCAGCTTAAACAGCTCAATCAGTTCGTCATCGGTCAGATCGCGCCACTCGCCCAGCGGGATGCCGGTAAGGCTGACGTTCATGATGCGCGTGCGTTCCAGCTTCGTCACTTCAAAACCGAAATGCTCGCACATGCGGCGGATCTGGCGGTTTAACCCCTGAACGAGGGTGATGCGGAACGCGAACGGCGCCTCTTTCTTCACCTTGCACTTTTTCGTCACCGTGCCGAGGATCGGTACTCCCGCCCCCATCCCGCGAATGAATTCGTCAGTTACCGGTTTGTTGACCGTGACGATGTACTCTTTCTCGTGGTCGTTACCGGCCCGCAGGATTTTGTTCACCAGATCGCCGTGGTTGGTGAGGAAAATCAGCCCCTGAGAGTCTTTGTCCAGGCGGCCAATCGGGAAAATACGGCTGCTGTGGTTAACGAAATCAACGATGTTGTCGCGCTCGCCATCTTCCGTGGTACTGACAATGCCAACCGGTTTATTCAGCGCGATAAATACCAGGTCTTCTGCGTTACGCGGCTCGATCGCCTGACCATTTACTTTGACCACGTCGCCAGGGGCGACCTGATCGCCAATGGTGGCGCGTTTACCGTTGATAAACACGTTGCCCTGTTCGATATAACGGTCAGCCTCGCGACGCGAGCAGATCCCGCTCTCGCTAATATATTTGTTTAATCGGGTGGATTGAGTTGGCAGCATAATTTCTCCTGTAGAGGCGAAATATACCTTAGGTTTGGGCTGGTAAAAAGATCAGCCGCTGGCGAAAAAGCGAGGTTGAGTTGTTTGCGAAGCGCTTTCAGCATTTGAAGTTTGAGGCTTTACGGGTTCACCCTATCACTTTTATTTTCATTCCCTGTGCATATAGTTTTGTAGTTTATAAACAACAGGGAGTAGTATGAAAGAGCTCGTTCAGACAGAACCCTTTCGCTGCTGGGAGCAAAATTTAAAAGACCGACGTGCGAAAACAGTGATAGCAGCCCGCCTGTTCCGGCTGGCAAACGGATTACCGGGTGACGTGAAACCTGTAGGTGAAGGCGTAAGCGAGCTTAGGATCCACGTCGGTCCTGGTTACAGGATCTACTTCAAACAGCATGGCAAGCGCATCATTCTGCTGTTATGCGGCGGCGACAAAAGTAGTCAGGACAAAGATATCCTTCTGGCCAGGGTGCTTGCCAGAACCTTAAAACTGCAGGAGTAATCCTCCATGAATAAATTAACCTCCTACGATCCCGCGAATGCTCTGATAGACGATGAGCAGATCGCCATCTTTATAACTGACGCGCTCGAAACTGGCGATCCTGCCTTTATCGCTGAGGCACTGGGAGTGGTTGCTCGCGCTAAAGGCATGTCGACCATTGCAGAACAAACGGGATTATCACGAGAGCAGCTCTACCGCTCGTTCAGTGAAAAAGGCAACCCAACGCTTAAAACCACGCTCGCCGTGATGAAAGCGCTGGGCCTGGGCTTAACCATCAAACATGTGAACAGTTAATACTCATCCCGATCGTCGTCCTCATCCGGCTGCTCCATCACGCTGTAGGCTACCGCGCAGAACAGGGAGTTGAGGCGTTTCATGTCGCCCAGCAGCCCCAGGTGCAGGGAACTGGTCTCGATGCTTTGCACGTTCTGCTGGTGCAGTCGGTCAACGTGCGCGTGGGAATAGCGGCGGTTGAGGATACGGAACCGGTGTTTGTTGCGGCGCAGACGGCGGGCGCTGGGCACATCCCCGGAGAAAAAGACCGACATCGCCAGCTTCAGGTTAGCAAGCAGCTGATCGTGCAGTGCATCCAGCTCTTTGACGCCCTCAAGGGAGAACGCCCGGCGGGCCGCCAGCGATTTGTCGGCGATTTCACTCCCCATGCGCTCGACGATATCGGAGGCCTGCTCAAGGTTGAGCGACATCTCGATGATCTCCGCCCAGCGGCGGGACTCCTCTTCCGCCAGCTCGTCTTTCGGCATCCGCGCCAGATAGAGTTTGATGGCGGTATAAAGCACGTTGATATCGTCGGCGAGCTTACGCAGATCTTTCTCTTCCCGCGGCTCGCCATGCATCACCTTTTTCAGCCCTTCCAGCATCAGCTCCATCGCATCGCCCATGCGCAGCGTTTCGCGGGCGGCATTGGCCAGCGCCAGCGCCGGCGTATCAAGGGCGGAGGAGTCCAGATGTTTTGGCTTGAGTCGCATATCCAGCTCAGGCTGGTCGCGGATAATACGTTCACAAAAGCGCGCCATCGGCCCGGCAAAAGGCACCATCGCCACGCAGCGCACCAGGTTGTAGAAGACGTGGAAGTAGATCACCATCTCCGATTCCGGCAGCGACAGGTTATCCATCAGATTCGCCAGCGGGTTAACGAACGGCAGAATGATCAGGCTCCCCACCAGCTTAAACAGCAGGCTGCCAAGCGCCACGCGACGGGCTGCGGCGTTGGCGGCGCTGTTATTGAGCATCGCCAGCAGGCCGGAGCCGAGGTTCGCGCCAATCACCAGACAGAGGGCGACCGGGAAGGAGATAATCCCCGCCGCGGTCAGCGTTGCGGTTAACAGCACCGCCGCCAGGCTGGAGTAGCTGATAAGCGCAAACACCGCACCAATCAACGCATCCAGCATGATGTCGCCGGTCAGCGAGGCGAAAATCACCTGCACACCGCTCGCCTGCGTAATGGGGGTGACGGCCTGGACGATCAGCTCCAGCGCCAGCAGAATCAGCCCCAGGCCGATCCCGACGCGCCCGAGCTGTCCGGCACGGGTCTGTTTCCGGCCCAGGAAAAATATCACGCCGATGAAGATCAAGAGCGGTGACAGCCAGGAGAGATCGAAGGTTAACACCCGCGCCATCAGCGCGGTCCCTACATCGGCACCGAGAACAATCACCAGCGCAGGCGTCAGCGCCACCAGATCCTGAGCCACAAACGAGGTGACCAGCATGGTCGTGGCGTTGCTGCTTTGCACCAGCGCGGTTACGCCAATGCCGGAACAGAACGCGAGCGGTTTTTTCTCAACGCTGCGGCTGAGAACGGTACGTAAGCGGGCGCCAAAAACGCGCATCACGCCGGTACGGACAATGTGAGTGCCCCAGACCAGCAACGCCACGGCAGAAAGCAGATGTAGCAGAGTCAGCACGGATACAGGTTCTCCTTTTCGTCATACGTTTTCCTGAGGTTCGTTGCGCGCGGTATTGCCGGATGGCGGCTACGCCTTATCCGGCCTGGGTTGGAGCGCAGATTGCTGAACCTTCTTCCAGTATAAGGGCTTAAATGTAATAAAGAGACAGGGCACCCATTGGGTGCCCTGTTTGTTGTAAGGAAACGTGACGTGAGCGAAATACTGACCGTCGGCGGCGCAGTCAGGTTGCACACGGACTGCCCGCAGTGAGGGGAGCGTACACAAAGTACGTGACCCGAGTGAGGACAGCCCTGGTGCAAGCTGGCAAGTAAGCCAGGTCAGTCTGCGTCGTAGCCGAGGTTTGGCGCCAGCCAGCGCTCCACTTCTGCCACGCTCATCCCTTTACGCAGGGCATAATCTTCCACCTGATCGCGCTGGATCTGCGCCACAGCGTAGTACTTGCTGTCTGGATGGCTGAAATACCAGCCGGAAACCGAGGCGCCCGGCCACATGGCGAAGGACTCGGTGAGCTTCATGCCGGTATGGGCCTCGACATCCAGAAGCTGCCAGATGGTGCCTTTCTCGGTATGCTCCGGGCAGGCCGGGTAGCCTGGTGCCGGGCGAATGCCCTGGTAGTTCTCGCGGATCAGCTCCTCATTGCTGAGGTTCTCATTGGCCGCGTAGCCCCAGTGCACCTTACGCACCCGCTCATGCAGGTATTCAGCAAAGGCTTCTGCCAGACGGTCGGCAATCGCCTTGATCATGATTTTGTTGTAATCATCATGCTGCGCTTCGAAGGCGTCCGCCAGCGCGTCCTCCTCCAGCCCGCCGGTCACGGCAAACGCGCCGATGTAGTCGGCTTTACCGCTCAGCTTCGGCGCGACGAAATCCGCCAGACAGTAGTTAGCAAAGCCAATCTTCTCGGTCTGCTGACGCAAGTGATGGCTGACCGCCAGCACGTGGGTGCGGGTTTCATCCCGGTAGATTTCGATGTCATCGCCCACCCGGTTCGCCGGGAACAGCCCCACCACGCCGCGCGGGTTGAGAGTCTTCTCCTCGCTGAGCTTGTCGAGCAGATCGTTGGCATCCTTGAACAGGCGCTGCGCCTCTTCACCTACCACTTCATCTTCCAGAATGCGCGGGTATTTCCCGGCCAGCGACCAGGTCATAAAGAACGGCGTCCAGTCGATGTAGTTACGCAGGGTTTCGATGCTGGCCGTCACCGCCTGAACGCCCAGGCGATGGGCGACCGGCGGCGTATAGCTTGACCAGTCAAAGGCCAGATCGTTATCCCGCGCCGCCGCCAGGGTCACCGGCGGGGTGCGCGGCTTTTTGCGCCCATGCTGAATGCGCACCGTTTCATACTCTTTGCGGGTTCTGGCGACAAAGTCGTCGCGCTGGGTCGCTGACAGCAGCGCCGAGACCACGCCAACCGTGCGTGAGGCGTTCTGCACGTACACCGTCGGCCCGCTGTAGTTTTGCTCGATTTTCACCGCCGTATGCGCTTTCGAGGTGGTTGCGCCGCCAATCAGCAGCGGCAGGGTAAAGCCCTGACGCTCCATCTCTTTCGCCACGTTAACCATCTCATCCAGCGACGGGGTGATGAGCCCCGAGAGGCCAATCAGGTCGGCATTCACTTCGCGCGCGGTTTTGAGGATTTTCTCCGCCGGCACCATCACGCCAAGATCGATAATCTCGTAGTTATTACACTGCAGCACCACGCCGACGATGTTTTTGCCGATGTCATGCACGTCGCCTTTCACGGTGGCGATCACCATCTTGCCGTTACTGGAGCCTTTTTCTTTGCTGGCTTCAATATAGGGTTCCAGATAGGCCACGCCTGCTTCATTACGCGGGCGGATTTCACCACCTGCGGCAGGAACATTTTGCCTTCGCCGAACAGGTCGCCGACCACGTTCATGCCATCCATCAGCGGCCCTTCGATCACTTCAATCGGACGCGCGGCCTGCTGGCGTGCCTCTTCGGTATCCAGTTCGATAAACTCGGTGATGCCTTTTACCAGCGAGTATTCGAGGCGTTTTTTCACGTCCCAGGAGCGCCACTCCGCCTGCTGCACGTTGGCGCTGTCATCGGATTTGCTGCCGCGATATTTTTCGGCCAGCTCCAGCATGCGCTCGGTAGCATCGTCGCGGCGGTTCAGGATCACATCCTCCACCGCGTCGCGCAGCTCTGCCGGCAGGTCGTCATAAATCGCCAGCTGACCGGCGTTAACGATCCCCATGTCCATCCCGTTACGAATGGCGTAATAGAGGAACACCGCGTGGATCGCCTCACGCACCGGGTCGTTGCCGCGGAACGAGAACGAGACGTTGGAAACCCCGCCGGAGATCAGCGCGTGCGGCAATTCGCGTTTGATGTCTTCACAGGCGCCGATAAAGTCCTGGGCGTAGTTGTTGTGCTCTTCGATGCCGGTGGCGACGGCAAAGATGTTCGGGTCAAAGATAATGTCTTCCGGCGGGAAGCCAACCTCTTCGGTCAGAATCTGGTACGCGCGGCGGCAAATCTCTATTTTGCGCTCGCGAGTATCCGCCTGCCCGACTTCGTCAAAGGCCATTACCACCACGGCGGCACCGTAGCGGCGCACCATCTTCGCGTGATGGATGAAAGGCTCAACCCCCTCTTTCATCGAGATGGAGTTAACGATGCCCTTGCCCTGAATGCACTTCAGCCCTTTCTCGATCACTTCCCACTTCGAGGAGTCGATCATAATCGGCACGCGGGCAATGTCCGGCTCACCGGCAATCAGGTTGAGGAAACGCACCATCGCCGCTTCGGCGTCGAGCATCCCCTCGTCCATGTTGATATCAATGATCTGCGCGCCGCTCTCCACCTGCTGGCGGGCAACGTCCAGCGCTTCGCTGTACTTCTCTTCTTTGATCAGGCGCTTGAACTTCGCGGAGCCGGTGACGTTGGTACGTTCACCGACGTTCACAAACAGGCTGTCATCGCCGATGTTCAGCGGCTCAAGACCCGCCAGTCGGCAGGCAACCGGCAGCTCAGGCAGCTTGCGTGGCGCCAGGCCCGCGACTGCATTGCTCATGGCAGCGATGTGCTCCGGCGTGGTGCCGCAGCAGCCGCCGACGATATTCAGAAACCCGGATTCGGCCCACTCGCGGATCTGCGCCGCCATGGTCGCGGCGTCGAGATCGTACTCACCAAAGGCGTTCGGCAGGCCGGCGTTCGGATGAGCGGTGACGTAGCATTCCGCTATGCGCGACAGCTCCTGCACATACTGGCGCAGCTCGTCCGGCCCCAGGGCACAGTTCAGGCCAAAGGTCAGGGCATCGGCGTGGCGCAGGGAGTTATAAAAGGCTTCGGTCGTCTGGCCGGATAGCGTACGGCCAGAGGCATCGGTGATGGTGCCGGAGATCATGATCGGCAGATCGACACCCAGGGCTTCGAACTCCTCTTTCACCGCATAGATGGCGGCTTTGGCATTGAGGGTATCGAAGACCGTTTCAATCATGATCAGATCGGCACCGCCTTCCACCAGCGCTTTGGTGGATTCGCGGTACGCGGCCACCAGCTGGTCAAAGGTGATATTTCGAAAAGCCGGATCGTTTACGTCCGGTGAGATAGAGGCGGTACGGTTGGTCGGGCCGAGCACGCCCGCCACGTAGCGTGGTTTCTCTGGCGTGCGGGCCGTCCACTCATCGGCACAGGCACGCGCCAGTCTGGCCGCCTCGTAGTTGATCTCCGCCGAGAGGGATTCCATCTCGTAATCCGCCATGGCGATGGTTGTCGAGTTAAAGGTGTTGGTCTCAACGATATCCGCGCCCGCCTCGAAGTAGGCGTAGTGAATGGCGGCGATAATCTCTGGCTTGCTGAGCACCAGCAGGTCATTGTTACCTTTCAGATCGCAGGGCCAGTCGGCGAAGCGGTCGCCGCGAAAGTCGTCTTCACTCAGACGATAGCTCTGGATCATGGTGCCCATACCGCCATCCAGCACCAGAATGCGTTCATTTAACTGCGCACGCAGTTGATCTACTTTGCTGCTCACACTTGCTCCCGACAACGCTCAACCAGGCCAAAAGGCCAGCAGACCATACTGGCATAATCTTGCAAAGGGGAAAAGTCACACCAGGGTAACATGAGACATGTTCACCATAACTCCTCCGATCAGTGCGGATAGCGGTTGCAAAACAGCCAAATAAAACGAAAATGATTTCCACGATACAGAAAAAAGGAGCCCGCCATGGTCGCCACCGTTCCCGCTAAACGCGGCAGAAAACCCGCCGCCGCGACCGCCCAGGCGGGCGGTCAAGTTCAGTCCCTGACCCGGGGATTAAAGCTCCTTGAATGGATAGCCGAGTCGCACAGCAGCGTGGCGCTGACCGAGCTGGCCCAGCAGGCAGGCCTGCCGAACTCCACCACCCACCGCCTGCTGACCACCATGCAGCAGCTGGGCTTTGTCCGTCAGGTGGGCGAGCTGGGCCACTGGTCCGTAGGTGCCCATGCATTTATCGTCGGCAGCAGCTTTTTACAGAGCCGAAATCTGCTCGCTATCGTCCATCCGATCCTGCGCAAGCTGATGGAAGACTCCGGCGAGACGGTTAACCTGGCGGTGCTCGACCAGAGCGATCACCAGGCGATTATTATCGACCAGGTCCAGTGCACCCAGCTGATGCGCATGTCTGCCCCGATTGGCGGCAAACTGCCGATGCACGCCTCCGGGGCGGGGAAAGCGTTCCTGTCCCAGCTCAGCGAAGAGCAGGTCACGGGTCTGCTGCACCGCAAAGGTTTACACGCCTACACCCACGCGACGCTGGTTTCACCGGTCCATCTGAAAGAGGACTTGGCCCTGACGCGTAAGCGCGGCTACTCCTTTGATGACGAAGAGCATGCGCTCGGCCTGCGCTGTCTTGCCGCCTGCATTTTTGACGAGCACCGCGAGCCGTTCGCCGCCATCTCCATCTCCGGCCCTATCTCGCGGATGACCGATGACCGGGTGACAGAGCTGGGGGCGCTGGTGATTAAGGCGGCGAAAGAGGTGACGCTGGCGTACGGTGGGTTGCGTTAAGTCTTTAATGCCCGGCGGCGCTGCGCTTGCACGGGCCTACAACTACATTCGAACCGTAGGCCCGGTAAGCGCAGCGCCACCGGGCGTTAAATGCCAAATCTGATGCTAAACCGCTGCTTACGCCGGTAAGCGTAGACATCTTCCACATGGCCGTTCTTGATCCGCGTCTGCAGGCCACGCCAGTAATCGGCGTGAAACAGATCGGCGTGCATCTCTTCAAACAGCCTTCCGATGCGCGGGTCAGCGCATAGCCAGTGGCGAAACTCCTCCGGAAAGACATCCCCCGGCGAAACGCTGTACCACGGCTCGCTGGCAAGTTCATCTTCGGGATAACGCGGCGGCGGGATCTCGCGGAAATTCACTTCCGTCATGTAGCAGATCTCGTCGTAATCGTAGAACACGACCCGCCCGTGCCGGGTGACGCCGAAGTTCTTGAACAGCATGTCCCCCGGGAAGATATTGGCTGCCGCCAACTGACGGATAGCGTTGCCGTACTCTTCTATCGCATCGTGCAGCGCCTGCCCTTCCGACTGCTCCAGCCAGATGTTGAGCGGCACCATCCGTCGTTCAATGTAGAGATGGCTGATGACGATTTTGTCCCCCAGATCGCTGATTTTTTCTGGCGCTTCCTGGAGCAGCAGCGCCATCAGTTCTGGCGCGATCTGCCGCTTATCGAGAACGAAGTTTTCAAACTCCTGGGTATCCGCCATGCGCCCGACGCGATCGTGCTCCTTAACCAGCTGATAGCAGGCGCGCACGTGGGCGGCAGACATCTCTTTCTGCGGGGCGAATTTATCCTTAATCACCTTAAAGACCCGATCAAAACCCGGCAGGGTAAAGACCAGCATCACCATGCCGCGAATACCTGGCGCCTCGATAAACTGCTCATCCGCATGGGCGATATAGTGCAGGTATTCCCGATAGCTCTCGGTTTTGGCGTGCTTCTGACACCCTATCGCCATATACAACTCGGCGGTGGTTTTACCGGGCAGGATCTCGCGCAGCCACTCCACCAGCGCGCCCGGCAGGGGGGCATAAACCATAAAATAGGAGCGGGCGAAGCCGAAAACAATGCTGGCTTCGGCGCTGGTAGTCAGGCAGGTATCTACCGCCAGTTCCCCTTCATCGCTGCGGTGAATGGGCAGTAAAAATGGCAGCGTGGCGTCCGGGGTGATCAGTTTCCCCACCAGCCAGGCGGCTTTGTTGCGGTAAAACAGCTCGTTCGCGACCTGCAGATGGCAATTTTGCAGCTTATCCGCACCGAGCGTTTCAGACAGATGAGCGATGATATACCCGACATCACGCGGACGGTTTTGCCAGGGCAGACGCAAGGGCAGATCGGCCAACACTTTGGTTAACAGCGCCTCCCAGCCCTGATCGGGACAAAAGTCTTTCGCCAGCGGACGCGGCAGGGTGCGAAAACGTTGTCCGGGCTGAGAGCTGAAGATAAAGAGCCGCTCCGGTGACAGCGAGCGGTGATCAAACAGCCGACAGTAAACGGAGTTGAAAAAGCTTTCCGCAATCTCATAACGCGGGTAATCCGGCAGCAACTGGGTGTAATGGGTTTTCACCCGCAGCAAAAAAGCAGCATCAATAGTGATGCTGCCGGTAATGCAGCGCAGTTGTTCTACCACAAGGCCCACATGGTGATCGTAGAGGTGAATACGCTGTTTCATGGCCTGCTGCACGGCGTGCCAGTCCGCCTGCTCGAAGCGCTGCTGCGCCCCGCCCGTCACTTCCAGAAAACGGCCATACTGCGCGTCGAAGCCCTGCAGGATGGTTTGGGCAATCAGTAATTCCAGACCACGCGACATAGATTCCCCTCACCCTGACCCTCTCCCCTGGGGGAGAGGGGAAAAAGATTAAAACTGCGCTTCTTCGGTCGACCCGGTCAGGGCGGTCACAGAGGAGGCGCCGCCCTGGATGATGGTGGTCACTTTATCGAAGTAGCCCGTTCCCACTTCCTGCTGGTGTGAGGCGAAGGTATAGCCCTTCTGGCTGGCCGAGAACTCCGGCTGCTGGACTTTCTCGACGTAGTGTTTCATGCCCTCGCCCTGGGCGTAGGCATGCGCCAGGTCGAACATGTTGAACCACATGCTGTGAATGCCCGCGAGGGTGATGAACTGATACTTGTAGCCCATGTCCGACAGCTCCTGCTGGAAGCTGGCGATAGTTTTATCGTCCAGATTTTTCTGCCAGTTGAAGGACGGCGAGCAGTTGTAGGCCAGCAGTTTGCCCGGGTATTTGGCATGGATGGCATCAGCAAAGCGTTTCGCCAGCGCCAGGTCCGGGGTGGAGGTTTCACACCACACCAGGTCAGCATACGGAGCGTAGGCCAGGCCGCGACTGATCGCCTGCTCGATGCCGGCATGGGTACGATAGAACCCTTCGCTGGTGCGTTCGCCGATAATGAACTGGCTGTCGTAGGGATCGCAATCGGAGGTGATCAGGTCTGCGGCATCGGCGTCGGTACGCGCAATCACCAGCGTCGGGACACCCATCACGTCAGCAGCCAGGCGCGCAGCCACCAGTTTCTGGATCGCTTCCTGCGTCGGGACCAGCACTTTGCCGCCCATATGCCCGCACTTCTTCACGGATGCCAGCTGATCTTCGAAGTGTACGGCCGCTGCACCGGCTTCAATCATCGATTTCATCAGCTCAAAGGCGTTCAGCACACCGCCAAAGCCCGCCTCGGCGTCAGCCACAATCGGCAGGAAGTAGTCTACAAAGCGCGGATCCTGCGGCTCAATGCCGGATGCCCACTGGATCTGATCCGCACGACGGAAGGTGTTGTTGATCCGCTCCACCACTGCCGGGACCGAATTTGCCGGATAGAGCGACTGATCCGGGTACATGCTGGAAGCCAGGTTAGCGTCGGCAGCTACCTGCCAGCCAGACAGATAGACCGCCTCAATCCCCGCTTTCGCCTGCTGCAGCGCCTGGCCGCCCGTCAGCGCGCCGAGGCTGTTGATGTAGCCTTTCTTCGACTCACCGTGCAGCAGACGCCACATTTTGGCGGCACCCAGTTGCGCCAGGGTGCATTCCGGATTAACCGAACCGCGTAATTTCACCACGTCCTCGGCGCTATAAGGACGTTCAATGCCTTCCCAGCGCGGTTGAGTCCACTCGTTTTGTAATGCTTCGATTTGTTGGGTACGGGTTTTCATGTGCAGATGCTCCATATTGTTATGTGGTGAAATCAGGCCAGCAGGCGGTAGCCAGGCAGCGTCAGGAAGTCGATTAAGTCATCTGAAGTGGTTATCTGTTCCATCAGGCGCGCGGCGGCGTCGAAACGACCACTGCTGAAGCGGTGCTCGCCCAGCTCCTCCTGAATGTTCAGCATCTCTTCCGAAAGCATCTGGCGGAACAGGGCTTTGGTAACGGGCTTGCCGTTGCTGAGCGTTTTCTGATGATGGATCCACTGCCAGATAGAGGTACGGGAAATCTCGGCGGTAGCGGCATCTTCCATCAGACCGTAAATCGGCACACAGCCGTTACCGGAGATCCACGCTTCGATGTACTGCACGGCCACGCGGATATTGGCGCGCATCCCCTCTTCGGTGCGCTCGCCCTGGCAGGGCTCCAGGAGCTGTGCTGCGGTGACGGGGGCGTCCTCTTCGCGGGTCACGTGGAGCTGGTTTTTGTTATCGCCCAGGATGCGGTTGAACACCTCCATAGCGGTATCTGCCAGCCCCGGATGCGCCACCCAGGTGCCGTCATGGCCGTTGCTGGCTTCCAGCTCTTTATCGGCCTTCACTTTATTCAGCACCTGGGCGTTACGTTCGCTGTCTTTGCTGGGAATAAACGCCGCCATTCCCCCCATCGCAAAGGCGCCGCGTTTGTGGCAGGTTTTAATCAGCAGACGCGAGTAGGCATTCAGGAAGGATTTGTCCATCGTTACCACCTGACGATCCGGCAGAACGCGATCCGGGTGATTCTTCAGGGTCTTGATATAGCTGAAAATGTAATCCCAGCGACCGCAGTTCAGGCCCACAATATGGTCACGCAGGGCATGCAGAATTTCGTCCATCTGGAAAACCGCCGGCAGGGTTTCAATCAGCAGCGTGGCCTTGATGGTGCCGCGCGGCAGTTCAAAACGATCCTCGGTATAACTGAACACCTCACTCCACCAGGCCGCTTCCTGCCAGGACTGCGTTTTGGGCAGATAGAAGTAAGGCCCGCTGCCTTTTGCCAGCAGATTTTTATGGTTATGGAAGAAGTACAACGCAAAGTCGAACAGGCTGCCGGGGATCGCTTCACCGTTCCAGGTGACATGTTTTTCCGGTAAATGCAGGCCACGCACGCGGCAAACCAGTACCGCCGGGTTGGGCTTAAGCTGATAGATTTTCCCGGCTTCATTGGTGTGGCTGATGGTGCCGTCCACCGCATCACGCAGGTTGATCTGGCCTTCAATCACTTTGTTCCAGTCTGGCGCCAGTGAATCCTCAAAGTCCGCCATAAAGACCTTCACATTGGCATTCAGGGCGTTGATTACCATTTTGCGCTCTACCGGGCCGGTGATCTCGACGCGCCGGTCCTGCAGATCCTGCGGAATACCGCGGATCGTCCAGTTACTTTCACGAATGGAAGCGGTTTCCGAAATAAAATCAGGCAGCTTTCCGTTATCAATGTCTTGCTGCTGCTGGATACGTGCCGCCAGTAATTTATTACGTTTTGGCGTGAAGCGGGTCACCAGCTCGGTTAGGAACTCAACGGCTTCGGCGGTCAGGATCTGCTTTTCCTGCTCGCCATGAGGTTGAGTAAAGGCCAGTTCATCGATAATGGTTGCCTGTTGATTCATTGCACTGCTCCTCGTCGTTGATCCGAATTCATTTCCCCCACGCGAACGAAAGATCGTTGTGTAGTTTTCGTTCAGCAAAATTAAGACTATCTTGCTTTGCGTCAAAATCAAAAACTATTTCCATTTTTAATTTAAATAGCAATTAACCTATTGATATAAATGAAATTAAAAATATTTATTGAGACGGAGTGAATTTCGGAAATAAAAAAGGCACCCGAAGGTGCCTTAACTGGAGAGCTGAAACGCTACAGGACGAAGATCATCAGAGGATTAATCCAGCGTTGGATTCATGTGGCGCAGATCGTATGGTGTGATCTGATAGACGTAGTAGTTGAGCCAGTTAGTAAAGAGCAGGTTGCCATGGCTGCGCCAGGTCGCACGCGGTTTGTTCTGCGGATCGTTTTGCGGGAAATAGTTGTACGGTATGTCCGGATTTAAACCCGCCTCTTCATCACGAAAATATTCGCTCGCCAGGGTATCAGGATCGTATTCCGGATGGCCGGTGACGAAGGCAATGCGCTTGTCTTTGCTGGCAAACAGATAGGCGTCGCCCTCCTCGCTTTCCGCCAGGATCTCCAGATCGGTGTAGTCACGAATCAATGCCGCCGGGAAATCGGCATAGCGCGAGTGAGGGGCGAGGAAGGAGTCATCAAAACCCCGGGTCAGCAGCGCATGAGGATGCAGAATATGGTGCTCGTAGACGCCAGAGAGCTTTTCGGTGCGGGTTTGCTTAGGGATGCCGTACAGAATGTTGAGTGCCGCCTGGACCGCCCAACAGACGAACAGCGTAGAGGTAACATGATCTTTGGCCCACTCCAGCACCTGCTTGATCTGCGGCCAGTAGGCAACGTCGTTGAATTCCACCAGGCCAAGCGGTGCGCCGGTCACGATCAGTCCATCGAAGTTCTCGTTACGGATGTCGTCAAAATTACAGTAGAAGTTATTGAGATGCTCTGAGGGCGTATTGCGGGACTCGCGCGCATCAATACGCAGCAGCTGTATATCGACCTGCAATGGAGAGTTCGACAGCAAGCGGAGGAACTGATTTTCCGTCTCGATCTTCTTTGGCATCAGGTTAAGGATAAGCACCTTCAGAGGACGAATTTCCTGACCTGTAGCGCGCGAAGCCGTCATGACAAAGACGTTTTCTTCACGCAAGAAATTGACGGCTGGTAGCTCGTCCTGCACCCGAATCGGCATAACCTTATATCCTCACAGCATACGTATAAACGTTTAGACATCCAGATAGCTGACAATAACCAGGAATCAGGCAAATGTCGAGTACGCAGACGAAAGGTGAGAAAGTTTCAAGGAAGGTAGATCGTAGGCCGGGTAAGGCGGAGCCGCCACCCGGCTTTTCCGCACATACGGCAAAAAACCCCGTACCTTGCGGTACGGGGTTTCTTTAATTGATGCCTGGCAGTTCCCTACTCTCGCATGGGGAGGCCCCACACTACCATCGGCGCTACGGCGTTTCACTTCTGAGTTCGGCATGGGGTCAGGTGGGACCA
>NZ_JAIKTT010000040.1:0-280 GCF_023736175.1 Leclercia sp. LTM14
CGATAGTGAACCAGTACCGTGAGGGAAAGGCGAAAAGAACCCCGGCGAGGGGAGTGAAAAAGAACCTGAAACCGTGTACGTACAAGCAGTGGGAGCACCCTTGTGGTGTGACTGCGTACCTTTTGTATAATGGGTCAGCGACTTATATTCTGTAGCAAGGTTAACCGTATAGGGGAGCCGAAGGGAAACCGAGTCTTAACTGGGCGTTAAGTTGCAGGGTATAGACCCGAAACCCGGTGATCTAGCCATGGGCAGGTTGAAGGTTGGGTAACACTAACTG
>NZ_JAIKTT010000041.1:0-259 GCF_023736175.1 Leclercia sp. LTM14
ATGCCTGGCAGTTCCCTACTCTCGCATGGGGAGGCCCCACACTACCATCGGCGCTACGGCGTTTCACTTCTGAGTTCGGCATGGGGTCAGGTGGGACCACCGCGCTACAGCCGCCAGGCAAATTCTGTAATCTGTATCAGCTGAAAATCGTCTCAAATCCACCGAAACAGCTTCGGCGTTGTAAGGTTAAGCCTCACGGTTCATTAGTACCGGTTAGCTCAACGCATCGCTGCGCTTACACACCCGGCCTATCAACGTC
>NZ_JAIKTT010000042.1:0-210 GCF_023736175.1 Leclercia sp. LTM14
CTCAAATGAATTGACGGGGGCCCGCACAAGCGGTGGAGCATGTGGTTTAATTCGATGCAACGCGAAGAACCTTACCTACTCTTGACATCCAGAGAACTTTCCAGAGATGGATTGGTGCCTTCGGGAACTCTGAGACAGGTGCTGCATGGCTGTCGTCAGCTCGTGTTGTGAAATGTTGGGTTAAGTCCCGCAACGAGCGCAACCCTTATC
>NZ_JAIKTT010000043.1:0-210 GCF_023736175.1 Leclercia sp. LTM14
CTCAAATGAATTGACGGGGGCCCGCACAAGCGGTGGAGCATGTGGTTTAATTCGATGCAACGCGAAGAACCTTACCTACTCTTGACATCCAGAGAACTTAGCAGAGATGCTTTGGTGCCTTCGGGAACTCTGAGACAGGTGCTGCATGGCTGTCGTCAGCTCGTGTTGTGAAATGTTGGGTTAAGTCCCGCAACGAGCGCAACCCTTATC
>NZ_JAIKTT010000044.1:0-210 GCF_023736175.1 Leclercia sp. LTM14
GCGCGGAAGATGTAACGGGGCTAAACCATGCACCGAAGCTGCGGCAGCGACGCTTATGCGTTGTTGGGTAGGGGAGCGTTCTGTAAGCCGTTGAAGGTGTGCTGTGAGGCATGCTGGAGGTATCAGAAGTGCGAATGCTGACATAAGTAACGATAAAGCGGGTGAAAAGCCCGCTCGCCGGAAGACCAAGGGTTCCTGTCCAACGTTAAT
>NZ_JAIKTT010000045.1:0-207 GCF_023736175.1 Leclercia sp. LTM14
ACCGAAACAGCTTCGGCGTTGTAAGGTTAAGCCTCACGGTTCATTAGTACCGGTTAGCTCAACGCATCGCTGCGCTTACACACCCGGCCTATCAACGTCGTCGTCTTCAACGTTCCTTCAGGACCCTTGAAGGGTCAGGGAGAACTCATCTCGGGGCAAGTTTCGTGCTTAGATGCTTTCAGCACTTATCTCTTCCGCATTTAGCTA
>NZ_JAIKTT010000046.1:0-207 GCF_023736175.1 Leclercia sp. LTM14
ACCGAAACAGCTTCGGCGTTGTAAGGTTAAGCCTCACGGTTCATTAGTACCGGTTAGCTCAACGCATCGCTGCGCTTACACACCCGGCCTATCAACGTCATCGTCTTTAACGTTCCTTCAGGACCCTTGAAGGGTCAGGGAGAACTCATCTCGGGGCAAGTTTCGTGCTTAGATGCTTTCAGCACTTATCTCTTCCGCATTTAGCTA
>NZ_JAIKTT010000047.1:0-201 GCF_023736175.1 Leclercia sp. LTM14
ATGTCCGACCAGGATTAGCTAACCTTCGTGCTCCTCCGTTACTCTTTAGGAGGAGACCGCCCCAGTCAAACTACCCACCAGACACTGTCCGCAACCCGGATTACGGGTCCACGTTAGAACACCAGCCATTAAAGGGTGGTATTTCAAGGATGGCTCCACGCAGACTGGCGTCCACGCTTCAAAGCCTCCCACCTATCCTAC
>NZ_JAIKTT010000048.1:0-201 GCF_023736175.1 Leclercia sp. LTM14
AGTTAAGACTCGGTTTCCCTACGGCTCCCCTATACGGTTAACCTTGCTACAGAATATAAGTCGCTGACCCATTATACAAAAGGTACGCAGTCACACCACGAAGGTGCTCCCACTGCTTGTACGTACACGGTTTCAGGTTCTTTTTCACTCCCCTCGCCGGGGTTCTTTTCGCCTTTCCCTCACGGTACTGGTTCACTATCG
>NZ_JAIKTT010000004.1:0-335024 GCF_023736175.1 Leclercia sp. LTM14
TCCCACCTGACCCCATGCCGAACTCAGAAGTGAAACGCCGTAGCGCCGATGGTAGTGTGGGGCCTCCCCATGCGAGAGTAGGGAACTGCCAGGCATCAAATTTAGCGTGCTGATATGGCTCAGTTGGTAGAGCGCACCCTTGGTAAGGGTGAGGTCCCCAGTTCGACTCTGGGTATCAGCACCACTTTATACTTAGGTTAAAGTTCGGCAAAAAGTAAAAGAATTTGTCTGGCGGCTGTAGCGCGGTGGTCCCACCTGACCCCATGCCGAACTCAGAAGTGAAACGCCGTAGCGCCGATGGTAGTGTGGGGTCTCCCCATGCGAGAGTAGGGAACTGCCAGACATCAATTAAGTGAAAAGGCCATCCGCAAGGATGGCCTTTTTGCATTTCTGCGCCCTAAAAACGTAAAGCCCGGGGCGCATGCGCCACCGGGCCGGCCGGTATTAGTGAATAACCTGCGACAAAAATGCCCGCGTACGTTCTGATTTTGGATTGGAGAAAAACTCCTCCGGCGGGGCCTGCTCAACAATCTCTCCGCGATCCATAAAGATCACCCGGTCTGCAACGGTTCTGGCGAAACCCATCTCGTGCGTGACGCAGAGCATGGTCATTCCCGATTGCGCCAGCCCTATCATCGTATCCAGCACCTCTTTAACCATCTCAGGATCGAGCGCTGAGGTGGGTTCATCAAACAGCATGATTTTAGGTTTCATGCACAGAGAGCGGGCGATGGCCACGCGCTGCTGCTGTCCACCTGAAATCTGCCCCGGAAACTTGTGGGCATGTTCTGCAATGCGTACCCGCTCCAGGTAATGCATGGCGAGTGCTTCAGCCTCCTTTTTCGGCATCTTACGCACCCAAATGGGCGCCAGAGTGCAGTTCTGCAGCACGGTCAGATGGGGGAATAAATTGAAATGCTGGAACACCATACCCACTTCCTGGCGGACACGCTCAACGTTGCGAATATCGTCGTTCAGCTCGATACCATCCACCACAATCCGTCCCTGCTGATGCTCTTCCAGATGGTTGATACAGCGAATAGTTGTTGATTTACCCGACCCTGAAGGTCCACAAAGGACAATACGCTCGCCTTGTTGTACCTTCAGGTTAATGTCTTTCAGAACGTGAAATTGCCCGTACCACTTATTCACATTATCCAGCGTAATCATCGCGTCAGCGGGGGTCATAGTTATCTGGCTCATAGGTTCCTCAGTGCGGTGTACGCCCGGTGTTAAAGCGCTTTTCCAGATGCTGGCTGTAGCGCGACATGCTAAAACAGAAAATCCAGTAGATAAGTGCTGCAAAAACATAGCCTTCTGTCGACATGCCCAGCCAGGCAGGGTCGACGGTAGCCTGCTGCACGCTACTGAAAAGATCGAATAATCCGATGATGATCACCAGACTGGTGTCCTTGAACAGCGCAATGATGGTATTCACCAGGCCCGGGATCACCAGCTTCAGCGCCTGGGGCAGGATCACCAGTCCCTGCGTTTTCCAGTAACCCAGCGCCAGCGATTCGGCGGCTTCATACTGGCCCTTTGGCAGCGCCTGCAACCCGCCGCGCACGACCTCGGCAACATAGGCGGACTGGAACAGAATCACGCCGACCAAAGCACGGATCAGTTTGTCGATAGTGGTGCCTTCCGCCATAAACAGCGGCAGCATCACCGAAGACATAAACAGCACGGTGATAAGCGGAACGCCGCGCCAGAACTCGATGAAAATGACCGAGAGGACGCGCACGACCGGCATGGTTGACCGGCGTCCCAGCGCCAGCAAAATCCCTAACGGCAGTGCGCCGGCAATACCCACCGAAGCGATAATTAACGTCAGCGTCAGGCCGCCCCACTGGCGGGTTTCAACGCGATCCAGCCCCAGAATGCCGCCATATAACAGTCCCCAGACGATCAGGGGATAGATCACCGCCCAACAGGCGATGTAGCGTCCACGTTGCGGCAACCCCTTCCAGAACATGGGGACAATGGAGAGCAGTCCGACAAGCAGCGCGAGATTGATGCGCCAGCGCTGGTCGTGCGGGTAGAGCCCATACATAAACTGGCCGAAGCGCTGGTGAATAAAGACCCAGCAGGCCCCCTCTTTCGTGCAGTCGGCGCGGGTGGTTCCGACCCAGTTAGCCTGCAAAAATGCCCAGTTGATGAGCGGCGGGATGAGTTCCCACATCAGCCAGAAGCACAGCAAAGTCAGCAAGCTGTTGCTCCAGCTGGAAAACAGGTTTTTACGAGCCCATGTGATGGCGCGTCCGTTGCCGGTTGTGGCCGGACGCGCAGGGTGAGACAAGACGGCTTTTGTCATCATGGTTCCTTAGCGTTCAACCAGAGCGATGCGACGGTTATAGATATTCATCAACAGTGAAATGGTCAGGCTGATAATCAGGTAAACCGACATCGTAATGGCGATGGTTTCGATGGCCTGTCCGGTCTGGTTAAGAACGGTTCCGGCAAACAGCGAGACCATATCGGGATAGCCAATCGCAGCCGCGAGGGACGAGTTTTTCACGATATTGAGATACTGACTGGTCAGCGGCGGAATGATCACCCGCAGCGCCTGGGGAATGATTACCTGGCGCAGGGTGACCGGGTTCGGAAGCCCAAGCGAGCGTGCGGCCTCATGCTGACCATGCGGAACGGCCTGGATACCGGCGCGAATAATTTCTGCGATAAAGGCCGAGGTATAGATCGAGAGCGCCAGCGTCAGAGCAGCCAGCTCGGGGATCAATACCATGCCGCCGCGGAAGTTAAATCCTTTCAGCTGCGGAACATCCCAGTGTATCGCCGGGCCGAATACCGTATGTGCAATCCATGGCAGGATCACCAGCAAGGCCAGTGTGACAGGCCAGGTGCGCCGGAGCTGCCCGGTTTTAATCTGATGCATGCGGTTATAGCGAAACAGCGCAACCGACACCATGATCGTGCACGCCAGCGCGGCCAGCAATGCCAGCATTCCTTCGGCAATCTGCGGCGCCGGTATATAGAGGCCGCGGTTGCTTAAAAAGGCCAGATCGAAAGCATCTACTGCCTGACGCGGGCCAGGCAGGTTGCGCAGTACGGCAAAATACCAGAAGAAGATCTGCAGCAGCGGCGGGATGTTACGGAACGTCTCAATATAAAGTGTGGAGAGCTTACGCAGCAGCCAGTTATCAGAGAGACGCGCGAGCCCGAGGAAAAAGCCCAGCAGGGAAGCAAACACAATGCATAGCGCTGAGACCAGCAGGGTATTCATCAGGCCAACCAGGAATACGCGACCGTAGGTATCGCCTTCACTGTAATCAATAAGATGCTGAACAATGCCAAACCCTGCACTTCGGTCCAGGAAGGCAAAGCCCGACGTAATGCCGCGTGTGCTCAGGTTGGTAACAGTGTTGTGGAACAGGTAGATCGCGACGGCCAGAACAGCGAGAACAGCGAGGATCTGAAACAGCCAGGCGCGAACCGCAGGATTAGAAAAGGAGAGGGCTCCTTTCAGGGCTGAGCGGCGATGGGACATATAAAACCTCGGGTAACCATGACTCTGGACTGGGCACCGCGCTGGCAGTGCCCGTTACAGCAAGATGCTTAGCGTACTGGCGGTGCGTACTGAATGCCGCCATTGTTCCAGAGGTTGTTCTGACCACGGCTGATCTTCAGCGCGCTCTCAGAACCCACATTGCGCTCGAAGATTTCCGCGTAGTTACCCACTTTTTTAATGATGTTGTACGCCCACTTGTTATCCAGCTTCAGATCCTTGCCGTAGTCACCCTCTTTACCCAGCAGATGGGCCATATCCGGCGTGGTCGGATTGGCGGCTTTCTCATCGACGTTCTTCGAGTTAACGCCCATCTCTTCAGCATTGAGCATGGCGAACAGCGTCCAGCGAACCACCGAGTTCCATTCGTCATCACCGCGGCGGACCACCGGGCCCAGCGGCTCTTTGGAGATCACTTCTGGCAGCACAATCCATTCTGCCGGATTGCTCAGCTTGATCCGCAGCGCGTACAGCTGTGACTGATCCGACGCGAGAGTATCGCAGCGACCCGATTCCAGCGCTTTGGCGGATTCGTCAGATCTGTCGAAGGTCACCGGGGTATATTTCATGCTATTGGCTTTGAAATAATCGGCGACGTTCAGTTCAGTGTCAGTGCCAGCCTGAATACAAACCGTCGCACCATCCAGCTCTTTCGCACTTTTCAGGCCCGCTTTATTGTGTGTCAGGAAACCAATGCCGTCGTAATAGGTCACGCCGGTGAAGGACATGCCCATTCCGGTATCACGTGATGAAGTCCAGGTGGTATTACGTGAAAGCATATCCACTTCGCCGGATTGCAGGGCGGTAAAGCGCTCTTTGGCCGTCAGCGGGGTATATTTCACCTTCGTATCATCGCCAAATACCGCAGCAGCAACGCCACGACATACGTCGACATCAATACCGGAGAACTTACCGTTGGCGTCTGCGTAAGAGAAACCCGGCAGGCCGTCACTGATCCCGCACTGAACAAAACCTTTCTGCTTAACCGCATCCAGAGTCGCACCCGCCTGAGCCTGGCCGGAAATCGCAATAAGCACACCTGCAGCGGCGAGGCTGGCCATCATCATCTTTTTCATAATGCATCCTGTGTGGCGAAAAATTATCGTTATAGTGAGGCGTTTATAAACGCTTTAACCTGTCTGTGGCTGTGGCCGACGTTAATAAAGCAAACGTGATGCCAGTTTTTGCATTTAACGTAAGAATTGATTACGCAACGCGTAAAGCAGAGTGTAGACAGTGATAATTAAATCGAGCGCCCTGAAATGGTGCGAAATTACAACCTGCGCCACAAATCAGAGCAAAAGTCGGATGATGAAACACATTAATGACGTGATGATTTAGTGCGTGAATAGCGAAAGAAAATAATGCGGGAAAAAGATGTGAGCAGATTCAGATTTATTAATTAACCTAAATTTGAAAAGCAAAAGCGCGGCCGGAGCCGCGCTTTCTGGATTACTTGGATACGGCAATGATACCCAGTGTCAGGCCTGCAATGGCCGCTGCGCCACCTGCGATCGCCCCGGCGGTTTCCCAGTTATCCTGCGTGGTGCCCTTCATACAGGTATTGGTGTGAACCAGTCTGCCCTGATCGTCGTATACCGGTACGCACGGAGAATCATGCGCGCAACCAGCAAGCAACGCAGCAAGGAGTGCAACCGAAATGAATCTTTTCATGGTGTTACCTCAAAATGAAATCTAACTTTGCGATATAGTCAGGAACGTCTTCTGCAAAGCTGGTGGCTATTTTACCACCGCTGCAAATTCGCCATGTAGAGTGAATAATCTCAAATTATTTGGATTGTAAAAAATATGGAGAAATACCCAGCCTGACGCGTTAAAAATGGAGAGATTAGGGAGAGCGGAAGATTAAAAAGAAGACTCTTAAATCCATAAGCAAACAATTCATTGTGCCGCTAATTAATAAGTTAAATAAATAGGTAAGCCTAACTCTCTGTTTATTATCATAAGAAAAGGCGCCGAAGCGCCTTTATCTGTTACTGCTCATGATGACGCGTAAAGCGTCTTCGCACCACTACAAAGAAGACCGGCACAAAGAATATCGCCAGCAGGGTTGCCGAAAGCATGCCGCCCATCACCCCGGTACCGACGGCGTTTTGCGCGCCGCTGCCCGCCCCGTGGCTGATAACCAGCGGCAACACGCCAAGGATAAACGCCAGCGAGGTCATCAGGATGGGACGAAGACGCATACGTGACGCCTCCAGCGTGGCTTCAATAATGCTTTTGCCCTCCTTCTCCATCAGATCTTTGGCAAACTCGACAATCAGGATGGCGTTCTTCGCCGACAGGCCGATAGTGGTGAGCAGCCCCACCTGGAAATAGACATCATTATTCAGCCCACGCAGGGAAGCGGCCAGCAGAGCACCCACCACCCCCAGTGGCACTACCAGCATTACCGAGAACGGAATCGACCAGCTCTCATACAGCGCCGCCAGGCAGAGGAACACCACCACCAGCGAGATGGCATACAGGGCAGGCGCCTGGTTGCCGGAGAGCCGCTCCTGGTAAGACATGCCCGTCCAGTCATAGCCGATCCCGGTCGGCAGTTTCGCCGCCAGTTTTTCCATTAGCACCATGGCTTCACCGGTACTCTTCCCGGGTGCGGCTTCGCCGAGGATCTCCATCGAAGGGGAGCCGTTATAACGCTCCAGGCGCGGCGAGCCGTAGATCCAGTGCGACTGGCTGAACGCCGAGAGCGGCACCATTTGACCACTGGTGCTGCGAACATACAGGCGATTGATATCCTCCGGCAGCATCCTGAAGCGGGCATCCGCCTGGACATAGACCTTTTTCACCCGGCCACGGTCAATGTAGTCGTTCACATAAGTTCCACCCAGCGCGGTGGAGATGGTCTGGTTGATGTCCGCCACGCTGACGCCCAGCGCCTGCGCTTTCTCCTGATCGATATCCAGCTTGAACTGCGGGGTATCTTCCAGGCCATTGGGCCGCACGCGCACCAGCATATCGGGATGCTCTTTAATCATGCCCAGCAGTTGGTTTCGGGCCTGCGTCAGCTGGTTATGGCCAAGGTTGGCCTGGTCGATCAGTTCGAAATCGAAGCCCGTTGCGGTACCCAGCTCGATAATTGCGGGCAGGTTGAACGGGAAGACCAGCCCGTCTTTAATCTGGCTGAAGGCCCGTGTTGCCCGGCTGACGATAGCACCGACGCTGTTTTCGGCACCCGGGCGCTCCTCCCAGGGCTTAAGGCTGATAAACGCCACCCCGGCATTCTGGCCCTGGCCGCTGAAGCTAAAACCGTTAACGGTAAAGACCGACGCCACGTTGGCCTTCTCATTGTTGAGGTAGTAGTGCTCAACCTGATCCAGCACTTTTTGGGTGCGGGTTTGGGTGGCACCCGCCGGGAGCTGCACCATCGTCATAAACACGCCCTGATCCTCTTCCGGCAGGAACGAGGTAGGCAGACGCAGGAACAGCACCGCCATGCCGCCGACAATCAGGACATAGACCACCAGATAGCGACCGGTCTTGCGCAGAATATGGCTGACGCTATTGCTGTAATGCGCCACGCTCTTGTCGAACAGGGCGTTGAACCAGCCGAAGAAGCCGCCTTTGTTCTCATGATGCTCGCTGGGTGCCTTAAGCAGAGT
The DNA here is from genome assembly GCF_023736175.1 of Leclercia sp. LTM14. Taxonomy (NCBI): domain Bacteria; kingdom Pseudomonadati; phylum Pseudomonadota; class Gammaproteobacteria; order Enterobacterales; family Enterobacteriaceae; genus Leclercia; species Leclercia sp. LTM14. The sequence continues at coordinate 7,150 of NZ_JAIKTT010000004.1, forward strand.
GGCACACAGGGCGGGCGTCAGGATCAGCGCCACCAACACCGACAGCGCCATCGCCGAGACGATGGTCAGGGAGAACTGGCGATAGATCGCCCCGGTGGAACCGCCGAAAAAGGCCATCGGGATAAATACCGCCGACAGCACCATGGCGATCCCTACCAGCGCACCCTGAATCTGCGACATCGATTTTTGCGTCGCCTCTTTCGGCGGGAGCTTCTCCTCCACCATGACGCGCTCGACGTTCTCCACCACCACGATGGCATCATCCACCAGCAAGCCTATCGCCAGCACCATGCCAAACATGGTCAGGGTGTTTATTGAGAAGCCAAACGCCGCCAGCACCGCAAAAGTACCCAACAGCACCACCGGTACGGCAATGGTCGGGATCAGCGTGGCGCGCAGGTTTTGCAGGAACAGGTACATCACGAGGAAGACGAGGATGATGGCTTCAAACAGCGTCTTCACCACTTCATGAATGGAGATCTTCACAAACGGCGTGGTGTCATAGGGATAGACCACCTTCAGCCCCTGCGGGAAGAAGGTCTGCAGCTGCGCCAGCTTGGTTTTGATCGCCGCGGCGGTATCCAGCGCGTTGGCACCGGTGGCGAGCTTGATACCAAGCCCGGTCGCCGCCTGACCATTGATTTTGGTCACCATGTTGTAGTTTTCACCGCCGGGCGCAATGCGCGCGACATCTTTCAGATGCACCATCGACCCGTCCTGGTTGACCTTCAGGGTGATGTTGCCGAACTCTTCGGCGGTTTTCAGCCGCGTCTGGGCGATGATCGAGGCGTTGAGCTGCTGGCCCGGCACCGATGGCGTACCGCCAAGCTGACCGGCCGCAATCTGGTTGTTCTGGGTTTTTAACTGGTTAATCACGTCTACTGGCGTCAGCTGGTAGGCATTCAGCTTATTCGCATCCAGCCAGATACGCATCGCATACTGGGCGCCAAACAGCTGAACGTCGCCCACCCCGGAGGTGCGGCTGATCGCATCCTTGACGTTAGAGGCCACATAGTCAGAGATATCGTCCTGGCTCAGGTTTTTATTGTCCGAGACAAAACCGGCCACCAGCAGGAAGCTGCTGCTCGACTTCTCCACGCCAATCCCTTGCTGCTGCACTTCCTGCGGCAGTAAGGGCATCGCCAGCTGCAATTTGTTCTGCACCTGCACCTGGGCAATATCCGGGTCGGTGCCGGACTGGAAGGTAAGGGTGATGGTCACGCTGCCCGCAGAGTCGCTGGTGGAGGACATGTACATCAGGTTATCGATGCCGTTCATGTTCTGCTCGATAACCTGGGTGACCGTGTCCTGCACCGTCTGAGCATCCGCGCCGGGATAGGTGGCCGAAATAGCCACGGCAGGGGGCGCGATGGTGGGATACTGCGCCACCGGCAGCTTCAGGATCGCCAGCCCGCCCGCCATCATCAGGATGATGGCAAGCACCCACGCAAAGATCGGGCGCTGAATAAAGAAGTTAGCCATGCTCTGTTCCTTATCCCGCTTTCTGCGCGGCGGTGTCCGGCGTTGCCACTACCGCGACGCCAGGACGCACTTTTTGCAGCCCGCTGATAATCACCCGATCGCCTTCGTGTAAGCCGTCCGTGACCAGCCATTGATCGCCAATCGCCTGAGGGGCGACAACGTTACGGGCTTCGGCCTGGTTTTTAGCGTTCACCACCATCACGCTGGCCTCACCGCGTGGGGTGCGGGTAACGCCCTGCTGTGGAACCAGGATCGCGTGCGGCTGGGTACCTTCATTGATGCGCGCGCGGACAAACATGCCGGGCAGCAGGATGTGTTGCGGGTTGGGGAAAATCGCCCGCAGGGTAATTGAGCCGGTGCTCTCATCCACGGTGACATCTGAGAACTGCAGCGAGCCTTTCAGCGGGTACGGCTGACCATTCTCCATCAGCAACTGTACGCTGCTGGTGCCTTCGCCGGTCTGCAGGCTGGACTGCTTGAGGCGCATAAAATCGTTGCTGGACTGCGTGACATCGACATAAATCGGATCGAGCTGCTGGACCGTGGCCAGCGCCGTGGCCTGTCCGTTAGCGACCAGCGCCCCCTCGGTGACGCTGGATTTACCAATCCGCCCGCTGATGGGCGACGTCACTTTGGTGTAGGCCAGGTTGATGCGTGCAGTTTCGACCGCAGCCTGAGCCGCCATCACCGAGGCATCAGCCTGGCGGGCGTTAGCCACGGACTGGTCATATTCCTGCTTACTGACGTACTGCGTACCGACCAGGGGGACATAGCGTTTCACCGTCAGGTGGGCAATGCTGGCGGCGGCTTTGGCTTTGGCCAGCTCGCCCATAGCACTGTCATAGGCCGCCTGGTAGGTGGCCGGATCGATCTGATATAGCGACTCACCGGCTTTTACATCGCTGCCTTCCGTGAAGTTGCGCTTCAGCACAATGCCGCTGACCTGCGGGCGAACTTCGGCGACGCGGTAAGCGTCGGTCCGGCCTGGAAGCTCGGTGGTCACCGCCAGGGGGGCGCTTTTCACTACATGTACCATCACCTGCGGCGTCGGCGGCAGCTGTGCCTGTCCGGCATGATCGTCACAACCCACGAGCAATGCGGCACCGATGATAAAACCGGATAAAGGTAAAAACCTGAAATTAGGCGTCATGACTATTCCTTCAAAATCATCAATCCGCATTAACCCACAGAGTTAAGCGTTAAGGAGAGGTAAACGGAAAACGGCGGGCGCCATAATAAAGAATGGCCGGGCGAGTTTTTGATTTATAAGTGCTGAGAATGAAATGAGGATAAAAAAATTGGCGCGGAGTGAGAGTAAACAACGGTATAGCACGTCTGGCTATGTATCGTTGCCACTTTTGCTTTAGATGGGTTCATATGTTTTATGAATTAAATATAGAATAAACATCACGGTGATTTATAAATTAATTGAGTTAACTTTTTTTGTTCATCATTATTTTCCAGACTGATGGATAATTGGCCCTCTGACGGTCATCACCGTTGTTCTGTAAAAGTCATTAACCTGTTAAATGAGCGATTTTCTATGGCGCGCAAAACCAAGGCCGAGGCACAGAAGACACGTCAGTTACTGATTGAGGCTGCGATAGAACAGTTTGCCGCGCGGGGCGTTGCCAGCACCACGCTGACGGATATCGCCGATGCCGCCTGCCTGACGCGGGGGGCCGTTTACTGGCACTTCACCAGTAAAGCCGAAATATTCAACGCTATCTGGCAGGAGCAACGACCGCTGCGCGAGATAATTCATGTCCGGCTATCGCAGGTTGAACAAAGCGATCCGTTATTAATTTTGCGTGAGCAGTTTGTTACGGCTTTGCAATATATTGCCCGGGATCGACGCCAGCGAGCTTTATTGCAGATCCTCTATCACAAATGTGAATTTGACCGGGGGATGATTTTAGAGAGTCAAATTCGGGAAAGGATCGGTTTCAACTATGAAAACGTTCGTGAAATGTTGCAGCAATGCATTATTCTCGGTAGCGTCTCCGCAGAGATCAATATCGACACGACGTTAATTGTTTTTCATGGTTTTTTTCCGGGCTCATTAAAAACTGGTTAATGAACCCGGAAAGAGTGGATCTGTATCAGCAGGCCCCTGAGCTGGTGGACAATATCTTCTCAACGTTACCGGTTGCCCACCGACCACACAGGTTATACGACGCCGCATCGTAGCGGCATCGCGTTACATTTGCTGTGCCAGCATCGCCTGCGGATCGTGGCTCAGGGCGTTGATGGTCTGCGCCGAGACGGGTTTACCCAGCAGATAGCCCTGCAGCGTATTGCATCCGAGTTCGGTCAAAAAGTTCTGCTGCTCCTCGGTTTCCACCCCTTCGGCCACCACCTTCAGGTTGAGCGTCTTTGCCAACGCGACGATGGCAGACACGATAGTCGCATCATCACCCGCGCTGTTGAGATCTTTCACAAACGCCCGATCGATTTTCAGCTCGCAGGCGGGCAGCTTTTTCAGATACAGCAGGCTGGAATAGCCGGTGCCGAAATCATCGATTGAGGCTTTTACCCCGGCCTGGGTCAGTTCCGTCAGCACCCGGACGCTCTCATCAGGGTTGTTCATGGCCGTGGTTTCGGTCACTTCCAGAATCAGGGTATGCGGCGGAATAGCGTGCCGCGCCAGGCTGCCCATGACCGTGTCAACCAGCTGGGGCTGCTCAAACTGCAGCGTGGAGAGGTTCACCGCCATCGACCATTCGCTATGGCCTTCAAGATGCCAGGCGCGCAGCTGACGACAGGCCTCATCAATCACCCAGTTGCCGATAGGAATGATCAGCCCGCTCTTTTCCGCCATCGGCAGGAACTGATCGGGAGATAACAGACCCTGCGTAGGATGCTGCCAGCGCAGCAGGGCTTCAAAGCCGACAATGGGGCCAACCGGTGCCTGGAACTTGGGCTGATACACCAGATGCAGCTCCTTGCGCTCCAGCGCCAGCCACAGATCGTTCATCAGCTGCAGCTGATTTTGTGCCAGGGCATTCATCGACGGCTGGAAGAAGTGGTAGCCGTTACGCCCCATATGCTTGGTGTGATACATCGCCGCATCGGCGTTAAACATCAGCTCGCGCTGGTTTTTGCCATCGTGGGGATAGATGGCAATCCCTACGCTGAGGGTCACCACCAGATCGTACAGCTCAAGGCTGAAGGGCTGATCGATAACATGCACCAGCGAGCTGGCAAGCGATGCGGCATCGTTCGGCGCGTCGATCTCGGCGAGCAGCACAAACTCATCGCCACCAATGCGGGCGAGGGTGTACTGGCCCTTCAGCGGCTGTTCGAGACGCTCCGTGACCGCCACCAGCAGCTTGTCGCCCGTATCATGTCCGTAGGCATCGTTAACGGCTTTGAAGCCATCCAGATCCATAAACAGCAGGGCAAACAGTTTCCCTTCACGATCGGCTTTGTTGATCGCCTGATCGAGACGGTCCTCCAGCAGCACGCGGTTCGGCAAGCGGGTCAGCGTATCGTGCAGTGCCAGCTGTGCCAGCTCGCGGTTGGCTTCCGCCAGCGATGAGGCGAGCAGGGAGGTGCGGGCCTGCAGTCGGGCATCAAACATCGAGACCAGCAGCGTGATGCCCAGAATAGAGAGCGCGACGACGCTTACCAGCACCGCCAGCCAGCTGCCGTTCACCCCCTGATGATGCATGTGCACCTGCAACGGGAACTGGGCGGCCTTCATACCGGTATAGTGCATGCCGGCAATAGCAACGCCCATCAGCACGGCGGCGCCCGCACGCATCAGCGCCACCTGGGCGGCATCGCGACGCAGACGAAACGTCAGCCACAGGGCAGCCAGCGAGGCGAGCAGGGCGATAACCACCGACAGCGCAACCCAGCGCATGTGCCAGACGATAGCAGGCTCAACCTGTAATGCGGCCATGCCGGTGTAGTGCATCGCCACGATGCCCGCACCCAGAATCACCGCACCGGTAAACAAGCGCCGCCTGCGTAAATGGTCGCGGCTCACCAGCCAGAGGGCGAACAGAGAGGCGAAGATGGCAATCAGCATGGAGAGAGCGGTTATCAGCAGGTCGTAGTTCATCCGCATGGAGATATCCATCGCCAGCATGCCGATAAAGTGCATGGCCCAGATCCCGATCCCCATGGCGATACCGCCGCCCGTCAGCCAGACATGTGCCGCGACGCCGGTGCTGCCGGCAACCCGCCCTGCCATATTCAGCGCGGTATAGGATGCAAGGATCGCGACAACAAAGGAGATAACCACAAGAAGTTGGTCGTATTGGCTAACCAGCATGATCTCATCAACTCATACACAGTGGGGTATTACGTGATACCGGGTGAGACGGGCTGAGACATTATCATCCAATGGAGATGCCTCAAAGGGTTTTAAATCCGCACATTTTCGAGGAAAAACGGGTATTTAATCCAGATCTGAGCAATTGACCAGCTTGAGTGGATTCACCGAATTCATGTTGCGGCATTGGTCAGTTTCCGTAGACATCAACTCAATCCACTGCATTAACAGCGCATCGAAAAGGAAAACGCTAATCGCGAAGACGACTAACCACCAATACTTACGGATCATTCGGAATTTCCGGGAACAATTGACAAGAGTGCAGGAAATATACACGAAAATTAGCGGCTGAGAAGTGGGCAGACGGATGTTTACGTTTCGCTTTGAAACGGCGTCACGGGGGTTAAAAAATGGGGGAAAGCGGGGCATAAAAAAGGCGCGTCCCCATGCCGAGTAGCGCCTTTTTATACAAGCATTTAGCTAATCGAAATTAGTTCATGCCGTACTTTTTCAGTTTCTTACGCAGCGTACCACGGTTGATGCCCATCATCAGAGCAGCACGGGTCTGGTTACCACGGGTGTATTGCATCACCATGTCCAACAGGGGCTGTTCAACTTCAGCCAGTACCAGCTCATACAGGTCGTTGACGTCCTGACCATTCAGTTGAGCAAAATAGTTCTTCAGTGCCTGTTTAACCGAGTCACGCAGGGGCTTTTGAGTTACCTGGTCCTGAGAGTTAACGGTGGAAACGGTCAGTACGTCAGAATTTACGCGTTGTTCGAACATAGTTCTGTCAGCTCTTTATTTCATTACGCAAGATTTTCGAAGTATGCCTCCAACGCCTCCAGCTGTTCGCTGGCATCCTCTATGGCGTTGAATGTGCGCCGAAACTGGTCATCCGGAGCGTGTTCCTGGAGATACCAGGATACGTGTTTACGCGCGATTCGGTACCCTTTAGCCTGACCATAAAAGTCGTGCAGTTCCCGAATATGTGCGCATAGCAAGTGCTTAACCTCTGCCAGAGGCAGCGGGGCAAGCAGCTCCCCAGTGTCCAGATAATGCTGGATTTCCCGAAAGATCCAGGGTCTTCCCTGAGCCGCACGTCCTATCATCAGAGCATCAGCCCCTGTATAGTCGAGCACAGCTCTGGCTTTAAGCGGGTCAGTAATGTCGCCATTCGCGATAATCGGAATGGAAACTTTCTGCTTAACTGCCCGAATGCTGTCGTATTCAGCTTCGCCGTTGAACAAACAGGCGCGTGTGCGTCCATGTATGGTCAGGGCCTGAATGCCACAGTCTTCGGCCAGTTGGGCAATCTCTACACAGTTACGGTGATCCGGCGACCAACCCGTGCGAATCTTTAACGTAACAGGAACGTCCACTGCGCTGACAACCGCCGTCAGGATTGACTTCACCTGGTCGGGGTATTGCAGAAGGGCTGAACCTGCAAGCTTGCGATTCACTTTTTTGGCCGGGCAACCATATTGATATCAATAATCTGGGCGCCACTCTCCACGTTGATACGCGCGGCATCTGCCATCTCTTCAGGCACGCTCCCGGCGATTTGCACGGTGCGGATACCTGGTTCGTCAATATGCACCATCCGAAGACGGGATTTATCGCTTTCCCAAACCTGCGGGTTAGACGACATCATCTCTGAAACGGTTAGTCCTGCTCCCATCTCATAGCACAGCGTCCTGAATGGTCGGTCGGTAATACCTGCCATAGGTGCTGCGATCAGGCGATTTCTGAGCTGGTGGTTTCCGATGCGCATGAGTTAAGAAATGACCATACTGTGACTGCAAGGCGGCGTATCTTACGCATTTTTTGCACGAGATGAAAGGCCAAACTTTGAACAATCCCCTGTTACAGATCATGGAATCAGGGACAAAGCACAACAGCCAAAATTATATGCGATATAAATCATTCACTTAAATGTGAGTGGCGATTTTATGGCCGCTTACAATTTCCTAAAACTTCTCGTTTTTTCTTAATTAATGAAACCTAAAGCCGAATAATCTGCTGTTTTTAACAGCAGATTTCCCCGGTTCTTTGCGATCTGCGTCTCATTTTAGAACATGATCTTCATCTATGGGTTGCCTGGTCTTTAACCATAGGAGCGGTTTAAAAAACAGGCAAACGAATAACTCTCTATTTTTTACGACCGGTTATGCGGCACCACTCTTCTTTCTCCACCACCGGATCGAGAGTGAACAGATCGGCGTACGCCTCGCATACGCCCTCAGCCTGGCTGGCGAGAATACCGGAAAGGCCCAACAGACCGCCCTCAACGGGCAGCACGCTGATTAACGGCGCCAGTTCACGTAATGGACCGGCCAGAATGTTTGCGACCACCACGTCGGCTTTCATGGCCTGTGGCTGGTCATTCGGTAGATAAAGTTCAAGACGATCGGAGACGCCGTTACGTTCGGCGTTGTCGCGGCTGGCCTGAATCGCCTGCGGATCGATGTCGATCCCGATGGCTTTTGCCGCACCCAGCTTAAGGGCGGCGATGGCGAGAATACCGGAGCCACAGCCAAAATCGATCACCGTTTTACCGTCCAGATCCAGACCATCCAGCCACTGCAGACACAGAGAGGTCGTCGGGTGCGTGCCGGTGCCAAACGCGAGGCCCGGATCGAGCATGACGTTTACCGCATTTTCATCCGGCACGTCGCGCCAGCTCGGGCAGATCCACAGACGCTTGCCGAACTGCATCGGGTGGAAATTATCCATCCACTCGCGTTCCCAGTCTTTGTCTTCCAGCTGCTCGATCTTGTGCGCAAAGCCTGCGCCCAGCAGCGGATGATTTTCCAGAATCATGACCACGTCGGCCATATCGGTCTCAGCATCAAACAGCCCGATGACGTCGGTATCGCCCCACAGGCGCGTTTCACCCGGCAGCGGTTCAAACACCGGCGTGTCATGCGTGTCCTGGAAGGTGATTGAGACCGCACCAGCCTCCATCAGCGCATCGCTCATCTCTTCGGCGTTAGCGCCGGTCGTATTCAGTTTCAGTTGGATCCACGGCATGGCAAAACTCTTTATTTATCAGTAGAAATGACGGCGGTCTGCGGAGCGGGTTGACCGAAACGGTTCCCCACCACAAACGCCAGCAAACTTAGCAGTAACGAAGGCACAATCGGATGGAAGCCCAGGTACTGGATCTTAAAGGAGGCGAGCACGGCATACAGCACGCCACCGACGATCATTGCGCTCAGCGCACCGGCAGCATTGGCGCGCTCCCAGTACAGCCCCAGCACCAGCGGCCAGAGGAATACGGCTTCCAGGCCGCCAAACGCCAGCAGGTTCAGCCAGATGATCATCTCTGGCGGTCTCCACGCGGCCAGCAGCAGCAACGCGCCCAGAATCAGGGTGATTGCAGCGGACATCCGCTTCAGGCGGCGCTCGTTGTTCATCTGCTCCGGGTGCATGTTCAGGTAGAGATCTTTAATGATCGTAGCGGAACTTTGCAGCAGTTGAGCATTAATTGTCGACATGATCGCCGCCATTGGCGCGGCAAGGAAGATCCCGGCAGCAAAGGGGGGCAGCACTTTTACCATCAGGGTCGGAATGACCAGATCCGGCACGGTCAGGTCCGGGATCACCGCCCGGCCCAGAGCGCCGGCAAGGTGCATACCGAACATCAGGATCGCCACCACGATGGTGCCAATGATAATCCCTCGATGCACCGCTTTACTGTCTTTATAGGAGATGCAGCGCACGGCGGTATGCGGTAAGCCAATCACCCCGAAGCAGACCAGCACCCAGAAGGAGGTCATAAAGGTCGGGGACAGAATGTCGTCCGCGCCCTGCGGTGAAACCAGTTTCGGGTCGATAGTCTGCAGCGTTTCTACCGCGTGGGTTAACCCGCCCGCCGCATGGACCACGCCCACCAGCAGCACGATGGTGCCAATCAGCATCACCATGCCCTGCATGGTGTCGTTGAGCACGCTGGCGCGGAAGCCGCCAAAGGCAGTGTACAGCGCGATACTGATACCAAAAATCAGCAGGCCCGTTTCATAGGGAATACCGGCTGCGGTTTCAAGCAGACGTGCGCCGCCGATGAACTGCACGGTCATGGCGCCCACGAAGGCCACCAGCAGGCTCAGGCTGGCAAGCCAGACCAGCAGGCGGCTCTGATAGCGGGCAAACAGCATGTCGTTGAGGGTCAAGGCATTGTAGCGACGCGCCAGGATAGCGAATTTTTTCCCCAGAATGCCGAGCGAAAGCCAGATGGCGGGCAGCTGGATCATCGCCAGCAGCACCCAGCCCAGGCCATATTTATAGGCCGCACCCGGGCCGCCAATAAAGGAACTCGCGCTGATATAGGTGGCGGTCAGGGTCATCGCCAGCACAATGCCGCCCATCGAGCGGCTGCCGAGGAAATACTCGTTCAGGAAGGTGCCGGTGGTACGTTTGCGCATGGCGTACACGGAGAGGCCAAAAACGATAAACAGATACGCGACGAGGGGCAGGATCACTTCAAGCTGCATTATCGTCATCCTCCAGCGGAATATCGCGATAGATGAATTTCACCATCGCCCAGCAGAGCACAATAAACACCAGCGGGATCAGCAGGCAGGCCATCTCAAACCAGTGAGGGAGACCGGTGATACCAATTGCAGAACCAGGTAAGTAAGCGCCCACTAACCATGCGGCGAGATAAAGAAGGGTTAACCACAGCGCCCATCGCGCTTCTTTATGGGCCTGAACAAAACGTTTGTCCATTTTTTGTCCCTTGTGGAAAAAGAAAGCGGGGATTGTACCTTATGGGGCTTCGCAACCCCCAGAAATAAAAAAGGCCGGATTAACCGGCCTTTTGCTGCTTATCTGTGCTTATTTTTCATTAAGACCGAGTTTCTTCTCCAGATAGTGGATGTTGGTGCCACCATGCTGGAAGTTCTCGTCAGTCATAATACGCATCTGCAGATCAACGTTGGTTTTGATGCCGTCGATGATCAGCTCCTGCAGGGCGTTCTTCATGCGGGCAATCGCCACGTCACGGGATTCGCCGTAGCAGATCAGCTTGCCGATCATTGAGTCATAGTACGGCGGTACGGTGTAACCGGCGTAGATATGAGACTCCCAGCGCACACCAAAACCACCCGGCGCGTGGAAACGCGTGATTTTACCCGGGCTTGGCAGGAAGGTGTTCGGGTCTTCGGCGTTGATACGGCATTCCACCGCATGGCCTTTGACAATCACTTCTTCCTGTTTGATGGACAGTGGCTGACCCGCAGCGATACGCAGCTGCTCTTTAATCAGGTCAACGCCGGTGATCATTTCGGTAACCGGGTGTTCAACCTGAATACGGGTGTTCATCTCGATGAAGTAGAACTCGCCGTTTTCGAACAGGAACTCGAAAGTACCTGCACCGCGATAGCCGATATCCACACAGGCTTTAGAGCAGCGCTCGCCGATGTAGCGACGCAGTTCCGGGGTGATGCCCGGTGCTGGTGCCTCTTCGACCACTTTCTGGTGACGACGCTGCATGGAGCAGTCGCGTTCTGCCAGATAGATAGCGTTACCCTGACCGTCTGCCAGCACCTGAATTTCGATGTGGCGTGGGTTTTCGAGGTATTTTTCCATATAAACCATGTCATTGCTGAAAGCTGCTTTTGCTTCCGCTTTGGTCATGGAGATGGACTGGGCCAGTTCAGCGTCGCTGCGCACAACGCGCATACCACGACCGCCGCCGCCGCCGGACGCTTTGATGATTACCGGGTAACCGATGCGTTTTGCATGGGCACGGTTAGCATCCATATCGTCGCCCAGTGGGCCGTCGGAGCCTGGTACGGTAGGAACGCCTGCTTTCTTCATGGCGGTGATCGCAGACACTTTGTCGCCCATCAGGCGGATGGTGTCAGCTTTCGGACCGATGAAGATAAAGCCGGAACGCTCTACCTGTTCAGCAAAGTTGGCGTTCTCAGAGAGGAAGCCGTAACCCGGGTGAATAGCCACCGCGCCGGTGATTTCAGCGGCGCTGATGATTGCCGGGATATTCAGATAGCTTTTTACGGACGGAGCCGGGCCAATACAGACCGTCTCATCCGCCAGTAATACGTGTTTCAGATCGCGGTCCGCGCTTGAGTGCACGGCGACGGTCTTGATGCCCAGTTCTTTACAGGCACGAAGGATTCGCAGGGCAATCTCGCCGCGGTTGGCGATAACAATTTTATCCAGCATGTTCGCCTCGTTACTCGATGACGACCAGCGGCTCGTCAAATTCAACCGGCTGACCACTTTCGACCAGAATCGCTTTCACAGTACCTGACTTGTCAGCTTCGATCTGGTTCATCATTTTCATGGCTTCAACGATGCACAGGGTATCGCCCGCGTTAACTTTCTGGCCCACTTCGATGAACGCTTTAGCGTCCGGGCTCGGGGTGCGGTAGAAAGTACCAACCATTGGGGAACGTACGATGTGGCCACTGATTTCTGCTGCTGCTGGCGCTTCCATTGCTGGAGTAGCCGCTGGCGCGACAGCGTTAGACAGAGCTGGCTGCTGCATCATTGGTGCAGCGTAAGCTTGTTGCATAACCGGGAAGCTTGCGTTTGGCGCTGCACGGCTGATGCGTACAGACTCTTCGCCTTCAGAAATTTCCAGTTCGGAGATGCCTGATTCTTCAACCAGCTCGATCAGTTTTTTAATCTTACGAATATCCATGAGTGGGTTCCGTACTCTTTGTTTAGTGTGATTGTGACAGGCGTTTTACCGCTGTCTGTAAAGCGAATGAATAACCGTCAGCCCCCAGTCCACAGATAACGCCAGCGGCGATATCCGACAGGTAGGAGTGGTGGCGGAACGGCTCCCGCGCATGCACGTTGCTGAGGTGGATCTCAATAAACGGGATGCTCACTGCCAGCAGCGCGTCGCGAATAGCAACACTGGTGTGCGTAAACGCGGCCGGATTGATCAGGATATAGTCCGTGGTGTCTTTAGCCTGATGAATTCGGTCGATGAGTGCGTACTCCGCGTTCGACTGAAAATGGTCAAGTTCCACATTAAGCGCCGCTGCTTCGCTATCCAAACGGTTAACAATCTGGGTTAACGTCAGCGTGCCGTACTTCTCGGGTTCACGGGTGCCGAGCATATTCAGGTTCGGCCCGTTCAAAACTAAGATGTGAAACTTGTCAGCCATTGTGCCGCTATCTCCTGCGAATCTACGGTAAAAAACAAAATATACCTTCGATGCGCGATTGTCACCCTCTCAGGCTACGAAAAACCCGTCGGGGAAACCAAAGTGGCACATTATAACGATTTCGTAGCATTTGGCAGCTAAATACTGGTCTTATCAGGGAAGATTATCAACAGCATTCGGATAAATGCCCGGGAAGGGTAAACAATCTGCGGGAATACGCACAGTTTCGTTCATTATCGCCACCACTGGCGAAACTTCTTATATCGCCACGCCAGAAGCCCTACAGCCAGCAGCGCATAGACGATCGGCTGCGGCGAGAGGATTTTCACTGACCAAAGGTAGTGGATGGGCGCGAGGATCGCGACAAGATAGACAAAATTATGCAGAAGTTGCCAGCGCCTTCCCAGTTTTCGCTGGGCATACTGCGTGGAGGTGAGGGTTAATGCCAGCAAAATCACCCAGCTAACAATCCCGAGTGTCAGGTAAGGACGGGTCACCAGTTCGCTCCCCAGCAGGGCCAGATTATTAATGCCCAGCTCCAGTAACGCATAGCTCGTGAGATGTAACGTCGCCCAGGCGAAGCACCACAGGCCTAACAGACGGCGGGTGCGGATCAGCAGCGGCTGTTTTGCGTAGCGCGCCAGGGGCGACACCAGCAGGGTCGCCAGTAAAAACTTCAGCGCGGTCCTGCCGGTAAAGTGCTGGATATCTTTGGCCGGGTCGGCGCTGAAGCCGCCGTGGCTGGCGGCCCAGAACAGCCATATAAAAGGAAGCAACCCTGCAAGATGCAGGGCCGCCTTCAGCCAGGTAATCTGTTTTGCCGTCAGACGCACTTAGAAAAACTCCTTTAAGTCGAGGCCGCGATAGAGTGATGCGACCTGATCGGCATAGCCGTTAAACAGCAGCGTGGGCTGGCGCTTCACGTCCAGCGCACCGCCTGAGCCGATAAAGCGCTCCGTGGCCTGCGACCAGCGCGGGTGATCGACGTGCGGGTTCACGTTGGCGTAAAAACCGTACTCGTTTGGTGCGGCCAGGTTCCAGGTAGTCGGCGGACGCTCGCGGGTCAGCTTGATGCTGACGATAGATTTAATCCCCTTGAAGCCATACTTCCAGGGTACGGTCAGGCGGATGGGCGCGCCGTTTTGCGGCGGGAGCGCTTTACCATACACGCCGACGGTGAGCAGCGTGAGGGGATGCATCGCCTCATCAATACGTAACCCTTCTACATACGGGTAATCGAGCCCGCCGCCGATAAACCGATCTTTCTGGCCGGGCATATCTTCCGGGGCGTAAAGGGTCTGGAAGGCGACATACTTCGCATCGCTGGTGGGCTCCACCAGGGCCAGCAGTTTATGCAGCGGAAAACCGATCCACGGTACAACCATCGACCAGGCCTCGACGCAGCGCATGCGGTAGATGCGCTCTTCCAGCGGGAAGCGCTTAGTGAGATCGTCGTAATCCAGGGTCAGCGGTTTTGCCACTTCGCCGTCGATTTTCAGCGTCCAGGGGTTGGTTTTCAGGCTTCCGGCATTGGCGGCAGGATCGGCTTTATCCAGGCCAAACTCATAGAAGTTGTTGTAGCCCGTCACTTTCTCTTCCGGGGTTTTCGCCAGCTGGCTTTGCCACTGCGCGGGCTGGGTAAAGGTGAGGGGCTTTCCTGGAGGCGCTTTCGGACGATCGTTGCCCTTAAACCAGTCCAGCAGATCCGCCTGGGCGAGAGGCGAGAGCGTCAGCGCACCGGCGCCTATCCCCAGCATCTTGAGGATCTGGCGGCGCTTGAGCATAAAAACGGATTCCGCGGTGATATCGGCTTCCGTCAGGGGTTTCACTTTCATGGCTTCCTCCGTCATGCATTTTTCTAAGCATGACGGAGGAGAAGGGTTAAAGCGAATATGTCACGAAAATTTGAAGATTAGGCGAGCTTCACCAGGGTACGGCCCTGGATCTGGTTGCTGATGATCTTCGCGGCATACTCTGGTGCCTGTTCAAGGCTAATCTGCGTGGCGCTTTGCGCGTAGAAGGAGGCAGGCAGATCGCGAACCAGTCGCTCCCAGGCCTGTGTCCGGCGCTCAGCAGGGGTCATCACGGAATCGACTCCCTGCAGGCGGACGTTGCGCAGAATAAACGGCATCACCGTGGTCGGCAGGGCAAAACCGCCCGCCAGACCGCATGCCGCCACGCAGCCGCCGTAGTTCATCTGCGCCAGCACTTTCGCCAGCACTTTGTCGCCCACGGTATCAACGGCCCCGGCCCAGATCTGTTTTTCCAGCGGACGGGTCTCGGCGAACTCATCCCGGCCCAGAATGCGGCTGGCACCAAGGCTTCGCAGATAGTCGTGGGTGCTTTCGCGGCCGGATACCGCCGCGACCTGGTAACCCAGCTTATGCAGCAGGGCAACCGCCGTGCTGCCGACGCCGCCGCTGGCGCCCGTCACCACCACTTCACCAGATTCAGGGCGTACGCCGGCCTCTTCCAGCGCCATCACGCACAGCATGGCGGTAAAACCGGCGGTGCCGATGATCATCGCTTTGCGGCCATCGAGCCCGTCTGGCATTGGCACCAGCCAGTCGCCATTGACGCGCGCCTGTGCCGCCAGCCCGCCCCAGTGATTCTCGCCCACGCCCCAGCCGGTCAGCAGCACCTGCTGGCCCACATGAAAACGCGGATCTTCGCTGGCGTGTACGCGTCCGGCAAAGTCGATACCTGGAACCATTGGGAAATTGCGGATGATTTTGCCAGTGCCCGTGATGGCGAGGGCGTCTTTGTAATTAAGGCTGGACCAGTCGATGTCAACGGTCACGGCACCTTCAGGCAGACGGCTCTCCTCAATAGATTGCACTGATGCAAGAGTTTTGCCTTCCTGCTGTTCTAAGATCAAAGCCTGCATACAAATTCCTTACCTGGGATGATGATTGGAAAAAATTTTTGAAGACTATACTCGCTCAATGACATGCGATGCCGATTTAACGCAATAAATTGCCAGATACACCTGATTTGGTAGTATGCCGATGCCGTATTGCAAGTTAGTACTCACTTGCTATCCTCACCAACTCACGGAGTAATCTCAAGGATGCGATTATCGACGAAGTTCTCCGCTTTTATCTCCCTGCTTACCGGGATGACCATTTTTGTCATCTTTATTGGCTGCTCGCTCAGTTTCTATAATGCGATCCAGGGGAAGCTGGCGAACCGCGTCCATTCCGTGGCGTCGGTGATTGATGCCCGCCTTGTCAGCACCCCCTTTCCAGAACTTACCCGCGAGCTGGATGAACTCATGGCCCCGGTGGATATCACGCGGGTGGAGATTAAGCAGGGCGATCACATCCTTCTAAGCCATACCGGGCAAACCTATTACCGACAGGCGGGTTCTGCTCCCCAGACGCTCGAGCTCACCGTCCCCTCCCTGAAAAATCCCGGTCTGACGATAAGCCTGGTCTATCAGGACCCAATGACCAGTTATTTTCGTTCCATGATGACCACCGCGCCGCTGACTCTGGCGGTATTCTTCGTGGTGGTGCTGATCTTCCTGGCGGTGCGCTGGCTACGGCGTCAGCTCTCAGGACAGGAGTTGCTGGAGTCGCGTTCAGCGCGGATCCTCAACGGGGAACGCGGCGCGCAGGTGCGCGGCTCGGTTTATGAATGGCCATCGCGCACCAGCAGCGCGCTGGACGTCCTGCTCTCCGAAATCCAGTTTGCCAGCGACCAGCGTAGCCGTATCGACACGCTGATCCGCTCCTATGCCGCCCAGGACAACAAAACCGGCCTTAATAATCGTCTGTTCTTTGATAACCAACTGGGCACCTTGCTGGAAGATCAGGAGAACGTGGGCACCCATGGGGTGGTGATGATTGTCCGTCTGCCGGACTTCGATCTGCTGAAAGATAACTGGGGGCGGGCGGTGGCAGAGGAGCACCTGTTTACGCTCATCAATATGCTCTCCACCTTTATTATGCGCTATCCCGGCGCACTGCTGGCACGCTATCACCGCAGTGATTACGCCGTGTTACTGCCGCACCGCACCCTGAAAGAGTCCGAAAGTATCGCCAGCCTGCTGTTGAAATCAGTGGATGCGCTGCCGCCGAGCAAAATGCTCGATCGCGAAGACATGGTGCATATTGGCATTTGCGCCTGGCGCGGGGGCCAGTCCACCGAGCAGGTGATGGAGCATGCCGAAGCCGCCACCCGCAATGCGGTGTTGCAGGGGGCGAACGGCTGGGCGGTTTATGATGACTCCCTGCCTGAAAAAGGGCGCGGCAACGTGCGCTGGCGAACCTTAATTGAGCAGATGCTTACCCGCGGCGGGCCGCGGATTTATCAAAAACCGGCGGTGCTGACCAGCGGCCAGGTTCATCACCGGGAGCTGCTGTGCCGGATCTTCGACGGCAACGAAGAGGTGGTGTCGGCGGAGTATCTCCCGATGGTGCTGCAGTTTGGCCTGTCCGAAGAGTACGATCGCCAGCAAATATCGCGATTGATGCCATTCTTATCCTTCTGGCCCGAAGAGCACCTGGCATTGCAGGTCACGGTTGAGTCCCTGATCCGCCCGCGATTCCAGCGCTGGCTGCGGGATGTGTTGATGCAATGTGAAAAATCGCAGCGCAAGCGGATTATTTTTGAACTTGCAGAGGCGGATGTTTGTCAACACATCAGTCGGTTACAGCCGGTCGTTCGGTTGATAAATGCGTTGGGCGCGCGCGTGGCGGTTACGCAGGCGGGTTTAACGCTGGTCAGCACCAGCTGGATCAAGGCGCTGGAGGTGGAGTTACTGAAGCTGCATCCGGGGCTGGTAAGGAATATCGAAAAGCGCACGGAAAACCAGCTGCTGGTGCAGAGCCTGGTGGAAGCGTGCAAAGGAACGCAAACACGTGTATTTGCTACAGGTGTGCGGTCGCGAACGGAATGGCAGACGTTGACGGAGCGCGGCGTGACAGGGGGCCAGGGGGATTTTTTTGCGGCCTCTCAGCCTCTTGACAGCAATGTGAAAAAATATTCGCAAAGATACTCTGTTTAACCTGCCGTTTGGTAAGTTTTCACGTAGAATATCGCGCCTGTAGCGTGATGTATGACGAGCAAAATGACAGTGAACGACCTTTAACGGGTTACAAATGAACGTGAGGAAGGCTGTTTTTTCTCAGCCCTGAGGGAGTCAGGCGACGATTTGTAACAAAGGAAACGTGCTGCACAAATTTTCACCGTAGCAGGCGATTTTTGCGCCTTGTCGCTGCTGCGTGTGGTTGGTAAAGTAAGCGGATTTTGTTTTCCGCCCCAGCTTTCAGGATTATCCCTTAGTATGTTGAAAAAATTTCGTGGCATGTTTTCCAATGACCTGTCCATTGACCTGGGTACCGCGAATACCCTCATTTATGTAAAAGGACAAGGCATCGTACTGAATGAGCCTTCAGTTGTGGCCATTCGTCAGGATCGTGCTGGTTCACCGAAAAGCGTAGCGGCTGTAGGCCATGACGCTAAGCAGATGCTTGGCCGTACGCCGGGTAATATCGCTGCCATTCGTCCGATGAAAGACGGCGTTATCGCTGACTTCTTCGTGACTGAGAAAATGCTTCAGCACTTTATCAAGCAAGTGCACAGCAACAGCTTTATGCGTCCGAGCCCACGTGTTCTGGTGTGTGTGCCGGTTGGCGCTACCCAGGTTGAACGTCGTGCTATTCGTGAATCCGCTCAGGGCGCTGGTGCGCGTGAAGTCTTCCTGATCGAAGAGCCAATGGCTGCAGCAATCGGTGCCGGTCTGCCGGTCTCCGAAGCAACCGGTTCCATGGTCGTCGATATCGGTGGCGGTACCACTGAAGTGGCCGTTATCTCCCTGAACGGTGTGGTTTACTCCTCTTCCGTACGTATCGGCGGCGACCGCTTCGACGAAGCGATCATCAATTACGTTCGCCGTAACTACGGCTCTCTGATCGGTGAAGCCACCGCAGAGCGTATCAAGCACGAGATCGGTTCTGCTTACCCGGGTGACGAAGTTCGCGAGATCGAAGTTCGCGGCCGTAACCTGGCAGAAGGCGTTCCGCGTGGCTTTACCCTGAATTCCAACGAAATCCTCGAAGCGCTGCAGGAGCCGTTAACCGGTATCGTCAGCGCCGTCATGGTTGCCCTCGAGCAGTGCCCGCCGGAACTGGCTTCCGATATCTCCGAGCGCGGTATGGTTCTGACCGGTGGTGGTGCGCTGCTGCGTAACCTCGACCGCCTGTTGATGGAAGAGACAGGTATTCCTGTCGTAGTTGCTGAAGATCCACTGACTTGCGTAGCCCGTGGCGGCGGCAAGGCGCTGGAAATGATCGACATGCACGGCGGCGACTTGTTCAGCGAAGAGTAGTCAGGTGTGAAAGGGTAGCGGATGGCTACCCTTTCTCTCTGACGCGAGAGTACGCATAGCCTATGAAGCCAATTTTTAGCCGTGGCCCGTCGCTACAGTTTCGCCTCATCCTTGGGGTGCTGGTAGCGCTTGGTGTCATTATTGCCGATAGCCGCCTCGGTACGTTCAGCCAGATCAGAACGTACATGGATACCGCCGTCAGTCCTTTCTACTTTGTATCAAATGGTCCCCGTGAATTACTCGACAGCGTCTCGCAAACTCTGTCCTCACGCGATCAACTCGAACTTGAAAACCGCGCGTTACGCCAGGAACTGCTGCTGAAAAACAGCGAACTGCTGATGCTGGGCCAGTACAAGCAGGAGAACGCCCGTCTGCGCGAACTCTTAGGCTCCCCGCTGCGTCAGGATGAGCAGAAGATGGTGACCCAGGTGATCTCCACCGTTAACGATCCCTACAGCGATCAGGTGGTCATCGACAAGGGCAGCGTCAATGGCGTATACGAAGGCCAGCCTGTTATCAGCGATAAAGGCGTCGTCGGCCAGGTGGTGGCCGTTGCCAAGCTCACCAGCCGCGTATTGCTGATTTGCGATGCGACCCATGCGCTGCCGATTCAGGTTCTGCGTAACGACATCCGCGTGATCGCCGCCGGTAACGGCTGTACGGACGATCTGCAGCTGGAACATCTGCCGGCGAATACCGATATTCGCGTGGGCGATGTGCTGGTAACGTCCGGTCTGGGCGGTCGTTTCCCGGAAGGGTATCCGGTTGGGGTGGTCTCCTCCGTGAAGCTGGACACCCAGCGCGCCTACACCGTGATTCAGGCACGTCCAACGGCGGGTCTGCAGCGCCTGCGCTATCTGCTGCTGTTGTGGGGTGCCGATCGTAACGGCAGCAACCCAATGACGCCGGAAGATGTGCATCGCGTGGCGAATGAACGCCTGATGCAGATGATGCCGCAGGTTCTGCCTGCGCCAAACTCGATGGGGCCGCCAGCGCCAGTTCCAGCGCCGGCAACAGGGCTGACCCAGCCACCGCCTGATGCGCCGCCGCCACCGCAACTCTCCCCGGGAGGGCAATAGTGGCAAGCTACCGTAGCCAGGGACGCTGGGTTATCTGGCTCTCGTTTTTGATCGCGCTGTTGCTGCAAGTCATGCCCTGGCCGGATGACATTCTCGTTTTCCGGCCAAACTGGGTGCTGCTGATTTTGCTCTACTGGATCCTCGCCCTGCCGCACCGCGTAAATGTGGGCACAGGTTTTGTGATGGGTGCCATACTGGATCTGATCAGTGGCTCGACGCTTGGCGTACGCGCGCTGTCCATGAGTATCATCGCATACCTGGTCGCACTGAAATTCCAGCTCTTTCGTAATCTGGCGCTCTGGCAACAGGCGCTGGTGGTGATGTTGTTATCTATGGCCGCGGATATCATTGTTTTCTGGGCAGAGTTTTTAGTGATCAACGTCTCTTTCCGTCCGGAAGTGTTCTGGAGTAGTGTAGTAAACGGTGTGCTCTGGCCATGGTTATTCCTGCTGATGCGTAAGGTCCGCCAGCAATTTGCCGTGCAATAAAAGGTTTCTATGACGTCTTTGTATCTCGCTTCCGGCTCCCCACGCCGTCAGGAACTCCTGACACAGTTAGGGGTATCTTTTGAACGCATCGTTACCGGCATTGAAGAGAAACGTGCCGAGGGCGAAAGTGCTCAGCAGTATGTTTCCCGCCTGGCGCGGGAGAAGGCCCTGGCAGGCGTGGCGCAGGTGCCGCGTGATTTACCGGTGCTGGGCGCAGATACCATCGTGATCCTTAACGGTGAAGTCCTCGAGAAACCGCACGACAGCGAGCATGCGTTCAGGATGCTGCGCAAATTGTCCGGGCAAACGCATCAGGTGATGACCGCCGTCGCGCTGGCAGACAGTCAGCATGTGCTCGACTGCCTGGTTGTCACTGAGGTCACGTTCAGAGTACTCACTGATGAGGATATCGCCGGTTATATCGCCAGCGGTGAACCTATGGATAAAGCAGGTGCATACGGTATTCAAGGGTTGGGTGGCTGTTTTGTCAGGAAGATCAATGGCAGCTATCACGCCGTAGTCGGCTTACCGCTGGTGGAAACGTATGAGTTGCTGAGCAATTTTAACTCACTGCGTGAGGGAAGGGATAATTATGACGGCTGAATTGTTGGTAAACGTAACGCCCTCGGAAACCCGTGTGGCCTACATTGATGGCGGCATTCTTCAGGAAATCCATATTGAGCGTGAAGCGCGACGCGGAATAGTAGGCAATATCTACAAAGGTCGTGTCAGTCGTGTACTACCGGGTATGCAGGCGGCATTTGTAGATATTGGACTCGATAAAGCGGCCTTCCTGCACGCCTCGGATATCATGCCGCACACCGAGTGCGTGGCAGGAGAAGAGCAAAAGCAGTTCACCGTTCGTGATATCTCCGAGCTGGTGCGTCAGGGCCAGGATCTGATGGTGCAGGTGGTGAAAGATCCGCTGGGTACCAAAGGCGCGCGTCTGACCACCGACATCACCTTACCCTCCCGTTATCTGGTCTTTATGCCTGGCGCCTCTCACGTGGGCGTGTCTCAGCGTATCGAGAGCGAAAGCGAGCGCGAGCGGCTGAAAAAGGTGGTGGGCGCTTACTGCGACGAGCAGGGCGGCTTTATTATTCGCACCGCCGCAGAGGGGATCAGCGAAGAAGATCTGGCCTCGGATGCCGCCTACCTGAAACGCGTCTGGACCAAAGTGATGGAGCGTAAAAAACGCAACCAGACGCGCTATCAGCTGTACGGCGAGCTGGCGCTGGCCCAGCGTGTGCTGCGCGACTTCGCCGATGCCCAACTGGACCGTATCCGCGTCGACTCCCGTCTGACCTATGACGCGTTGCTCGAGTTTACCGCCGAGTACATTCCTGAAATGCCGGGCCTGCTGGAGCACTACACCGGACGCCAGCCGATTTTCGATCTGTATGACGTCGAGAACGAAATCCAGCGCGCGCTGGAGCGTAAGGTCGAACTCAAATCCGGCGGCTATCTGATTATCGACCAGACCGAAGCGATGACCACCGTGGATATCAATACCGGGGCGTTTGTCGGGCATCGCAATCTGGACGACACCATTTTTAACACCAATATTGAAGCGACGCAGGCCATTGCGCGTCAGCTTCGTCTGCGCAATCTGGGTGGCATCATCATCATCGACTTTATCGATATGAGTAACGAAGACCACCGCCGCCGCGTGCTGCATTCCCTGGAGCAGGCGCTGAGTAAAGATCGCGTCAAAACCAGCATCAACGGCTTCTCCCAGCTTGGGCTGGTGGAAATGACCCGCAAGCGCACCCGCGAAAGCGTGGAGCATGTACTGTGCAACGAATGCCCGACCTGCCATGGCCGCGGCACGGTGAAGACGGTTGAAACGGTCTGCTATGAGATCATGCGTGAGATCGTCCGCGTTCATCACGCCTACGACTCCGACCGTTTCCTGGTCTATGCTTCTCCTTCGGTGGCGGAAGCCCTGAAAGGGGAAGAGTCACACGCCCTTGCGGAAGTGGAAATCTTTGTCGGCAAACAGGTGAAAGTGCAAATCGAACCGCTCTATAACCCGGAGCAGTTTGACGTGGTGATGATGTAACACGCAGCGTGCTGCGAGAAAACGGCTGACAAGGAGAGAGGCGTGAGGCGACTGCCGGGGATTTTACTGCTTACAGGGGCAACGCTGATAGTGATTGTCGCGTTGCTCGTAAGCGGGCTGCGTCTCGCATTGCCGCATCTGGACAACTGGCGCCCGCAGCTGCTGGCGAAGATAGAGTCCGCAACCGGCTTACCCATTACGGCAGGCCAGCTTGACGCGAGCTGGCAGAATTTTGGCCCGACGCTGGAAGTGCGCGACATTGACGCGCAGCTGAAAGACGGCGGCCACCTTAAAATCAGTCGTTTGACCCTGGCGCTGGACGTGTGGCAAAGCCTGCTGCACCTGCGCTGGCAGTTTCGCGATCTCACCTTCTATCAGCTGCAGTTTCTGACCAATTCCCCGTTGCGCAGCAACGAACAGGGTGAGGGCTTCGAAGCAAGCCGTGTCAGCGATCTTTTTCTGCGCCAGTTCGATCATTTCGATCTACGTGACAGCAAAATTAGCTTTATTACCCTCTCAGGGCAGCGCGCCGAGCTGGCGATCCCCCAGTTAACCTGGCTTAACGGCAAAGAGCGCCATCGTGCTGAAGGACAGGTCAGCCTCTCCAGCCTGAACGGTCAGCACGGCGTGATGCAGGTGCGCATGGATCTGCGTGACGATAATGGTCTGCTGAATAACGGCAAAGTGTGGATGCAGGCCGATGACGTGGACGTCAAACCCTGGCTGGGAGACTGGCTGCAGCAGAATATGCAGCTCGAAACCGCGCGCTTTAGTATTGAAGGCTGGATGACACTCACTAACGGTCAGATCGCCAGCGGGGATCTCTGGCTGAAGCAGGGCGGCGCCACCTGGCCGGGCAAAACGCGTCAGCATGAGCTCTCTGTTGATAACCTCACCGCCCACGTAACCCGCGAGAAAGAGGGCTGGCAGTTCGCCATTCCGGATACCCGTATTACCCTGGACGATAAGGCATGGCCGCGCGGAGCGCTGTCGCTGGCCTGGATCCCTGAGCAGGACGTGGGCGGGACCAACAGCAAACGCAGCGATGAGCTGCGCATTCGCGCCAGCAATCTGGAGCTATCCGGCCTCGACGGGCTGCGGACCATTGCGGCGAAACTCTCTCCGGCGCTGGGCGACGTCTGGCAGGCCACCCAGCCGGTGGGGGCAATCAATGCTCTGGCGCTGGATATTCCGCTGCAGGCCACGGAAAAGACCCGCTTCAACATCGCCTGGACCGATCTCGCCTGGAAGCAGTGGGAGATGCTGCCGGGTGCCGAGCACTTCAGCGGCACGCTGGAAGGCAGCATGGAAGATGGCCGTCTGGTGGCCCACATTAACGATGCAAAAATGCCGTATGAAACCGTCTTCCGCGCGCCGCTGGAGATCGAAAAAGGCACGGCGACCCTTCACTGGCTTAAAAACGAGAAAGGCTTCCAGCTCGACGGGCGCGACATCGACGTGAAGGCCAAAGCGGTGCACGCCCGGGGGGATTTCCGCTATCTGCAGCCGGCGGGCGATGAACCCTGGCTGGGGATCCTGGCGGGCATCAGCACCGACGACGGTTCTCAGGCCTGGCGCTATTTTCCTGAAAACCTGATGGGCAAAGCGCTGGTGGATTACCTGAGCGGCGCCATTCAGGGCGGGCAGGCGGACAGCGCGACCCTGGCCTATGGCGGCAATCCCCATCTGTTCCCCTATAAGCACAACGAAGGTCAGTTCCAGGTGCTGGTGCCGTTACGCAACGCCACCTATGCCTTCCAGCCCGACTGGCCGGCGCTGAAAAACCTTGATATTGAGCTCAACTTCATCAACGACGGCTTGTGGATGAAAACCGACGGTGTGGCGCTGGGCGGCGTGAAGGCCAGCAATCTGACCGCGGTGATCCCCGACTATTCAAAAGAAAAACTGCTGATCGACGCCGATATTAACGGGCCCGGAAAAGCCGTCGGGCCGTACTTCGAAGAGACGCCGCTGGATGATTCGCTGGGCGCTACCCTCCAGCAGCTTCAGTTAGATGGCGATGTGAATGCTCGCTTACATCTGGATATCCCGTTTGACGGCACCATGACCACCGCCAAAGGTGACGTCAGGCTGAAAAACAACAGCCTGTTCATCAAGCCGCTGGACAGCACGCTGAAAAATCTGACCGGCCAGTTCAGCTTCGTGAATGGCGATCTGAAAAGCGGGCCGCTGACCGCAAACTGGTTCAGCCAGCCGGTGAATATCGATTTCTCCACCACCGAAGGTGAGAAAGCCTACCAGGTGGCGGTCAATATGGATGCCAGCTGGCAGCCTGCGCGAATGGATGTGCTGCCAAAAGTGGTCAGCCAGTCCCTTGAAGGTCGCGTGCCCTGGAACGGCAAGGTGGCGATCGATCTGCCTTACCGTGGCAGCGCGCATTACAGGGTGGATATCAGTAGCGACCTGAAGAGCGTCAGCAGCGATCTGCCTTCACCGCTGAACAAGAGCGCGGGCGAGCCGCTGCCGGTGAAGCTGAACGTCGACGGGGATCTCAACAGCTTTACCCTCACCGGCAATGCCGGTGGGGATAATCACTTTAACAGCCGCTGGCTGCTGAACCGCAAGCTGACGCTGGATAGGGCTATCTGGACCACCGACAGCCGCACCCTGCCGCCGCTGCCGGAGCAGGCGGGCGTGGAGCTGAATCTCCCGCCGCTGGACGGAGCAGAATGGCTGGCGCTTTTCCAGAGCGGAGTAGGAGAAAATGTGGATGATGCGGCGCAGTTCCCGCAGCACATCACGGTACGCACGCCAGCCCTGACGCTGGGTGGCCAGCAGTGGAACAACCTGAGCATTGTCTCGCAGCCCACCATCAACGGTTCAAAGGTCGAGGCCCAGGGGCGGGAGATCAACGCCAGCCTGCTGATGCGTGATACCGCGCCGTGGCAGGCAGATATCCGCTATCTCTATTACAACCCGGCCACCGTCACGGGCGGAAAGGGCAATAACGTTTCACCGTTAGCCAGCACTACGCGGATGAATTTTAGCGGCTGGCCTGACTTACAGCTGCGCTGTGCCGAGTGCTGGCTGTGGGGCCAGAAGTATGGCCGTATTAATGGCGATTTCACCATCAAGGGCGATACCCTGACCCTGGCGGGCGGGCTGATTGATACCGGCTTCGGACGCCTGACCGCTAACGGCGAGTGGGTGAACGGCGCCCGCGAGCAGCGCACCTCCCTGAAGGGGCAAATCAAGGGTAACAAGCTGGATGCCGCCGCAAACTATTTTGGCATCGCCACTCCGGTTCGCGGCTCATCGTTTGACGTCGATTACGATCTGCACTGGCGCGACATGCCCTGGAAGCCTGACGAAGCATCGCTGAACGGCATTCTGAAAGCGCGGCTGGGTAAAGGTGAAATTGCCGATCTCAGCACCGGCCATGCCGGGCAGCTGCTGCGTTTACTCAGTTTCGACGCCCTGCTGCGCAAGCTGCGCTTTGACTTCAGCGATACCTTTAATGAAGGCTTCTACTTCGACTCTATTCGCAGCACCGCGTGGATCAAAGACGGGGTGCTGCACACCGACGACACGCTGGTTGACGGGCTGGAAGCGGATATCGCCATGAAAGGCTCCGTCAATCTGGTGCGGCGTGAACTGGATATGGAAGCCGTGGTGGCACCGGAAATTTCCGCGACCGTGGGCGTGGCGGCGGCCTTTGCCGTTAACCCGATTGTCGGCGCGGCGGTATTTGCCGCCAGTAAAGTGCTGGGGCCGCTGTGGAGCAAAGTCTCCATTCTGCGCTATCACATCACCGGGCCGGTGGATAAACCACAGATTAATGAAGTGCTGCGTCAGCCACGCAAAGATGCACAGCAATGATTTGACGCGGGCAATTAATTGCCTCACTCTCAATAGATAAGATCTTAGATACGTCCTGTGGACGGCAACGAACGAGTAGCAAAACGATGAGTCTGAACCTGGTAAGTGAACATCTGCTGGCAGCGAACGGCCTGAGCCATCAGGACCTGTTTTCCATTCTTGGTCAACTGACCGAACGCCGTCTCGACTACGGCGATCTCTACTTTCAGTCGAGCTATCACGAATCCTGGGTTTTAGAAGACAGCATCATTAAAGATGGCTCTTACAACATCGACCAGGGCGTCGGCGTGCGTGCCGTCAGCGGCGAGAAAACCGGTTTTGCCTATGCGGACCAGATCAGCCTGACTGCCCTGGAGCAAAGCGCCCAGGCGGCCCGCACCATCGTGCGCGATCACGGCGATGGCCGGGTGAAAACCCTGGGCGAAGTGCAGCACTCCGCGCTCTATACCAGCGTCGATCCGCTTCAAGGTATGAGCCGTGAAGAGAAGCTGGATATCCTGCGTCGGGTGGACAAAGTGGCCCGCGCGGAAGACAAGCGCGTGCAGGAAGTCTCTGCCAGCCTGAGCGGCGTGTACGAGCTGATCCTGGTGGCGGCGACGGACGGCACTCTGGCCGCCGACGTGCGTCCGCTGGTGCGTCTCTCCGTCAGCGTGCTGGTGGAAGAGGACGGCAAACGCGAGCGCGGCTCCAGCGGCGGCGGCGGACGTTTCGGTTACGAATGGTTCCTGAACCCGGTGGACGGTGATGTGCGTGCCGACGCCTGGGCGAAAGAGGCAGTGCGTATGGCGCTGGTGAACCTTTCTGCCGTCGCGGCACCTGCGGGTACGCTGCCGGTGGTGCTGGGCGCGGGCTGGCCTGGCGTGCTGCTGCACGAAGCGGTCGGCCACGGTCTGGAAGGTGACTTCAACCGTCGCGGAACCTCCGTATTCAGCGGTCAGGTTGGGGAGCTGGTTGCTTCTGAGCTCTGCACCGTGGTGGATGACGGGACGATGATCGATCGTCGTGGCTCGATCTCCATCGATGATGAAGGCACCCCGGGTCAGTACAACGTGCTAATCGAAAACGGCATCCTGAAAGGCTACATGCAGGACAAAATGAATGCGCGCCTGATGGGCGTTGCGCCAACCGGTAATGGCCGTCGCGAATCTTACGCGCACCTGCCGATGCCGCGTATGACCAACACCTACATGCTGGCGGGCAAATCCACGCCGCAGGAAATTATCGAATCCGTTGAGTACGGGATCTATGCGCCGAACTTCGGCGGTGGCCAGGTAGATATCACCTCCGGTAAATTTGTCTTCTCGACTTCAGAAGCCTATCTGATCGAGAAGGGCAAAGTGACCAAAGCGGTGAAAGGTGCCACCCTGATTGGCTCCGGTATCGAAGCGATGCAGCAGATCTCGATGGTCGGAAACGACCTGAAGCTGGACAACGGGGTCGGTGTCTGCGGTAAAGAGGGGCAGAGCCTGCCGGTGGGTGTCGGCCAGCCAACCCTGAAGGTGGATAACCTGACCGTCGGCGGTACCGCGTAAATTTATCACCCTAACCCTCTCCCTTAAAGGGAGAGGGGATTGTTAGGCGTTACTCCTTCCTTCCCCGCATCTCCTGAAACAGCGCTGCCACCTTCACAAAATAGTCCGTCAGATAGTTAATACAGACCTGCACCTTCAGCGGCAGTTTGTCCTTTTCGGTGTAGACCGCATACACCGGACGCGGATCCGACTGATAGCGCGGGAAGAGGATCTCCAGCTCACCGCTGTTGATCTCGTTGATCACCCACATCAACGGCACATAGGCGATCCCGGCCCCGGCCACCAGCCAGCGGGAGATGGTCATCGGATCGTTGGTCACAAAGCGCCCCTGCGGCAGCAGTTTGGTCGAGAGCCCTTCCGGCGCGACCAGTTCAAACTCGTTATCCGGGCGCACGCTGTACTCCAGCCAGGCGTGATTGCTGAGATCCGCCGGTTTCTCCGGGCTTCCCGCTCTGGCGAGGTACTTTTTCGCCGCGCACACCACCATCGGCATACTGCCCAGACGACGTGAAAAGAGGCTGGAGTCCTGCAGGGCACCTACGCGGATCACCACGTCCAGCCCGTCGGCAATCAGATCCGGGGCGGGAATGCCGGTGACCAGATTCACCGTCAGCCCCGGATACTCCTGCAACATATCGGCGGTCATTTCGGCCAGGACATTTTGTGCCATAGTTGAAGAGCAGCCGATGCGCAGCGTGCCGATGGGGGTGTTGTTGAAGGCGTAGAGTTGCTCATGCACCGACTGGGCTTCATACAACATTCGCCGACAGCCCTGGTAATAAATTTTGCCGGCTTCCGTCAGGCCGAGGCTGCGGGTGCTGCGGTTGAGCAGCTTCACCTGGAGGTCATCTTCCAGTTTGGCAACGGTCTGGCTGATCGACGATACGCTCATCTGTAGTTGCCTCGCCGCGGCGGTAAAGGAGCCCAGCTCAACGACTTTGGCAAAAACTGACATCCGTTTTAGACGTTCCATTATTCACTCTGAGTTAAAAGTGATTTAGATCACATATGATAGATAACAGCATAACAGTTACGTTAATATATTATTAATACATTATAGCTACGCCACTCTCGCCCGGCTTTTCTGGCCACTTCTGCGGTGCCGTACGCTGAATAATTCTTTCGCCTGCTCGCTCTAATCAAGGTCAACATGAGTCTGTTTCCCGTTATCGTGGTGTTCGGATTGTCGTTCCCACCGATATTCTTCGAACTACTTTTATCACTGGCAATTTTTTGGCTGGTGCGAAAGGTGCTGGCTCCAACCGGGATCTATGATTTCGTCTGGCACCCTGCATTGTTCAATTCCGCGCTCTATTGCTGCCTGTTCTATCTTGTATCGCGCATGTTTGTTTGAGGTAGATGTGAAAACACTAACAAGAAAAATCTCCCGTACCGCCATTACGCTGGCACTGGTCATCCTCGCGTTCATCGCTATTTTCCGCGCGTGGGTCTATTACACCGAGTCGCCGTGGACGCGTGACGCGCGCTTTAGCGCCGACATCGTGGCCATCGCCCCGGACGTGGCGGGGCTGATCACCGCCGTTAACGTGCATGACAACCAGCTGGTCAAAAAGATCAGGTGCTGTTCACCATCGACCAGCCACGTTACCAGAAAGCGCTGGAACAGGCCGAAGCGGACGTCTCCTACTACCAGGCGCTGGCGGCGGAAAAGCGTCGTGAAGCCGGACGCCGTAATAAGCTGGGGGTGCAGGCGATGTCCCGGGAGGAGATCGACCAGTCCAACAACGTGCTGCAAACCGTTCTGCATCAACAGGCGAAAGCCGAAGCGACCCGCGATCTGGCGAAGCTCGATCTCGAGCGTACCGTGATCCGCGCACCGTCCGACGGCTGGGTGACCAACCTTAACGTCTACACCGGCGAATTTATTACCCGCGGCTCCACCGCCGTGGCGCTGGTCAAACAGCACTCTTTCTATGTGCTTGCCTATATGGAAGAGACCAAGCTGGAAAACGTTCGTCCGGGTTACCGGGCGGAGATCACCCCCCTTGGCAGCAACCGGATGCTGAAAGGCACCGTCGACAGCGTGTCGGCAGGGGTGACCAACTCCAGCGCCACCCGCGACAGCAAGGGGATGGCGACGGTCGATTCCAATCTGGAGTGGGTACGTCTGGCCCAGCGCGTGCCGGTACGCATTCGTCTGGATGAACAGCAGGGTGACCTGTGGCCTGCGGGGACAACGGCAACGGTGGTGATCACCGGTGAGAAAGACCGGGATGCCAGCCACGACTCGCTGTTCCGCAAAATTGCCCACCGCCTGCGTGAGTTTGGTTAATCGCCATGGGTATCTTCTCCATCGCCAACCAGCACCTGCGCTTTGCGGTTAAGCTGGCCTTCGCCATCGTGCTGGCGCTGTTTGTCGGGTTCCACTTTCAGCTGGAAACGCCCCGCTGGGCGGTGCTGACGGCGGCGATTGTCGCCGCGGGCCCGGCGTTTGCGGCGGGGGGGGAACCTTACTCCGGCGCGATTCGCTATCGCGGGATGCTGCGTATCGTCGGCACCTTTATCGGCTGTATCGCCGCGCTGACTATCGTCATCCTGATGATCCGCACCCCGCTGCTGATGCTGATGGTGTGCTGTATCTGGGCCGGCTTTTGTACCTGGATCTCCTCCCTGGTGCGGGTAGAGAACTCCTACGCCTGGGGCCTTTCCGGCTATACGGCGCTGATCATTATTATCACCATCCAGACCAACCCTCTGCTGGCGCCGCAGTTTGCCGTGGAGCGCTGCAGCGAGATCGTCATGGGGATCGTCTGTGCGATCGTGGCGGATCTGCTGTTCTCCCCGCGCTCGATCAAACAGGAGGTGGATCGCGAACTGGACGCGCTGATCGTCGCCCAGTATCAGCTCATGCAGCTGTGCATTAAGCACGGCGACAGTGAAGAGGTGGATAACGCCTGGAGCGCGCTGGTGCGTCGTACCACCGCCCTGGAAGGGATGCGCAGCAACCTCAATATGGAGTCGTCCCGCTGGTCGCGGGCTAACCGCCGCCTGAAGGCGCTCAATACCGTCTCCTTAACGCTGATCACCCAGGCCTGCGAAACCTACCTGATCCAGAACACGCGCCCGGAGGCGATCACCGATACCTTCCGGGAGCAGTTTGCCGTCCCCGTCACCACCGTTCAGGACGTGCATAAACAGCTCAAACGTATGCGCCGGGTCATCGCCTGGACCGGCGAGCGCGACACCCCGGTGACCATCTATACCTGGGTCGGGGCGGCGACGCGCTACCTGCTGCTCAAACGTGGGGTGATCGGCAATACCAAAATCAGCGCCACCGAAGAGGAGGTGCTGCAGGGGGAAGTGGTGGTTAAGGCCGAGTCGGCAGAACGTCACCATGCGATGGTGAACTTCTGGCGGACTACGCTCGCCTGTATGCTCGGAACATTGTTCTGGCTGTGGACCGGCTGGACCTCCGGCAGCGGCGCGATGGTGATGATTGCGGTGGTGACTTCGCTGGCGATGCGTCTGCCAAATCCCCGGATGGTGGCGCTCGATTTCCTGTACGGCACTCTGGCAGCGCTGCCGCTTGGCGCCTTCTATTTCCTGGTGGTTCTTCCGTCGACCCAGCAAAGCATGCTGCTGCTCTGTATCAGTCTTGCCGTGATGGCCTTCTTTATTGGTATCGAGGTACAGAAGCGCCGCCTGGGTTCGCTGGGGGCGCTGGCCAGCACCATCAATATTCTGGTGCTGGATAACCCGATGACCTTCCATTTCAGCCAGTTTCTCGACAGCGCGCTGGGGCAGATTGTCGGCTGCTTCCTGGCGATGATGGTGATCCTGCTGGTGCGCGATAACTCGCAGGCCAGAACCGGACGCGTGCTGCTGAACCAGTTTGTATCTGCTGCCGTCTCGGCGATGACGACCAATACCGCCCGGCGCAAAGAGAACCACCTGCCTGCGCTCTACCAGCAGCTCTTTTTACTGCTGACCAAGTTCCCGGGGGATATCGCCAAATTCCGCCTGGCCCTGACGCTGATCATCGCTCACCAGCGTCTGCGCAATGCCCCGATCCCGGTGAATGACGATCTCTCGGCGTTCCACCGCCAGCTGCGACGTACTGCGGATCATGTGATATCCGCCTCCAGCGACGACAAGCGCCGACGCTACTTTACCCAGCTGTTGGGCGAACTGGAGATCTACCAGGAAAAACTGCGCATCTGGGAGGCGCCGCGACAGGTGACCGAACCGGTGCAGCGGCTGGTGGGCATGCTCCATCGCTACCAGAATGCCCTCACCGACAGCTGATCCTCCTGAAAACCGACGCCATAAGCGTCGGTTTTTTTATGGCTATACTTATTCGGGCAAGTACTTAAACCCGGATTGGGAGGATACATGACTACCCAGGCTCTACAGGACAGTGCGCTATTTCAGACCGGATATTTAGTCGATGGCGTATGGAAAACGCTCGATACAACATTCGATGTACTTAACCCGGCTACCGGGGCGGCGATCGCCCAGGTGGCAAAAGCAGGTAAAAAAGAGACCGAAGAGGCTATCGCCGCCGCGAGCCGTGCTTTCCCGGCCTGGCGTGCCAGAACCGCAAAAGAGCGGTCGGCCATCCTCTATCGCTGGTATGAACTCATCATTGAAAACAAGCAGTGGCTTGGCCAGCTGATGACCACCGAGCAGGGCAAACCGCTGAAAGAGGCGGAAGGGGAAGTGGAGTACGCGGCGAGCTTTATCCAGTGGTTTGCCGAGGAGGCCAAACGCGCCAACGGCGAAATCATCCCACCGGTTAAACCCGGCTCCCGCATTCTTGCCACCCGCGAACCGATTGGCGTCGTGGCGGCCATCACGCCGTGGAATTTCCCCATGGCGATGCTGACCCGCAAGCTGGGCCCGGCCCTGGCTGCTGGCTGTACCGGCGTAATAAAACCGGCCAACAACACGCCGCTGAGCGCCTTTGCGCTGCTGACGCTGGCTAAAAAAGCGGGCGTACCGGACGGCGTGCTTAACGCAGTGGCGGGCAATACCGCTGAGATAAGCGATGCGATCATGTCTAGCCCTGAGCTGCGCAAAATCTCCTTTACCGGCTCGACGGCGGTCGGCAAAACCCTGATGCGCAATGCCGCAGAAACCATGAAAAAAGTGTCGATGGAGCTGGGCGGCAACGCACCCTATATCGTCTTTGAGGATGCCGACATTGATGCTGCGGTGAAAGGAGCGATTGCCAACAAGTTTCGCAATGCGGGCCAGGTCTGCGTCAGCGTTAACCGCTTCTATATTCAGGAGTCGGTGTACGACGAGTTCGTCAGCAAACTCGCCGCCGCCGTAAACGACTTAAAAGTCGGTGATGGCCTGGAAGAGGGCACCGTTGTCGGGCCGCTGATTGAAGCTTCCGCGGTGAAAAAAGTGCGCGAGCACGTTGAGGACGCGGTTGCCAAAGGGGCGACGGTGCTGGCGGGCGGCAAGGCTCATTCCCTGGGTGGAAACTTCTGGCAGCCAACGGTACTGGGGGATTGCCATGAAGGGATGGCACTTGCCAGCGAAGAGACCTTTGGGCCCGTGGCGGCCTGCTTCCGCTTTACCTCGGAAGAGGAGGTGATCCAGCGCGCCAACAATACGCCCTATGGCCTGGCCGCCTATTTCTATACCCAGAATTTGCAGCGGGTGTTCCGCGTGTCGCAGGCCATTGAGAGCGGCATGATTGGGATTAACGAATGCGCGGTTTCTACAGAGCTTGGGCCTTTTGGCGGGGTGAAAGAGTCGGGGCTGGGTCGCGAAGGGTCAGTACTGGGACTGGAGGAGTTCCTGGAAGTGAAAACCCTGCATATCGGGGGATTATAATCGACAGGGCGGCTTAAGCCGCCCACCTGGACGGGGTGGCTGGCAATGAATATCTATACGTTTGATTTTGATGAAATCGACAGTCAGGAAGACTTCTACCGTGAATTTTCACGAGCCTTTGGCATGGGACAGGAGAGCGTGACGGATCTGGACTCCCTGTGGGACATCGTCACCAGCAGCCAGTTACCGCTACCGCTTGAAATCGAATTTATCCATTTGCCGGAAAAGCTGCGCAGGCGTTTTGGCGCGCTGATCCTGTTGTTTGATGAGGCGGAAGAGGAGCTGGAAGGGCAGATTCGCTTTAACGTACGTTAGTGCAGGCATAAAAAAGCCCCTGCGAAGCAGGGGCAAGTCGTAAATCAATACGACGAGGGTTTATTTGTACAGCTCGGCGGTCGCATGCCAGTGGTCGCCGGTGTTCAGTTCGGTAACGCGGTAGCTGCTGGCGCCCGCTTTTTCAGCTTTTGCTGCCAGTGCCTCACGGACATCCATCGGAGAACCAGCAACTGCACCTACAGAGATGCTTCCCATTGGTTGCAGGCTTTGTGCCTGATCGGCATTCACCTGATGTACAGCTGCGCTGGCACCAAATGAGAGAACGGAAGCGAAACCTGCGGCGATGATTAATTTAGTGTTCATAGTCTTTACTCCTTACAGGGCAAGCTCAACGGCGAGAAGGGTTGTGCTGCTATTTTTATGCCTGGTGCCGTTGAACAGAGATATCGGGTAGTTCGGGTCGTGCCTGGTAAAACTTATTTGTACAGCTCAGCAGTCGCATGCCAGTGGTCACCGGTACGCGCTTCGATCACGCGGTAGGAAGAGGCACCCTGCTCCTGGGCTTTTTTGTTCAGCATCTGGTTCATGTCCATCGGCGAAGTACCGATTGCACCGATTGAAACGGTACCGATAGATTCACGAGACTGAGCCTGATCGGCGTTGATTGAATCGGCGGCAAAGGCACCGAAAGAGAGAACAGACAGAATGCTTAGCGTGGCTACGGTAGTTTTGATTTTCATGATTCTTTTCCTCGTCATATTCTTTACTGGGGTCTTCGTTTCGTGACCCTCATCACAAAATCAAGTATACACTAATAACGGCAAAAATTAATACCATGCTAATTGTTTCTTGTGTAATCACGTATTAAGCAAAAGCATTTTTATAACTACAGGGAATAAAAAAACGGGGTTTAAGCGGGGGTATGGCCATTATTTTTAATTAAATTAATGGGATACGCTGCTTTGATTATTCGTGCGATTTTGCGTTTTATCATTCACTGAGTGAATGTATTTGGGCAGAAAATCGCACTATTTGTTAAATTGCAGATAACAGATTGTAGGGGTGAACGAGGCGGGAGCAGAAGATTCCCCGCCGCGACGGCAGCAGGGAAGGGGATCAGAGTTCCTGTTCGAACAGCACCAGGATGGCTTCGTAGAGATCTTTCACCGAGAAACCGTTGGCCGGGGTGGTGAAGATAGTATCGTCACCGGCGATGGTGCCGAGGATACCTTCCGCTTTACCCAGCGAGTCGAGCAGGCGGGCAATCAGTTGAGCCGCACCCGGGCTGGTGTGGATCACCACCACGGCATCGTTATAGTCGATGTCCAGCACCAGGTTCTTCAGCGGGCTCGAGGTTGTCGGCACCCCCAGTTCGGCAGGCAGACAGTAGACCATCTCCATTTTGGCGTTGCGGGTACGCACCGCGCCGAATTTGGTTAACATGCGGGAGACTTTCGACTGGTTGATGTTTTCGAAACCCTCTTCCTGCAGGGCCTGGACGATCTCACCCTGAGAACTAAATTTTTCTTCTTTAAGCAGCGCTTTGAACGCTTTAACCAATTCTTCTTGTTTAGAAGAGATTCGCATAAATCACCCGAAATATAGCGGTAGAAACAACATTATTATGCACATGGATGAATTTTTATGCAAATTATCTGCCCAATCTTAGGCTGAAATAATGTTATGAAAGGGAGTGATTTTATCAAAATTCGTTATCAAGGAACATGCCTGCGTCACGCCTCGCAAATAAGCTTAAAAGTAAATTAAATGTTATCAAATTGATGTTGTTTTGGTGGCTTGCGAGGGTGTATTGTAACCACCTCTTGATTCGTTGCTTAGTCACCGCATAACGCCCGATAGCCTTGCGGCAGATGCGAAAAGCGCGTGACCGCTAATTCTTAGAACACCACGATTGTAATTATTGATCTGCTGAATTAAGGTCGCCGCGACGGAGTAACAGAAAGTTAGCTCACCATAATAAGGAGTTTAGGATGAAAGTCGCAGTCCTCGGCGCTGCTGGCGGTATCGGCCAGGCGCTTGCCCTACTACTGAAAACTCAGCTGCCTGCAGGCTCAGAACTCTC
This sequence comes from Leclercia sp. LTM14, assembly GCF_023736175.1. Lineage (NCBI taxonomy): Bacteria > Pseudomonadati > Pseudomonadota > Gammaproteobacteria > Enterobacterales > Enterobacteriaceae > Leclercia > Leclercia sp. LTM14. Next base: position 43,562 of record NZ_JAIKTT010000004.1, read on the forward strand.
TCTGTATGATATCGCCCCGGTAACCCCAGGTGTGGCGGTTGACCTCAGCCACATCCCTACGGCTGTCAAAATCAAAGGCTTCTCCGGTGAAGATGCTCGCCCGGCCCTCGAAGGCGCGGACGTTGTGCTGATCTCCGCAGGCGTTGCGCGTAAGCCAGGTATGGATCGTTCCGACCTGTTCAACGTGAACGCGGGTATCGTTAAGAACCTGATTCAGCAGGTAGCGACAACCTGCCCGAAAGCCTGCATCGGTATCATCACTAACCCGGTTAACACCACCGTTGCTATCGCGGCAGAAGTGCTGAAAAAAGCGGGCGTGTATGACAAGAACAAACTGTTTGGCGTGACCACGCTGGACATCATCCGCTCCAACACCTTTGTTGCGGAACTGAAAGGCAAGCAGCCAACCGAACTCGACGTGCCGGTTATCGGCGGCCACTCTGGCGTGACCATTCTGCCACTGCTGTCCCAGATCCCAGGCGTGAGCTTCACCGAGCAGGAAGTGGCTGACCTGACCAAACGTATCCAGAACGCCGGCACCGAAGTGGTGGAAGCGAAGGCGGGTGGCGGTTCTGCAACCCTGTCTATGGGCCAGGCTGCGGCACGTTTCGGTCTGTCTCTGGTACGCGCCCTGCAGGGCGAGCAAGGCGTGGTGGAATGCGCGTATGTTGAAGGTGACGGCGAGCACGCACGCTTCTTCTCTCAGCCGCTGCTGCTGGGTAAAAACGGTATCGAAGAGCGTAAATCTATCGGCACCCTGAGCGCGTTTGAACAGCAGGCGATGGCCGGCATGCTGGATACCCTGAAGAACGATATCGTTCTGGGCGAAGAGTTCGTTAACAAATAAGCGACGCTCTCCCCTCGGGGCAATAAAAAACCGGAGTCGATGCTCCGGTTTTTTATGCCTGCTGACTCAGTTGGTGGCCGGGTATTCCTGAATGGTCACCTGCAGGGTCAGTTTCTTATCATCACGCATCACTTCCACCGGGATGATTGAGCCAGGCCTGATCTCCGCCACCTGGTCCATGGTTTCCAGCGCCGACAGCGCCGGTTTACCGTTCACCGAGACGATCACATCGTTGACCTTAATGCCTGCTTCTGCCGCCGGGCCGCCGGAGGTGACTTCGTTCACCACAATCCCCTGAATCTGATCGATGCCGCCACCCTGAGCGTGCAGCGGAGCAATCTCACGCCCGCCGATGCCAATGTAGCCGCGGATCACGCGCCCGTCACGAATCAGCTTGTCCATAATCTTGTTGGCCAACTGGAACGGGATCGCGAAGCCGATACCTTCGGGAGTTTCGCCGTCGTTGCTTTTATCAAACGACAGGGTGTTGATGCCCATCAGTTCGCCCAGCGAGTTCACCAGCGCGCCGCCGGAGTTGCCGTGGTTGATGGAGGCATCGGTTTGCAGGAAGTTCTGACGTCCGGAAGGGTTCAGGCCGATACGCCCGGTGGCGCTGATAATCCCCTGGGTAATGGTCTGCCCGAGGTTATAGGGGTTACCAATCGCCAGCACCACGTCGCCGATATGCGGCGTCCGTTTACGATTGATGGGGATAACCGGCAGACCGCCCGTGGCGTTGATTTTGAGGACTGCCAGATCCGTCAGGCTGTCTGAACCAACGAGCAGGGCTTCAAAGACGCGGCCATCCTGCAGCGCAACGATGATCTGGTCGGCATCGTTGATGACATGTTTGTTGGTAATAATGTAGCCGCGTTCATCCATGATCACCCCGGAGCCCAGGGTGCGGATCTCCAGCTGGTTATGGCTTGTGCTGTTCAGCCCACGGTTATAAACGTTGACCACCGCAGGGGCGGCGCGGCGTACTGCCTGATTGTAGCTGGCAGGCGTTTCATCAGCGCTGTCGAACTGCGGCGCAGCCAGCTGATTGAACTGACGTAAAGAGGGCATTGCGGCCAGTAACAGGCCACCTACAACCAGGCCGATGGCGACCGAACGAATTAGCTTCAAAACCATGATACGGGCGTCGTTAAAGGGAGAACGCAAGCAGCATAACATGACTTATCCGGACATCACACGGGGTGATGTCCGGACAGGTACAGGCTTAACGCAGCAAGATATAGAGCGTGTCGTTGCCGCGCACGATCTGCAGGGCGATAACGGTCGGTTTAGTTTCCAGCACTTTGCGCATTTCGGCGATAGACTGCACGCGAACGCGGTTCACCCCAATAATCACATCATTCTCATGCAGACCCGCCTGTGCGGCAGGGCTGCTCTTCTCGACGCTATCAAGGGTGATGCCTTTGGTGCCGTCTTTTAACTGCCCGTCACTCAAGGTCGCCCCCTGCAGCGCCGGAGCAATCATCTCTGCGCTGGCCGATGACGAGGTGCTTTTATCCAGCGTGACCTGCAGATCCAGCGGTTTCCCGTCACGTAAAATGCCGAGCTTAACCGTGGCGCCAGGCTCGGTGGTGGCGATACGCGAGCGCAGTTCGGCAAAGCTGCTCAGCGGTTTATCGTTCAGGCTGACGATGACGTCCCCGGATTTCACGCCCGCTTTTGCAGAGCCGGAATTCGGCAGCACTTCGCTGACGAAGGCGCCGCGCTGCACGTTCAGGTTGAACGCTTTGGCGATATCGGCGCTCATTTCCGTGCCTTTAATACCCAGCAGGCCGCGCTTCACTTCGCCAAACTCAATCAGCTGCTGTGCCAGGGTACGGGCCATATTGCTGGGGATGGCAAAGCCAATCCCGACGCTGCCGCCGCCAGGGGCGAGGATCGCGGTGTTAATACCAATCAGCTCGCCGTTGAGATTCAGCAGCGCGCCGCCGGAGTTGCCCCGGTTAATGGAGGCGTCGGTCTGGATAAAGTTTTCCAGCCCTTCGAGATTCAGACCACTGCGACCCAGCGCAGAGACGATGCCGGACGTGGCGGTCTGGCCGAGGCCGAAGGGATTACCTACCGCCACCGCGAAATCACCCACGCGCAGTTTATCGGAGTCAGCAATAGCGATTTGCGTCAGGCCGGTGGGATTCTGCAGCTGCAGCAATGCGATGTCGCTCTGATCGTCACCGCCAATCAGTTTGGCGTCGAACTCCCGGCCATCGTTCATCTGCACGCTGATTTTATCGGCATGGCTGATAACGTGGTTATTGGTCAGGACATAGCCCTTGGCGGCGTCAATCACCACGCCGGAGCCCAGCCCTTCAAAAGGCTGCGCCTGGTCGGGGGCTTCGTCGCCAAAATATTTTTTCAGCTCTTCCGGAATGCGCTGGCTCTGCACGGCGGTACCTTCGACCTGCACGCTCACCACAGCGGGGAGGACCTTTTCCAGCATCGGGGCCAGGCTCGGCAGCGCGGCCTCGCCCGGAACCTGCGAAGGGAGTGCGGCGGCCAGCGGATAAGAGGCCGACAGGGATAATCCGATGCTCAATGCTAACGCGCTCAACAGCTGATTTTTCTTGTTCATTTATGCTGGCTCTCGCAACCTGGAATGAAGGAATAACGGCCCTAAAACAGTCTGATGTTATTGAATTTTAAAACGCTGAACAATGAGGTGTTTGACTAAATAATAGCTGGGGTCGGGAAGAAAGGACGGGCGCAAGGGCTGCGCCCGTAAAATTTATTTTCGATATGCGATTATTCGCGCTTTGCGCCACCGCGCAGCAGGCCGGATGCACCTTCGGAGTAGTCACGTGGCATCTGGACCGGGGCCTGATCGTTACCGGCTTCGGATTCCGCCAGACGGTTGCGGAACGGATTGTTTTCCGCGCTCATCTCCGGCAACAGGCTGCTGGAGCTTTTCGCCATGTGCTGATAAAGCTGACGGTAATCATGCGCCATGTTGTCCAGCAACTCGGCGCTCTGAGCAAAGTGGCTTACCAGCTCTTCACGATACTCTTCCAGCTCAGCTTTGTTCTTTTCCAGTTCGTACTGCAACGCCTGTTGCTGACGCAGTTTGCGATTTCCAAAACGCATGGCCACGGCGCCAATAGCGATGCCGACGACTAAACCAATTAGCGCATATTCCCAGGTCATGAACTTCTCCCGTTGTCTTGTGGTTCCGTAGGGTGTTGGCTCGGCTCCATGCCAGGGCCTGATTATGCCACTATAACCGCTATTTCCTTAGAAGTGGAATCCCGCCGCATCATCGCGTACTGTAGAACGGCCTTTTTTCGTCAACTGCGCAGTCTGACGGGTATTAATTGAAGGAATAACAATAACATCATGCAGAACCTCTCCCCAACATCGCGTTACCAACAGGCCCTGAATGAGGGCACCCATCAGCCAGATAACGTCCAGCGTGAAGCGGTAAGTCGTCTGGACAGCATCTGGCATGCACTGACAACAAAGCCGGTTGAGGCCGCGCCTGCCGGGGGGTTAAAAGCCGCATTTGGACGACTGCTGGGCAAGAAAGAGCTCCAGAGTGTGGCGCCGGTACGCGGCTTATATATGTGGGGAGGCGTCGGACGCGGCAAAACCTGGCTGATGGATCTGTTTTATCAGAGCCTGCCCGGCACGCGTAAGCAGCGCCTGCACTTTCACCGCTTTATGCTGCGGGTGCATGAGGAGCTGACGGCTCTGCAGGGGCAGAGCGATCCGCTGGATATCGTCGCCGAACGCTTTAAAGCCGAAACCGATGTGCTGTGCTTCGATGAGTTTTTTGTCTCGGACATTACCGACGCCATGCTGCTGGGCGGCTTAATGAAAGCGCTGTTTGCCCGGGGCATTACCCTGGTGGCGACGTCGAACATTCCGCCGGATGAGCTCTACCGAAACGGCCTGCAACGCGCCCGTTTCCTGCCCGCTATCGCGGCGATTAAAGAGCATTGCGACATCATGAACGTGGATGCTGGCGTCGACTACCGTCTGCGTACCCTGACCCAGGCCCATCTGTGGATTTCGCCGTTAAATGAAGAGACACAGCAGCAGATGGACAAACTGTGGCTGGCGCTGGTCGGTGCGGAACGGGGTGACGCCCCGGTGCTGGAGGTAAACCATCGTCCGCTGCAAACGCTGGGCGTCGTCAACCAGACCCTCGCCGTGTCGTTTGATACCCTCTGCGTTGATGCCCGCAGCCAGCACGACTACATTGCGCTCTCGCGCCTGTTCCATACGGTAATGCTGTTCCATGTGCCGGTGATGACCACGCTGATGGAGAGCGAAGCCCGACGCTTTATCGCGCTGGTGGATGAGTTTTACGAGCGCCACGTTAAGTTGGTGGTGAGCGCCGCCGTGCCTTTATATGAGATCTATCAGGGGGAGCGGCTGAAGTTTGAGTTCCAGCGCTGCCTGTCACGCCTGCAGGAGATGCAGAGCGAAGAGTACCTCAAGCGCGAACACATGCCCTAAAGATAGCCACCCTCTCCCCGTGGGAGAGGGGCTGGGGGTGAGGGCACCAGACCGCACTGTTCACCGTGGGAGAGGGGCCGGGAGTGAGGGCACCAGAGCGCACTTTCCACACCCCGGAAAAACCCGCGTCAAATCACAATTAGGGGTCGATCTTTACCCCTGACTTCTCTATAATCTTGCGACCCCACGTTACAAGAAGGTTTTTTTCCCAAAACTTTCTCTGCGCCGGCATAGGCTATTCGAAGGGGTAGGTTTGCTGGACAATGTCGTGTGAACCTCAACTACTAAACGTTTGGGTGTTCACCAACGTGTAACTTATTTATTTGGGTAAGCTTTTAATGAAAACTTTTACAGCTAAACCAGAAACCGTAAAACGCGACTGGTATGTTGTTGACGCGACCGGTAAAACTCTGGGCCGTCTGGCTACCGAACTGGCTCGTCGCCTGCGCGGTAAGCACAAAGCGGAATACACTCCGCACGTCGATACCGGTGATTACATCATCGTTCTGAACGCTGACAAAGTTGCTGTAACCGGCAACAAGCGTACTGACAAAGTGTACTATCACCACACCGGCCACATCGGCGGTATCAAACAAGCGACCTTTGAAGAGATGATTGCCCGCCGTCCTGAGCGTGTGATTGAAATCGCGGTTAAAGGCATGCTGCCAAAAGGCCCGCTGGGTCGTGCTATGTACCGTAAACTGAAAGTTTACGCAGGTAACGAGCACAACCACGCGGCACAGCAACCGCAAGTTCTTGACATCTAATCGGGATTATAGGCAATGGCTGAAAATCAATACTACGGCACTGGTCGCCGCAAAAGCTCCGCCGCTCGCGTGTTCATCAAACCGGGCAGTGGTAAAATCGTTATCAACCAACGTTCTCTGGAACAGTACTTCGGTCGTGAAACTGCCCGCATGGTAGTTCGTCAGCCGCTGGAACTGGTCGACATGGTTGAGAAACTGGATCTGTACATCACTGTTAAAGGTGGTGGTATCTCTGGTCAGGCTGGTGCGATCCGTCACGGTATCACCCGCGCTCTGATGGAGTACGATGAGTCCCTGCGTGGCGAACTGCGTAAAGCTGGCTTCGTTACTCGTGATGCTCGTCAGGTTGAACGTAAGAAAGTCGGTCTGCGTAAAGCACGTCGTCGTCCACAGTTCTCCAAACGTTAATTGGTTTCTGCTTCGGCAGACAACAATTTGCGAAAACCCGCCTCGGCGGGTTTTTTTATGGAGAAAGCGCAACGCCTTCCCTTGCAGACTTCCTTTCTGACCTCTTTTTCCGCATTTCCAGAATCCCCTCACCACAAAGGTCGCAAAATCTGGTAAACTATCATCCACTTTTGTGTCCAAATAACGGTGAATGCTCGATTTTTGTTCTCTTTTTGAACAGGATTAAGAATTCCCTGGGATGGGCAGTAAAACATCTGGCTGGCCTGTATGGCCGGTAGCAGTAAAAATTCTGAATATACCTGGAGGTTTTCATGGCTGTCGCTGCCAACAAACGTTCGGTAATGACGCTGTTTTCTGGTCCTACTGACATTTATAGCCATCAGGTTCGTATCGTGCTGGCCGAGAAGGGTGTCAGTTTTGAGATCGAGCATGTGGAAAAGGATAACCCGCCTCAGGATCTGATCGATCTCAACCCAAGCCAGAGCGTGCCAACGCTGGTGGATCGTGAGCTGACCCTGTGGGAATCCCGTATCATTATGGAATATCTGGATGAGCGTTTCCCGCATCCGCCGCTGATGCCGGTCTACCCGGTTGCGCGTGGGGAAAGCCGTCTGTACATGCAGCGTATCGAGAAAGACTGGTATACGCTGATGAACGTTATTGCTAACGGTTCCTCCTCAGAAGCCGATGCCGCGCGTAAACAGCTGCGTGAAGAGCTGCTGGCCATCGCACCGGTGTTCGGTCAGCGTCCATTCTTCCTGAGCGACGAGTTCAGCCTGGTAGACTGCTACCTGGCTCCGCTGCTGTGGCGTCTGCCGATTCTGGGCGTTGAGTTCAGCGGTCCGGGCGCGAAAGAGCTGAAAGGCTATATGACGCGCGTATTTGAACGCGACTCTTTCCTGGCTTCTCTGACTGAAGCTGAACGTGAAATGCGTCTCGGCCGGGGCTAATGATTGTGGAAATGTCACAGCTGTCTCCGCGCCGTCCGTATCTGCTGCGTGCCTTCTATGAATGGCTGCTGGATAACCAGCTCACGCCGCACCTGGTAGTGGATGTGACGTTACCGGGCGTGCAGGTTCCTATGGAATACGCACGTGACGGGCAAATTGTGCTGAACATCGCGCCGCGCGCGGTGGGCGGTCTTGAGCTGGCGAACGACGAAGTGCGCTTCAATGCCCGCTTCGGCGGCGTTCCGCGTCAGGTATCTGTGCCGCTGGCTGCCGTACTGGCAATCTATGCGCGTGAAAACGGCGCGGGCACCATGTTTGAGCCGGAAGCGGCTTATGATGAAGACGTTTCCAGCCTCAACGATGAAAATGGCGCAGCCGAGAGCGAAAGCGAACCGGTTATGTCGATTATCGACGGCGATAAACCCGATCACGACGATGACCCTGACGATACACCGCCGCCGCGCGGTGGGCGTCCATCGTTACGCGTTGTGAAATAAAATTTGTAAACAAAAGGGCCGAAAGGCCCTTTTTTATTTCTGCTGCCCTTGTCTACAGTTGTAGGAAAGCAGCCATTCAGTCGCTTAAAAAGAGTTTTATTAATTATCATTAGTCTGCAATCTATTTGTATGGATTATTAAACCTTCTGTTCTTTTATCAGTGTGATATATTTAATTTAATTGCATCACGATTACTCTCTTGATTTTTAGCCTGAAAACTAACCCCAACCTGGAGTGCAATTATTTCTGCACCCACAATCTATTTTTTATAAATATGTTTTTAGGTAAGGTTGAAAATTTGTTTAGATATCATAAATACTCTCTATGAGAAAATCCTGTAACCTTGTCGACACTATTTATTACAAATAGTTTATTAATAATACCCTCCATAGTGAGTCGTAATATTTCAAAAGGAAACAACCAGCTAATTAGAAAGTTGGTTGATCAAGTTAAGGAAATTTAAAAATGGCTTTTAAACTTAATTTATCCGCGCTGGGTGTATGTGCTGCTCTGCTGGTCGCTGCTCAGGCAAATGCTGCTAACGATGTAACGTTGAAAGTCTCTGGTAGCGTTGTTCCGGCTGCTTGTACTCCGACATTAAGCAACAGCGGTGAAGTGTCGTTCGGTTCTATCGCAGCAGCATCTATTCGTACCGCAACATCCGGTAACACCCTGGTACAGCTGGGTGACAAAGATATTACTATGAACGTGACCTGTGACGCGGCAGCATCAGTGGGCGTCAAATTTACGGATAACCGTTCCAGCTCTGTAGTGACCTTATCCGCAAACAAATTCCTGCCTCATCCCGTGTCTGGCTACACCAATACTGTTGAATCTGTGTTTGGCTTTGGACTGGGTAAAGCAACCAACAACGCGAACATTGGTGTGTACACCATTACTGCTGATAGCGTAAACGCCACTGTTGATGGCGCGGCGGCAAAACTGTTCTACACTGATGATAACGGCGCAAACTGGGCTACCAGTACTGCCGTTCGCCAGCGCATCGCTGGTGCTCGTATCATGTCTGTGGGCAAAGCAGACTCCGCTGTGCCAGTACTGTTTACCGAAATGTCTGTACCGATGAAAATTACTGCTGGCGTGCAGACCAGCGATATCCTGGGCTTCGATGAAATTAACTTCGACGGTAACGCTACGCTGAGCCTGGTATATCTGTAATATATAATTAAAGGCATGCGATAAATAATCCATAAAGGGAAAATGTCGCATGCCAGTTAAAATACTATGATTTTATTTTCTTCTTATTTTTTATGATTTTATTGTGGTAATTATTTTAACCTCTGGGAGTTAACACTTTCTTTCATTATTACTATTAATGAGAACATTATGAAACGTAGCGTTATTCTTTCACTGCTTATTTTATCCGGACAGGTATTTGCCTCAGGTATGTTGCCTGAAACGTCCGTATTGCTGGTTGACGCAGAAAAAGGTGAAGCCAGTATGAATGTGACAAACACCGATTCGGGTCCAGCATTGCTTTACACCACTATTGTTGATTTGCCAGAAAGCGACAAGACGGTGCGTTTAATTGCCTCGCAACCTGTGGTACGGGTAGAGGCAGGGGCGATGCAACGTGTTCGCTTTATGTTGCAGATGACAAAGCCTCTAATGCATGAAGAGCTAAAAAGGGTAACTTTTGAGGGGATTCCCCCTAAAGAGAAAAATAAACAGAGACTGGCTGTTACTGTGCGTCAGGATCTGCCGGTAATTATTCATCCTGCCGGACTCGCGCAAGATCTTGAACCATGGAAACACCTCAAGTGGAACAAACGCGGTAACGACTTAGTGGTAAGTAACCCATCGAGTTATGTGGTCCGGATGACGGCCTCTTTTACCTCTTTGCCCTCTGGCAAGCAAGGCTCATTGAAAAACACCTATTTATTGCCTCACACCAGTATGACGCTGGCGCTGCCCAATAAATCGGATACTAAAGTGGAATTTTATCCGGCCAGTCGCTATGGATACAAAGGTGAACGATATATAGCACCGTTACAGTAAGTCGTTCAGGGAAGACAAGGATGTTTAAAAGAACGCTGCTCGTGTGTGCGCTCAGTTTGATATTATCGAGGCAAGGATATGCCTCTGATACAGATCCCTCTCCGATTGAGTTTGATAGTGAAACATTAAAATCCTTAGGTATTGATCCTGGGATATCCGGTTATTTTGCCCAAAAGGCACGGTTTATGCCCGGTGAAATTTCTATAACAGTTATTGTTAACGGGGAAAATAAAGGCAATATCATTGCCTCTTTTAATCAGGACGGCGAACTCTGCTTCAGTAAGTCGTTTATTGAGCTGGCGGGTTTACGTCTTCCTGCTGATTATACAGAGGGATGTTATGACTATCTTAAGCACTTTCCAGAGACGGTACTCAATCCTGTGCCGGGCAGGGAATTGGTTGAGTTAGTAGTGTCAGCTGATAACATTGCCCACCAAAGTTTATCAGCAGCTGAATTTATTACTGACGGTTCCGCTGGTGTATTGAATTATTCGGCGATGAGTTCACGCAGCGAATATAGTGGTGACAGTGCGACCTATTCTCAGATGCAGCTTGACGGCGGTGTGAATTTCGCCGGTTGGTTATTACGTAGCCAGCAGCTCTTAAGCCATTCTCAGGGGCAGTTTAACAGTGAAAATGGGCAAACCTATTTGCAGCGTACTTTCGTAGGTTTACGCACTACCGCCATGGCGGGAGAAGTAAATATGAACAACGCGCTGCTTGAAGGGGTTGGTTTATATGGCATGACATTTACGCCAGAAGATGCGCTGGAAGCACCAGAAGGGAGAATAAAGGTCAGCGGCATAGCCAATACCAGCCAGGCGAGAGTCGAGGTTCGCCAGCAGGGGATCCTGATTCATTCCACTCTGGTTCCCGTTGGGCCGTTTACCTTAACAGATATTTCACTGCGCAATTACACCAGCGATCTGAACGTCACGGTTATCGAAAATGACGGTAATAAGCATAGCTATGCGGTTCCTTCCACGCTTTATCTTCAGCGGATGGGCAACCCGGCTGGGTTCTTTTTATCGTTGGGACGCGTCAGCGACAATTATGATGACAAACCTTTGGTAGTCAGCGCGTCAAACGGCTGGCGTTTACTGTCGGGCAGCAATATCAATGTCGGTGCGATTGTCGCCAGTGATTTTCAGGCGGTGGGGGCAAGTATTGATGCAGCCCCCCTGACGCCGCTATCGCTGGGTCTGAAGGCGAATCAATCATACGATCGCAAGCTTGCGCTGCATGGGCAGAGCTACCGCGCTGAGGCCAGCATGACGATGGCGTCCGGCTTAAGCATTACGGCGTCATCGGCTTACTACACCTCTGGCTATCGCGAGTTCTCGCAGTTTATTGATCGAAACTACACCGCGACGAAAAAGCTGGAATATTCAGTTGGACTCCAGTGGAGCAGTCCAGGCTGGGGAACTTTCAGCAGCAGTTTCTATGAGACGAAAAGTCGCCAGGATGACACTAAAACCGGTTATGTAACGGCAGGCTGGGGCGACAAGATTTTTTCTGCGTATGTCTCGGCTAACTGGCAACGTCAGCTGAATGGCAGCAGTGGCGAGGGGAAAAAAGAAGATTCGTTCTATCTCAACGTCAGTATTCCGCTGGGTAAAAGTCACGTGAATACCTATGTGCGTCATGGAGATAGTGAAACCCGGTATGGCTCAACGATGTCCGGTAATCTTGGAGACGAGACTATTTATACCCTGGGAACTGATAAGGGCAGGTATGCGCACGACAGGAGCGTAAACGCGAGCATCAGCAGCAATCTGCACTATACGCAGTTGATGCTGAACGGCAGCGTGGCAGGGCAGGATCGGCGCAGCTATACCGGCTCATTGCAGGGCGGGATTGTGGCCCACGGCGATGGCATTACGTTATCGCCTGTACCGGTACGTGAAACGTTCGGGATTGCCTCACTGGCACAGCCGCTTTCAGGGGTAAAAATTGATACGCCTCAGGGGCCAGTCTGGACGGATTCGCGCGGATATGCCGTATTGCCTGCGCTTAACGCCTGGCGGAATTCCCGTATTGAAGTGAGTACCGAAACGTTGCCTAAAAACGTCGATATCGGCAACGGTACGCACCAGCTGAAGCAGGGCCGGGGTTCTGTGGGGAAAGTCCAGTTTACTGCCGTTACCCAGCGTCGCGTCTTACTGGAAATAAGTATGGCTGATGGTAAAAAACTGCCTAAAAACCTCGCCATTACGGACGAGGACGGCAACTACCTCACCACATCCGTAGACGAGGGGGTGGTTTTCCTGAATAACGTCAACTCAAGTCAGGTGCTCCTGGCCCAGGGGGAGTCCGGCGTCTGCCGCATTAAGCTGGCGTTACCGGAAGTGGTGGAAACAGGTGTGTTCTACGAAACGGCAAAAGGAGTTTGCCTGTGAAAAAATCGTGCTGATGGTTGCGCTGCTGGCCATATCGGGGCGTGGCTGGGCTGAATGCCAGATTTTTGCCAGCCAGCAAAAGGTGAGCTGGGGCAATCTGAGCCCCGCCGAGCGGCAGCAAGTTAAAGGACCATTGCTTTCACTGCCGGAAAAACAATTCCAGGTGCGGGTGGTATGCAGCGAACCGCAGCGTATACGGCTGTTTCCGGGGAGCGATCGTGTACAAAACGGGACGTTTGCACTCGGTGCCGACGGTGAGATGCAGATAGTCGCTTCGCATGCCTTGGTTGATGACAAACCTGTCCGTCTTGCGCCGGTCAATCTGGCAGATGTCCTGCCGCACTCCAGCGACAGCGAGAACCTGGCGATTTTACCGCATCAGGGGCTCGCTTTCATGGACGGCAGCGAGACCTACGGGAAAACGGCTACGGTAACTTTTACCGTCCGTTCTGCCATCAAACCCGGCGCGATTGTTGAAAGAACTATCTGGCGCGGTAACCTGAAGATAAAAATGGATGTGCGATGATGCGACGAATATGCGTGCTGGTGACAGTCCTGATGGCCGCCTCTGCGGCGGCAAATGATACCGTCAGCGTCGACTTTGAGGTCACGGCTGATGCCGCGGCCTGCACCCCGACCCTGAGCAATAACGGCGTCGTTGATTTCGGTAGCCGCACTACAGGAAGTATCTCTACTGCTACTTTTTCCCAGCTTGGCACGCGAGATATAACGTTATCGGTCACCTGCGAATCCTCTACAGCAATAGCCATTACTGCCCGGGACACGCGTGCAGCGTCGGTAGTATCTGGCGAGGATGAAAATGGCCACGCGGGAGCGCGGTTTCAGATTAATGGCGGACAGTACGTCAGCGAGCCGGCGCGGCTTTTTGGACTCGGGTTGACGGCGGAGAAAAAAGCGATTGGAAGTTATGCCGTACAAATCAATGCGGCAGGCGTGACCGCAACGGATGGCGACAAAAGCGTGTTGGTTGATATTGCGGGTTCGGCAAACCAGGCGGGGCCGTGGGCAAAAAGCGCGTTATTGCCCCTGCCAACAAGTCAGGACTATTTTTACACCTTTGTGCAGAAAGGTATGCTGAGCCCACAGCCCATCAGCACCGTCAGCCTTCCGCTGCAGGTGAGTGTTACATTGGCGAACAAATTGAACAGCAGTCAGGTGATTAAGCTGGACGGCGAAGCAGTGATCAGCATCGTCTATTTGTGATAGGACGCTCGGCGGGCCTGCGCTCGCCGAGCCCTGATTTATTACACTTCCAGGAAGTTCATGATGCCCTCAGCCGCTTTACGGCCTTCGGCAATGGCGGTAACTACCAGGTCTGAACCGCGAACGATATCGCCACCGGCGAAGATTTTCGGGTTGCTGGTCTGGAAGGCGTTATCGCTGCCTTCCGGGGCAATGATGCGGCCCTGAGAATCCAGCTCAACGCTGTGTTTCGCCAGCCACTCCATGCTGTGTGGACGGAAACCAAACGCCATCACCACCGCATCGGCTGGGATCACATACTCGGAACCGGCAACGATTTCCGCGCGACGACGGCCTTTCGCATCCGGCGCACCCATCTCGGTACGCGCCATCTTCACGCCGCTGACTTTACCGTTGGCATTCACTTCAATACCCAGAGGCTGGATGTTGAACTGGAACTCCACGCCCTCTTCACGCGCGTTTTTCACTTCGCGTTTGGAGCCCGGCATGTTCTCTTCGTCACGACGATAGGCACAGATAACGTGCGTGGCATTCTGACGAATGGAGGTACGCACGCAGTCCATCGCGGTATCACCACCGCCCAGAACCACCACGCGTTTGCCTTCCATGCTGACGTATGGCTCATCAGCAGTTTCGCCGTAGCCCATCATCTGCTTGGTATTGGCAATCAGGAACGGCAGCGCGTCATATACGCCCGACGCGTCTTCGTTTTCCAGCCCACCGCGCATCGACTGATAGGTGCCCACGCCCAGGAATACCGAGTCGTAATCTTTCAGCAGATCGTCGAGCTGTACGTCACGGCCCACTTCGGTGTTGAGTTTGAACTCAATGCCCATGCCGGTGAAGATTTCACGGCGGCGGGTCATCACCTCTTTTTCCAGCTTGAAGGCCGGGATGCCGAAGGTGAGCAGACCGCCGATCTCCGGGTGACGGTCAAACACCACGGCTTTCACGCCGTTGCGGGTCAGCACGTCGGCACAGGCCAGGCCCGCCGGACCGGCACCGATAATCGCCACGCGTTTGTCGGTCTGACGCACGCCGGTCATATCCGGGCGCCAGCCCATCTCGAACGCTTTATCGTTGATGTAGCGTTCGATATTGCCGATAGTCACCGCACCGAACTCGTCGTTCAGGGTGCAGGAGCCTTCACAAAGACGGTCCTGAGGACACACGCGGCCGCACACTTCCGGCAGGGTGTTGGTCTGGTGAGACAGCTCGGCTGCCTCAAAAATACGCCCTTCGTTGGCCAGCTTTAGCCAGTTCGGGATGTAGTTATGGACCGGACATTTCCACTCGCAGTACGGGTTACCGCAGGACAGGCAGCGGTCTGCCTGTGCTTTGGCCTGGCCTTCGGAAAACGGCTCGTAGATTTCAACAAATTCAATTTTACGGATCTTCAGCGGTTTCTTCGGCGGATCAACGCGCTGCAAGTCGATAAACTGGTAAACATTCTGGCTCATCTGAATTCCTTACTGCGCCTGCACACGCAGCTCTGCTGCGCTACGACTACGGTGACCCAACAGGGCTTTAACATCGCTGGACTTCGGTTTAACCAGCGCGAATTTCGCAGAGAACGCCGGCCAGTTCGCCAGGATCTCTTCGCCACGCACGGAACCGGTATGATGTACGTGCTCGGTAATCAACCCACGCAGGTGCTCCTCGTGGATCGCCAGGCTTTCAACATCCAGCACTTCCACCAGCTCCGGGTTCACGCGTTTACGGAAGTCACCGCTTTCGTCCAGGACATAGGCGAAACCACCGGTCATACCCGCACCGAAGTTAACGCCGGTTTTACCCAGTACGCAGATAATCCCGCCGGTCATGTATTCACAGCCGTTATCGCCGATGCCTTCAACCACGGTGATAGCACCGGAGTTACGCACCGCGAAACGCTCGCCCGCACGACCTGCGGCGAACAGACGACCACCGGTTGCACCGTACAGACAGGTGTTGCCGATGATGCTGGCATCACAGCTGCGGAAGGCTGAACCCACCGGAGGACGTACCGCCAGCAGACCGCCCGCCATGCCTTTGCCGACGTAGTCGTTGGCATCGCCGGTCAGGTAGAGCTCAACGCCGCCTGCGTTCCAGACGCCGAAGCTCTGGCCCGCGGTGCCGCTGAAGTGCGCGGTAATCGGATCGGCAGCCAGACCCTGGTCGCCGTGCGTCTGTGCGATATAACCCGAGAGGCTTGCGCCCACGGAACGGTCGGTGTTGCGAATATCAAACCAGAAGGTTTTGCTCTGCTTTTCATCCACAAACGACTTCGCCTGCTGCAACAGTTGAGCGTTCAGCACGCCATTGTCGAACGGCGGGTTGTTCTCGGTGCAGTACACCGCTTTGCCTGCCTTAGGCTCAGCCGTTTCCAGCAGACGGGACAGCTTCAGGTTCTGCTGTTTGGCGGTGAACCCGTCCAGCTCTTTCAGCAGGTCGGTACGGCCAATCAGATCCACCAGACGCGTCACGCCCAGCTGCGCCATCAGCTCGCGGGTTTCGCGGGCGATGAAGTCAAAGTAGTTAGTCACTTTGAACGGCAGGCCGTGGTAGTGGTTCTTACGCAGCTTCTCGTCCTGGGTCGCAACACCGGTTGCGCAGTTGTTCAGGTGGCAAATACGCAGGTATTTACAGCCCAGCGCGACCATCGGACCGGTACCGAAACCGAAGCTCTCTGCACCCAGAATCGCCGCTTTAATGATGTCGAGGCCGGTTTTCAGGCCACCGTCCACCTGCAGGCGGATCTTGTGACGCAGACCGTTAGCCACCAGGGCCTGCTGGGTTTCAACCAGACCCAGCTCCCACGGACATCCCGCATATTTCACGGAGGAGAGCGGGCTTGCGCCAGTACCACCGTCGTAACCGGCGATGGTAATCAGGTCGGCATAGGCTTTCGCCACGCCGGTGGCGATAGTGCCCACGCCCGGCTCGGAAACCAGCTTCACGGAGATCATCGCTTTCGGGTTGACCTGTTTCAGGTCGAAAATCAGCTGCGCCAGATCCTCGATAGAGTAGATATCGTGGTGCGGCGGCGGGGAGATCAGCGTCACGCCCGGTACCGAGTAGCGCAGTTTGGCGATGTACGGGGTCACTTTGTCACCCGGCAGCTGACCGCCTTCGCCCGGTTTTGCACCCTGAGCGACTTTAATCTGAATTACGTCAGCGTTGACCAGGTAGGCAGGCGTCACACCGAAGCGACCGGAAGCAACCTGCTTAATGCGCGACACTTTATTGGTGCCGTAGCGCGCCGGATCTTCACCGCCTTCGCCGGAGTTAGAGTTCCCGCCGATGCTGTTCATCGCTTCTGCCAGCGCCTCGTGGGCTTCCGGACTTAACGCGCCGATAGACATCGCGGCGGTATCAAAGCGCTTGAACAGCTCGGTTGCTGGTTCAACGTCGTTGATGCTGACGGCGGTATCACCCGGGTTCAGCGCCAGCAAATCACGCAGCGTGGCCGCCGGACGGTTGTTTACCAGCTCAGCATACTGTTGATAATCGCTGTACTCGCCGCTCTGAACGGCCTGCTGCAGGGTGCGCACCACGTCCGGGTTATAGGCGTGGTATTCGCCGCCGTGCACGTACTTCAGCTGTCCGCCCTGATCCAGCGGCTTACGCGCCAGCCAGGCACGTTTGGAGAGGTTCAGCAGATCCTGCTGGAAGTCGCTGAAGTCCGCTCCGCCGATACGGCTGATCACGCCCTGGAAGCACAGATCCGCGACGTCATCATGCAGGCCCACGGCTTCGAACAGCTTCGAGCAGCGGTAAGAGGCGATGGTCGAGATGCCCATTTTGGACATGATCTTGTACAGACCTTTGTTGATGCCGTTACGGTAGTTCAGCATCACGGTACGGTAGTCTTTTTCGATGGCGTTGGTGTCGACCAGTTTTGCCAGCGTTTCGTAGGCAAGGTACGGGTAGATCGCCGTCGCGCCAAAGCCAAGCAGCACGGCAAAGTGGTGCGGATCGCGGGCGCTTGCGGTCTCAACAATGATGTTGGCGTCGCAGCGCAGGCTCTTGTCCACCAGGCGAGTCTGGATTGCACCCACCGCCATTGGCGCCGGAACCGGCAGGCGGTTCTTCGCAATGTTACGGTCGGAGAGGACCAGCAGGACGGTACCGTTACGCACCATCTGTTCGGCCTTATCACACAGCGCTTTCACCGTCTCTTCGAGGCTCGCTTCGGTCACGTCAAAGGTAATATCGAGCGTGTCGGCGCGATAGTGTTCCTCTTTCATGGTGGTCAGCTGGGTGAAATCGGAGTAGAGCAGAATCGGCGATTTAAAGGTCAGACGGTGGGCCTGGCCTTCGGCTTCGCAGAAGACGTTCATCTCACGGCCGATGCTGGTGGCCAGCGACATCACGTGTGCTTCACGCAGCGGATCGATTGGCGGGTTGGTAACCTGCGCAAACTGCTGACGGAAGTAGTCGTAAATGATACGCGGCTGGCTGGAGAGCACGGCGAATGGGGTGTCGTCGCCCATGGAGCCGACCGCTTCCTGGCCGTTTTCACCGAGCACGCGGATAACGGAGTCCAGCTCTTCCGCGCTGTAGTTAAACTGTTTCTGGTAGCTGGCAAGAGTATCATCATCCAGCTCGCGGCTGCCCACGTCCTGATCCGACAGATCTTCGAACGGCACCAGACGGCGGACGTTTTTCTCCATCCACTCTTTATACGGATGACGGCTCTTCAGATCGTTATCGGTTTCCGCAGAGTGCAGAATGCGACCGACACGGGTATCGATAACCATCAGCTCGCCAGGCCCAACGCGGCCTTTTTCCACCACTTCGTCAGGCTGGTAATCCCAGATACCCACTTCAGAGGCACAGGTAATCAGCTTGTCTTTAGTGATGACGTAGCGCGCAGGGCGCAGGCCGTTACGGTCCAGGTTACAGGCGGCAAAGCGGCCGTCGGACATGACGATACCGGCCGGGCCATCCCACGGCTCCATGTGCATGGAGTTAAAGTCGAAGAAGGAACGCAGCTCCGGATCCATATCCGGGTTGTTCTGCCAGGCTGGCGGAACGAGCAGACGCATGGCGCGGACGATATCCATCCCGCCGGCAAGCAGCAGTTCCAGCATGTTATCCATGGAGCTGGAGTCAGAGCCGGTTTCGTTCACGAACGGCGCGGCATCGTGCAGATCCGGGATCAGCGGGGTCTGGAATTTATAGGTACGGGCGCGTGCCCACTGGCGGTTACCGGTAATGGTATTGATTTCGCCGTTGTGCGCCAGGTAGCGGAACGGCTGCGCCAGCGGCCAGCGTGGTACGGTGTTGGTGGAGAAGCGCTGGTGGAACAGGCAAATGGCCGATTCCAGACGCAGGTCCGCCAGGTCCAGGTAGAAGCGCGGCAGGTCAGCCGGCATACACAGACCTTTATAGATGTTCACCAGGTTCGAGAGGCTACAAACGTAGAACTCTTTATCGTCCTGCAGGCGTTTTTCAATGCGGCGGCGGGCGATGAACAGGCGGCGTTCCATATCACGCGGACGCCAGCCCGCAGGCGCGTTGACAAAGATTTGCTCGATACGAGGCAGCGAGGAGAGGGCGATTTCACCGAGGACCCCTTCGTTGGTTGGCACATCGCGCCAGCCGACAATAGACAGGGTTTCGCGTTGAAGTTCTTCTTCGACGATGCGGCGTGATACGGCTGCTTTTTCAGCGTCCTGATTCAGGAACAGCATGCCGACGGCGTAGTTTTTAGCTAAACGCCAGCCGCGCTCTTCCGCCACGATGCGGAAGAAACGATCCGGTTTTTGCAGCAGCAGACCGCAACCGTCGCCGGTTTTACCATCCGCGAGGATAGCGCCACGGTGCTGCATACGGGCCAGTGCGTGTATAGCGGTACGCACTACCTTGTGGCTAGGTTCGCCTTCTATGTGGGCGATCAGGCCGAAACCACAGTTATCCTTCTCAAGGGATTTATCGTACAACATATCAGTGAACCTCCCCAGGCTCGTCGGGCTTCCCACTGAACCGTGGCGCACAGGCACAGAAAGAGCATGGCGACGGGGTTTGCGTTTCATACGCGTACCTCGCATTCGCCCTCTTAATATCCTTTTCGCGCAGGTAAACAAGTTTGAGGACTTGCTTCAGAGGGAATCTCAATTACTGCATAAATATGATGAGCAGGCTGCTCATCCAGAAAGCTTCCAGCGGATTTCCAACTTATCGGGAATCGGTACACAGGTCAAATGGCAATCTTATTTATACAAAAATGTGCTAAAGAAAGGTTAGTGATTTGATTTGTATGGATATTTAACCTCTTTCACATCCCTGTAACCTTGCTGTGGGCTTTGGGGTAGTGTGATCTGACTCACTATATGAAAGCGGTATTATCGCTGTAGCATGCTAAATAGTGCGATTTAAGCAGGATATAATGCCGCCGCATGGGAATAACCCGCATGATGTCACTGTTTTTTAGCGCGGACGATATAAATGAAAAAAACCATCAGAACATAAGGAAAAGTAATTAAGCAGGCGATGAATGAAATTGCAATTATCTTGGTTATTTATGCAAAGGATAAAAGCGCACCGTGGCGATTGATCCAGGTCATCGCCGACGGCGGTTAAAAATGGCAGGCTTGTCCCCTTTCTACGGGGCGGTCTAACAGATTATGCAGTTACAGAAATTAGTCAATATGTTTGGTGGGGATCTTTCACGCCGGTACGGGCAAAAGGTCCATAAGCTGTCGCTCCACGGGGGGTTTAGCTGCCCGAATCGCGACGGCACTATCGGACGCGGCGGCTGCACCTTCTGTAATGTAGCCTCCTTTGCTGACGAAGCGCAGCAGCATCAGTCCATTGCCGCCCAGCTTGCTCATCAGTCCACGCGGGTGAACCGTGCGAAGCAGTATCTGGCCTATTTCCAGGCTTATACCAGCACCTGGGCTGAAGTGCAGGTGCTGCGCTCGATGTATCAGCAGGCGGTGAGCCAGGCGAATATTGTCGGGCTCTGCGTCGGCACGCGCCCGGACTGCGTGCCCGAGGCGGTACTCGATCTGCTCAGCGAGTATAAAGAGCAGGGATATGAGATCTGGCTGGAGCTGGGATTGCAGACCGCGCACGATAAAACTCTGCATCGCATCAACCGTGGACACGATTTTGCCTGCTATCAACGCACAACCCGGCTGGCGCGGGAGCGCGGGCTGAAAGTCTGTACCCATCTTATCGTCGGCCTGCCGGGAGAAGGGCAGCATCACGCCCTGGAAACCCTGAATAAGGTAGTCGAGACCGGGGTGGATGGCATCAAGCTGCACCCGCTGCATATCGTCACGGGCAGTATTATGGCGAAAGCGTGGGAGGCCGGGCGACTGAACGGCATTGAACTGGATGAGTATGTCCTCACCGCCGGGGAGATGATTCGCCACACGCCGCCGGAGGTGGTGTATCACCGCATCTCTGCCAGCGCCCGCCGTCCAACGCTGCTGGCACCGCTGTGGTGCGAGAACCGCTGGACGGGGATGGTGGAGCTGGACCGCTATCTGAATGAGCAGGGTGTGCAGGGCTCGGCGCTGGGTACACCCTGGGGGCCGACGTTACCGGCGGCGTCCGCCCAATAAGCTGCCCAGCACACCGCGTATAATCTGATTCGTCACCTGACGCGCCGCGCTTTTCGCCATGGTTTGCACCACGCCGTCGCGTTTACCGCCGCGCGGCCCGGTGCTGCCAAACAGAATGTCTTTTAAGCCGCCGAGGATGCCGTCATCGACCGCCACGGTCTGGCCTTTAGCGGCAGGCGCCTGCTGCTGTTCCGTGGTGGCCTGCACCCCTTTCTGCAGCATCTCAAACGCCGACTCCCGGTCCACCTCATCTTCGTACTTACCGTAGACCGGAGAGTGGTTGATCAGCCCGTTACGCTCGTCGTCGCTGACTGGCCCCATTCTGGAGTTGGGCGCAATGACCATCGCGCGCTCGACCATGGATGGACTGCCTTTGGCATCGAGAAAAGAGATCAGCGCCTCGCCGGTGCCCAGCGCCTGAATGGCCGCTTCGGTATCAAACGCCGGATTGGCGCGCATGGTCTGGGCCGCGGCTTTCACGGCCTTCTGATCTTTAGGCGTAAAGGCGCGCAGGGCATGCTGGACGCGATTACCCAGTTGGCCCAGCACGTTGTCGGGAATATCAGCCGGGTTTTGCGAAACGAACCAGACGCCCACGCCTTTAGAGCGGATCAGGCGGATCACCTGTTCGATCTTATCCAGCAGCACCTGCGGCGCATCGCTGAACAGGAGATGGGCTTCGTCAAAGAAGAAGACCAGCTTCGGTTTTTCCAGATCGCCTGCTTCCGGCAGCTGTTCAAAGAGCTCAGAGAGCATCCACAGCAGGCTGGCCGCGTAGAGCTTCGGCATCTGGTAGAGCTTTTCCGCACTCAGGATGTTGATGATGCCTTTACCGCTACTGTCGGTACGCATCCAGTCCTTGATATCCAGCATCGGCTCGCCAAAGAAGTGTTCGGCTCCCTGCTGCTCAAGGGAGAGTAATCCACGCTGGATGGCGCCAATGGAGGCGGAGCTGATATTGCCGTACTGCGTCTGGAAGGCTTTGGCGTTATCGCCGATGTACTGCGTAATGGCCCGTAAGTCTTTGAAATCGAGCAGCAGCAGCCCCTGGTCGTCGGCAATGCGGAAGATAATGTTCAGCACGCCAGACTGCACCTCGTTCAGATCGAGCAGACGCGCCAGCAGCAGCGGGCCGAGATCGGAAACGGTCGCCCGCACCGGATGCCCCTTCTCGCCGAAAATATCCCACAACACCACCGGATTGCTTTGCGGCTGCCAGTCGGTGACGCCGATGTTTTTCAGCCGTTCGAGTAATTTATCCGATGCGACCCCCTCCCGGGCTACGCCGCTGAGATCGCCTTTTACGTCAGCCATAAACACCGGCACGCCAGTGTTCGAAAATGACTCGGCCAGCTTTTGCAACGTCACCGTTTTACCCGTACCCGTTGCGCCTGTGATTAGGCCATGACGGTTCGCCATCGCGGGCAGTAAAAACAGCTCAGTATCCGGCGTGCGGGCAATCAGCAGGGGTGTACTCATGATGCATTTCCTCGTGGGATCCTGCGTGGAGTATAGGCAACCTGACGGCAAATTGAATGTGTCAATTTCTTACTTTGCAGCGCATTACGCAACGCGGGCTATGCTTTTGCATACGGTAAACAACATATTGGAAAGCTATGTCCAGATTCTTCTTTAACGACCGCAAACAGCTGGTCAATGATGCCATTGAAGGTATGCTGATCTCCGCTCCACACGGCAATCTCGCCAGGCTGGATATCGATCCGGCTATCCGCGTGGTGGTGCGTGCCGACTGGGATAAAAGTCGCGTCGCGGTCATTTCCGGCGGTGGCTCCGGCCATGAACCGGCCCATGCGGGTTTTATTGGTAAAGGGATGCTGACCGCAGCCGTCTGCGGCGATCTGTTCGCCTCACCGAGCGTTGAGGCGGTGCTCAGCGCCATTGTGGCGGTGACGGGGGATCGTGGCTGTCTGCTGATTGTCAAAAACTACACCGGGGATCGTCTCAACTTTGGCCTCGCGGCAGAAAAAGCCAAGCGCTACGGGCTCAAAGTGGAGATGGTGATCGTGGCCGATGATATCGCCCTGCCGGATAACAAGCAGCCGCGCGGCATCGCCGGAACCGCGCTGGTACATAAGGTCGCCGGATATGCCGCCGAACAGGGTAAGTCGTTAAACGAGGTGCGCGATATGGCACGCGAGGCCTGCGACAACCTCTGGAGCCTGGGTGTGGCGATGCAGACCTGCAACCTGCCGGGCAGCGACGATGAAGAGGGGCGCATCAAAAAAGGCCATGTTGAGCTGGGGTTGGGTATCCACGGCGAGCCCGGGGCATCGGTGGTGTATACGCAAAACAGCAGGGAGATTATCGATACCCTGGTGCAACCGTTGCTGGCGCTGGCGGGCGAGGGACGGCTGGCGGTGCTCATCAATAACCTTGGCGGCGTGTCGGCCCTGGAGATGGCGCTGCTGACCAAAGAACTGGCGCATTCCGCCCTGAAGGATCGGATTGCGTATCTGATTGGTCCGGCGCCGCTGGTGAGCTCGCTGGACATGAAAGGTTTTTCGTTATCCCTGCTGAAGCTGAACAAGACGTTTGAGCAGGCGCTCAACGCGCCGGTAGAGACGCTGGGCTGGCAAAAGCCCGTGGCCTTTGCGCCGCTGCGTACGCTGAAGCATACCCCGCTACATGACAGCGTGGAATTTACCCCGTCGGCAAATGCGCAGGTTGCGCAGCACGTCGCTGCGGTGACGGAGCGGTTAATCGCCCTTGAAAACCGCCTTAACGCCCTGGATGCGAAAGTCGGGGATGGCGATACCGGTTCGACCTTTGCGCAAGGGGCGCGGGATATTGCGCAATGGCTGGAGGAGGATCGCCTGCCGCTGAACGATCTGCCGCAGCTGTTGCTGGTGGTGGGCGAACGGCTGGCGACGGTAATGGGCGGGTCGAGCGGCGTATTAATGTCGATCTTCTTTACCGCTGCCGGGCAGGCGCTGCGTAGCGGCAAGCCGTTGCCGGATGCCTTGCTGACCGGGCTTGCGCAAATGAAACACTATGGCGGGGCCGATCTGGGGGATCGTACCCTGATCGATGCCCTCCAGCCGGCGCTGGAAGCGTTGCAAAGAGGGGGTATCCAGGCCGCGTCAGAGGCCGCGAAAAAGGGTGAACAAGCGACAGCCAGTATGCAAAAAGCCGGAGCAGGGCGTTCATCGTACGTCAATAAAGAGAATCTGGCTGGGGTGACCGATCCGGGCGCGGTGGCGGTTGCAGAGGTGTTTGGCGCGTTAGTGCGGTAGTGGAGAAACGCCCGGTGGCGCTACGCTTACCGGGCCTACAAAGCACGCGTAGGCCCGGTAAGGCGCAGCCGCCACCGGGCAATAACGGCTTAAAAATCTGCTTTCAATACCACGCGGTAACGGGCCTTGCCGTCACGAACGTGTTGAATGGCTTCGTTGATTTTCGACATCGGGTACGTCTCGATGGTCGGGGCGACACCGGTGCGTCCGGCAAACTTCATCAGTTTGCGCAGTTCGTACGGTGTACCCGTGGCGGAACCAGAGATGCTGCGATCGCCGCCAATCAGCGTAAAGGCAGGGACCGGCAGCGGCTTCATCACGGCACCCACGGTATGGAAGTTGCCGCCGTAAGCCAGCGCTTCAAAATAGGGCTGCCAGTCGAGATCGACGTTTACCGTGTTGATGATCAGATCGAATTGCCCCGCCAGTGCGTTCAGTGCTTCAGGATCGCGGCTGTTCACCACTTTATCCGCACCCATCGCCAGCACTTCTTTCTCTTTGGCAGGGTTTGAACTAAACGCGGTGACTTCACAGCCCATCGCATGCAGCAGCTTGATGGCAATATGGCCCAGACCACCGATACCAATCACGCCCACACGGCTGGTGGCGGTGATATGGTGCATCAGCAGCGGTTTAAAGACGGTGATCCCGCCGCACAGCAGCGGACCGGCGGATTCAATATCCATCTGCTCAGGGAGAGGAATGACCCACTGCCAGTCGGCGCGCAGTTTATCGGCGAAACCGCCTTTATTCAGAATGGTTGGCGTTGAACCTTCCAGACAGTTGATCTGGTTGCCGCTGATACAGGCGTCGCAGTGACCGCAGCTACGAGCGGTCCAGCCGATGCCCACGCGCTGACCTATCTTCAGGCCTTTATCCTGCGCGGCATCGCCCAGGGCAACCACGCGGCCGATAACTTCGTGACCGGCAATCAACGGATATTGTGAGAAGCCCCATTCGTTATCGATCATTGACAGGTCGGAATGGCAAATCCCGCAGTAATCCACCTGCACTTCGACGTCTTCTGCTAGCAGCTCGCCCGCATCGTATTCGTACAGCTCAAGCTCTGCACCCGCCTGCGGTGCGGCGTAGCTTTTTATCTTTGACATCAGTATTCCCCCTCGTGGTGTTGAACTGAGAGTGTAGAGCATTCAGTTTACAGCCGCTTAACAGAAGGGGGCGGGAAGGGGAATTACAGCGTTTTCAGCATCCGCACTTCGCAATCGACGTGGCCGGTACAGCCCAGCGGCTGGTCGATGTGCTCAAAGCCGAGATGCTCATACAGCCTGATGGCTTCGGTCAGGAAGGCGGTGGTTTCAAGGTAGCAGCGCTTAAAGCCCTGAGCACGGGCGTGATCCAGCGCCTGTAGCGCCAGTTTCTTCGCTAAGCCTTGTC
Organism: Leclercia sp. LTM14; assembly: GCF_023736175.1. Classification (NCBI taxonomy): domain Bacteria; kingdom Pseudomonadati; phylum Pseudomonadota; class Gammaproteobacteria; order Enterobacterales; family Enterobacteriaceae; genus Leclercia; species Leclercia sp. LTM14. Next base: position 69,345 of record NZ_JAIKTT010000004.1, read on the forward strand.
CGCGGACGACGGGAAGGAAATACATTTTTTGCAGTTCGCAGATGTCCGGCTCGCTGCAGGCGAGCGGTGCAACGCCACCGCCACCCACAACCTGCCCGTTCTGCTCTACAACCCAATAGGCATGCCCCGGCTGGCTGTACAGAGCGTACAGTTCGTCGAGATTGGGATCCGCAACGGTATAACCTTTATCGGCCGTGAGGCCGTATTCGGCTGATACCCGGCGGATAACGCCGGCAATGGCCGGGTTATCCGTGGCGGTGATACGGCGCAGGTGCGCCGTTACAGGAGCATTTACACGCATTGCTTCACTCATTACAACGCACTAATAATGGCCTGCTGCTCAATCAGCTTCGCTTTCGCTTCCGCGTAACCGGTCAGCTTTTCACGCTCTTTGGCGATCACCGCTTCTGGCGCGCGGGCAACAAAGCCTTCGTTGGACAGTTTGTTTTCGATGCGGCCAATCTCATCGTCAACTTTAGCCACTTCTTTCGCCAGACGTGCCAGCTCAGCATCTTTGTCGATCAGACCAGCCATCGGGATCAGCAGCTCGGCGCCGTCGATGATTTTGGTCACGGATACCGGACCTTTATCATCAGCAGGCAGCACGGTGATGCTCTCCAGACGCGCCATGGTCTGCAGGAAGGTGCTGTTTTCGTTCACGCGACGCTGTGCCGCTTCGCTGCAACCGCGCAGCAGCAGTTCCAGCGGTTTGCCCGGCGCGATGTTCATTTCGGCACGGATGTTACGCACGGCGATAATCGCCTGCTTCAGCCACTCGGTATCGGATGCAGCAGCTTCGTCAATCTGCGCGGCGTCGAATGCCGGGAACGGCTGCAGCATGATGGTGTCAGCGTTGATGCCAGCGATGACCTTCACGCGCTGCCAGATGGTTTCGGTGATGAACGGGATGATCGGGTGCGCCAGGCGCAGCAGACCTTCCAGAACGGTGATCAGCGTATTACGCGTGCCGCGCAGCTCCGCTTCAGTACCGCCGTTCATGACCGGCTTGGTCAGCTCCAGGTACCAGTCGCAGAACTGGTTCCAGGTGAATTCGTACAGGATGCCTGCCGCGATATCGAAGCGGTAGTTATCCAGCGCCTCGCGGAACGCTTTGGTGGTCTGGTTGAATTCAGCCAGGATCCAGCGGTCTGCCAGGGACAGGGTCATTTCGCCGCCGTTAAAGCCGCAATCCTGATCTTCGGTGTTCATCAGTACGAAGCGGCTGGCGTTCCACAGCTTGTTACAGAAGTTGCGGTAACCTTCCAGACGTTTCATGTCCCAGTTGATGTCGCGACCGGTTGAAGCCAGCGCCGCCAGGGTGAAACGCAGGGCGTCGGTGCCGTGCGGCTCGATGCCGTCCGGGAACTGCTTCTCGGTGCGCTTGCGGATCTTCTCAGCCAGCTGCGGCTGCATCATGTTGCCGGTACGTTTCTCCAGCAGCTCTTCCAGGGAGATACCGTCAACCATGTCCAGCGGGTCAATAACGTTACCCTTGGACTTGGACATCTTCTGGCCTTCGTCGTCACGGATCAGACCGGTCATGTAGACGGTATGGAACGGAACCTGCGGCTTGCCGTTTTCATCTTTGATGAAGTGCATGGTCATCATGATCATGCGGGCGATCCAGAAGAAGATAATGTCGAAGCCGGACACCATCACGCTGGTTGGGTGGAACTGACGCAGCGCGTCGGTGTTTTCCGGCCAGCCGAGGGTGGAGAAGGTCCACAGCGCGGAGGAGAACCAGGTGTCCAGCACGTCTTCGTCCTGGCGCAGGGCAACGTCGGCGCTCAGGTTGTTTTCCTGACGCACTTCGTCTTCCGTACGGCCAACGTAGACGTTGCCTTCGTTGTCATACCATGCCGGGATACGGTGACCCCACCACAGCTGACGGGAGATACACCAGTCCTGAATATCGCGCATCCAGGAGAAGTACATGTTTTCGTACTGTTTTGGTACGAACTGGATGTCGCCGTTTTCGACGGCTTCCACCGCAGGTTTCGCCAGCACGTCGGCACGAACGTACCACTGGTCGGTCAGCATCGGCTCGATCACCACGCCGCCACGGTCGCCATAAGGGACGGTCAGATCGTGCGGTTTGATCTCTTCGAGCAGGCCCAGGGCGTCGACAGCGGCAACGACCGCTTTACGCGCGGCAAAACGCTCCAGCTTCTGGAACTCTGCCGGGATATCGCTTGAGTAAACGTCAGACTCTTCGCCTTTGGTGTCGTAGACCTCTGCGCTTTCACGGATATCGCCGTCAAAGGTCAGGATGTTGATCATTGGCAGGGCGTGGCGACGACCTACTTCGTAGTCGTTGAAGTCGTGTGCCGGGGTGATCTTCACGCAGCCGGTGCCTTTTTCCATGTCGGCGTGTTCGTCGCCCACAATCGGAATACGGCGGTTCACCAGCGGCAGAACCACAAATTTGCCAATCAGATCTTTGTAACGCGGATCTTCCGGGTTAACGGCCACCCCGGTATCGCCCAGCAGGGTTTCCGGACGGGTGGTGGCGACAACCAGGTAATCTTTACCGTCTGCGGTTTTCTCGCCGTCGGCCAGCGGATAGCGGATATGCCACATGGAGCCTTTAGACTCGCGGTTTTCCACTTCCAGGTCAGAAATAGCGGTGCGCAGTTTTGGGTCCCAGTTTACCAGGCGCTTGCCACGGTAAATCAGGTCTTCTTTATACAGACGGACGAAGACTTCTTTAACGGCGTTGGAAAGACCTTCGTCCATGGTGAAGCGCTCGCGCTCCCAGTCCACGGAGTTGCCGAGGCGGCGCATCTGACGGGTAATGGTGCCGCCAGATTCTGCTTTCCACTGCCAGATTTTGTCGATAAAGGCGTCGCGGCCGTAGTCGTGACGGGTTTTACCTTCTTCAGCGGCAATCTTACGCTCAACCACCATCTGGGTAGCGATACCCGCGTGGTCAGTACCGGCCTGCCACAGGGTGTTTTTGCCCTGCATGCGCTGGTAACGGATCATGGTGTCCATGATGGTCTGCTGGAAGGCATGCCCCATATGCAAACTGCCGGTGACGTTCGGCGGCGGGATCATGATGCAGAAGGACTCTTTGCTTTCATCGCCGTTAGGCTTGAAATAGCCCTGCTGTTCCCAGTGCTCGTAAAGCGGCTGTTCGATATCGCGTGGGTTGTATGTCTTTTCCATTATTTCCAGGTTGCCGTATTCAGGTTAAAACCAGCCAGGCGATACGCTTTATAGCGTTCGCGCGCCAGTTGTTTTAAGGAGTCTTCGTAAGGGACAAAGTCTACCACTTCTGTGAAAGCGGTGGCAAAATCTGCAAAGCCGGTACGCAGGCTAATCAGAATATCGCGTGGGCTGCTGTTACGCTTTTGCGGCCAGGCGATCTCCACCGGAGCACCGCCGCGCGGTCCTTCTCCCGCCAGATTATGCGGAACAAAACTTTCCGCCGGTCGGGCCCACAGCGCTTCGTCCAGACGGATGGCCTGCTGCTCATCTTCGCAGGCAATCAGCACGCGAAGACCCGCGCGCCAACGTTCTGCGGCAATTTCACACACCAGCTGTTCAACGGCGCTTAAGCCATCCTGTTGAGTGTCATTGTCCAGAAGATAGAACGTTGCGTTTTTCATATATGGGGTTTCTTGTTGTGGATTTAAATGCAAAACCGGGTGGCGCTGCGCTTACCCGGCCTACAAACGGCATCTTTCCGTAGGCCCGGTAAGCGTAGCGCCACCGGGCATCAGACGGCAATTACTCTTCGCCGTTAAAACCCGCACGATTCAGCAGGAACTGTGACAGCAGGGCAACAGGACGGCCGGTTGCGCCTTTGGCTTTACCAGAGCGCCATGCGGTGCCCGCGATGTCCAGGTGAGCCCAGTTGTACTTGCGGGTAAAGCGCGCCAGGAAGCAGGCCGCGGTAATGGCACCGCCAGGACGCCCACCGATGTTAGCCATATCCGCAAAGTTAGACTCCAGCTGCTCCTGGTACTCATCGGCCATTGGCAGACGCCATGCGCGGTCACCCGCCTGTTCGGACGCACCGATCAGCTCGTGCGCCAGCGGGTTGTGGTTCGACATCAGGCCGGTGATGTGATGGCCCAGGGCAATCACGCAGGCGCCGGTCAGGGTTGCCACGTCGATAACCGCTTCTGGATCGAAGCGCTCAACGTAGGTCAGCACGTCGCACAGCACCAGGCGGCCTTCGGCATCGGTGTTCAGCACTTCAACGGTCTGGCCTGACATGGTGGTGAGGACATCGCCCGGACGATAGGCACGGCCACCCGGCATGTTTTCACAGCCCGCCAGCACGCCGATCACGTTGATCGGCAGCTGCAGCTCGGCCACCATGCGCATCACGCCGTAAACCGCCGCCGCGCCGCACATGTCGTACTTCATCTCATCCATGCCTTCGGCAGGCTTGATGGAGATACCGCCGGAGTCGAAGGTCAGGCCTTTACCCACCAGCACAATCGGACGCACGTCTTCAGCCGGGTTGCCTTTGTACTCAATGACCGACATCAGGGATTCATTTTGTGAACCGTTGCCGACGGCCAGGTAGGAGTGCATTCCCAGCTCTTTCATCTGCTGTTCGCCAATCACGCGGGTGACGACGTTTTTGCTGTAGGAGTCAGCCAGCTGACGCGCCTGTGACGCAAGGTAGCCTGCGTTACAGATATTTGGCGGCATGTTGCCCAGGTCTTTCGCGGCCTTGATACCGGCAGCGATCGCCAGACCATGTTGAATGGCGCGTTCACCGCTGGTCAGCTCACGGCGGGTAGGGACGTTAAAGACCATCTTACGCAGCGGGCGACGGGGTTCGCTTTTGGTAGTTTTCAGCTGATCGAAGCTGTACAGAGTCTCTTTGGCTGTCTCTACCGCCTGACGTACTTTCCAGTAGGTGTTGCGGCCTTTGACGTGCAGTTCGGTCAGGAAGCACACGGCCTCCATTGAGCCAGTATCATTCAGCGTATTAATCGTTTTCTGAATAACCTGTTTGTACTGGCGCTCATCCAGCTCGCGCTCCTTGCCACAGCCAATCAGCAGGATGCGCTCGGACAGGACGTTAGGCACGTGATGCAGCAGCAATGTCTGTCCCGGCTTGCCTTCCAGCTCGCCGCGGCGCAGCAGGGCGCTGATGTAGCCGTCACTGATTTTATCGAGTTGTTCGGCGATCGGAGAGAGTCTGCGGGGTTCAAACACGCCGACGACGATGCAGGCACTCCGCTGTTTCTCCGGGCTACCGCTTTTTACACTGAACTCCATGAACTACGCTCCTGAATCTTAAAGACAACAGCGGCAGCTACGGATAGAATTGAAACCTTTCGTAACTCGTACCCGCTGTTGCGGTGACTTCGTGTTAATCTTACGTTATTACGGTTTCGGCACGTCATAATAACTCCTGAAGCGCGAATCCGTCGGGTGTTCTAATCTTAGCGATGATTTCGACGACTCAAGAGAATAAATGACGTTTAAGCCATGAAACAAGCGATTTTCCTGCAAAGAGACGGGTTTTTACGGGCGTATTTAATGTGATAATCATAAGATATCTGGTGCGGGAGACGCTCAAAAGCCAGCTGGCGATACTCTTCATCCTGCTTCTGATCTTTTTCTGTCAGAAACTGGTGAGGATCCTCGGCGCGGCTGTCGATGGCGAAATTCCCACAAATCTGGTGCTTTCTCTGCTTGGGTTGGGCGTGCCTGAAATGGCGCAGCTTATCCTGCCACTTAGCCTTTTCCTCGGACTGCTGATGACGCTCGGTAAACTCTATACCGAAAGCGAAATCACGGTCATGCATGCCTGCGGTCTGAGCAAAGCGGTGCTGGTTAAAGCCGCCATGATCCTGGCGCTGTTTACCGGCATCGTGGCCGCCGTGAACGTCATGTGGGCCGGTCCTGTCTCTTCTCGTCATCAGGACGAAGTGCTGGCCGAAGCGAAAGCCAACCCCGGCATGGCCGCACTGGCCCAGGGCCAGTTCCAGCAGGCGACTGACGGTAACTCCGTGCTGTTTATCGAAAGCGTGGATGGCAGCCGTTTCAACGAAGTGTTCCTCGCGCAGATCCGCACCAAGGGCAACGCCCGTCCCTCCGTGGTGGTGGCCGACTCCGGTCAGCTCGCCCAGGGTAAAGACGGTTCGCAGATTGTGACCCTGAACAAAGGTACCCGCTTCGAAGGAACGGCGATGCTGCGTGATTTCCGCATCACCGATTTCCAGAACTATCAGGCGATTATTGGCCATCAGGCGGTTGCGCTGGATCCTACCGATACTGAACAGATGAGCATGCGCACGCTGATCAATACCGATACCAATCGCGCCCGTGCGGAGCTGCACTGGCGCATCACGCTGGTATTCACCGTATTTATGATGGCGTTGATGGTAGTGCCGCTCAGCGTGGTGAATCCACGTCAGGGCCGCGTGCTCTCCATGTTGCCTGCGATGCTGCTTTATCTGGTGTTCTTCCTGCTGCAGACCTCGATCAAATCGAACGGTGGTAAAGGAAAAATTGACCCGGTTATCTGGACCTGGGTGATTAACGGACTCTATCTGCTGTTGGCCGTCGCCCTCAACATGTGGGACACCGTGCCGATGCGCCGTGTACGGGCCCGGTTTACGCGTAAAGGAGCGGTGTAATGCAGGCGTTTGGCGTTCTTGACCGCTATATCGGTAAAACCATCTTTACCACCATCATGATGACGTTGTTCATGCTGGTGTCGCTCTCCGGCATCATTAAGTTTGTCGACCAGCTGAAAAAGGCCGGGCAGGGGAGCTACGATGCCATGGGCGCGGGGATGTATACCCTGCTCAGCATTCCAAAAGACGTGCAGATCTTCTTCCCGATGGCGGCGCTGTTAGGGGCGCTGCTGGGGCTGGGGATGCTGGCCCAGCGCAGTGAGCTGGTGGTGATGCAGGCCTCCGGCTTTACCCGCATGCAGGTGGCGCTGTCCGTCATGAAAACCGCGATCCCGCTGGTGCTGTTGACCATGGCGATGGGCGAGTGGGTTGCGCCACAGGGCGAACAGATGGCGCGTAACTACCGCGCCCAGCAGATGTACGGCGGCTCGCTGCTCTCTACCCAGCAGGGGCTGTGGGCAAAAGACGGGAATAACTTTGTCTATATCGAACGCGTCACCGGCGACAGTACCCTTGGCGGCGTGAGCATCTACAGCTTTAACGACCAGCGTCGTCTGCAGGCGGTGCGTTACGCTGCGACGGCCGCCTTTGATGCCGATAAAAAGGTCTGGCGTCTGTCGCAGGTGGATGAGTCAAACCTGCAGGATCCAAAACAGATCACCGGGTCGCAAACCGTCTCCGGCACCTGGAAAACCAACCTGACGCCAGACAAGCTCGGTGTGGTGGCGCTGGACCCGGATGCGCTCTCCATCAGCGGTCTGCATAACTACGTGAAGTACCTGAAGTCGAGCGGCCAGGATGCCGGACGGTATCAGCTCAACATGTGGAGCAAGGTCTTCCAGCCGCTCTCGGTGGCGGTGATGATGCTGATGGCGCTGTCGTTTATCTTCGGTCCGCTGCGTAGCGTTCCTATGGGCGTGCGGGTCGTGACGGGCATCAGCTTCGGCTTTGTCTTCTACGTCCTCGATCAGATTTTCGGTCCGCTGACCCTGGTGTACGGCATACCGCCGGTGATCGGCGCGCTGCTGCCGAGCGCCTCTTTCTTCCTGATCAGCCTCTGGCTGTTACTGAAGCGCTCCTGACCCTTCTCGCCTCGCTTCCCCGCCCGGGAAGTGAGGCGCATCCTCTGTTTTACCCCTCACTTTTTTGCACAACCTTCAACGTCTTGCCTGGAATTTGAGTATTATTGTGCGATGACGTCGTGAAGAGATCCCCTATGAAGCAAATTCGGTTACTGGCGCAATACTATGTCGATCTGATGATGAAGCTTGGCCTGGTGCGCTTCTCCCTGTTGCTGGCGCTGGCGCTGGTGGTGCTGGCGATTGTGGTGCAGATGGCCATTACCATGGTGCTGCATGGCCAGGTGGAAAGCATCGACCTGATTCGTTCCATTTTCTTTGGCCTGCTGATTACCCCGTGGGCGGTCTATTTTCTCTCGGTGGTGGTTGAACAGCTGGAAGAGTCCCGCCAGCGGCTGACCCGGGTAGTGGAGAAGCTGGAGGAGATGCGCGAGCGCGACCTGAAGCTCAACGTCCAGCTTAAAGACAACATTGCCCAGCTGAACCAGGAGATCTCAGACCGTGTGAAAGCGGAGGCCGAGCGCCAGACCACGCTGGAACAGCTGAAAATCGAGATGAAAGAGCGCGAACAGACGCAAATCCAGCTCGAGCAGCAATCTTCTTTCCTGCGCTCTTTCCTGGATGCCTCACCGGATCTGGTCTTCTATCGCAACGAAGACAAAGAGTTCTCCGGCTGTAACCGGGCGATGGAACTCCTGACCGGCAAAAGTGAAAAACAGCTCGTCAGCCTGCGCCCGCAGGACGTCTACTCCCCTGAAGCGGCCGCCAAAGTTATCGAAACCGATGAGAAGGTCTTCCGCCATAACGTCTCCCTGACGTATGAGCAGTGGCTCGACTACCCGGACGGGCGTAAAGCCTGCTTCGAAATCCGTAAAGTGCCGTACTACGACCGCGTCGGGAAACGCCACGGGCTGATGGGCTTCGGGCGTGATATTACCGAGCGGAAACGCTATCAGGATGCGCTGGAGCGCGCCAGCCGGGATAAAACCACCTTTATCTCCACCATCAGCCATGAGCTGCGTACTCCGCTTAACGGCATCGTCGGCTTAAGCCGCATTCTGCTCGACACCGAACTGACCAGCGAGCAGGAGAAATATCTTAAAACCATCCATGTTTCGGCGGTGACGCTCGGCAATATCTTCAACGATATTATTGATATGGATAAGATGGAGCGACGTAAAGTCCAGCTGGATAACCAGCCGGTGGACTTCACCAGTTTCCTCGCAGATCTGGAAAACCTCTCTGGCCTGCAGGCGCAGCAGAAAGGGCTACGCTTTGTGATGGAACCGACCCTGCCGTTGCCGCACAAGGTGGTCACCGACGGCACGCGCCTGCGTCAGATCCTGTGGAACCTGATCAGCAACGCGGTCAAATTTACTCAGAACGGTCAGGTGGCGGTTCGCGTGCGCTACGGCGAGGGCGAGATGCTGCACTTCGAGGTGGAAGATTCCGGGATCGGTATTCCGCAGGAGGAGCAGGACAAAATCTTCGCCATGTATTATCAGGTCAAAGACAGCCAGGGGGGCAAGCCTGCCACCGGCACCGGCATTGGCCTGGCGGTATCGCGCCGCTTGGCGAAGAGCATGGGGGGCGACATTACGGTCTCCAGCAACCCAGGGCACGGCTCCGTGTTTAAGCTGAGCGTGCGTGCCCCGGCCGTGGCGGAAGAGGTTGAAGATACTTTTGCCCACGACGATATGCCGCTGCCCGCCCTGCACGTGCTGCTGGTTGAAGATATCGAGCTGAACGTAATTGTGGCGCGCTCGGTGCTGGAGAAACTCGGCAGCAGCGTCGACGTTGCCATGACCGGTAAAGCCGCGCTGGAGATGTTCACGCCGGGCGAGTACGACCTGGTGCTGCTGGACATTCAGCTGCCGGACATGACCGGGCTGGACATCTCGCGTGAGCTGACGAGCCGTTACGCCAGCGACGAACTGCCGCCGCTGGTGGCGCTGACCGCCAACGTGCTGAAAGACAAAAAAGAGTACCTGGACGCGGGTATGGACGATGTGCTGAGCAAACCGCTGGCGGTACCTGCCTTAACCGCCATGATTAAGAAGTTCTGGGACACCTGTGACGAAGAGGAGAGCACCATGACGACGGTAGATACAGAGAAAGCGAAGTCTTTGCTGGATATCGACATGCTTGAGCAGTACATCGATCTGGTTGGTCCGAAGTTGATCACCGACGGCCTGGCGATCTTCGAGAAGATGATGCCGGGTTATTTGAACGTGCTGGAGTCCAACCTGACGGCGCGGGATCAGAAAGGCATCGTGGAAGAAGGCCATAAGATCAAAGGCGCGGCCGGGTCGGTGGGTTTGCGTCATCTGCAACAGCTTGGCCAACAGATTCAGTCCCCGGATTTACCAGCGTGGGAAGACAACGTAGGTGAATGGGTTGAAGAGATGAAGCAGGAGTGGCAGAACGATGTGGCCGTGCTGAAAGCCTGGGTGGAGAGCAGAAAAAATGACCCCGGCTAAACCGGGGTGCGCGAATACTGCGCCAACACCAGGGAAATCTTGGCTGCGCCTGAATATAAAGATGTTTTTGTCGTAGATGGCGTAGCCGGAAAATTTAGGCCGCACGCAGTTAAGATAGCAAATCTTAAATACTTTGTTACATGAATCAGTTAAATGTGTGAAGCACACCGTTTTAATCAGAATTTTTAATGCGTATTTAACATTTTTCGAGAGGGATCGCATGATGAAAAAGGTTGGTGTAGTCCTGAGCGGCTGTGGAGTTTACGACGGTTCAGAAATTCATGAGGCCGTTTTGACGCTGCTGGCCCTGGTGCGTAATGGTGCCGAAGCGGTCTGTTTTGCTCCGGATAAAGCCCAGTCAGACGTGATCAACCACCTGACCGGCGAAACGATGGCCGAAAGCCGTAACGTCCTCGTTGAGGCAGCACGGATCGCACGTGGAGAGGTTCGCCCGCTCAGCGAGGCCCTGGCCGCTGAACTGGATGCGCTGATTGTACCGGGCGGTTTTGGTGCGGCCAAAAATCTGAGTGATTTTGCCCGGCAGGGCAGTGCCTGCCAGGTAGATAACGATTTAAAAGCGCTGGCCCTGCAGATGCATGAGGCAGGCAAGCCGCTGGGCTTTATCTGTATCGCTCCCGCGATGCTGCCGGCCATTTTTGATAAACCGCTGCGCCTGACCATCGGGACTGATATCGATACCGCCGAGGTCATTGAGGATATGGGCGGTGAGCATATCCCTTGTCCGGTGGACGATATCGTGGTCGATGAAGAGAACAGGATCGTGACCACGCCCGCTTACATGCTGGCGCAAACCATCGCGGAAGCCGCGACGGGTATCGAGAAGCTGGTCACCCGCGTGCTGGTGCTTGCTGAATGAGGTTAAAGCGTCCTAAAGCTGGCTGGTTAAGACGGATCGTCATTCGCATTCTGCTGGTCATGGCGGTTTTCTGGGGCGGGGGTATCGCCTTGTTTAGCTTCCTGCCAGTGCCGTTTTCAGCGGTGATGGTTGAACGTCAGCTGGGTAACTGGCTGAGCGGCAATTTCAGCTACATCGCCCACTCTGACTGGGTGAGTATGGATGAGATCTCTCCCTGGATGGGGCTGGCCGTGATTGCCGCCGAAGATCAAAAATTCCCTGAACACTGGGGATTCGACGTCGGGGCGATAGAGAAGGCGTTAGCGCATAACGAGCGCAACGAGAGCCGCATTCGGGGGGCATCGACGCTTTCTCAGCAGACGGCGAAAAACCTGTTTCTATGGGACGGGCGCAGCTGGATAAGAAAGGGCTTTGAAGCCGGGCTGACGCTGGGTATCGAAACGGTGTGGAGTAAAAAACGGATCCTGACGGTCTATCTGAATATCGCGGAGTTTGGCGAGGGTGTGTTTGGCGTTGAAGCCGCGTCGCAGCGCTATTTCAACAAACCAGCCAGCCGTCTGACGGCGTCGGAGGCCGCGCTGCTGGCGGCTGTGTTACCGAATCCGATCCGCTTTAAGGCCAGCGCGCCATCAGGCTATGTACGCAGCCGTCAGGCGTGGATCCTGCGCCAGATGCGCCAGTTGGGTGGCGAAGGCTTTATGCAGGCTAATAAGCTGCATTAATCTTCATCAAATCCGGCGTTGAACAACGCAATCACCGCCGCCAGCGCCTCGACTTCCTGCGGGCCGGTGGCTTCGATTTCAATCTGACGGCCCTTCGCCGAATCCAGCATCAGCAGAGCAATTACGCTGTTGGCTTCGGCTTCGGTGCCTTCGTCATTACGCAGCAGAACTTCCGCGTCAAACCCCTGCATCAGTTCAAATAACTTCATCGCCGGGCGTGCGTGCATGCCCAGCTTGTTGGTGATTTCAACGGTCTGCTTTACGGTCATGTTTTACGTTTTTCCAGCGTACGATGACGGGACTGCACGTTTTTACCGCGCGAGCGGAAATAGTCAGCCAGTTGCTCAGCAATATAGACCGAACGGTGTTTGCCCCCGGTACAGCCAATCGCCACCGTTAAGTAGCTGCGATTGTTTGTCTCCAGCATCGGCAACCAGAGTTCAAGATAGCTGCGCGTCTGATAGATAAAGTTATGCACTTCCGTATGTCTGTCAAGGAACGCGGCGACGGGCTTATCGAGGCCGGTCATCGGACGCAGCTTCGGATCCCAGTGCGGGTTCGGTAAGAAGCGCACGTCGAACACGTAGTCTGCATCGATTGGAATGCCGTGCTTAAAGCCGAACGATTCAAAGACCATCGTCAGTTCGCGCTCGCGTTTGCCCAGCAGACGGGTACGCAGCATCTCCGCCAGTTCATGGACCGACATTTCAGAGGTGTCGACGATCAGATCGGCGCGTGAACGTAGCGGCTCCAGCAGATCGCTCTCCTGGTCGATGGCGCTTTCCAGCGACAGGTTTTTACTGGAGAGCGGATGCAGGCGGCGGGTATCGCTGTAGCGACGGATCAACGTGTTGCGATCGGCGTCAAGGAACAGAAGCTGAGGTGAAAATGCTTCCGGCAAGCTGCTCATCGCCTGCTCAAAGATCTCCGGCGATTCAGGCATATTACGAACGTCGATGCTGACCGCGGCAGAAATCTGCCGATCCGCCAGCGAACGCGCCAGGTCGGGCAGCAGCACCACCGGCAGGTTATCCACGCAGTAAAAGCCCATATCTTCCAGCGCGCGCAGGGCGACCGATTTCCCGGACCCCGAACGCCCGCTGACGATCATCAGCACCATGTACCGTTTCTCCTCAGGACTACAGATGTCAAAGCCATCACCCGATTACGCATCATCCTGATTGCCTTCCGTTTCCGTAATAATTTGATAGAGCTCTTCGTCGCTCTGTGCCGCACGCAGACGGCGACAGATGGTTTTATCCGCCAGACGTTTGGCCACCAGCGAAAGCGTATGCAGATGCGTTTTAGTCTGATCGGCTGGCACCAGCAGGGCAAACAGCAGATCGACAGGCTGGTTATCAATGGCATCAAAGGCGATAGGTGTTTCCAGTTGAACAAACACCCCTACAGCACGCAGAGTATCCTCTTCCAGTTTGCCATGGGGAATGGCGATGCCGTTGCCGATGCCGGTACTGCCCATTTTCTCACGGGTCAGGATCGCTTCAAAGACCACTTGTGGCGGCAGGCTCAGCTGTTTTGCGGCCAGTTCACTGATGATCTCCAGCGCACGTTTTTTGCTCTGGCAGTGAACGGCACTGCGGGTACATTCCTGATTAAGGACACTGCTCAGTTGTAGAGTGGAATCGTTATTCATCATAATTTCACCTAAGCGCTAACTGTACAAAGGGCCCGTTGTGTTTCACAACAGGCCGACCTGCACCCGTTAACTGCCCGGACAATTAGTGTTGTTTCAGTTTATCTTTATGTTTGTTTAGCTGTCGTGCCAGCTTGTCGATCAAGCCGTCGATAGCCGCGTACATGTCCTGCCCTTCCGCACTGGCATGGATTTCGCCCCCGTTGACGTGCAGGGTAGCATCCGAGATATGAGTCACTTTTTCCACTTTTAACACAACGTAGACCTGGTTGATCCTCTCAAAATACTGCTCAAGCTTGGCGAATTTAGTATTCACAAAATCGCGCAGGGCCTCAGTGATCTCGACGTTATGTCCAGTGATGTTGAGCTGCATAGTGTCTTCCTTATCGGTTGTGTCAGACCAGTTGTTTACGCTGGTTTGACGGCGGAATGGATAAAGACTCTCGATACTTCGCAACAGTGCGGCGTGCCACCATGATACCTTGCTCGGACAGCATGGTGGTCAACTTACTGTCACTCAGTGGTTTCGCGGGGTTTTCCGCGGCGATTAACTTTTTCACCAGCGCCCGGATCGCCGTCGACGAGGCTTCGCCGCCGCCTTCGGTGTTGACATGGCTGGAGAAAAAATACTTAAGCTCAAAAATACCGCGCGGGCTGTGCAGATACTTCTGCGTCGTCACGCGTGAAATTGTCGATTCGTGCATCTCGACGGCCTGGGCGATATCGGCCAGCACCATCGGCTTCATAAACTCTTCACCCTGCTCAAAAACGCCTGCTGCTGCTCGACGATGCAGCGGCTGACGCGCAGCAGGGTATCATTGCGGCTCTCCAGGCTTTTGATCAGCCAGCGTGCCTCCTGCAGATTGCTGCGGATAAACTGGTTATCCGAGTCGTTGCGGGAGCTGGTGCACATTGAGGCGTACTGCTGATTAATTTGCAGGCGGGGGATGCTGTCGGAATTCAGCTCCACGGTCCACAGACCGTTATGCTTACGCACCAGCACATCAGGAATGACATACTCGGGCTCGCTGGTCTGGATGGACTGCCCCGGGCGCGGATCCAGCGACTGAATCAGATTGACCGCTTCTTTCAGCACCTCTTCTTTCAGTCGCGTCACACGCATCAGTGAACGGAAGTCGTGGTTGGCCAGCAGATCCAGATGTTCGCTGATGATAAGCCGGGCCTCTTCCAGCCACGGGGTCTCTTTCACAAACTGCGAAAGCTGAATCAGCAGACAATCGCGCAAATCGCGCGCGGCGACGCCGATCGGGTCAAAACGCTGCACGCGTTTCAGAACCGCTTCGACCTCTTCAATCTCAATATCATCGTCGCCGATGCTCTCCAGGATATCGTCCAGCGACACGGTCAAATAGCCGGTCTCATCGACGGCATCCACAATGGAGGTGGCGATGGCACGATCGGTATCGGAAAACGGCGTCAGCTCCACCTGCCACATCAGGTAATCCTGCAGCGACTGGGTGGTTTCACCCTGATACACAGGTAACTCGTCATCCTGATAGTCTGCCCGCGTGCCGGATGGCGTTCCGGCGGTGTAGATCTCATCCCAACTGGCATCGAGCGGGAGTTCGTCAGGCATCTCTTTCTGCTCTAACGCATCAACCGTGTCGAGGGTTTCGTTATCCTGGGTTTGCTGAGTTTCTACCTCGTCGTGAAGATCGGTTTGCTCGAGGAGGGGGTTACTGTCCAGCGCTTGCTGGAGCTCCTGCTGAAGTTCCAGCGTCGACAGCTGCAACAGACGAATGGCCTGTTGTAACTGCGGCGTCATGGCCAGCTGTTGGCTGAGCCTTAATTGCAAACCTTGCTTCATGTTCAGAGCATTTTTCTCCGTTTACGCGAGACTTAGCTTCTACCCTATCAGAGTCTGAAGTCTTCCCCAAGGTACACGCGCTTAACATGATCGTCTTCGAGGATCTGCTGCGGGGTACCGTGGGCGATAAGATGGCCCTGGCTGACGATATAAGCACGCTCACACACCGCCAGCGTTTCGCGCACGTTGTGGTCGGTGATAAGAACGCCAAGACCACTGTCCCGCAGATGCTCAATAATACGTTTGATATCAATAACCGAAATCGGGTCTACACCGGCAAAAGGTTCATCGAGCAGAATAAATTTCGGATTGGCTGCCAGCGCGCGGGCAATTTCCACACGGCGGCGTTCACCACCGGAAAGCGCCTGACCCAGGCTGTCGCGCAGGTGCTCAATATGGAACTCTTCCATCAGCTCGTTGGCGCGATCCTGACGCTGCTCAGAGGTCAAATCATCGCGGATCTGCAGTACGGCCATCAGGTTGTCGTAAACGCTCAGACGGCGAAAAATCGAGGCTTCCTGCGGCAGATAGCCGATGCCGCGACGCGCACGCGCGTGCAGGGGCAGCAGGCTGATATCTTCATCATCAATGATGATGTTACCCGCATCGCGCGGCACAATGCCCACAACCATGTAAAACGTGGTGGTTTTACCCGCACCGTTAGGACCCAACAGGCCGACAATCTCGCCGGAGTTAACGGTCAAACTGACATCTTCCACTACGCGGCGGCCCTTATAGGCTTTGGCGAGATTCTTTGCAGTTAATGTTGCCATAACGAATTAGTTACTCTTTTTCTGTGCCGGGGCCTGAGTGCTGTTTTTGTCCTGCAGCTGCGATGGAACCAGTACGGTAGTCACGCGTTTGCCTTTTTCACTGAAGGCCTGCATTTTTTGTTCTTTAACCAGGTAAGTGATCTTGTCGCCCGTGATGTTGCTGTCGAGCTGCTCCAGGTACGCATTACCGGTAAGAATCACAAAATCTTTCGCCAGCTCGTAGTGCATCTGGGAAGCGTGGCCTTTCACCGGCTTACCGTTATCCTGCATCTGGTAGAAGGTGGCCGGGTTGCCGTAGCCATCGATAATCTCTTTTCCGTCCTCACCGCCAGGACGCGTCACCACGACTTTATCGGCGTTGATTTTGATGGTGCCCTGAGTCACGACCACATTGCCGGTAAAGGTCACCACGTTGCCCTGCATATCGAGTGATTGCGTGTCAGATTCGATATGGATCGGCTGCTCGGTATCACCCGTCACAGCAAGCGCAGGAAGGCTGAGGGCCAGCAGCGCGCCGGCTATAACACTATTAAGGCTGAGTTTGTTTGCTTGGAATTTCATAGGAGGTTCTAACCTTTTCAATCAGCTCTGCGTTCTTGCTGCGTAAGTTCCCGCGCATTCTCAGACCGCTGGAATTAAATGTTGTGCCGTATAACGTAACCAGATCCTGCGAGGTTACATCCTGCGTCACAAGGTTTATCTGTGCGTTATCGGTTGTGATTTTGCGCAGCTGCGAATCGGCGGTCAGCGCATTCACTTCAACATGACCATACAGATAAAGCATACGGTCATTCGTCAGTTTTGCCCGGTCTGATTTAATCGACCACGTCGGGATCTTATTGGTATCAAACGTGGTCATCACCGGTTGGGTAAACCACGAGACGCCCTGTTCGGAAAAATACTCAACGTGCTGAGCGATAAGGCGGTAATTCAGCGCCCCTTCGGGGCTGTAAACGACGGTATCGCTGTGATCGCTTTTATACGTCGGATCGTTCGTGTTGACCGTCGGCGCTTGTTCGTCGTCCCGGTCAGCGAGATTCACGCCAATCAGTACCAGTGCAACAAGCGTTAGCAGAATAATAACCCAACGTCTGGTTTTACTCATATCGATTGCCCTTTGGCCTCATCAAGCTTACCTTGCGCCAGCAGCAACAGGTCGCAGACTTCTCGTACTGCGCCACGGCCACCGTTGATACGGGTGACATAGTCAGCGCGCGGGATCAAAAGCGGATGGGCATCGGCCACGGCGATGCTGAGTCCCACTTCTGCCATTACTGGCCAGTCAATAAGATCGTCTCCGACATAGGCGATATTTTCCGGCGCAATGGCAAGTTTACCAAGTAAGTCCCTGAAAGCTACCATCTTATCGGATTGCCCCTGATAGAGATGCGTAATGCCCAGCGTTTCGCACCGATCTTCTACCAGTTTAGCCTTACGTCCGGTAATGATGGCAACTTCTATGCCAGACGTCAGGGCACAGCGAATGCCGTAGCCATCACGTACGTTGAACGCTTTCAGCTCTTCGCCATCATTGCCCATATAAACCAGACCATCAGAGAGCACGCCATCCACATCCAGGATCAGCAGGCGAATCTTTTCAGCCTGCGACATCATTTGCGCGCTTACCGGGCCATAACAGGTTGCAAGGGAAGCACCCGTATTAATCATTGTCTTATCCTTCATTACACTACGCCTGCGCGCAGAAGATCATGCATATGTACCACACCCAGCAGCTGGTCGCCATCAGCAACCATAACGGAGGTGATATGGCGGGACTGCATCAGGTTCAGCACTTCGACGGCAAGCGTGCCGGAACGCACCCGAATGCCGCCTGTGGTCATGACATCGGCGATACCCAGCTTGCGTACATCCACGCCCATATCAAATACCCGACGCAAATCCCCGTCGGTGAAGATCCCGTCAATCTTCCACTGGTCATTGCAGATGACGGTCATGCCCAGGTTTTTGCGGGTAATTTCCAGCAGCGCATCGCGCAGGGAGGCATCTTTACTGACGTGTGGGATTTCATCGCCAGTATGCATGATGTCATTCACGCGCAGCAGCAACTTACGCCCCAGCGCACCGCCGGGGTGGGAGAGGGCGAAATCTTCAGCGGTAAAGCCGCGCGCTTCAAGCAGGGCGACGGCCAGCGCATCACCCATGACCAGCGCGGCAGTGGTGCTGGAGGTCGGCGCCAGCCCCAGGGGGCAGGCTTCTTTTGGCACTTTGACGCACAGGTGAATATCCGCGGCGCGCGCCATGCTGCTCTCGGGGCGGCTGGTGATGCAGATCAGCGGGACCTGCAGGCGCTTCAGCACCGGGATCAGCGCCAGGATCTCATTCGATTCGCCCGAGTTGGATAACGCAATGACGATATCCTGGGATGAAACCATGCCCAGATCGCCGTGCGCCGCTTCGCCAGGGTGAACGAAAAACGCGGTCGTACCGGTACTGGCTAAGGTAGCGGCCATTTTACGGCCAATGTGGCCGGATTTGCCCATCCCCATCACCACAACTTTGCCGGTGCAGTGAAAAAGCTTCTCACACGCCAGGCTAAAGTCATGATTAATATATTGATCTAACTGCGCCAGACCTTCACGTTCAATCTCCAGAACCTGTTTTCCTGCTTTCTGAAAGTCAAAACCCGGCTGCAATTCTATTTGCGACATAATGCGTTTCCGTTTACCCAGAGAGAAGCGGCGAGAGCCAGTACAGCATCGCCATCCATACGACAAATCCCACCGTCAGCAGCGCGCCAGCACCCTGACCAATCTGCCTTTTTCGCCGCCAGCAGAGCAGGGCGAAGATTGCGCTGACGACCACCATTACCCCGTAGTCTCGGCTGAACGCGAGCGGATTGAACGCGCCAGGGGCAATCAGGGCAGGCAGGCCAAGCACAATGGCAATATTGAAAATATTGGCGCCGATGATATTGCCAATCGCCATGTCGTCCTCGCCCTTACGCGCCCCGGCGATAGCCGTCGCGAGTTCGGGGAGACTGGTGCCAATGGCAATCACCGTCAGGCCGATAGTCAATTCGCTCATGGCGAAATAGTTGGCCAGCACCGTGGCGTTATCAACAATCATCTGCGTCGCCATGGGCATGATGATTAATGCCACGCCCAGCCAGAGCAGCGCGACGGGTAAATTTCCCTCACGCGGCAACTCTGCTACCTGTTCGCGGGTTAAGGTGTCACTGCCTTGCTTTTCTGCCGCCCGGGCAAGCTTGACGATATACAACAGCCAGATGACCGCCAGCGCCAGCAAGAAAATGCCGTCGCTAAAGGTTAACTGCCCGTCATATAACACGTAACCCGCCAGCAGGCTGACAATTAACATTAGCGGCAATTCACGCCGCAGAACATCAGAATGCACGCGAAATGGATGCAGTAGCGCAGCAAGGCCCAGAATGAGCAAAATGTTGACGATATTGGAGCCAATAGCCGTTCCCACGGCAAGATCGACCTGATCGTGCATCGAGGCGGCAGCAGAGACAATGATCTCCGGCAGGGAGGTGCCGACGCTGACCACCGTCATCCCAATAATTAGCGGGGGAACGCCCAATAAACGACAGAGTATTGATGCGGAGAACACCAGACGGTCGGCACTGTAGACCACCAAAAGTAAACCAATTATTAACAGTGCCGTTGCAAGAAGCATCAAAAGTCCTTTCTTCAGGTATACTCGCCGGTCCACCGAGAAAAAAATCTCTGCCGCTGCATACTGTCTGTGGGCGTAACGAATTCCTAATTTTGACTTTATGCGCTGTAAAAGTAAAACAAATGCCAGCTTTCGCTTACCCCCAGAGGTAATATTCTGTAAAAATGTTGGGTTTGCGGCGAAATCAGGCATCAAGCCGATCCTGAACCGGCAACAGAAAGGAAATGTACATGAGCCTGAATGAGGCGAATTTAGTCGATGTCCGTGGCGTCAGCTTCACGCGCAGCAGCCGGGTCATTTTTGACAATATCTCTCTCACCGTGCCACGCGGTAAAATTACCGCCATCATGGGCCCGTCCGGCATTGGTAAAACGACATTGTTGCGCCTGATTGGTGGTCAGATCCCGCCAGCGCAGGGCGAAATCCTCTTTGATGGCGAAAATATCCCCGCGATGTCGCGCTCACGGCTCTATACCGTGCGTAAACGTATGAGCATGCTGTTTCAGTCCGGCGCGCTATTTACTGACATGAACGTCTTCGATAATGTCGCCTATCCGCTGCGTGAACATACGCACCTGCCGCCGGAGCTGTTAAAAAGCACCGTCATGATGAAGCTCGAGGCCGTAGGACTGCGCGGCGCGGCGAAACTGATGCCTTCCGAACTCTCTGGCGGGATGGCCCGTCGTGCGGCCCTGGCGCGCGCCATTGCGCTGGAACCCGATTTGATCATGTTCGACGAGCCGTTCGTCGGGCAAGATCCCATCACCATGGGCGTGCTGGTCAAACTGATCTCTGAGCTGAACAGCGCGCTGGGTGTAACCTGTATCGTGGTCTCTCACGACGTACCCGAAGTGCTGAGCATTGCCGACTACGCCTATATCGTAGCGGATAAGAAAATAGTGGCGCACGGTAGCGCCCAGTCATTGCAGACCAACAGCGATGCGCGAGTCCGTCAGTTCCTTGACGGCATTGCAGATGGCCCGGTGCCGTTCCGTTATCCGGCGGGTGATTATCATAAAGATTTATTGGGAATAGGGAGTTAAGCCACTCATGCTGTTAAATGCGTTGGCCTCTCTCGGACACCGTGGCATAAAAACCATCAGGACGTTCGGGCGTGCCGGGTTGATGTTATTC
This sequence comes from Leclercia sp. LTM14, assembly GCF_023736175.1. Lineage (NCBI taxonomy): Bacteria > Pseudomonadati > Pseudomonadota > Gammaproteobacteria > Enterobacterales > Enterobacteriaceae > Leclercia > Leclercia sp. LTM14. The sequence goes on from NZ_JAIKTT010000004.1 coordinate 90,163, forward strand.
AATGCGCTGGTCGGGAAACCGGAATTCCGCAAACATGCCCCTTTGCTGGTACGCCAGCTGTATAATGTCGGCGTGCTGTCGATGCTCATTATCATTGTTTCCGGGGTCTTCATCGGCATGGTGCTGGGGCTGCAGGGCTATCTGGTTCTCACCACCTACAGCGCAGAAACCAGCCTCGGTATGCTGGTGGCGCTCTCCCTGCTGCGTGAGCTGGGGCCGGTGGTCGCTGCGCTGCTGTTCGCAGGGCGTGCCGGTTCGGCGCTGACGGCGGAAATCGGCCTGATGCGGGCCACCGAGCAGCTCTCCAGTATGGAGATGATGGCCGTGGATCCGCTGCGCCGGGTGATCTCACCGCGCTTCTGGGCGGGCATGATCTCCCTGCCGTTGTTGACTATCCTCTTTGTCGCGGTCGGGATCTGGGGCGGTTCGATGGTTGGCGTCCAGTGGAAAGGGATTGATGCCGGTTTCTTCTGGTCAGCGATGCAGGGTGCCGTTGACTGGCGTCTGGACCTGGTTAACTGCATGATTAAAAGCGCGGTATTTGCCGTGACGATCACCTGGATTGCGCTGTTCAACGGCTACGATGCGATCCCGACGTCTGCCGGGATCAGCCGGGCAACCACTCGCACCGTTGTTCATTCGTCGCTGGCCATACTGGCACTGGATTTTGTGCTCACCGCACTGATGTTTGGGAAATGAGTTCATGCAAACGAAAAAAGTAGAAATTTGGGTAGGCGTATTTGTGTTGCTGGCACTGCTGGCAGCGCTGTTTTTAAGCTTTAAAGTGGCCGATGTGACGACCATCCGTACCGAGCCGACATACCGCGTTTATGCCACTTTCGATAATATCGGTGGCCTGAAGAGCCGTTCACCGGTGCGTATTGGCGGGGTGGTAGTAGGGCGCGTTGCCGATATCACGCTGGATGAGAAAACCTACCTGCCGCGCGTCGCGCTGGATATCGAAGAGCGCTACAACCATATCCCGGATACCAGCTCCCTTTCTATCCGTACATCCGGCCTGTTAGGTGAACAATATCTGGCCCTGAACATCGGTTTTGAAGATCCCGAGCTGGGAACGACTATCCTGAAAGACGGTGGTGTCATTCAGGATACGAAATCAGCCATGGTGCTGGAAGATATGATTGGTCAGTTCCTTTACAACAGTAACAGTAAAGGGGGTGACGAGAATCAGGCTGCGCAAACCCCTGCGCAGAGTGACATTACGCCGCCTGTTGGCACGACGAATTCATCTCAGGAGAAGTAATTCATGATTAAACGACTGTTAATGGTTGCCATGTTGATGATTGCCCCTCTGACTGCAGCTAACGCAGCCGATCAGAGCAATCCTTATCAACAGATGAATGAGGCAGCAAAGAAAACCTTCGATCGCCTCAAAAACGAGCAGCCGAAGATCCGTTCCAATCCCGATTACCTGCGTGACGTGGTCGATCAGGAGCTGCTGCCGTATGTGCAGGTGAAATATGCCGGTGCACTGGTGCTGGGCCGTTACTACAAAGACGCCACGCCAGCACAGCGTGAAGCCTATTTTACTGCATTCCGTGAATATCTGAAGCAGGCTTACGGCCAGGCACTGGCGATGTACCACGGCCAGACGTATCAGATCGCGCCGGAACAGCCGCTGGGTTCCGCTACTATCCTGCCTATCCGTGTGACCATCGTCGATCCGAACGGTCGTCCGCCAGTGCGTCTGGATTTCCAGTGGCGTAAGAACACCCAGACCGGTAACTGGCAGGCCTACGACATGATTGCAGAAGGCGTCAGCATGATTACCACCAAGCAGAACGAATGGAGCGATCTGCTGCGTACCAAGGGTATCGATGGTCTGACTGCACAGCTGAACAGCATCGCACGTCAGAAAATTACCCTGGAAGGGAACAAGTAATATGTCGCAGCTGAGCTGGACCCGTGAGGGTGAGACATTACTCCTCTCAGGCGAGCTGGATCAGGATTATCTGAATCCTCTCTGGGATGCGCGTGAAGATGCCATGAAGGGTGTTTCCCGTATCGACCTGAGCGGTATCTCTCGCGTGGATACGGCGGGTGTGGCGCTGCTGGTTCACCTGGTGTCAACGGGCAAGCGGCAGGGCGCACAGGTGACGCTTTCGGGCGTCAGCGACAACGTCGTCACGCTGGCCCAGCTCTATAATCTGCCGGAAGACGTATTGCCTCGCTAATTTTTTCAGTACGTTACTATCAAAAGCCCTGACAGTTTCATCGTCGGGGCTTTTTGCTTGTTTAAGACCGCGTCACTTTGCTCTAAGATGTTGGGCTTGTTTTCACTACCAGATGATATAGAACCCATGGAAAATCATGAAATCCAGACAGTGCTGATGAACGCACTCGCCCTTCAGGAAGCCCACGTCTCCGGCGACGGCAGCCATTTTCAGGTTATTGCTGTGGGTGAGATTTTTGACGGCATGAGCCGCGTGAAGAAGCAGCAGGCTGTCTATGCGCCGCTGATGGAATATATCGCGGATAATCGTATCCATGCCCTGTCGATCAAAGCGTTCACCCCGACTGAGTGGGCACGCGATCGCAAACTAAACGGTTTTTGAGCTGAGGGTGGTTTGCCCGCAGCACGGTTGAATTCATACAGAGAGTAATCACATGGACAAATTTCGTGTTCAGGGGCCTACGCGCCTCCAGGGCGAAGTCACAATTTCCGGCGCCAAAAACGCCGCGCTGCCAATCCTCTTCGCCGCACTGCTCGCGGAAGAGCCGGTAGAGATCCAGAACGTACCCAAGCTGAAAGACATTGATACCACCATGAAGCTGCTCGGCCAGCTGGGTACCAAGGTTGAGCGTAATGGATCCGTGTGGATCGATGCCAGCAACGTGAACAATTTCTCTGCGCCGTACGACCTGGTGAAGACCATGCGCGCCTCTATCTGGGCGCTGGGCCCGCTGGTGGCACGTTTTGGCCAGGGTCAGGTCTCTCTGCCGGGCGGTTGCGCTATTGGCGCGCGTCCGGTCGATCTGCACATTTTTGGCCTGGAGAAGCTGGGCGCAGAAATTAAGCTGGAAGAGGGCTACGTTAAGGCGTCCGTGAACGGCCGTCTGAAGGGCGCGCACATCGTGATGGACAAGGTAAGCGTTGGCGCTACCGTCACCATCATGTCTGCGGCCACGCTGGCTGAAGGTACCACCATCATCGAGAACGCCGCGCGCGAGCCGGAGATCGTGGATACCGCGAACTTCCTGAACACGCTCGGGGCGAAGATCACCGGCCAGGGCACCGACCGTATCACCATTGAAGGCGTCGCACGCCTGGGTGGCGGCGTGTATCGCGTCCTGCCTGACCGTATCGAAACCGGGACCTTCCTGGTCGCTGCAGCTATCTCCGGCGGTAAAATCGTCTGCCGTAACGCCCAGCCTGATACTCTTGATGCGGTTCTGGCCAAGCTGCGTGAAGCGGGTGCCGATGTTGAAACCGGCGAAGACTGGATCAGCCTGGATATGCACGGTAAGCGTCCGAAGGCCGTCAACGTGCGTACTTCTCCGCATCCGGCATTCCCAACCGATATGCAGGCGCAGTTCACTCTGCTGAACCTGGTGGCGGAAGGCACGGGTGTGATCACCGAAACGATCTTTGAAAACCGCTTTATGCACGTGCCGGAACTGATCCGTATGGGCGCGCACGCTGAGATCGAAAGCAACACCGTGATTTGTCATGGCGTTGAAAAACTGTCCGGTGCTCAGGTGATGGCAACGGATCTGCGTGCATCTGCGAGCCTGGTGCTGGCGGGTTGTATTGCGGAAGGTACTACGCTGGTGGATCGTATTTATCACATCGATCGCGGCTATGAACGCATCGAAGATAAACTGCGCGCACTGGGTGCCAACATTGAGCGTGTGAAGGGCGAGTAATCGTCCTGGCAGCCCCCTGCCGTATCGACCGGGGGGTTGCTATTCCCGTCTAACAGAGCGTCACTCCTGGCGCTCTTTGCCTTCTCTTTTCTGCCGCATCATGCGCGTTCTGTCGACAAATTCGTGGGTGAGCGGATCGTGGTAGCGCGATGGCCAGATGATCCAGGGGTCGGTGCCGAGTGCCGTGGCAATGATCAGTTCTCCCTTCGGCCAGGGACGCGTCAGCGCATTAGCCAGGGTAGAAGAACTAAGCCCATTTCGGCGGGATTCTGCAGCCAGTGATGTTCCCTTTTTACGCAGCGCGGCGATAATATCAGCCGAGTGCCAGTCGGTAAATTTCTTATCCATTCAGCAATCCCTCTGTTCTGGTATGAGTACGTCATTTCCTCTTAAATGACAGTGTTACTATACCTACTTCGAACATCGGTTCTAAAAAGTTCGCATTACACGAAGCCACATTCGGATTTTGCCAGGGCTTTATTCATGCGGTCTGTAAGCGAATTATTTAACAATTTACCGGAATAAGATTTGGAACTTATTAGAACTCTCTTTTCACGTAAAAGAGAGTTCATGGGTAATTATCGATCGCGCTGAACAGCGATATGCGCGAGGCCAATCAGGGCATCTCGCCATGGACTGTCAGGGATAACCTGAAGGGCGGCAATGGCTTTATCAGCCTCTTCCTCTGCACGCTGGCGCGTCCACTCCAGAGAACCACAGGTTGCCATTGCTTCCAGTACAGGTTCCAGAAGGTGTCTGCCGTTTCCTTGCTCAATGGCTTCGCGGATGAGCTTTGCCTGCTCAGGGGTGCCGTTACGCATGGCATGCAGCAGCGGCAGCGTCGGTTTACCTTCGTTGAGGTCATCACCAACGTTTTTGCCGAGCGTCTCGCCATCGGCGCTGTAGTCGAGCAGATCGTCAATCAGCTGGAAGGCGGTGCCAAGGTAGCGCCCGTAATCCTGCAGCCCACGTTCCTGCTCGTCAGTACAGCCAGCAAGAATACCGGAGCACTGCGCAGCGGCCTCGAACAGACGCGCGGTTTTGCTGTAGATCACCCGCATGTAGTTCTCTTCGGTGATGTCCGGATCGTTGACGTTCATCAGCTGCAGAACTTCGCCTTCCGCGATAACGTTCACCGCTTTGGACATCACTTCAAGGATCTTCAACGATCCCAGGCTGGTCATCATCTGGAAGGCACGCGTATAGATAAAATCGCCTACCAGCACGCTGGCGGCATTACCAAACGCGGCGTTGGCGGTGGCCTTGCCACGACGCATGTCGGACTCATCGACGACGTCATCATGCAGCAACGTGGCGGTATGAATAAATTCGATCAGCGCCGCGATCGTGACGTGGGCATTGTCCTGATAGCCGACCGCGCGAGCGGCCAGCACAGCGATCATCGGACGGATGCGTTTGCCCCCGCCGCTGACGATGTAATAGCCCAACTGATTGATTAGGGAAACGTCAGAATCGAGCTGTTCCAGGATTGCTGCATTCACACCCGCCATATCTTGCGCGGTTAACTCATTGATTTTTTCTAAATTCATCGCAAAAGCCGGGCTTGTAGTCCTGTTTACCACATATCAAATGGGCTAACGAAGGGTTCGGTTTATCAATAGTAGCGCTGATTGTACTGAAAAAACGCGGCAGATAAACGTTACCGTACGCGTTGTGTTTTTTTCTTCATGTATTGACTGTAGCACTTGTCAAAGGCTCGCGTTTTGCGTAATATTCGCGCCCTATTGTGAATATTTATAGCGCACTCTGAATCACACGAGGATGTGCGCGGAAGCGGAGTTTATATGTACGCGGTTTTCCAAAGTGGTGGTAAACAACACCGAGTAAGCGAAGGTCAGACCGTTCGCCTGGAAAAGCTGGACATCGCAACTGGCGAATCTGTTGAATTCGCTGAAGTTCTGATGATCGCAAACGGTGAAGAAGTCAAAATCGGCGTTCCTTTCGTTGATGGCGGCGTTATCAAAGCTGAAGTTGTTGCTCATGGTCGTGGCGAGAAAGTTAAAATCGTTAAGTTTCGTCGTCGTAAACACTACCGTAAGCAGCAGGGCCACCGTCAGTGGTTCACTGATGTGAAAATTACTGGCATCAGCGCCTAAGACCTGAGGAGAGATTTAAATGGCACATAAAAAGGCTGGCGGCTCCACACGTAACGGTCGCGATTCAGAAGCTAAACGCCTTGGCGTTAAGCGTTTCGGTGGCGAAACCGTTCTGGCGGGTAGCATCATCGTTCGTCAGCGTGGCACCAAATTCCACGCTGGTAACAACGTAGGTTGCGGTCGTGACCACACTCTGTTTGCTAAAGCAGACGGTAAAGTGAAATTTGAAGTTAAAGGCCCGAACAACCGTAAATACATCAGCATTGTTGCTGAGTAAGGTTTTCTCGGTCCGGTAACGGATTAAAGCCCCGCAACCTGTTGCGGGGCTTTTTACATTGGAAACCCGGTAATTTTTTCTGTAGGGAAAACGGGCATGAAGCAGCAGGCCGGCATTGGTATTCTTTTGGCGCTCACGACCGCAATGTGCTGGGGTGCGCTGCCAATTGCAATGAAGCAGGTACTGGAAGTGATGGAGCCGCCAACGGTGGTGTTCTACCGCTTCCTGATGGCCGGTATTGGGTTGGGGATTATCCTGGCGATAAAAGGTAAACTCCCTCCACTGCGCATCTTTCGTAAGCCGCGCTGGCTGGTAATGCTGGCGATTGCGACAGGTGGCCTGTTTGGCAACTTCATTTTGTTCAGCTCTTCCCTGCAGTACCTCAGTCCCACGGCCTCGCAGGTTATTGGCCAGCTTTCACCGGTAGGCATGATGGTTGCCAGCGTCTTCATCCTTAAAGAGAAGATGCGCGGCACGCAGATTATCGGGGCGCTGATGCTTCTCTGCGGTCTGGTGTTGTTCTTCAATACCAGCCTGATAGAGATTTTTACCCGTCTGACGGATTACACCTGGGGTGTGATTTTCGGAGTGGGTGCGGCGGCGGTGTGGGTGAGTTATGGCGTCGCGCAAAAGGTGTTATTGCGCCGTCTGGCGTCACAGCAGATCCTGTTTTTGCTGTACACTTTATGTACAATTGCACTGTTGCCGCTGGCGAAGCCGGGTGTGATTACCCAGCTTAGCGACTGGCAGCTGGCGTGTCTGATCTTCTGTGGTCTTAACACGTTAGTGGGCTATGGTGCCCTGGCAGAAGCGATGGCGCGCTGGCAGGCAGCGCAGGTGAGCGCGCTGATTACCCTGACGCCACTGTTTACACTGTTATTTTCAGATTTATTATCAATGGCCTGGCCCGATTTCTTCGTCAAACCGATGTTAAACCTGTTGGCTTATCTCGGTGCGTTTGTCGTGGTTGCGGGCGCGATGTATTCCGCCATTGGTCATCGTCTTTGGGGACGTTGGCGCAAAAGTGAAGCGGTCGTAGTGTCCCCCGCTCAGGCGAATGATTTACGGAGAGTAAAATGAAGTTTGTTGATGAAGCAACGATCCTGGTCGTGGCAGGTGATGGCGGTAATGGTTGCGTTAGCTTCCGCCGTGAAAAATACATTCCGCGTGGCGGCCCTGACGGCGGCGACGGCGGTGACGGCGGTGACGTATGGCTTGAAGCCGACGAGAACCTCAACACCCTGATCGATTATCGTTTTGAAAAATCTTTCCGTGCTGAGCGTGGCCAGAACGGCCAGAGTCGTGACTGTACCGGTAAACGTGGTAAAGACGTTACGGTTAAAGTTCCTGTCGGTACGCGCGTCATCGATCAGGGCACTGGCGAAACCATGGGTGACATGACCAAACACGGTCAGCGCCTGATGGTTGCTAAAGGCGGCTGGCACGGTCTGGGCAATACCCGTTTCAAATCTTCCGTTAACCGTACTCCGCGTCAGAAAACGATGGGTACACCGGGCGATAAGCGCGATCTGCAGCTGGAGCTGATGCTGCTGGCTGACGTCGGTATGCTGGGGATGCCGAATGCGGGTAAATCTACCTTCATCCGCGCCGTCTCTGCAGCTAAACCGAAAGTGGCTGACTATCCGTTTACGACCCTGGTACCAAGCCTCGGCGTGGTGCGTATGGACAACGAGAAGAGCTTCGTGGTGGCCGACATCCCGGGCCTGATCGAAGGCGCTGCCGAAGGGGCGGGCTTAGGTATTCGCTTCCTGAAGCACCTTGAGCGTTGCCGCGTTCTGCTGCATCTCATCGATATCGATCCGATCGACGGTTCCGATCCGGTAGAAAACGCCCGTATCATTATTGGCGAGCTGGAAAAATACAGCGATAAACTGGCTGCCAAGCCGCGCTGGCTGGTCTTCAACAAGATTGACCTGATGGACAAAGCTGAAGCCGAAGCGAAGGCGAAAGCCATTGCTGAAGCGATGGGCTGGGAAGATAAGTACTATCTCATCTCTGCGGCAAGCCAGATGGGCGTAAAAGACCTGTGCTGGGATGTGATGACCTTTATCATCGAGAACCCGGTTACCCAGGCAGAAGAAGCGAAACAGCCTGAAAAAGTCGAATTCATGTGGGATGACTACCACCGCGAGCAGCTCGAAGAGCAGGCGGAAGCAGAAGACGACGAAGACTGGGATGACGACTGGGATGAAGACGACGAAGAAGGCGTCGAGTTCATCTATAAGCGTTAAGACGGTCATCAGCCCCCTTATCAAGGGGGCTTTTTTTTAGTTCAGTTTTTCCGGTAGCCAGCAGGCGACAATTAATCCACCTTCAGGTCGGTTCTCCAGCGTCAGCCTGCCGCGGTGCAGCTGCACGATACGCTGAACAATGCTCAATCCCAGTCCGCTACCGCCATAGCGTTGATCGATACGACGGAACGGCTCGGTAATTGACTGGCGATGGGCTTCCTCAATGCCAGGCCCCTGATCGCAGACACTGACCCACGTACCGCCGTCGACTTCCTGCATTCCCACTTCAATGGTGGTTCCTGCCGGGCTGTATCGCACCGCATTTTCCAGCAAATTGCGCAGCATCAGTCGCAGCAAGGTGGCGTCACCCTGCACGCTCTGCGGGCCCGCCTGCGGCCAGATGAGGGTATGGCTTTTCGCCTCATTCTCCAGCGCCAGCGGTGCAAAAATTGCTTCGCTCCAGTTAACCGTGTCGTAGTGCCCACTGGCCAGAGCCTGGCCTGCGCGGGCGAGCATCAGCAACTGCTCCACGGTATGCATCAACTGGTCGATGCGGGCAACCAGCGTCGTCGCCTGAGGCGAGCCTGACTGCGCCATCAGTTCCAGATGCAGGCGAATGCCCGCCAGCGGTGTACGGAGCTCGTGCGCGGCATCAGCGGTGAACAGGCGCTCCTGCTGAATGGTTTGATCCAGCCGGGCAAGGAGCTGATTCAGGGAGGTGGTGACGGCACCAATCTCTTCCATGTCGGAGTACATCGGTAGCGGGGTGAGATTGTCGGCAGATCGGTTTGCCAGGCTGGTGCGTAGCTGATTGAGCGGACGGGTGATCCAGCTGACGGCCCAGAAGGAGAACAGCAGCGTAAAGCCGACCATCACCAGCGAAGGGACCAGCAACGAGGCGATCGCCTCCCGGATCTCTTTCTCGACATGCTGATTACGGGCTTTTGCGGAGAGCGTCTCGCTCACCAGGAAGCTGATCTGCTCCCGGCTCTCATGCCACAGCCAGATGACGCTGACCAGTTGAAAGAACAGCAGAATCACTGCCAACAGCACCATCAGACGACGGCGCATGCTGTTCATTTTTGACTCTCAAGGCGATATCCCACGCCGCGCACCGTTTTGATCCGGTCTTTACCCAGCTTACGCCGCAGATTATGGATGTGAACCTCCAGCGTGTTGGAGCCCGGATCGTCCTGCCAGGAGTAGATATCCTGCTGCAAGGTCTCCCGGTGGACGGTCTGGCCGGTACGCATGATCAGCCGCGTCAGCAGGGCGAACTCTTTTGGGGTGACTTCAACCGGCCGGGAGTGCTGTAAAACCTGCTGCGTTTGCAGATTCAGCGTGAGATCGCCGTCGCTGAGCAGATTATCACTGTGCCCCTGATAGCGGCGGATCAACGCTCTGGCGCGCGCCTGGAGTTCTGCCAGCGCAAAGGGCTTAACCAGATAGTCGTCGGCGCCGGAGTCCAGGCCGTTAATCCGGTCTTCCAGCGCGTCGCGGGCGGTCAGGATCAGCACGGGATTATCGAACCCCCGGCGGCGCCACTGGCTCAGCAGGGTCGCCCCGTCTTTATCCGGCAGGCCAAGATCGAGGATCACCAGGCTGTACTTGCCGCTCTGGATAAGACCATCAGCCTCGGCGGCAGTACCCGCACAATCAAGCGTGTAGCCCTCGGCCGAGAGCGCCAGGGCCAGCCCTTCCTGTAGCAGCAGATCGTCTTCAACAATGAGTAATTTCATCGCTAGTTATTCTGATAAATGTCCTTGTAAAGCCGGCTTTCAAAGCGCACCAGCGGGATACGGCGGTTACGTTGGTCAGCAGGTTCAACCGCATAGCCAGAAAGGTACTGCACAAATGCCATTCGCTGTCCGCTGGCGGTGGTGATAAACCCGGCCAGGTTATACACCCCTTGCAGGGAACCCGTTTTGGCAGAGACTTTGCCATCGACGCCCGCAGCGTGCAGCCCCGCACGGTACTGCAATGAGCCGTCATAACCGGCAAGCGGCAACATTGAGATGAAGTTTAGTTCAGTGTCGTGCTGAGCAATGTACTGTAGCACCTGCATCATGGTGGCAGGGGAGATCAGGTTATGACGCGACAGACCTGAACCATCCACCGCGATGGTGTTGCCAAGATCGATGCCGGCCTGCTGGCGGAGGATCTGACGCACCGCATCTGAACCGGCACGCCAGGTGCCAGGTACGCCGAAGCGTGCATGGCCAATCATACGAAATACGGTATCGGCGATCATGTTGTCCGATTTTTTCAGCATGATTTTGAGCAGATCGTGCAGCGGTGCCGATTGCTTACTGGCAATCACGGTGCCGGGCTCGTTGCTCTGCGTCTGGCGCAGCAGGGTACCGCTGTAGGTAATGTTGGCCTGCTTCAGCTCATCTTTGAGGATCGCCCCCGCATAGCTTGCGCCGTCCTGAATAGCGAAGGCCAGCGGCAGCGGATCGGCGCGCTGCGACAGGCAACCGGTCAGGGTAAAGCGGTTCAGATCGCCCGGGACCACATCCAGTTCGCAGTACTGCGCTTCCGGTGAGCCTTTCGCCAGCGTACGCACCTGGCTGAACATGTTGACCGGATAGTAAGACGCCACCCGAATAAAGGCTAAATCGTTGGGTTTTGGTGCGCTGTACAACGAAATGGAGAAGCAGTTGCGATCGACAATCGCTGCCGCAGGCGGGGCGCTGAAGCACTGGGTCATATCATTCCACGGCCAGCCGGGCGCTTTATCATGGCTGGCGAAAATGGACGTATCAATGAGCACATTACCTTCAATGCGCTGGACGCCAGACTTCTTCAACACGGCGACCATGTTGCGAATATCCTGACGCTTAAAGGTCGGATCGCCGCCAAAGCGGGCGATAAGATCGCCTTTCAGTACGCCACTCTCGATGTTGCCTTTGCTTTCAAGCGTGGTCGTGAAACGAAAATCAGGTCCCAGCTGCAGCAGGGCAGCCAGCGCCGTGATCACCTTTTGCGTACTGGCGGGCAGGGCCATCTGCTGGCTGTGATAATCAATCTCAGGCGCCTGGGCCCCCACCTTTTGCACGACCAGAGCAAGATTGGCGCCATCGGGCAGTTGATTAATATACTCGTCGACGTTCGCTGCCTGGACAGTGAACGCTATAGTGGTGGTCAATCCGATGATAAATCTGGAAAATCGCATAATCTCGCGCTAACAACCCGGAAACAAACCGCCATACTACGGCCCAACGCCCTGTAAAGTAAACGATGACCCATACTGAACTTCGCGGTAAAATGCGTATCAAATTGAAAAATTGCTGCTGACCTGGGAGTTTGCTTCCGGGTCAGTTTTCTTTTGCTTCTGACCTGTGCCAGGCTGTGATGCCTGCGGGGCCAGTCGTCGGGTCGGTCACCCGTACCCAACAGGAATGTCAAAGAGGTATAACAAATGCAAGCTATTCCGATGACCTTACGTGGCGCTGAAAAACTGCGTGAAGAACTGGATTTCCTGAAATCTGTTCGCCGCCCTGAAATCATTGCTGCGATCGCTGATGCGCGTGAGCATGGCGATCTGAAAGAGAATGCTGAGTATCACGCTGCGCGTGAACAGCAGGGGTTCTGCGAAGGGCGTATTAAAGATATCGAAGCCAAGCTGTCGAATGCACAGGTGATTGATATCACAAAAATGCCAAATAACGGGCGTGTGATTTTTGGTTCAACCGTCACCGTGATCAATCTGGATACCGATGAAGAGGTCTCCTACCGCATCGTGGGTGATGACGAAGCTGACTTTAAGCAGAATCTGATCTCGGTAAACTCACCAATCGCACGCGGCCTGGTGGGTAAAGAGCAGGACGATGTTGTCACCATCCGCACCCCAGGTGGCGAAGTGGAATTCGAAATTACCAAGGTTGATTACCTGTAATTCGCATCCACGGGCAGATGTTGATACATTGTAAAGATAGGAAAAAGGCCGCATAGCGGCCTTTTATCAACTCAAGGAGCATGGCATTTTGCTCACCTGCTAAAGAAAAACCCCTCGTTTTACACAGTAACTGTGTTCAATTCAGGATAATCTTAGCGTGGCAGCGAGATTTTACGCTCTTTAGATGGGCGGTAGAGCACCAGCGTTTTACCGATGACCTGTACATTACAGGCGCCGGTCTCGCGCACGATTGCTTCCACGATCAAGGTTTTGGTGTCTCTGTCTTCAGAGGCAATTTTCACCTTGATTAATTCGTGGTGCTCCAGCGCTTGTTCAATCTCGGCCAGTACCCCTTCGGTCAAACCATTGTTGCCAAGCATAACTACAGGCTTGAGCGGATGTGCCAGACCTTTAAGGTGCTGTTTTTGTTTAGTACTCAGATTCATCGTATATTTTTGCTTACGTTGGGATTGAAAACGGTTCATTCTACCGCCATCTCCCTAATATCGCCAAATTGCTGAGTGGAAATTTACACCACAGGCTACGATGAACCAGGACGGAAAGTTAAATGACAGGTAAAAAGCGTTCTGCTAGCTCGAGCCGCTGGCTCCAGGAACACTTTAGCGATAAATATGTTCAACAGGCACAGAAAAAGGGGTTACGTTCCCGTGCCTGGTTTAAACTTGATGAAATACAGCAAAGTGACAAACTCTTTAAGCCGGGGATGACGATTGTCGACCTCGGTGCAGCGCCCGGTGGATGGTCGCAGTATGCGGTAACACAAATCGGCGGAACTGGCCGAATTATCGCCTGCGATCTTTTACCTATGGATCCCATCGTTGGTGTGGACTTCCTTCAGGGCGATTTTCGTGATGAATTAGTACTGAAAGCGTTACTTGAACGGGTAGGTGACAGTAAAGTTCAGGTTGTCATGTCCGATATGGCGCCAAATATGTGCGGAACACCGGCGGTGGATATCCCTCGCTCCATGTATCTGGTAGAACTGGCGTTAGAAATGTGTCGTGATGTATTAGCGCCGGGTGGTAGTTTTTTAGTGAAGGTGTTCCAGGGCGAAGGTTTCGAGGAGTATCTGAAGGAAATTCGCTCCCTGTTTACGAAGGTTAAAGTTCGTAAGCCGGACTCTTCGCGTGCGCGTTCACGTGAAGTGTATATTGTAGCGACCGGGCGAAAATGATAGCCGGTGAATTTCAGGCGAAAGTTTGAAATAAATCGGATACAGAGTATCCTGACGCTGTTTTTAACACAGTTGTAATAAGAGGTTAATCCCTTGAGTGACATGGCGAAAAACCTAATACTCTGGCTGGTCATTGCCGTTGTGCTGATGTCAGTATTCCAGAGCTTTGGGCCCAGCGAGTCTAATGGCCGCAAGGTGGACTACTCTACCTTCCTGCAAGAGGTCAACCAGGATCAGGTTCGCGAAGCGCGTATCAACGGACGTGAGATCAACGTTACCAAGAAAGATAGTAACCGTTACACGACTTACATTCCGGTGAACGATCCTAAGCTGCTTGATAACCTTCTGACTAAAAACGTCAAGGTGGTCGGTGAGCCGCCGGAAGAGCCAAGCCTGCTGGCTTCTATCTTCATTTCCTGGTTCCCGATGCTGCTGCTTATCGGCGTCTGGATCTTCTTTATGCGTCAGATGCAGGGCGGCGGTGGCAAAGGTGCCATGTCGTTCGGTAAGAGCAAGGCGCGTATGTTGACGGAAGACCAGATCAAAACCACTTTTGCTGACGTGGCAGGTTGCGACGAAGCAAAAGAAGAGGTAGGTGAACTGGTCGAGTACCTGCGCGAGCCGAGCCGCTTCCAGAAACTGGGCGGTAAGATCCCGAAAGGCGTCCTGATGGTCGGCCCTCCGGGTACCGGTAAAACCCTGCTGGCGAAAGCCATCGCAGGTGAAGCGAAGGTGCCATTCTTTACCATTTCAGGTTCTGACTTCGTGGAAATGTTCGTGGGTGTCGGTGCATCTCGTGTGCGTGACATGTTCGAACAGGCCAAGAAAGCAGCACCGTGCATCATCTTTATCGATGAAATCGACGCCGTAGGCCGCCAGCGTGGCGCAGGTCTGGGTGGCGGTCACGATGAACGTGAACAGACGCTGAACCAGATGCTGGTTGAGATGGATGGCTTCGAAGGTAACGAAGGTATCATCGTTATCGCGGCGACTAACCGTCCGGACGTTCTTGACCCTGCGCTGCTGCGTCCAGGCCGTTTTGACCGTCAGGTTGTAGTGGGTCTGCCAGACGTTCGTGGTCGTGAGCAGATCCTGAAAGTGCATATGCGTCGCGTACCGCTGTCTCCGGACATCGATGCGGCAATCATTGCGCGCGGTACACCGGGCTTCTCCGGTGCCGATCTGGCTAACCTGGTGAACGAAGCTGCGCTGTTTGCTGCCCGTGGCAACAAGCGTGTGGTTTCCATGGTGGAGTTCGAGAAAGCGAAAGACAAAATCATGATGGGTGCGGAACGTCGCTCCATGGTGATGACGGAAGCGCAGAAAGAGTCCACGGCTTACCACGAAGCAGGTCATGCGATTATCGGTCGCCTGGTACCGGAGCACGATCCGGTGCATAAAGTGACGATTATCCCACGTGGCCGTGCGCTTGGCGTGACGTTCTTCCTGCCGGAAGGCGATGCTATCAGCGCCAGCCGCCAGAAACTGGAAAGCCAGATTTCGACCCTTTACGGTGGTCGTCTGGCAGAAGAGATTATCTACGGTGTGGAACATGTTTCGACCGGTGCGTCTAACGATATTAAAGTCGCGACAAACCTGGCGCGTAACATGGTGACCCAGTGGGGCTTCTCCGACAAACTTGGTCCGCTGCTGTATGCGGAAGAAGAAGGCGAAGTGTTCCTCGGCCGCAGCGTGGCGAAAGCGAAACATATGTCCGATGAAACAGCACGTATCATCGACCAGGAAGTGAAAGCGCTGATTGAACGTAACTACGGTCGCGCCCGCCAGATCCTGAATGACAATATGGATATCCTGCACGCCATGAAAGATGCGCTCATGAAATATGAGACCATCGATGCGCCGCAGATCGACGACCTGATGGCACGCCGTGATGTTCGTCCACCAGCGGGCTGGGAAGATCCAGGCGCTTCCAACAACTCTGACAACAACGGTACGCCACGTGCGCCGCGTCCGGTCGATGAACCGCGTACGCCGAACCCGGGCAACACCATGTCAGAACAGTTGGGCGACAAATAAGTCACCGCTGTAAATGAAGTTCTCTTTACCTGAAACCCTGGGGCTTGCCCCGGGGTTTTTCATGTCTGCTTAACCAAAAAATCAGGGACTTGCCATGAAACTCTTCGCCCAGGATTCTTATCTCGATCTTTCTCATCCGCATGTGATGGGGATCCTGAACGTCACGCCAGACTCTTTTTCCGATGGCGGCACGCATAACTCGCTTATTGATGCGGTCAGGCATGCGAATCTGATGATCAATGCCGGCGCGACGATTATCGATGTAGGTGGAGAGTCGACGCGTCCAGGGGCGGCGGATGTCAGCGTTGACGAAGAGCTGTCGCGCGTCATTCCGGTGGTGGAGGCAATTGCCCAGCGTTTCGAAGTCTGGATCTCGGTAGATACCTCAAAGCCAGAGGTGATCCGCGAATCGGCCAGAGTGGGTGCTCACATTATTAATGACATTCGCTCTCTTACCGAACCCGGCGCGCTTGAGGCGGCTGCCGAGACCGGGTTACCGGTCTGCCTGATGCATATGCAGGGTCAGCCGAAAACCATGCAGGATGCACCGAAATACAGTGACGTGTTTGCAGACGTGAACCGCTACTTCAAAGAGCATATTGCGCGCTGTGAACGTGCCGGTATCGCAAAAGAGAAATTGCTGCTCGACCCGGGCTTCGGTTTCGGTAAAAATCTCTCTCATAACTACGAACTTCTTGCTCGCTTATCTCAGTTTCACCATTTTGGCCTGCCGCTGCTGGTCGGAATGTCGAGAAAATCCATGATAGGGCAACTGCTTAACGTTGGGCCATCAGAGCGCCTGAGTGGCAGTCTGGCCTGTGCGGTGATTGCAGCGATGCAGGGAGCAAATATAATTCGCGTTCATGACGTAAAAGAAACAGCAGAAGCCATGCGAGTGGTGGAAGCCACACTGGCAGCTAAGGAAAACTCCCGCTATGAGTAATCGTAAATTTTTTGGTACCGACGGCATTCGTGGACGCGTGGGCGATGCGCCAATCACGCCTGAGTTTGTGCTGAAGTTAGGCTGGGCGGCTGGCAAGGTGCTGGCAAGCCACGGCTCGCGCAAAATCATTATCGGTAAAGACACCCGTATTTCCGGCTATATGCTCGAATCTGCGCTGGAAGCGGGTCTGTCAGCTGCCGGGCTGTCGGCCTCTTTCACCGGCCCAATGCCAACGCCGGCAGTTGCTTACCTCACCCGCGCTTTCCGTGCGGAAGCGGGCATTGTTATCTCTGCGTCACATAACCCGTTCTACGATAACGGCATTAAGTTCTTCTCCATTGACGGCACCAAGCTGCCGGATGATGTTGAAGAAGCGATTGAAGCGGAAATGGAAAAAGAGCTTACCTGCGTTGACTCCGCTGAGCTGGGTAAAGCCAGCCGTATCGTCGATGCTGCGGGTCGCTACATTGAATTCTGCAAAGGTACCTTCCCGAACGAGCTGAGCCTGGGTCATCTGAAAATTGTGGTCGATTGCGCGAACGGTGCCACCTACCACATCGCGCCTAATGTGTTCCGTGAGCTGGGCGCGCAGGTTGTGGCTATCGGTTGCGAACCAAACGGGCTGAACATCAATGCCGAAGTGGGGGCGACGGATGTCCGCGCCCTGCAGGCGCGCGTGCTGGCAGAAAAGGCCGATCTGGGTATCGCTTACGACGGCGACGGCGACCGTGTCATCATGGTCGACCACGAAGGCAATAAAGTCGACGGCGATCAGATCCTCTATATCATTGCTCGCGAAGGTCTGCGCCAGGGGCAACTGCGCGGCGGCGCCGTCGGTACCCTGATGAGCAACATGGGCCTCGAGCTGGCGCTCAAGCAGCTGGGCATCCCGTTTGTGCGCGCGAAAGTGGGCGATCGCTACGTACTGGAAAAACTTCAGGAAAAAGGCTGGCGCATTGGGGCCGAAAACTCCGGCCACGTGATCCTGCTCGACAAAACCACTACCGGTGACGGTATTGTGGCAAGCCTGCAGGTAGTAGCGGCGATGGTGCGTAACCATATGTCCCTGCACGATCTGTGCAGCGGTATGAAAATGTTTCCGCAGATCCTGGTTAACGTCCGCTTTACCGCAGGTAAGGGCGACCCGCTGGAAAACGAGAATGTGAAAGCGGTAATGGCCGAGGTGGAAGCGGCGCTGGGCTCCCGTGGGCGCGTCCTGCTGCGTAAGTCAGGTACAGAACCGCTGATCCGCGTAATGGTGGAAGGGGAAGACGAAGCGCAGGTCACCGAATTTGCCCATCGTATCGCTGATGCGGTCAAAGCAGCGTAAATCCGGTTAAGTGCTTAAAAAGGCGGCCTGTGCCGCCTTTGTTTTGTACAGTTGTGGCGGTTTTGCTGTTTTTTTCCGCACTTGATACAATGAGCCGAAATTGCCCTTGCGAAGGTCATTCGCTTTGGTTAGTATTCACACCCGCTTCAGTGGGAAAGCAAATTTCCTGCTTATTGGTTGAAGCATTGGTATGCGGCAAATCCGCAAGGAACAGGTTGATTATGTACGAAGCTCTTTTGGTAGTTTTCCTTATTGTAGCCATCGCTCTGGTAGCGCTGATCATGCTGCAGCAAGGTAAAGGCGCTGATATGGGGGCCTCCTTTGGAGCAGGCGCTTCTGGTACGCTGTTCGGTTCAAGTGGTTCTGGTAACTTCATGACCCGCGCAACGGCGATTCTGGCAACGCTGTTTTTCATCATCAGTCTGGCGCTTGGCAATATCAATAGCAACAAGATCAACAAAGGAAGCGAGTGGGATAATCTGAGCGCGCCAGCGAAATCTGAGCAGACTCAGCCAACTGCACCGGCTAAGCCGACCAGCGATATCCCGCAGTAAGAGAAGTATCCGTGCTGAGGTGGTGGAATTGGTAGACACGCTACCTTGAGGTGGTAGTGCCCTAACGGGCTTGTGGGTTCGAGTCCCATCCTCAGTACCAATATTCCGAAAGAAAGACGTCGAAAGACGTCTTTTTTTTCGTCTGAAGTTTATGGTTTTGTCCGGCGGCACGATGCTTGCCGGGCCTACGAAAACAGAAATAGCAGACATTAAAAAAGGCGCCCTCAGGCGCCTTTTGTCTTTGTTAATTCGCGATTACTTTTCCAGATTCTCAACCTGCGGCAGACCATTGCCGGTGGATACGGAAAGCAGACCGTTCTCGGTATAGGTGAACAGCTTGGCGCGGGTATCGGTGATATCCAGGTTACGCATGGTCAGCTGACCAATACGATCGTCCGGGGAGAAGACGGACTCGCCTTTTTCCATGGTCAGACGTTCTGCCTGGTAGGTCAGGTTGTCAGAGACGGTATTCAGGATCGAGTAGTCGTTGCCGCGACGCAGTTCCAGGGTCACTTCACCGGTAATGGCGCTTGCCACCCAACGCTGGAGGGCATCACGCAGCATCAGCGCCTGCGGGTCGAACCAACGGCCCTGATACAGCAGTTTACCCAACTGACGACCGTGAGAGTGATACTGCTCGATGGTATCTTCGTTATGGATACCGGTCAGCAGGCGCTCGTAAGCGATGTGCAGCAGCGCCATCCCCGGAGCTTCGTAGATGCCACGGCTTTTCGCTTCGATGATACGGTTTTCAATCTGATCGCTCATACCCAGGCCGTGACGGCCGCCGATGCGGTTAGCTTCCAGCATCAGCTCCACGTCGTCAGAGAAGGTCTGGCCGTTCAGGGCAACCGGGTGGCCGCGCTCGAAACGTACGGTCACTTCTTCTGCCTGGATTTTGACGTTTTCGTCCCAGAACTTCACGCCCATGATCGGGTTTACGATCTTCACGCTGGAGTTCAGGAACTCGAGGTCTTTTGCTTCGTGCGTGGCACCCAGCATGTTGGAGTCGGTGGAGTAGGCTTTCTCGACTGACATTTTGTAGTCAAAGCCACAGGCAATCATAAATTCAGACATTTCATGACGGCCGCCGAGTTCATCGATGAAGTCAGTATCCAGCCACGGCTTGTAGATCTGCAGTTCAGCGTTGGTCAGCAGACCGTAACGGTAGAAACGTTCGATGTCGTTGCCTTTATAGGTACTGCCATCGCCCCAGATGTTAACACCATCTTCTTTCATGGCGGCAACCAGCATGGTGCCGGTAACTGCGCGGCCGAGCGGAGTGGTGTTGAAATAGGTCAGGCCACCGGTGGTGTTGTGGAAAGCACCGCACTGAATGGCAGCGATACCTTCGGCAACCAGCTGCTTACGGCAGTCAATCAGGCGAGCATTCTCTGCACCATACTCCATGGCACGACGAGGGATCGCGTCATAATCGTCCTCATCCGGCTGACCCAGGTTCGCAGTATATGCATACGGAACCGCTCCCTTCTGGCGCATCCACAGCAGTGCAGCGCTGGTATCCAGGCCGCCTGAAAAAGCGATGCCAATACGTTGTCCTTGCGGAAGATGCTTGAGAATCGTCGTCATAAAATAAAACCCTGCTTGATTGACTGATGAGTGATCGCTTCACCCTAAAATGCATTTTTATGCAGAATAAGTGAGTTTTCATTTAATCATCTTTTGGCAAGTACCGAAAGAGATTCGTGTATTTTTTGTAAAAATTTCCCGTCTGGATCGCTGCGGTTCACAGGGTTGACAGGGGCCCTACGCTATCAATATACTGTATGCCGATTTTACGTCCCGTCCTCGGTACCAAATCCCAGCATTATTTGCATTTTTTACCCACAGCGAGTAGAATTTGCCACGTTTCAGGCGCGGGGTGGAGCAGCCTGGTAGCTCGTCGGGCTCATAACCCGAAGGTCGTCGGTTCAAATCCGGCCCCCGCAACCACTTTCCTATAAAGTCCTTTTTCAAATATACTGTGAAGACTTAGCGCCTTCGTAGCTGGATTTGAAAAAATTCTTTTTGAAAGTGCTCCAGGCCACAGTTGTGGCTATAGGGTTCAGTTATCTAAAGCCCCGATTTATCGGGGTTTTTTGTTATCTGACTACAGAATAACTGGGCTTTATGCCCTTTTTTTACGTCTTGGGGGTGGGCTTGTCCACATTAGACCAAAAATTAACAGAGATGATTAAAGCACCAGTCGAAGCACTGGGCTACGAACTGGTCGGCATCGAATTCATTCGCAGCCGTACATCCACGCTGCGCATCTATATTGATAGTGAAGATGGCATCAATGTTGATGATTGTGCTGATGTTAGCCACCAGGTGAGTGCGGTTCTTGATGTTGAAGATCCTATTACCGTCGCCTATAACCTGGAAGTTTCCTCGCCTGGTCTGCATCGCCCGCTGTTCACTGCTGAACACTACACGCACTACATTGGTGAAGAAGCGGCTATCGTTCTGCGCATGGCTGTACAAAACCGCCGTAAATGGCAGGGCGTTATTAAGGCCGTTGATGGTGAGATGATCACAGTAACAGTCGAAGGCAAAGATGAAGTGTTCGCGCTGAGTAATATCCAGAAGGCGAACCTGGTTCCCCACTTTTAACAGTCTGGATGAGGTGAAAAGCCCGCGATGAACAAAGAAATTTTGGCTGTTGTTGAAGCCGTCTCCAACGAAAAATCACTGCCGCGCGAGAAGATTTTTGAAGCGCTGGAAAGTGCACTGGCTACGGCAACCAAGAAAAAATACGAACAAGAGATTGATGTTCGCGTAAGCATCGATCGTAAGAGCGGCGATTTCGATACTTTCCGTCGTTGGGTTATCGTTGAAGAAGTAACTCAGCCAACGAAAGAGATCACTCTGGAAGCGGCACGTTTCGAAGATGAGAGCCTGAACGTTGACGATTACGTTGAAGATCAGATCGAATCCGTCACCTTCGACCGTATCACCACCCAGACTGCTAAACAGGTTATCGTCCAGAAAGTACGTGAAGCTGAGCGCGCCATGGTCGTTGACCAGTTCCGCGATCAGGAAGGCGAAATCGTCACTGGTGTGGTGAAAAAAGTTAACCGCGACAACATCTCTCTGGAGATCAAATCCGAAGGGCTGGCCGGTAACGCTGAAGCCGTTATCCTGCGTGAAGACATGCTGCCGCGTGAAAACTTCCGTCCGGGCGACCGTATCCGCGGCGTTCTGTACGCTGTGCGTCCAGAAGCGCGTGGTGCTCAGCTGTTCGTGACCCGTTCTAAACCTGAAATGCTGATCGAACTGTTCCGCATTGAAGTGCCAGAAATTGGCGAAGAAGTGATCGAGATTAAAGCCGCTGCCCGCGATCCGGGTTCTCGTGCGAAAATTGCGGTGAAAACCAACGACAAGCGTATCGATCCTGTCGGTGCTTGCGTCGGTATGCGTGGCGCGCGTGTTCAGGCCGTTTCGACTGAACTCGGTGGCGAGCGTATTGATATCGTTCTGTGGGACGACAACCCGGCGCAGTTCGTGATTAACGCGATGGCTCCGGCTGACGTTGCCTCTATCGTTGTAGACGAAGACAAGCACACCATGGATATCGCCGTCGAAGCAGGTAACCTGGCGCAGGCTATCGGCCGTAACGGTCAGAACGTCCGTCTGGCTTCGCAGCTGAGCGGCTGGGAACTCAACGTAATGACTGTTGACGACCTGCAGGCTAAGCACCAGGCTGAAGCCCATGCAGCCATTGATACCTTCACCAAATACCTGGACATTGACGAAGACTTCGCCACCGTTCTGGTTGAAGAAGGTTTCTCAACGCTGGAAGAACTGGCCTACGTGCCAATGAAAGAACTGCTGGAAATTGACGGTCTGGACGAAGCAACCGTTGAAGCCCTGCGTGACCGCGCTAAAAACGCACTGACCACCCTGGCACTGGCTCAGGAAGAAAGCCTTGGTGATAACAAGCCGGCTGATGACCTGCTGAATCTGGAAGGTCTTGATCGTGCGATCGCGTTCAAGCTGGCTGCCCGTGGTGTTTGTACGCTGGAAGATCTCGCTGAACAAGGCGTTGATGACCTGGCTGATATCGACGGTTTAACCGACGAGAAAGCCGGCGAGCTCATCATGGCCGCACGTAATATCTGCTGGTTCGGCGACGAAGCGTAATAAACTGTAGCAGGAAGGAACAGCATGACTGATGTAACTGTAAAAACGCTGGCTGCTGAGATTCAGACTTCCGTGGACCGCCTGGTACAGCAATTTGCTGATGCAGGGATCCCTAAGTCTGCTGATGACTCAGTGACCGCGCAAGAAAAACAAACCTTATTATCGCACCTGAACCGTGAGCACGGCTCAGCGCCTGATAAACTGACGTTACAGCGTAAAACGCGTAGTACGTTAAATGTTCCAGGTACCGGTGGAAAAAGCAAATCGGTACAAATCGAAGTCCGCAAGACGCGCACCTTTGTAAAACGTGATCCGCAAGAGGCTGAACGCCTTGCAGCGGAAGAGCAGGCACAGCGTGAAGCGGAAGAACAAGCTCAGCGTGAGGCGGAATTAGCCGCCAAACGTGAGGCAGAATTAAAAGCTGAACGTGAGGCCGCAGAAAAAGCGAAGCGCGATGCCAGTGATAAAGCGAAGCGTGACGCGGCGGAAAAAGACAAAGTGAGCAATCAACAGACTGACGAAATGACCAAAACAGCCCAGACGGAAAAAGCCCGTCGTGAAAATGAAGCTGCCGAACTGAAGCGTAAAGCGGAAGAAGAAGCACGCCGTAAGCTGGAAGAAGACGCACGTCGTGTTGCTGAAGAAGCGCGCCGTATGGCAGAAGAAAACGAGAAGAACGGCGTGAATACCGCTGAACCGTCTGAAGACAACAGCGATTACCACGTAACCACTTCTCAGCACGCGCGTCAGGCAGAAGACGAAAACGACCGTGAGGTTGAAGGTGGCCGTGGCCGTACCCGCACCGCATCCAAAACTGCGCGTCCTCAGAAGAAAGGCAACAAGCACGCTGAATCCAAAGCCGATCGCGAAGAAGCGCGTGCAGCGGGTCGCGGTGGTAAAGGTGGCAAGCGTAAAGGTTCCGCGCTGCAGCAGGGCTTCCAGAAGCCAGCTCAGGCCGTTAACCGTGACGTTATCATCGGCGAAACCATCACCGTTGGCGATCTGGCGAACAAGATGGCCGTTAAAGGCTCTCAGGTCATCAAAGCAATGATGAAGCTGGGCGCTATGGCGACCATCAACCAGGTCATCGACCAGGAAACCGCACAGCTGGTTGCCGAAGAGATGGGCCACAAAGTTATCCTGCGTCGTGAAAACGAGCTGGAAGAAGCGGTAATGAGCGACCGTGACACCGGCGCAGCAGCTGAGCCGCGTGCTCCAGTTGTGACCATCATGGGTCACGTTGACCACGGTAAAACCTCTCTGCTGGACTACATTCGTTCCACCAAAGTCGCCTCTGGCGAAGCAGGCGGCATTACCCAGCACATCGGTGCATACCATGTAGAAACCGATAACGGGATGATCACCTTCCTGGATACCCCGGGCCACGCCGCGTTTACCTCTATGCGTGCTCGTGGTGCTCAGGCAACGGATATCGTTGTTCTGGTGGTTGCGGCAGACGATGGCGTGATGCCACAGACCATCGAAGCTATCCAGCACGCGAAAGCGGCGCAGGTGCCTCTGGTTGTTGCTGTGAACAAAATCGATAAGCCAGAAGCGGACATGGATCGCGTTAAAAACGAACTGTCCCAGTACGGTGTTATGCCGGAAGAGTGGGGCGGTGAGTCTCAGTTTATCCCGGTTTCTGCAAAAGTCGGTACCGGTATCGATGACCTGCTGAACGCAATCCTGCTGCAGGCTGAAGTTCTGGAGCTGAAAGCGATTCGCAACGGTATGGCGAGCGGCGCGGTAATTGAATCCTTCCTGGATAAAGGCCGTGGCCCGGTGGCTACCGTTCTGGTCCGTGAAGGTACCCTGAACAAAGGCGACATCGTTCTGTGTGGCTTCGAATATGGCCGTGTTCGTGCAATGCGTGACGAACTGGGTCGTGAAGTGCTGGAAGCGGGTCCATCCATTCCTGTGGAAATCCTCGGTCTGTCCGGTGTTCCGGCTGCCGGTGATGAAGTGACCGTTGTTCGTGACGAGAAGAAAGCGCGTGAAGTTGCGCTGTACCGTCAGGGCAAATTCCGTGAAGTTAAACTGGCTCGTCAGCAGAAATCTAAACTCGAGAACATGTTCGCCAACATGACCGAAGGCGAAGTTCACGAAGTGAACGTCGTTCTGAAGGCAGACGTTCAGGGTTCTGTGGAAGCGATCTCCGACTCTTTACTGAAATTGTCTACCGACGAAGTGAAAGTGAAGATCATCGGTTCCGGCGTAGGTGGTATCACCGAAACCGACGCAACCCTGGCAGCAGCGTCCAACGCAATTCTGGTTGGCTTCAACGTTCGTGCCGATGCTTCTGCGCGTCGCGTGATCGAAGCGGAAAGCCTGGATCTGCGTTACTACTCCGTCATCTATCACCTGATCGACGAAGTGAAAGCAGCGATGAGCGGTATGCTGTCTCCGGAACTGAAACAGCAGATCATCGGTCTGGCTGAAGTTCGTGACGTGTTCAAATCACCGAAATTCGGTGCGATCGCGGGCTGTATGGTTACCGAAGGTAACATCAAGCGTCACAACCCAATCCGCGTATTGCGTGACAATGTGGTTATCTACGAAGGCGAGCTGGAATCCCTGCGCCGCTTCAAAGATGACGTTAACGAAGTCCGTAACGGTATGGAATGTGGTATCGGCGTGAAGAACTACAACGACGTTCGCGTTGGCGATATGATCGAAGTGTTCGAGATCATCGAAATTCAGCGTACCATCGCGTAATCTTTGTGGGCTTTTGGGCCGCAACTGCGTAGGCCGGGTAAGCGAAGCGCCACCCGGCAATAATTTTAAAAAGGGGCTTTAGCCCCTTTTTTGTCTGGAGAATTTATTATGGCGAAAGAATTTGGTCGCCCTCAGCGCGTAGCGCAGGAAATGCAAAAAGAGATCGCAATCATCCTGCAGCGCGAAATTAAAGACCCACGTCTTGGCATGATGACCACCGTATCCGGTGTCGAAGTCTCCCGCGATCTTGCCTATGCCAAAGTGTTTGTCACCTTCCTGAACGATCAGGATGAAGCGGCGGTTAAGCTGGGTATCAAAGCACTGCAGGATGCATCCGGTTTTATCCGTTCCCTGTTGGGCAAAGCTATGCGTCTGCGTATCGTGCCGGAACTGACCTTCTTCTACGACAACTCACTGGTTGAAGGGATGCGCATGTCAAACCTGGTCACCAGCGTGGTGAAGCAGGATGATGAGCGTCGTGTGAACCCGGACGATAAAAAGGAGGACTGATGAGTCGTCCTCGTCGTCGCGGTCGCGACGTGCACGGCGTGCTGCTGCTGGATAAACCTCAGGGGGCTTCCAGCAACGACGTGCTGCAAAAAGTAAAACGTCTCTACAATGCTAACCGTGCTGGACATACCGGTGCGCTGGATCCGCTGGCGACCGGTATGCTGCCGATTTGCCTGGGTGAAGCGACGAAGTTTTCCCAGTATCTGCTGGATTCGGACAAACGCTACCGCGTGATTGCAAAGCTGGGCCAGCGTACGGACACCTCCGATGCGGATGGTCAGGTAGTTGAAGAGCGTCCGGTGACGTTCAGCGCTGAGCAGCTTGAGGCTGCGCTGGAGAGCTTCCGTGGCGATACCCAGCAGGTGCCGTCAATGTATTCGGCGCTGAAGTACCAGGGCAAAAAGCTCTATGAATATGCGCGTCAGGGGATTGAAGTACCTCGCGAGGCCCGTCCGATTACGGTGTATGAGCTGCTGTTCATCCGTCACGAAGGCGATGAGCTGGAGCTGGAAGTGCACTGCTCAAAAGGCACCTACATCCGCACCATCATCGACGATCTGGGTGAAAAGTTGGGCTGTGGCGCACACGTCATTTATCTACGTCGTCTGGCGGTCAGCAAATACCCGGCTGAGCGGATGGTGACGCTGGAGCAGCTGCAGGCGCTGGTAGATCAGGCGCAGGGCGCTGAAGTCGCGGATTTGCTGGACCCTTTACTGATGCCGATGGACAGTCCTGCTTCGGACTATCCGGTGGTGAATCTGCCGTTAACCTCCTCCGTTTACTTTAAAAACGGCAACCCGGTGCGTACGGCGAGTGTGCCTGCGCAGGGACTGGTACGCGTAACGGAAGGGGATGAGAACACCTTTATCGGTATGGGTGAAATCGACGACGAAGGTCGCGTCGCACCACGTCGTCTGGTGGTTGAATATCCGGCATAAGCTGACGCCTCACCTTGCGATAAGCAGGGGAGGCGGGTAGAATATTGCGGCTTAACGTCTGGAAAATTGTTTAACAATTGACATGCGTTATACATGGGAAAGCTGAATTAGAGATCGGCTTCCTTTCATTCTTTATATTTTGGAGTTTTAAAATGTCTCTAAGCGTTGAAGCTAAAGCTAAAATCGTTTCTGAGTTTGGTCGTGATGCTAACGACAGCGGTTCTACCGAAGTTCAGGTTGCACTGCTGACTGCACAGATTAACCACCTGCAGGGTCACTTTGCAGAGCACAAAAAAGATCACCACAGCCGTCGTGGTCTGCTGCGTATGGTTTCTCAGCGTCGTAAACTGCTCGACTACCTGAAACGTAAAGATGTTGCACGCTACACCGCGCTGATCGAGCGTCTGGGTCTGCGTCGCTAAGTCTTGCGAGTTTCAGAAAAGGGGGCCTTATGGCCCCTTTTTTCAACCAGACCGCAGCAATTCACTGGAAACTAATGTATTGTTGCTATAAATGATCTTCATTGCAGAGGTTCGCGCGGCTAATGAGAGGCTTCACCCATGAGGGTGTCGGTTGTCATTAGTCGCGAGGATGCGAAGAAGGTCCGGTAAAAGTCAGCACGCCTCTGGTGTGCTGTCATTCATTTAAGAAAGGACAGAATCTTGCTGAATCCGATCGTTCGTAAATTCCAGTACGGTCAACATACCGTTACGCTGGAAACCGGCATGATGGCACGTCAGGCTACTGCTGCCGTTATGGTAAGCATGGATGACACCGCGGTATTCGTAACCGTAGTTGGCCAGAAAAAAGCAAAACCAGGTCAGGACTTCTTCCCACTGACCGTAAACTACCAGGAGCGTACCTACGCTGCCGGTAAAATCCCGGGTGGTTTCTTCCGTCGTGAAGGCCGTCCAAGCGAAGGCGAAACCCTGATTGCGCGTCTGATTGACCGCCCGGTTCGTCCGCTGTTCCCGGAAGGCTTCGTGAACGAAGTCCAGGTTATCGCCACCGTTGTTTCCGTTAACCCACAGGTTAACCCGGACATCGTTGCGATGATCGGCGCATCTGCAGCCCTGTCCCTGTCTGGTATTCCATTCAACGGTCCTATCGGTGCTGCGCGCGTTGGTTACATCAATGACCAGTACGTTCTGAACCCAACTCAGGACGAGCTGAAAGAGAGCAAGCTGGATCTGGTAGTTGCCGGTACAGAAGCTGCGGTACTGATGGTTGAATCCGAAGCAGAACTGCTGAGCGAAGACCAGATGCTGGGCGCTGTGGTATTTGGCCACGACCAGCAGCAGATCGTTATCCAGAACATCAACGACCTGGTGAAAGAAGCCGGTAAACCACGTTGGGACTGGCAGCCAGAAGCAGTAAACGACGCGCTGAATGCACGTGTTGCAGCCCTGGCAGAAGCACGTCTGAGCGATGCTTACCGCATCACCGACAAGCAGGAACGTTATGCTCAGGTTGACGTCATCAAATCTGAAACCATCGCTACGCTGGTTGCAGAAGATGAATCCCTGGACGCTAACGAGCTGAGCGAAATTCTGCACGCTATCGAGAAAAACGTTGTTCGTAGCCGCGTTCTGGCAGGCGAGCCGCGTATCGATGGCCGTGAAAAAGACATGATCCGTGGTCTGGATGTGCGTACTGGCGTTCTGCCACGTACTCACGGTTCCGCACTGTTCACCCGTGGTGAAACGCAGGCACTGGTTACCGCGACCCTGGGTACTGCCCGTGACGCACAGAACATCGATGAACTGATGGGCGAGCGCACTGACAGCTTCCTGTTCCACTACAACTTCCCTCCGTACTCCGTAGGTGAAACCGGTATGGTTGGTTCGCCGAAGCGTCGTGAAATTGGTCACGGTCGTCTGGCGAAGCGCGGCGTGCTGGCTGTAATGCCAGATGCTGATAAATTCCCGTACACCGTTCGCGTGGTTTCTGAAATCACCGAATCTAACGGTTCTTCTTCCATGGCTTCCGTGTGTGGTGCTTCTCTGGCACTGATGGACGCGGGTGTTCCTGTGAAAGCAGCCGTTGCGGGTATCGCGATGGGTCTGGTGAAAGAAGGCGACAACTACGTTGTTCTGTCTGACATCCTGGGCGACGAAGATCACCTGGGTGATATGGACTTCAAAGTTGCGGGTTCCCGCGAAGGTATCTCTGCCCTGCAGATGGATATCAAAATTGAAGGCATCACCAAAGAGATCATGCATGCTGCGCTGAACCAGGCGAAAGGTGCACGTCTGCACATCCTGAGCGTGATGGAACAGGCGATTAACGCGCCGCGTGGCGACATTTCTCAGTTCGCACCACGTATCCACACTATCAAGATCAGCCCGGACAAGATTAAAGACGTTATCGGTAAAGGCGGTTCTGTTATCCGTGCTCTGACCGAAGAGACCGGCACCACCATCGAAATCGAAGATGACGGTACTGTGAAGATCGCAGCGACCGACGGCGAGAAAGCGAAATTCGCTATTCGTCGTATCGAAGAGATCACTGCAGAGATCGAAGTGGGCCGTATCTACAGCGGTAAAGTGACCCGTATCGTTGACTTTGGCGCATTCGTTGCCATCGGTGGCGGTAAAGAAGGTCTGGTTCACATCTCTCAGATCGCTGACAAGCGCGTTGAGAAAGTGACCGATTACCTGCAGATGGGTCAGGAAGTTCCGGTTAAAGTTCTGGAAGTTGACCGCCAGGGCCGTATCCGTCTGAGCATTAAAGAAGCGACCGAGCAATCCTCTGCCGCTGCGCCGGAAGCTCCGGCAGCAGAACAGGGCGAGTAAGGTTGCCTTTTGCCCTCCGCGCAAGCGGGGGGCTTGTTATCAGGCAGGACGCCTTGTTGAGCCGCCGGGGGACAGGACGTTCATCCAATAGTTGTCTTCGGGAGTGGGAAATGAAGCCTTTTCTGCGCTGGTGTTTCGTTGCGACAGCTTTGACGCTGGCAGGATGCAGCAACTCTGCCTGGCGTAAAAGTGAAGTCCTCGCAGTGCCACTGCAACCGACTTTGCAGCAGGAAGTGATTCTGGCACGCATGGAACAAATTCTTGCCAGTCGGGCTTTAACCGATGACGAACGCGCACAGCTTTTATATGAGCGCGGAGTGTTGTATGATAGTCTCGGTCTGAGGGCACTGGCGCGAAATGATTTTTCACAAGCGTTGGCAATCCGACCGGATATGCCTGAAGTATTCAATTACTTAGGCATTTATTTAACGCAGGCAGGCAATTTTGATGCTGCCTATGAAGCGTTTGATTCTGTACTTGAGCTTGATCCAACTTACAACTACGCGCACTTGAATCGCGGGATCGCCCTGTATTACGGCGGTCGTGACAAGTTAGCGCAAGATGATCTGCTGGCGTTTTATCAAGACGATCCTAACGATCCTTTCCGTAGCCTGTGGCTTTTCATTGTTGAGCAGAAGCTCGACGAAAAGCAGGCTAAAGACGCGTTAAAGCAACGCTTCGAAAAATCGGACAAGGAACAGTGGGGATGGAATATTGTCGAGTTCTACCTGGGCAACATCAGCGAAGCAACGCTGATGGAAAGGCTCAAGGCAGACGCAACGGATAACACCTCGCTCGCTGAGCATCTCAGTGAAACCAACTTCTATTTAGGTAAGTACTACCTAAGTCTGGGGGATATGGACAGCGCCACGGCACTGTTCAAATTAGCGGTCGCTAATAACGTACACAACTACGTTGAGCACCGTTATGCATTGTTGGAATTATCGCTCTTGGGCCAGGAGCATGACGACCTGGCAGAATCGGACCAGCAATAGCTGACGACATAAACATCAGCCCGTAATCATTTTTTGATTGCCATCATCTTAACGGGTGAGGGCGTTGTTGTTCGTCAATACACCTACTTTGAGCCGGTTCACACTTTTAATGAAAATTACCGAAAATTTTCACGACGAGTTATGTAGACTGGCCGCCATTGACATTGAGGCACTCGTACTACATGGCTGAATTCGAAACCACTTTTGCAGATCTGGGCCTGAAGGCTCCTATCCTTGAAGCCCTTAACGATCTGGGTTACGAAAAACCATCTCCGATCCAGGCAGAATGTATCCCACATCTGCTCTCTGGTCGTGACGTGCTGGGCATGGCCCAGACTGGTAGCGGTAAAACTGCAGCATTCTCGCTGCCGCTGCTTAACAACATCGATCCGGACCTGCGCGCACCGCAGATCCTTGTACTGGCTCCGACCCGTGAACTGGCTGTTCAGGTTGCGGAAGCTATGACTGAATTCTCTAAACATATGCGTGGCGTAAACGTGGTTGCCCTGTACGGCGGCCAGCGTTACGACGTGCAGTTACGCGCCCTGCGTCAGGGCCCACAGATCGTCGTCGGTACGCCGGGTCGTCTGCTGGATCACCTGAAGCGCGGTACGCTGGATCTCTCTAAACTGAGCGGTCTGGTTCTGGATGAAGCTGACGAAATGCTCCGCATGGGCTTCATCGAAGACGTAGAAACGATTATGGCGCAGATCCCGGAAGGTCATCAGACCGCTCTGTTCTCTGCAACCATGCCGGAAGCGATCCGTCGCATTACCCGCCGCTTCATGAAAGAGCCGCAGGAAGTGCGCATCCAGTCCAGCGTAACTACTCGCCCGGACATCAGCCAGAGCTACTGGTCTGTATACGGTATGCGTAAAAACGAAGCGCTGGTGCGTTTCCTGGAAGCAGAAGATTTTGATGCGGCGATTATCTTCGTTCGTACCAAAAATGCGACCCTGGAAGTGGCTGAAGCCCTGGAACGTAGTGGCTACAACAGCGCCGCGCTGAACGGCGACATGAACCAGGCCCTGCGTGAGCAGACTCTGGAGCGTCTGAAAGACGGTCGTCTGGATATCCTGATTGCAACCGACGTGGCAGCACGTGGTCTGGACGTAGAACGTATCAGCCTGGTTGTTAACTACGACATCCCAATGGACTCCGAGTCTTACGTTCACCGTATCGGCCGTACCGGTCGTGCAGGTCGTGCGGGCCGTGCGCTGCTGTTCGTTGAGAACCGTGAGCGTCGTCTGCTGCGTAACATCGAACGCACCATGAAACTGACCATTCCAGAAGCTGACCTGCCAAACGCAGATCTGCTGGGCAAACGCCGTCTGGAAAAATTCGCCGCTAAAGTACAGCAGCAGCTGGAAAGCAGCGATCTGGATCAGTACCGTGCGCTGCTGGCGCAGATTCAGCCGACCGCCGAAGGCGAAGAGCTGGATGTCGAAACGCTGGCCGCTGCACTGCTGAAGATGGCGCAGGGCGAACGTTCTCTGATCGTACCGCCAGATGCACCGATGCGTCCTAAGCGTGAATTCCGTGACCGTGACGATCGTTTCGAACGTCGTGGCGACCGTAACGATCGTGGCCCGCGTGGCGACCGCCCAGAGCGTGGTGGTGAAGACCGTCCACGTCGCGAACGTCGTGATGCTGGCGAAATGGAACTGTACCGCATTGAAGTGGGCCGTGATGATGGTGTTGAAGTTCGTCATATCGTTGGCGCGATCGCTAACGAAGGCGACATCAGCAGCCGTTACATCGGTAACATCAAGCTGTTCGGTACTCACTCTACCATCGAGCTGCCAAAAGGCATGCCGGGCGAGGTTCTGCAGCACTTTACCCGTACCCGCATCCTGAACAAGCCGATGAACATGCAGCTGCTGGGTGATGCTCAGCCGCGTCCGGACCGTGGTCCGCGTCGTGATGGCGATCGTCCTGCTGGCCGTGGTTTCGGCGGTGAGCGTCGTGAAGGCGGCCGTGGTCCTCGTCGTGAAGGCGCTGCACCGGGAGCAGGTCGTTTCAGCGGTGAGCGTCGCGAAAGCCGTGGCCCACGTCGCGAAGATGGCCCAAGCCGTCGCCGTGACGCGTAAGCCTTACGCTTCAGTCGTAAAGTAAAATATACAGCCCCGATATTCTTATCGGGGCTTTTTTTATTCCCTTTGTACTATTGTACTGGTACAGTGCAGCACATTAAAATGCAGGTCCCAAATTATTGACTGGAGAAAAGGCTGTATGGCGACACTAACCACCACCCAAACGTCACCCTCACTGCTCGGCGGTGTGGTGATTATCGGCGGCACCATCATAGGCGCGGGGATGTTCTCTCTGCCGGTGGTCATGTCCGGGGCGTGGTTCTTCTGGTCGCTGGCAGCGCTGGTCTTCACCTGGTTCTGCATGCTGCACTCCGGCCTGATGATCCTTGAGGCTAACCTCAACTACCGCATTGGTTCGAGCTTCGACACCATCACCCGCGACCTGCTGGGCAAACGCTGGAATGTCGTCAACGGCATCTCCATTGCCTTCGTGCTTTATATCCTGACCTACGCCTATATCTCGGCGAGCGGTTCGATTCTGCATCACACCTTCTCAGAGATGTCGCTGGATGTGCCGGCGCGCGTGGCGGGGTTGTGCTTTGCCCTTGGCGTGGCGTTTATCGTCTGGATGAGCACCAAAGCGGTGAGCCGGATGACGGCCATTGTGCTGGGCGCGAAGGTCATCACCTTTTTCCTGACCTTTGGCAGCCTGCTGGGACACGTTACGCCAGCGACCCTGTTTAACGTGGCACAGAGCAACACCTCATACTCCCCGTATCTGCTGATGACCCTGCCGTTCTGTCTGGCCTCGTTTGGCTACCACGGAAACGTCCCAAGCCTGATGAAGTATTACGGCAAAGATCCGCGCACCATCACCCGCTGCCTGGTCTATGGCACGCTGCTGGCGCTGGGGCTGTATGTGATTTGGCTGCTGGGGACAATGGGCAACATCCCACGTCCGGAATTCATCGGCATTGCGCAGAAGGGCGGTAACATTGATGTGCTGGTGCAGGCGCTGAGCGGGGTGCTGAACAGCCGTAGCCTGGATCTGCTGCTGGTGATCTTCTCCAACTTCGCCGTGGCGAGCTCATTCCTCGGCGTGACCCTGGGCCTGTTTGACTATCTGGCCGACCTGTGTGGTTTTGATGATTCAGCCCTGGGGCGTCTGAAAACCGCGCTGCTGACCTTCCTGCCGCCGGTGATCGGTGGCCTGCTGTGGCCAAACGGTTTCCTGTATGCCATTGGCTATGCCGGGCTGGCGGCGACCGTCTGGGCGGCGATTGTCCCGGCGCTGCTGGCACGCAAATCTCGTAAGCGCTTCGGTAGCCCAAAATTCCGCGTCTGGGGCGGTAAGCCGATGATTGCGCTGATTCTGGTGTTCGGCATTGGCAACGCAGTGGTCCACGTGCTGTCGACCTTTAATCTGTTGCCTGTTTACCAGTAAACACATTGCCCGGTGGCGCTTCGCTTACCGGGCCTACATGGAGCGCGTAGGCCGGATAAGGCGAAGCCGCCATCCGGCAAAAAGGCTACCCCACCAACTCTTCTTTCACCTGCATTGCCAGATCGAACGAATGCAGGCGCGCCTGATGATCGAAAATCTGCCCGTTCACCATGATCTCATCGGCCTGCGTCTCGCGCAGCACCGCTTCAAGCCCGTGACGCACCTTCGCTTTGTCCCCTACCAGCGACATGCTTAACGCCTGCTGGACGCCATACTGCTCTGAGGCCGACCACAGCTGATGGATATTCTCCACCGGTGGTGGCAGCTGGCCCGTCTCGCCGCGACGCAGCTTCATAAAGGCCTGCTGCATGGAGGTAAACAGGAATTCCGCATCGCGATTGCTGTCGGCCGCAATGATGTTGATGCACACCATCGCGTACGGTTTTTCCAGCCGCGCCGAGGGCTTAAAGTTCGTGCGATAAAGATGCAGCGCCTGATGCAGCATGTCCGGCGCAAAGTGTGAGGCGAAAGCAAACGGCAGGCCCAGCTGTGCGGCCAGTTGCGCGCTGTAGAGGCTGGAGCCTAAAAGCCAGACCGGGATCTGCTCGCCGTAGCCCGGCACCGGACGCACCTGCGGGTTCGGGTCGTGGGCGTCAAACCAGTCCACCAGCTCTGCCACGTCGCGCGGGAAGTTATCGATATCCCCGCTCATATGGCGACGCAGCGCGCGCATGGTCGGCTGATCGCTGCCCGGCGCACGGCCCAGACCCAAATCGATGCGGCCCGGGTAAAGGGTGTTGAGGGTGCCAAACTGCTCGGCAATCACCAGCGGGGAGTGATTAGGCAGCATCACGCCGCCAGAGCCTAAATGCAGCGTGGTGGTATTCGCCGCCAGATAGCCGAGCAGCACCGAGGTGGCCGCACTGGCGATACCGACCATATTGTGATGCTCCGCCAGCCAGTAGCGATGGTAGCCGCGCTGTTCAGCCAGGCGGGCGAGATCAAGAGAGTGTGAAAAGGCTTCCCGTGCCGAGGAGCCTTCAGGGATCGGCGCCAGGTCCAGCACCGAAAACGGAATGGATTTATCAGTCATAACAGCTCACTTTGTCGACGGTGAATCTTTAATAGTGCATTAAAATTTCACAGTCATTGTTAACAAAGTGAGCTTTTTTTAGTCCTGCAGCTCCAGCCCGGCCAGACGTCGCCAGTAGCCGTTACATTCGTTGTTCGCAGTCAGCGGCAGCGGGGCAGTACCATTTTCATTGGCGCGGAAGGCATCAATCATCGCAAAGGTGTCAGTGCCGAGCGGCGACAGACGCACCATATCTACCAGCCCTTTCATTGAGGCCAGCTCGTTGCCGAGGTTGTAAACGTAGCCGCTCATGGTCTGAATACCGTTCAGGACAAACACCTGCTGGTTCTCCTGGGACAGCATGCTGCGCCCGTTCGGGTATTTGATGCAGCAGGTTTCGCACTCGTCTTTCGGCAGATCCTCTGAACGCGCGGTAAAGCAGCGGGCGGAGTAGGCCAGCGGCAGATGCCCGTAGCTGAGCACCTCCACCTCGAACTGATTGCGGATCCCCAGTTCGTCACACTGCGCCAGAATGTTCACCAGCCAGTCGCGGGAAAGCTCCACCGGCATGCACCAGCGCGTCATGCCCTGTTTGAGCAGCAGGCGCAGGGTCACGGCGTTATAGCAGTTCAGCGCATGCCCGGCGACAAATGGCAGCTTGCGCTCGGCGCACAGGTTCACTACGCCCAAATCGCTCGCTTCCAGCAGAAATTCGCCGTTGTCCACGTAGCGCTTCAGCTCGTTCAGTTCCGATGAGGCCTGCACCAGCGCCAGCGTTGACAGCACCACCTGCTTGCCGCTGTCGGCCAGGGTTTTCGCCATCTCCAGCCAGTCGCCTACTTTGGTGGCACGACGCTTACTGCACACCGCCTCGCCGAGGTAAATCACATCGGCCTGGCTGGTTGCCGCCTGCTGATAGAAGTCTTCCAGCGTCTCTTTTGACCAGTAGTAGAGCACCGGTCCTAATGAATATTTCATGCTTTATCTCACTGCCATTTACGGTGATACGCACCCAGCGTGGTTTG
The DNA here is from genome assembly GCF_023736175.1 of Leclercia sp. LTM14. Classification (NCBI taxonomy): domain Bacteria; kingdom Pseudomonadati; phylum Pseudomonadota; class Gammaproteobacteria; order Enterobacterales; family Enterobacteriaceae; genus Leclercia; species Leclercia sp. LTM14. Next base: position 126,324 of record NZ_JAIKTT010000004.1, read on the forward strand.
CGTGCCTTCGGACATCGCGCCGAGGGTCTCCATCCACGCCGTTTGCGGGGCATAGTTCTGCGGGTTTGCCATGCAGCGGTCGATCGCCTGACGCCACACTTTTGCCACCTGGCTGACGTACGCCGGGCTGCGCTGGCGGCCTTCGATTTTCACCGATGCGATGTTGGCGGCCAGCAGCTCCGGCAGCAGCTCGAGGGTGTTGAGGCTGGTGGGTTCTTCCAGGGCATGATAGCGCTCCCCATCCACCAGATAGCGGCCTTTGCACAGGGTTGGATAGCCGGCGTTTTCACCGTCCTGATAGCGGTCGATCAGCACCTCGTTCAGACGCGATTCCAGCCCCTGCGGCGTCTGCTGCCAGCGCACGTAGCGCGCAGGGGAGCAGGCACCCACCGTATTGGGGGATTCGCCGGTGAGATAAGAGGAGAGGTAGCAGCGCCCTTCAGCCATAATGCACAGGCTGCCAAAGGCAAAAACCTCCAGCGGAACTGGCGTGACCCGCGCGAGTTGCTTAACCTGATGAATAGAGAGCACGCGCGGCAGCACCACGCGCGACACGTCGAAATGGCGATGGTAAAAACGAATGGCCTCTTCGTTGGTGGCTGAGGCCTGCACGGAGACATGGCGCTCAATGTGCGGATAGCGTTCCGCGGCGTACTCCAGCATGGCGAGATCCGCCAGAATCAGCGCGTCGGCACCCAGCTGGGCCGCCATATCCACCGCGCGCTGCCAGCGTTGATAGCCGTCGGGGTGGGCAAAGGTATTAATAGCGATATGCAGCTTACGGCGGTGTTGATGTACGAAGCTCACCGCTTCCTGCAGCTTTTTCTCGGTAAAATTGAGACCAGCGAAGTGACGGGCATTGGTATCGTCCTTCAGCCCGATATAGACCGCATCGGCGCCGTTTTCGATGGCCGCCTTAAGCGCCGGTAAGTTCCCGGCAGGGCAGAGCAGCTCCATAATTTATCCTGACGTTCGCAGCCCCACGGGGATGCAAAATTGTTATCGAACAGGGATTTTAGTTAACCATCCGGCGACAATTTTTGATTTAAGGCAGCTAATGGCGTATTGATGGCACCAATAATGGGTTACATCGAAAGTCGGTTTGTTGATTTACGCCGCTATACCGACGACTGGATATGGCAAAATATCAGGACTATAGATATCAGGGAGTATTGCTCGTGCTGGATAAACTGCGTTCACGTCTCGTACAATTTGGCCCGTCGCTGCTGAGCGTGCCGGTTAAGCTGGCGCCCTTTGCGCTGAAGTGCCAGGTGCTGGAGCAGGTGCTAAGCTGGCAGTTCCGCCAGACGCTGGCGGATGGCGAGCTGGAATTTCTGGAAGGGCGCTGGTTAAGTATCGAGGTGCGGGACATTGGTCTGCGCTGGTACACCTCCGTTGAAAATGAGCAGCTGGTGGTGCGCGAATCCGCTGAGGCAGACGTCAGCTTCAGCGCTGACGCCAGCGACCTGCTGATGATCGCGGCACGCAAGCAGGATCCCGACACGCTCTTCTTCCAGCGTCGTCTGGTGATTGAAGGCGATACCGAGTTAGGTCTGTATGTCAAAAACCTGATGGATGCGATTGAACTGGAACAGATGCCGAAGACGCTGCGTGTAGCGCTGATGCAACTGGCCGATTTTGTCGAGGCGGGTCTGAAAACGCCGCCGGAAAGTAAACACACTTCTGTAGGTGAGCCATGTTGATTCGAGTAGAAATTGGGATCGATGCCCCGGGTATTGATGCCTTATTACGCCGGTCGTTCGAAAGTGAGGCTGAAGCGCAACTGGTTCGCGATCTTCGTGAAGACGGCCTGATTACGCTGGGCCTGGTCGCCACCGATGATGAAGGGCAGGTTATCGGTTATGTCGCCTTCAGCCCGGTCATCGTGCAGGGTGAAGATCTGCAGTGGGTTGGCATGGCACCGCTGGCGGTGGATGAAAACTATCGTGGACAAGGTCTGGCGCGCCAGCTGGTTTACGAAGGACTGGATTCACTCAATGAGTTCGGCTATGCCGCCGTGGTAACGCTGGGCGATCCGGAATTCTACAGCCGTCTGGGCTTCGAGAAAGCGGCGCACTACGATTTGCGCTGCCGCTGGCCGGGCACCGAGTCGGCGTTCCAGCTCCACCGTCTTGCCGACGACGCGCTTAACGGCGTCAGCGGCCTGGTGGATTACCACGACCACTTTAATCGCTTTTAATCAGCGACGTTTGCAGGCTCTCACGTAGCGCCTCAAACGACCCGTCTCCGCTGACGAGGCGCTCTTTCTGGCGCTTCGTCAGCTGTTTTATGCGGTACTCCAGCCGGAGTGCCAGCGAGCGATCCCCGACGATCGCGGAAAACGCCAGCGTCAGCTCCCCTTTGCCACGTAACGCCTTCGCCCCTTTTCCCGTTTGATGTTGCAGGAAGCGGCGCGGCACATCGGTTGTGATGCCCGTATAGAGCGCATTATCAGCGGTTCGAACCAGATAGAGAAACCAGCACACGGCGACAGATTCAGTATGTTAAGGTGAACGCACCTTAGCATGAGAGAGAAGCGAAATGGAAACTCTGGCCGCCATCAATCGCTGGCTGGCGAAGCAGCACGTGGTCACCTGGTGTGTGCATCATGACGATGAGCTGTGGTGCGCCAACGCCTTTTACTATTACGATCCGCAGCGCGTCGCGTTTTACGTGTTAAGCGAAGATAAAACCCGTCACGCGCAGATGACAGGCCAGCAGGCGAAGGTCGCAGGCACGGTCAACGGCCAGCCCAAAACCGTGGCGTTGATCCGCGGTCTGCAGTTCAAAGGAGAGATCCGTCGTCTGGAAGGGGAGGAAAGCGACGCGATGCGTAAGCACTACATTCGCCGCTTTCCGGTTGCCGCCGCGATGTCAGTCCCGGTCTGGGAAATCCGTCTGGATGAACTGAAGTTCACTGACAACACGCTGGGCTTTGGTAAAAAACTTCACTGGCTACGCGCCGAGCAGGCGTAATGCCTCGCGGTTAAAGGCGGGCAGATCGTCCGGCGTCCGGCTGGTGACCAGCTGATCCTTATCGACCACCACTTCCTGATCGAAGAATTCGGCCCCGGCGTTTTTCAGATCGATAACGATCGGTTTCACGGCGGTGAGCTTACGCCCGCGTACAACCTCAGCGCTGATCAGCAGCTGTGGGCCGTGGCAGATGGCAAACACCGGTTTCCCGCTGGAGACAAAATCGCGGGTAAAGGTAACGAAACGATCGTCGCCGCGCAGGGAGTCCGGGGAGTGGCCACCCGGCAGCAGCAGGGCGTCAAAGTCCGACGGACTCACCTCATCGATGGTTTTATCGATGGTGACGCTGGCTTCGCCCTTATGGCCTTTTACCGTTTTGCCCGCTTCTTTCTCGATTGTAATCACCTCGTGTCCCGCTTTACGAAACGCCTCGGCGGGCGAGGTAAATTCTGAATCTTCAAACTCGTCGGTGATCAAGACCGCAATTTTCTTGCTCATGCTTCCTCCGTTGTTTTGGCTTCAGACAGCTTTTTCTCAGCTTGTGGTAAATACTTAACGTTCAGACCACTAAGTGTGGTAGAGCAGCGTGAAATCGCATACGGACTAATCTGCAAAGGAGGAGTAATGAGTCAGGTTTTAATTACCGGCGCGACCGGCCTGGTGGGCGGACACCTGCTGCGTATGCTCATCCAGGAGCGGAAAATTAACTATATCGCCGCCCCGACGCGTCGTCCGCTTGGGGATATCGAAGGGGTGTTTAATCCTCACGATCCACAGCTGACCGATGCCCTGGCGCAGGTCCAGGATCCGGTCGATACCGTCTTTTGCTGTCTGGGCACCACCCGGCGTGAGGCGGGCAGCAAAGAGGCCTTTATTCATGCCGATTACACCCTGGTGGTGGACACGGCGCTGACCGGGAAACGGCTCGGGGCGAAGCATCTGCTGGTGGTGAGCGCCATGGGTGCCAACGCGCACTCGCCGTTCTTCTACAACAAGGTAAAAGGCAAAATGGAAGAGGCGCTGATCGCCCAGAAGTGGGAGCGGCTGACCATCGTGCGCCCGTCAATGCTGCTTGGCGAGCGGGAAAAGCATCGCTTCAGCGAGTCGCTGTTTGCGCCGCTGTTTAGCTTTTTGCCTGGTAACTGGAAGTCTGTCGAAGCGCGGGATGTGGCGGAGGTAATGCTGCAGGAGGCGCTCAGCGCGTCACCGGCTGGGGTTAACATTATTCCCTCAGCGAAGATCAGGGAGAGGGCAAAGGGAGAGGGATAACAGCCCCCTGCCGATGGCAGGGGGCGGGGGAGCTTACTTGATGTAGGTAAAGGCGGTGGTGACGTGTTTCACGCCGCTCACCCGGCTGGCGATATCCGCCGCCGCTTTGCCTTCGCGATCGGTCACCAGGCCGAGCAGGAACACTTCGCCGTTCTCGGTAGTCACCTTCACGTTAGAGGATTTCACCTGATCGCTGCCCAGCAGCTGGGAGCGCACTTTGGTGGTGATCCAGGTGTCGTTTGAGGCCTCGCCCAGGCCAATCGGCTGGCCCTGACGCACTTCGTTAAACACTTCGGTCGCGCCGTCTACGCCCATCGCGATCTGCTTCGCGCGGGAGGCAAGTTCGGTATTCGGTGCCTGTCCGGCCAGCAGAACTTTGCCCTGATAAGCCGTGACGTTAATGCGCGCTTCTTTCTTAATCTGTTGGTCTTTGGACAATGCGCTGTTCACGCGCAGTTCCAGGGTGCTGTCATCCACCTGTGTGCCCACGGTACGCGGGTCAGTCGCGGCCTTGGTGCTCACAGCGGCGGTACCCACTACCGCTGCAGCGACACATCCCTGAAGCAGCAGCGCAGAAATAAGGACTGCGAGGGGCGAAAGTGCCTTCATGTATACTCCTTAATCATCCTGGTGAGGGAAAAGCGTGTTATCGATCAGATCGCATAAACAGTTCACCGTCAGCATATGCATCTCCTGAATGCGCGCGCTGCGGTGGGAAGGAATACGGATCTCAACATCATGCGGACCCAACAGCCCCGCCAGTTCGCCGCCATCGTAGCCGGTCAGCGCCACGATGGTCATATCGCGTGTCACCGCCGCTTCAACGGCTTTGACGATGTCGCGGCTGTTGCCGCGCGTGGAGATCGCCAGCAATACATCACCGGCATGCCCTAACGCGCGCACCTGTTTGGCGTAGATCTCATCATGAAGACGATCGTTGGCAATCGCCGTTAAGACCACGTTATCGGTGTTGAGTGCAATGGCAGGTAAACTTGGACGCTCTGTCTCAAAACGATTGATCATACTGGCAGCAAAATGCTGTGCGTTGGCGGCTGAGGTGCCGTTGCCACAACAGAGGATTTTGTTGCCGTTAAGCAGGGACTGAACCAGGGTCATCGCCGCGCGGGAGATGGCGTCCGGCAGCGCTTCTGCTGCTGCAATCTGAGTCTGAATGCTTTCCGTGAAGCAAACCTTAATTCTTTCGAGCACGGTATCCCTTAACGATCTGATTTACGCGTCTGCGCCGAAGGCGTTTTTGAACCATTCGATGGCGTTTCCGGTGAAGGCTACCACATCGAACCGGCAATCCACAGTGTCAAAGCTGCCATTATGCCGGGCAAGCCACAACTGGGCGGTGTGTAATAATTTATGTTGCTTGGCCCGGGTCACGCTGGCGGCGGCACCGCCGTAACGGGATGACTGGCGGTAACGCACCTCAATGAAGACGATAGCCGGACCATCCTGCATGATAAGGTCAATTTCGCCGCCGCGTCCGCGGACGTTGGCGGCGATAAAGCGCAGTCCTTTGCTCTCAAGCCAGCGACGCGCCTGTAATTCACGCGCGTCGCCGGTCTGTTTGCGGGTTAACTGGCAGGAACGATCTGCCCCTGCTGGTATTTGAGCCATGATAACTTCCTGTTAATCACGCAGTCCTGGGTGGCGGTGAGATCGCCGGTGTTGCCGTTAAGGGTAAAGCCCGGCACCTGGCGCATCTGGGTGAAATGGTTCGCCAGCGCCCAGGCATCCACGCCCATGGCATACAGGCGCGCCAGGGAGTAGTCGTTACGCACGCTGCTGAGCGCCTGCTGCATCAGCTCAGGATTCGCCCCGGCGAGCATCGGGATTTCGCTGTACTGCAGCCCTTCCATTTCGAGACGGAAGTCCGGACCGGCGGTGCCCTGCGCGCTGCGGGAGCTGGCATACAGCGACACGCCCGCCTGGCTGCCGTTACGCATGGCGATCATCGGCTTGATAAAGGCGATCTCTTCCGGGGTGGCGACGATGTAGGCCGCATCCACGTTTCCGCCGCCGCTAATCTGCGCATCCGTTGGCGGTGCCGGAATGGTCAGGCCGCCGATGGTCACGCCCTGCTGCTGTGGCAGGCTGGCCGTAACCGGGCTGCCGCTGAGGGCAATACCCGCTCCGCCGTTAACGCCCGCGCGAAGTTCTGAGGTTGAGCCAAATTTCTGCTGCAGGACAATGCCGCCGCCCAGCTGTTGCCACTCCTGGGCAAAGGCGGTCGCAACGCGATCGCCCAGCTGGCTACGCGGGGTCAGCAGCAGGGGTGCCTGCTTGCCCTGCTCGTGGATATGGCGCGCCGCATCACGGGCTTCGTCTTCCGGTGACAGGGCGAAGTAGCAGACGTTCGGGCGATTCTGCACCTGCTCCGGCTGGTTCAGCGCCAGCACGTTCAACGGGGTGTTACTTCTCACCAGCTCTTCCACATTATTTTTCAGCAGCGGGCCGACCACGATGCTGGCGCCATCCTGCTGCACCTGATTCAGCACCTGATCGAGCGGCTGGGTGCTGGTGTCATACACTTTTATCTCGGCAGACGGATTAGCCGCGGCCTGTGGCTGTGCGACGGGCTGCGTTGTTTCTGTCGTCGCCGGAGTCTGTACCGGCTCCTGCACACTGCTTTCCGGCGCGGTGACAGGCTGCGGAGTGGCAGGTGCCTGAACCGGGTTCTGCATTGTGCCTTCCGGCGCGGCGACAGGCTGGGTGGTGGTCAGATCGGTGGTTTCAGCGGCGGACGGGCTCACCACATCACCGGCATTAGCTGCCTGGGCGACCTGGGCAGGAACCGCGCTGCCCGCGACGGCGGCGGTACCGTTTCTCGCGGCTTCAAAACCTTGCTGGATAGTGCGGCCAAAGACGGCGGCCTGGCCACCTAACGGCAGCAGCAGGGCGATTTTGCTGGTGGAGGCAGGCTTGAAGTTCTGCACGTTAACCAGCTGCGTGGGCAGCATGGTGGCACCCGGATTGTTCGGGTAGCGGGTCTGCCAGTCTTTGATCCCGGCTTTCAGCATGTTCGGATCGTTGCGGTTATCGAACCAGACGCGCTGCAGATCCAGCCAGCCCTGGAGGACATTTTCGTCAGCGTTGATCACCAGCGCATTGGCCTGATCCGGATTCATGGCAGAGAGCGTCTGCCATGTGGCGTCGATATTTTTCTGTTTTTCCGCAGCGGAGAGCAGCGGCTCCTGGGCAATCAGCGCCCGCAGCAGCGTCAGGGAAGGGCGCCCCTGTTCCGCGGCGATACCGGCCTGCCAGAAACGCGCCTGCTGGTTTTTATCCAGCGTACCGATGTCGATACTGCCGAGGATCTTTTTCGCGCCGGCAACGTCGTTCTGGGCAATTTTCAGCTCGGCGGCCAGCAGCGACTGCTCGCGGCGCTGGGTATCGTTCAAATCCTGCGGCAGCTGGTTAAAGAGATCGGCGGCGTGCTGGGTTTTACCTTCTTTAAGCAGTGCACGAATGGCGAGTAATTGCCAGTTGATCCGGGTATCATTCGAGCTCTGCTCCATCTGGTGCAGATAGAAGCCGGAGTCAGCCTGCGCTGTACCCTCCATATGGGCAGCACTTTGATCGGGCGCCTGTGTGCCACAGCCTGCAAAGAACAGGGCTGCCAGCACCAGCGGAAGGCTGCGCGCGACTTTATTATGAAGAAACGTTAAGGGTACCATACTGTATCCAGTGATATTTTTTACGCAATGCTCAATATTAAATCGGCAATACGGATGAAACAATGAAACAACACGAAACGGCAGATAATTCTCAGGGTCAGCTTTATATTGTACCTACTCCTATCGGGAATTTATCTGATATTACCCAACGTGCCCTCACCGTCTTGCAAAGCGTTGATCTTATTGCGGCTGAAGATACCCGCCATACTGGCCTGCTGCTGCAACATTTCGCCATCAACGCCCGAATGTTTGCTCTGCACGATCATAACGAGCAGCAAAAAGCGGCCATGCTGGTGGCGAAGCTGAAAGAGGGGCAGAACATCGCCCTTGTATCCGATGCCGGAACGCCGCTGATTAACGACCCGGGCTATCACCTGGTGCGCACCTGCCGCGAGGCGGGCATCCGTGTGGTGCCGTTGCCGGGGCCGTGCGCCGCCATTGCCGCCCTGAGCGCGGCGGGCCTGCCGTCGGATCGCTTCTGCTACGAAGGCTTCCTGCCCGCTAAATCCAAGGGCCGTCGCGACGTGCTCAAGGCGCTGGAAGCCGAGCCGCGCACGCTGATCTTCTACGAATCCACCCACCGTCTGCTGGAGAGCCTGGAAGACATGGTCGCCGTCTGGGGCGAAGCGCGTTACGTGGTCCTGGCCCGCGAGCTGACCAAAACCTGGGAGACTATTCACGGCCTGCCAGTGGGCGAGCTGCTGGCATGGGTAAAAGAGGACGAAAACCGCCGCAAGGGCGAGATGGTGCTGATTGTCGAAGGGCACAAAGCCGAGGAGGACGCCCTGCCTGCCGATGCCCTGCGCACCCTCGCGCTGCTGCAGGCCGAACTGCCGCTGAAGAAAGCGGCGGCGCTGGCGGCGGAGATCCACGGCGTGAAAAAGAACGCGCTGTATAAATACGCCCTGGAGCAGCAGGAGGAGTAAGTGGCTTTGCCGGGTGGCGCTGCGCTTACCCGGCCTACAGAATAATCGTAGGCCCGATAAGCGAAGCGCCATCGGGCATTTTCACCGCGCGCAGTTAAACCACAATGAGCTCAACTGACGTTTGTTTCAGGTTCTTCAGCTCTTTCTCACCGATCCCTTCGTCGGTAATCACGCAGTCAATCTTCTCCATCGGCAGCACCTGGTTAAACCCGCGACGGTTGAATTTGCTCGCGTCCAGCACCGCAACTACCTTATGCGCGGCTGCCGCCATTACGCTGCTGATCGAATAGCCTTCGTTGAAGGTGGTGATACCGTTAGTGGTGTCGATCCCGTCGGCGCCAACAAACATCAGGTCGGCGCTGATGCCCGCCAGCGAGCGTTCGGCGATGGTGCCGTGCATGGAGTGGGTCTTGTGGCGCACCGTGCCGCCGCACACCACCAGGGTGATATCTTTATTGTCGGAGAGCGCAAAGGCGGCGGGCAGGCTGTTGGTGATCACCGTGATATTGGCCTTCTTCGCCAGCGCTTCAGCGATCAGCATAGTGGTGCTGCCGCTGTCTAAAATCACCGTCATCCCCTCTTCAATCATTGCCACGGCGGCAAGGGCGATGCGTTTTTTCGGGTCGCTGGCCAGGCTGTAGCGATCTTCCAGCAGCACCTCCTGGCTTTCGTTCTCGGCCAGATTGCTGCCCGGCCTGGCGGCTCCGCCGTGAAAACGGGTCACCAGACCTTTCTCTTCCAGCAGACGCAGGTCGGCGCGGATGGTCACCTCGGAGATGCCAAAAGAATTCGAAAGGTCGAGCACCAATACGCTGCCGTTGGCATTCACCAGATCGACGATTTTGTTCCTTCGCTCAAATGAGTTCATTTTGTTTTGCCTGATAATTAACTCGCTCCAGTTTAATCGAAGGGATGCGAAAGGTGAACGCTAGCGTTCGAAAGTAAATGTGAGCCAGCTCCGGTTGCTGGCTCGTGGGTTCAGTCCAGCCGCAGCAGGATTTTGCCCTGCATCGGGGATCCATTCAGTGCCTGAATGGCGCTGGCAAAACTTTCGCTGTTGCCGGTATGGGCGATCAGGGGCGCGAGCTGCAATTTTTTCTCTTTGAGAAGACGGGCCGCGGTTTCCCACTCTTCACCCGGCCAGGGCGCGGAGTAGTTCATCCAGCTGCCCAGCAGGGTCAGCTCTTTACGCAGGATCCTGCCAAAGGTTGCGGAGGATAGCGTCAGGTCGTGATGCAGGGTGCCTACCAGCGCCACCTGGGCGCGGGGCCCGGCAATGTCGATAGCAAGGGCGACGGTTTGCGGCGTACCGGCCGTCTCCAGCACCAGCTGATCGAAACGGGTGTCGTGAAGGGCTGCCAGTATCTCTTCCGCGCTCAGGGTTTTGCTGTTGTAGACCTGCGTCGCCCCCAGGGCTGTCGCCAGAGCCAGCTTGTCGTCATTGATATCAATGGCGGTAACGCTTGCCGCACCTAACGCCCGGGCGCACTGCATGGCCAGCAGGCCAATGGTGCCCGCCCCGACGATAATCACGTTTTTACCTTCGCAGCCCTGGGCAAGATGGAACGCATGCAGCCCCACGGTGATGGGCTCGATAAACGCGCCGTCTTCAATGGTCATCTCTGCGGGCAGGCGGAACAGGTTGGCGCGCTTCACCACGATGTACTCCGCGTTGCCCCCTTCGCTGCGCGAGCCGACAAACTGATACTGCTTACAGAGCGAGAAGAAGCCTTTTTCACACTCCGGGCAGGTAAAGCAGGGCAGCAGCGGCACGCAGGCTACCGCATCGCCAGCCTGCAGATCGTTAACCCCCGTACCGCAGGCTTCGACATAGCCGCTAAATTCATGGCCCAGGGTGATGGGATAGTAGTGCGCCCCTTTGGCGAAAATACGCGGGATGTCCGACCCGCAAAGCCCCGAGCAGACGACCCGCACCAGCACGTCGTCCTCAGCCTGAATGTACGGGACAGGGCGCTCTTCTACGCGCACGCGCCCCTCAGCATGAATTACCACTGATTTCATGATTCACTCCAGAAAAAAGAGGGGAGCAGCGCTCCCCGGATATTAAGAAGCCGTCTGGCTTTGTAGCGCCCGTGCTTTTTCGGCCGCCGTAAAGGCCCGGGCGCGACGCCAGGTGAGCAGCACGCCGCTGGCGTAGATGGCGCCAATCACCACGAATCCCACGATGTTTTGCCAGGTGAAGAGCTGGATCAGCAGCCAGGTGACGGGCGAGCCGCCCTGGTCCATGGAGGCCACCATCCCGCCCGCTTTCAGCGCCCCGGCATTCTCCGCAAGCTGCGTGTGCAGGCCGATGGTCTGGGTGGCGATCCACAGGGTGATGCCCATGATGATGACGCCTGAGATCAGGGTGCGGAACAGGTTGCCCTGATGCACCGCCACGGCCATGGCGACGAAGAAGCCGATGGTCGCGAGGTCGCCAAACGGCAGGACCTGGTTACCCGGCACCAGTACCGCAATCAGGATGGTGAGCGGGATAAAGATCAGGCTGGCGGAGACCACCGAGGTGTGCCCCAGCAGCAGCGCCGGATCGAGGCCGATCAGGAACTCCTGGCCGCCAAACTTCGCCTGCAGACGTTTACGGGCATGTTTGGCAATCGGCGTTAGACCATCCATGATGGGCTTGATGACGCGCGGCATCAGCAGCATCACGGCGGCGGTTTTCACCGCCAGCTGCAGGACGTTTTTCGCGTCGTATCCGGCCAGCAGGCCGATGACCAGCCCCATCACGAACCCGACGGTGACCGGCTCACCAAACGGGCCAAAGCGTTTTTGCACATCGTCGGCGCTGAAGTGAATGTTCCTGAGCCCCGGGATCTTCTCGATAAGGGTGTCGACCAGCACCGCGATGGGGCCAAGGTAAGCGGATGACCCGTGCGGAATGGCGATCCCGTCGAGACCAAAGAAGTCCCGCGTGTCCTTCGCAAACCAGTCGCCCAGCTTGTAAACAAAGGCCGCGTGAACCACCACGCCGAGAATGCCGAGCCAGTAAGAGCCGGTCGCCAGGTGCAGCATCGCCCCGGTAAAGGTCATGTGCCAGATGTTCCAGATATCGACGTTCACCACGCGGGTCATGCGGGTGACCAGCATCAGCACGTTAACGCCAATCGCCACCGGGATCGCCACCAGCGCAATCTGCGAGGCCCAGGTCATGGGGGATGAGCCCGGCCAGCCGACGTCCACCACGTGAAGGTTGATCTGGAACTGCTCGGCCATCGCTTTGGCCGCCGGGCCGATGGAGTCGAGCATCAGGCCGATAACCAGCCCGATCCCGACAAAGCCAATCCCGATATGCAGGCCGGATTTAAAGCAGTCGCCCAGCTTCATCCCCAGCAGCTTCGAGAAGATGATGATGACGATGGGCAGCATGACCGTCGGCCCAAGATCGAGGATATACCGCATGATTTCGGTAAACATGATCTTACCCCTCGAGGATGGTCAGGATTTTTTGCTGCAGGGCTTCAATGCCGACGCCCGACACAAACGGCATGCGTGGACCACCGGGATGTCGCCAAAGGTGCGATCGACTTTCGCGGTGGTGCAGATCAGATCCGCCCCGTCCATATAGGTCTCAATTTCGGTGACCCGACACTGGACCAGATCCAGCGTGATGTTGTGGGCCTCACACAGCTCTTTAATCTCTTCTGCGGCCATGGTGGAGGTCGCGACGGCACCGCCACAGGCAACGATAACTTTGCGTTTCATAGGGTACTCCTTCTTATTATCAGTATGTTATGAGGCCTGCTTGCAGGGTTCCGCCATCATGATGGCCTCTTCAAACAGCGCCCCCAGCTGGTGATCCGGCGCGTTAAGCAGCGCTTCCAGCGTGGTTGGGTTTTGCAGCTCACTAAATAACCGGCGCAGGAGAACGAGCTGCGCCGCAGGGTTTTCAACGATCAGGGCGATAATCAGCGACACGGCGATCTCTGCATCGTCGTCCGCCTGTTGAAAATTCACCGGCTTGTCCGGTCGAATCAGGTAGATAGCCGCTTCTCTGGCGTGGACCGCCTCACAGTGCGGGATCGCCACGGCATGTTTTTCAAGGGCGATGCCGGTCGGGAATACCGCTTCCCGTTCTACCAGCGCGGCGGGATAGGTGGCATGCACCACCCCTTTTGCCAGCATCTCCTCGCCAATATGGGCCAGCGCCTGCTGGCAGGTGGCAAAATCAATGCCGGTACGGACAAACAGTTTGCTCATAGGGTCTCCGGATTTCAGACGGCGTCAGGGGCGCAGCCGTAGCGGTACGCGCGTAACACGTCCTGTATTTTGTCGATGACAAGATCCTGTGGCGTCGTGGCGATAGTGCGGGCCGTGACGCGTTCAAACTGCACGGGCAGATACTGGCTGATCAGCCCCAGCGGCAAAGTCTGGGTGTCGAGATTCGCGAGCAGTTTCTCCACGCTCTGACGAATACGCGGGTGCGGCCAGTAGTAGCGAATGCGGTCGGACAGGCTAAAGTGAATGTCCACCATCGCCTGGCTCCAGGTCGGGCGATAGTATTTTTTCCAGTAATCCGGCTCGTTCAGCATCACCTCGTCGATCACCTCCAGCACCCGGCTGCGGTTTTCCGGGGCGATCAGCGCCGCTTCCATCTGCGCCAGGGCAAAAATCGCCTCGCGCAGGGCGAAGGTGAGGGCCGGGCCGACCTTCAGGATCGCAAAGTGATCCCGCACCAGCTCCTGGTAGGCCTGACGGGACTGATAATCTGTAGAGTGGGCTTCATAGACCATCGGCGTCTGGCGGATCCAGCCCGAGAGCGCTTTGGCGGCCTGCGGCTGATAGTGGATGATCTGGGTATGGTCGAACTCCACGCCGGGCTGTACCACGATGGCAATCACGCGGGTCATCGCCTCATCCAGCCCCAGGGCGTGGAACGCGGTCTGGTGCGTTTCGAGAGTGCGGGCGGCATCTTCTACGCGGGTGACGTGCACGCTGTCGATGCTGCTGGCCTCCCCGCCCGGCACCGGCACTTCGGTGCCAATCACGTAGGTCAACGCCGCCTTCTGCGCGTCGGTGGCGGTCTCTTCCGCCGCCCGGCACAGCCGCGCCGCACGCTGCGCCACCACCACCGGATCTAACGGCACCGGATCGTCGGCGCAGGACATCGACGCGTCGAGATGGATTTTGCTGAAGCCCGCGGCCACATAAGCCTTAATCAGCGCGACGGCTTTCTCCATCGCCGTCTCTGCGGGCTCGTTCTGCCAGCAGTTGGGGCCCAGATGGTCGCCGCCGAGGATCAACCGCTGCTGCGGGAACCCGACTTTTTCGGCTATGTTGAGCACAAAATCGCGGAAATCAGCCGGTTTCATGCCGGTATAGCCGCCGTACTGATTCACCTGATTGGACGTGGCTTCAATCAGCACGCTGTTGTCAGTGTCCAGATCGAAGCGCAGGGCCGCCTCGATCACCAGCGGGTGCGCTGAGCAGACTGAACAGATGCCGAGATGCTCTCCCGCCTTGTGGCGGGCAATAATATTTTTCACCGTTTCCTCCGGTTCGCGTGGTTTACAGTTTGCCTTCGCAGCCACAGTCGTTAATGACTTTGCGCACCACCTCTTTCATGGCGGCTTTGGCGGGGATCATGTAGTGACGGGGATCGCTGGCCTCGGGGTGTTCGGCCAGCCAGGTTTTCAGGGCGTCGGAAAAGGCAATTTTCAGCTCGGTGGCGACGTTCACTTTGCAGATGCCGAGATCGATTGCCCGGCGGATATCAGCGGCTGAAAGGCCAGAGGCACCGTGCAGCACCAGCGGCACCTCCACCTGACTGCGGATCTCTGCCAGGCGCTCAAAATCGAGTTTTGGCGTGGCGGTGTACAGGCCGTGGGCGGTGCCGATGGCGACCGCGAGGGAGTCGATACCGGTCAGCGCCACGAACTCGCGGGCCTGCTGCGGATGGGTGTAGAGGGCGTCTTTGCTGTCGACCACCAGGTCATCTTCCTGCCCGCCCAGACGGCCCAGCTCCGCCTCCACGCTGACGTCATACCGGTGGCAGTAGTCGGTGACCTGCTTCACCAGCGCCACGTTGTCGGCAAAGGGTAGGTGCGAGCCGTCGATCATCGCCGAGCGCACACCGGCCTGCACTTTCTGTGCAATATCATCGAGCGTTTCATGATGATCGAGGTGGATCGCCAGCGGCTGGTTCCAGGTTTTTGCCAGCGCGTCCGCGATGGCCACGATGTTGCCGATCCCGGCGTAGCTGAAGGTGCCGGGCGTACCGGCGACGATCAGCGGCGAGCGCATCTCGGCAGCCGTCTCGACAACCACCTGCAGCGTTTCGAGGTTATGAATATTGAAAGCTGGCACCGCATAACCTCCCCGCTGGGCTTTGGTGAGCATCGCTTTGGTCGAAATGGTGTACATCCTTCCTCCGAAACCTTTCGTTTGTTTTCTTCGAAAGAAGATATAGTGTTTCGGAATGCTTTTTTGTGATTGATATCGTAAAAACGAAAGAAGCGAAAGCGAAAGGAAGGTTGCGAAAGAACGAAAGGCAAAAAAAAAGCATGGCCGAAGCCATGCTAAAGTGAGGTTTACTGCAAAACTCAGGTCACCGGTGCCGGGTTGAATACCGCCAGCTGGTTATGTAATCCCCATTGATCGGAGAACGTCTTCTTACGGCCGCTCGCCACGTCGAGGATGAAATGGAACAGCTTCCAGCCCACGTCCTCAATGCTCTCTTCCCCGGTGGCGATGGTGCCCGCGTTAATATCCATCAGATCGAACCAGCGATTAGCCAGCTCGGTGCGGGTTGCCATTTTGATCACCGGAACCGCCATCAGGCCGTACGGCGTGCCGCGCCCGGTGGTGAACACCTGAACGGTGATCCCGGAGGCCACCTGCTGGGTGCCGCAGACGAAATCGCTGGCAGGCGTGGCGGCGTAGATCAGGCCGCGTTTGGTTGGACGCTGGCCCGGGGAGAGCACCTCAACGATGGCGCTCTGGCCCGATTTGGCGATAGAGCCCAGCGCTTTTTCCACCACGTTCGCCAGGCCGCCTTTCTTGTTGCCCGGAGAGGGGTTGGCGCTGCGGTCGGTTTTACCCATATCGAGATAGTTATCGTACCAGGCCATCTCTTCCAGCAGGCGTTTACCCACCTCTTCGTTGATGGCGCGTGGCGTCAGTAGGTGGATCGCATCGCGCACTTCGGTCACTTCGGAGAACATCACCGTGGCGCCGCAGCGCACCAGCAGGTCCGAGGCATAGCCCACGGCCGGGTTAGCGGTCACGCCGGAGAAGGCGTCGCTGCCCCCGCACTGCATGCCTACCACCAGCTCGGAAGCCGGGCAGGTTTCACGCTTGCGCTGATTGAGTTTTGTCAGATGGCGCTCCGCGACCTGCAGAATGTCATCCACCATGGAGCGGAAGCCGACGTGCTGCTCGTCCTGCAGACGCACGATGCTGGCGCTGTCGACAGGAATGGCCTGGGTATCTTCGGTCCCCTGCAGCAGTTTCTCAGGCACGAGTTTTTCGCAGCCGAGGCCGACCACCATCACTTCACCGCCAAAGTTCGGGTTCAGGGCGATATTGTGGACGGTACGGATCGGCACGATGGCCGCCGGGGCGTTGATCGCCACGCCGCAGCCGTAAAGGTGGTTCAGACCCACCACGCCGTCGACGTTCGGGTATTTTGGCAGCAGATCGCGCTCGATGATCTTCACCACGAAATCGACCACCCCCGCCACGCAGTGCACGCTGGTGCTGATGCCAAGCAGGTTTTTGGTGCCCACGCTGCCGTCCGCATTGCGATAGCCTTCAAAGGTGTATCCTTCCAGGGCTGGCATTGGCTCCGGTACGCGGGTTGCCAGCGGCAGGGTATTCAGCGGCGGGGCTTCCGGCAGGGCGACCAGCGATTCATCAATCCAGCTGCCCTGCGGGATCGCCCGCACGGCATAGCCGATGACTTCGCCGTAACGCACGATTTCGCCCTGCGCCGGGATATCGACCAGCGCCACTTTATGGCCCTGCGGAATATGCTCGATCAGCTCAAGCCCGTCCGGGAAACGCGTTCCGGCTTTTAACCCCTGATCGTTAACAATAATCGCCACGTTATCGGTGTCGTGCACCTTAATATAAAACGCGGTCGGCGACGTTTGTCGAATTTCAATGTCGGCCATTGTCCAGTATTCTCCAGCGAGTGGGGGATAATTAATGGGTAAAAGAGTACGTCTATTTTCTTGTTATAGGAAATAAAGACTCTGCTCAGTGGAATAAAGAATGTCAGGCGCTGGGAATTAATAATGTGATCGCGATCACTCATTTTTGACCTTCGCCTGCGCATAAGGGGGGCAATGGTGAAATCTGTGCATCAGCGCCCAGGGGGTTGTGCATATGCTCAAAATAATATTCATCACGCCGCCGATAATTGAGCGTTGCCACAATGCGCGGTGCAGGGCGCTTGATTATACTCATTAACGCTTTCATGGATTCGGTTAATTAACCGTGATTACCTGTTATTAGCAAAATAATCAGGAATGCCTCGCTCTAAAAATAATAAAAACACTTTCATTGATGTACCAGAGGAAATAAATATGTTGCTGGATACTACCGTTGAAACAAAAAAGGGTGCCCCTACCCGTTATTTAATATTGCTCATTATCTTTATTGTTACCGCAGTCAATTACGCTGACCGCGCCACGCTCTCTATTGCCGGAACGGAAGTCGCCAAAGAGCTCCAGTTAAGCGCCGTGTCGATGGGCTACATCTTCTCCGCCTTCGGCTGGGCCTACCTGCTGATGCAGATCCCCGGCGGCTGGCTGCTGGATAAGTTCGGTTCGAAAAAGGTTTATACCTACAGCCTGTTCTTCTGGTCGCTGTTCACCTTCCTGCAGGGCTTTGTGGATCTCTTCCCGCTGGCGTGGGCAGGCGTTTCAATGTTCTTTATGCGCTTTATGCTCGGCTTCTCCGAGGCACCGTCCTTCCCGGCTAACGCCCGCATCGTGGCGGCCTGGTTCCCGACCAAAGAGCGCGGTACCGCATCGGCGATTTTTAACTCCGCCCAGTATTTCTCGCTGGCGCTGTTCTCCCCACTGCTCGGCTGGCTGACCTTCGCCTGGGGCTGGGAACATGTCTTTACCGTGATGGGCGTGATTGGCTTTGTGCTGACCGGCCTGTGGGTGAAGCTGATTCACAACCCAACCGACCACCCACGCATGAGCGCTGAGGAGCTGAAGTTCATCAAGGACGGCGGCGCGGTGGTCGACATGGACCACAAAAAGCCGGGCGACAAAGCGGCCAGCGGTCCGAAGCTGCATTACATCAAACAGTTATTGTCCAACCGCATGATGCTGGGCGTGTTTTTCGGGCAATACTTTATCAACACCATCACCTGGTTCTTCCTCACCTGGTTCCCGATTTACCTGGTGCAGGAGAAGGGGATGTCGATTCTGAAGGTGGGTCTGGTGGCCTCCATCCCGGCGCTGTGCGGTTTTGCCGGTGGCGTACTGGGCGGCGTCTTCTCGGATCACCTGATTAAGAAAGGGAAGTCGATTACCCTGGCGCGTAAGCTGCCGATTGTGCTGGGTATGCTGCTGGCCTCCTCAATCATTCTGTGCAACTACACCAACAACACCGCGCTGGTGGTAGGGCTGATGGCGCTGGCCTTCTTCGGTAAAGGGTTTGGCGCTCTGGGCTGGCCGGTTATTTCCGATACTGCGCCAAAAGAGATTGTCGGCCTGTGCGGTGGTGTGTTTAACGTCTTTGGCAACGTAGCGTCAATCGTCACTCCGCTGGTGATTGGCTATCTGGTCAGTGAACTGCATTCGTTCAACGCGGCCCTGGTATTCGTCGGGTGTTCGGCGCTGATGGCGATGTTCTGCTACCTGTTCGTAGTGGGTGACATCAAACGTATGGAATTGCAGAAATAAGCAAAGGTATAAGCGATGAGTAACGATATTTTCCCGAACAAATTTAAAGCGGCCCTCGCGGCGCATCAGATTCAGATCGGCTGCTGGTCCGCGCTGGCAAGCCCAATCAGCACCGAAGTGCTGGGGCTGGCAGGCTTTGACTGGCTGGTGCTGGACGGTGAACATGCGCCGAACGACGTCACCACGTTTATCCCGCAGCTGATGGCGCTGAAAGGCAGCCACAGCGCGCCGGTTGTGCGCGTCCCGACCAACGATCCGGTGATTATCAAGCGCCTGCTGGATATCGGTTTCTACAACTTCCTGATCCCGTTTGTAGAGAACGTCGAAGAGGCGGTGCAGGCGGTGGCCTCTACCCGCTATCCGCCGGAGGGTATTCGCGGCGTGTCGGTCTCCCATCGCGCCAATATGTTTGGCACCGTGCCGGACTACCTGGCCCAGTCGAACAAGAACATCACTATCCTGGTACAGATTGAGAGCCAGCAGGGCGTGGACAACGTCGATGCGATTGCCGCCACTGATGGCGTAGATGGCATCTTCGTCGGCCCAAGCGATCTGGCGGCGGCCTTTGGCCACCTGGGTAACGCTAATCATCCGGAAGTGCAGCGCGCCATTCAGCACATCTTTGCCCGCGCCAAAGCGCACGGTAAGCCGTCCGGCATTCTGGCGCCGGTTGAGGCCGATGCCCGCCGTTACCTGGAATGGGGCGCGACCTTTGTTGCCGTTGGCAGCGACCTTGGCGTGTTCCGCTCCGCCACCCAGAAGTTAGCTGATTCCTTCAAGAAATAACCACCACCACTGAATAAAGAGAGACGCAAATATGACACTGAAAGTTGGTTTTATTGGCCTGGGTATCATGGGTAAACCAATGAGTAAAAACCTCATCAAAGCAGGTTACTCACTGGTGGTTGCAGACCGTAACCCGGAAGCCATTGCCGACGTGATTGCCGCAGGCGCAGAAACCGCCGCCACGGCAAAAGCCATTGCCGAGCAGTGCGATGTGATCATCACCATGCTGCCAAACTCCCCGCACGTCAAAGAGGTGGCGCTGGGTGAAGGCGGCATCATTGAAGGAGCCAAACCGGGCACCGTGGTGATCGACATGAGCTCCATCGCACCGCTGGCCAGCCGTGAAATCAGCGAAGCGTTGAAAGCGAAAGGTATCGACATGCTGGATGCGCCGGTGAGCGGCGGCGAGCCGAAAGCCATCGACGGCACCCTCTCGGTGATGGTGGGCGGCGATAAGGCGATTTTCGACAAGTACTATGACCTGCTGAAAGCGATGGCCGGTTCTGTGGTGCATACCGGTGAGATTGGCGCGGGTAACGTAACCAAGCTGGCAAACCAGGTGATTGTGGCCCTGAACATTGCGGCGATGTCCGAAGCGCTGACCCTGGCGACCAAAGCGGGCGTGAACCCGGATCTGGTTTATCAGGCCATTCGCGGCGGCCTGGCAGGCAGCACCGTGCTGGATGCCAAAGCGCCAATGGTGATGGATCGTAACTTCAAGCCGGGCTTCCGTATCGATCTGCACATCAAGGATCTGGCCAACGCGCTGGACACGTCTCACGGCGTGGGTGCGCAGCTGCCCCTGACCGCGGCGGTGATGGAGATGATGCAGGCCCTGCGTGCCGACGGGCTGGGCACGGCGGACCACAGCGCCATCGCCTGCTATTACGAAAAACTGGCGAAAGTGGAAGTCACTCGCTAACAAAGACGGGCGCGGGAACGCGCCCGCTATTTTTGCCTTAAGCGGTAACAGGCTATAACTATGAAAATCGTAATCGCCCCTGACTCTTATAAAGAAAGCCTGTCTGCCACCGAGGTAGCGCGGGCGATAGAAAAAGGCTTTCGGGAGATCTTTCCCGATGCAGAGTATGTTTCGGTTCCCGTGGCGGATGGCGGGGAGGGAACGGTTGAAGCGATGATTGCCGCCACCAACGGCACAATGCAGCACGCAGTTGTGACGGGCCCACTGGGCGAAAGCGTCAAGGCCTGCTGGGGGATCTCCGGCGATGGCGTGACGGCATTTATCGAGATGGCGTCTGCCAGCGGTCTGGCACTGGTTCCACCGGCACAGCGCAACCCGTTAATCACCACCACCCGCGGGACGGGGGAGCTGATCCTCGCGGCGCTCGATAAAGGCGCGCGCAATATCATTATCGGGATTGGCGGCAGCGCGACCAACGACGGCGGCGCGGGGATGGTTCAGGCCCTCGGCGCAAAACTGACGGATGCCAACGGCACCGAGATCGGCCACGGCGGCGGCAGCCTGATGGCGCTGAACAACATTGATATTTCGGCTCTCGATCCGCGCCTTAAATCCTGCGCGATCCGCGTGGCCTGCGACGTGAGCAATCCGCTAATCGGCGAGCAGGGCGCATCCCGCATCTTTGGCCCGCAGAAAGGGGCGACAGAAGCCAACATCCTGGAGCTCGACAACAATCTTTCCCACTACGCCGATGTGATTAATACCGCACTGCGTATTGATGTCAAAAATGTCCCTGGCGCAGGCGCGGCAGGCGGCATGGGCGCCGCGCTAATGGCGTTTCTCGGTGCGGAGCTGAAAAGCGGCATCGAAATCGTCACCCAGGCGCTCAATCTCGAAGAGCATATTCACGACTGTACCTGGGTGGTGACCGGTGAAGGGCGCCTGGACAGTCAAAGTATTCACGGCAAAGTGCCGGTGGGCGTGGCGCGCGTCGCCAGCAAATACCGCAAGCCGGTGATCGGCATTGCCGGCAGCCTGACCACGGATGTCGGCATTGTGCATCAGTACGGCATCGACGCGGTGTTCAGCGTCCTGACCAGCATCAGCACCCTGGAGGAGGCGTTCCGCGGCGCGTTTGACAATATTTATCGCGCCTCGCGCAATATTGCCGCCACCCTGCAGGTGGGGATGCGCACGGAAGGGTGACAGCGACGTACAAACCCTCTATACTGCGCGCCGAAGCTGACCAGACAGTCGCCGCTTCGTCGTCGTCCCTTTCGGGGGAGACGGGCGGAGGGGAGGAAAGTCCGGGCTCCATAGGGCAGGGTGCCAGGTAACGCCTGGGGGGGAAACCCACGACCAGTGCAACAGAGAGCAAACCGCCGATGGCCCACGCAAGTGGGATCAGGTAAGGGTGAAAGGGTGCGGTAAGAGCGCACCGCGCGGCTGGTAACAGTCCGTGGCACGGTAAACTCCACCCGGAGCAAGGCCAAATAGGGGTTCACATGGTACGGCCCGTACTGAACCCGGGTAGGCTGCTTGAGCCAGTGAGCGATTGCTGGCCTAGATGAATGACTGTCCACGACAGAACCCGGCTTATCGGTCAGCTTCAACTCTTTATAAAACCCCGCTTCGGCGGGGTTTTTGCTTTGTGGCCGGCAGGAGTTACTTCGTCATTTCAATTTTTGGTGGCTGCCAGGTGCCATCAAGAATGGCTTTTTCACCCCAGTAGGCGCGGATATAGAGTGAGAAAACTCCGTCAGGCGCCGGAAGCCAGTTATTCACTTTTGCCTCACCCGGATTGGTTTTACTCACATACAGCGTCAGCGAACCATCGGCGTTATATTTGAGGTTCTGATTTTTTGTCCCCAGCGAATAACGATTCAGTTCGTTCGGGCTGAACAGATGCTTACTGTTGTACAGCGTCAATGACCAGAATCCCTTAACAGGCGGAAGACCCCCTTGCGGGAATGTCACCGTGTAATCATGATCGCCTGAAAGCTGGCTGCCGTTACCCGCATTGTCGGTGTAGAAATATTGGGTTTCATCAGGCTTATTATCGAACATATTCGATTTTGACGTCCCGGTACGGTTGTAATAATCGACCCCGAACTGGGCATTATTCTTCGAACGGTTCCAGCCGTTGCCCGCCGGTACGCCATTATTTTTCCATTTAAAGAAATCGGCGATGACGGTTTTATCCGTTTGAACTGCGGCTTCGTCCATCCATTTACGAATTTGCGGATCCTTTTTACCGGCCTCAACCAGATGACGATACTGGGTATACATGGCCTCTTCACCCGGCAGTGGCGGAACTTTATTCAACACGTTAGCAAACTGGTCAAAGAATTTTTCTGGAACAACCCACCGGGTTTCACCGGAATTTGGATCCGGTTTATCACCAATCGCCGGGATTGTAGAGTATTCATATGACTTCATTTTGCCCGTGAATTCGCTGAGCGGGTACGTCATCACCTCTTTGATGGGGGCCTGAATTGCGGCGCGATCCTCTGGGGTATCATCCATCTGAATGCGCGGGATAACGTTCGCCATCTCAGTGGATGAATGTATTACGCCTGCGAAGCCTTTTGGCGTCTCCCCTTTCCAGTTAGGCCCAACCAAAAGGTAAAAGCCCGGTTTGGTCCCGTAGGGTTTGCCCACATTACCAATCTGATTCGTACGCGCGTCATAGATAGCATAGACCCAGAAGCGCTCGCCAAAATCAGGAACCTGAATGACCGCCGGCTCTTTATCCAGTTCAAAGAAGCCCAGGCCGTAAGCCACATCCTGGTTTGGACAGGTCACAAAGGTCTCCTGCGGCTTGATATAGTCGGTCAGCATGCTCAGCTGACCCATCGGCGCGACGGGTACCATGCCGCCATTCAGCGCAGGATACGGCGCTTTGGTGATCGTCTCGCGACGGTTAAACTGGTTTACCATCGGCCAGCCCCAGATATAGGCCTGCTGCGCGATGGCTTTGACATAAGATTCCGGCATCGTCACTTCTGCCGGTGTGGTTGCCAGTTCATCAAACTTTGTCGCCTGAGGAATGGTTAAAGGAGCGGACTGTGCCGTTACGCCAGCGCTGAATATCAGGGCGGTCGCTACTGTCAGATATTTAAGCTTCATAATTGAACACCTTACTTATTTGTTTGTACCAGGTCGTCAGGGGGCCGGATATCTTCATTAAAATTCAATTAAGCAATGGGTTAAGGTCGATAATGAGCACGCCTCACTTTTGTCAAAGAAAGGCATAGCGGCGCTCTCGTTTTTAACAATAAAAACGGTTAAGGTATTTGAATGCGTGTTGCTTAATCTGGTTTATTAGTTTACGCGCATTTTTTGTTTGCGATAGTCCATGCCGGGACTTATGCCGAAATTGACGCCCGGTGTTGCCCTGAGGGCTATAATGTCAATTTGCATTATTACTAACGGAGAGTTCGATGCAGTTTGTCTTTGAAAAAATTCATGAGCACTACCGGACTCTTGACCTTAATAAGCACCAGGAGGACGTTATTGCTTGTGCAAAAACTTTTTCACTCAACGCAAATGAACCACTTATTATAGAGCCAGGTTCAATTTATTATGTTTCGGAAGGCGTATTATCAATCGCAATGGATGAAGATCCCAGAATCATTGGCACTACTATCGAATTTATGCCCGTCGGCCTACTGGAGTGGATGTGCCCGGTCATCTCCTTCAACTATATGACGCTTACTGCTGCAACAATATTACAAATAAGTGTGGATGATTTTGAACGGATATTTTACGACACATCTAAGAGTTATATGAAAGAGCTGACGACAATTCTTTCCTATATGCTCATTGTGGCTTTAGATGTTCATGTCGAGAGAAGAACAGATTCTGGCTATCACACTATCAAAGCCATGTTACGGCGCTATCTTTACCGAAGAAGCGTGAATACCAAGGAAAATGAGGGGATTGCGAACTTTATCATTCGCAGAACCAATCTCTCCAGAAGTTATGTTTTTCGGGTGCTTGCAGAATTAAAGGAAGGGCAATATATCACCGTTAAAAAAGGGAAACTGATTTCAATCGACAGGACCCTGCCACATGATTTTTAGTACTGGCAACTATCAGGCGTAAGGCTCGTAAGATCCCTGTGCTTACATACAAAATTGTTTATATACTTCCTCACAGATCCTCATCCGTAATTGAAAAATACTCCCCGGGTTCTTCCCTGACAGATAATTAAGGATTGTGAGATGAAAAAGATTTTCCGTATCGCGCTGCTGACGGCATCGCTGACAGGTTTTGCTGGCGTGGCACAGGCGGCAGAGGTGACAACTGCGCCGCAGCCTGCCCAGGATCCTGTCGTTCAGCAATTGAAACTCAGCAGTGAGCAGACCGCGAAGATTAAGGCTCTGCACCAGCAGCTGGAAGAAAACGTCAATAAGATCCCGACCAACGACGTGAAAAATGGCACGCTGATCGACGTGATCCAGTCTGGTAAATGGGATGAGAAAGCGGTGAAGGGCCAGCTGGCTGCGATCGGCCACATTGAGGAGCAGGCGCGTTACTATCGCGTGAAATATTACTTCGATGTGAGCCAGGTTCTGACTCCGGAACAGCGCGCCGAGGTACGCTCACAGATCGCCCAGGCCATGAGCCAGTAAGCCATTCGTGCAGGCCGGGTAAGCATGCGCAAACCCGGCAGCATGGACTCAGACAGGCAAATCAATCAGCAGCGCACGCAAAGGCGTGTCGGCTACCAGCGTGATATTCGCCTCGTCGCGGATAAACGCCCCATCCCCGCAGGTTAACGCTTCACGCTCCTCTGCTGGGGTCTGCGCATGTACCGTGCCGTGAATAGATTGCAGGTAGGCGCGCGGGCCGTGCAGCTGAAAACTCAGACGCTCCCCTTTATCCAGCTCGATATGGTGCAGCCACACCTGCTGGCGAAGTTGCAGGCTGCCTGAACTGCCATCCGGCGAGGCCAGCAGCTGCTGTTTCGCATCCAGCAGGTCGATCTTCTGCAGCAGCGGGTTTTCCCGCTCCGGGCAGGCATCCAGCCACAGCTGCAGACGCGTCAGCGTCTTGTCTTTGCTGAGGTTATGTTCGCTATAGCTGATGCCGGGCTGGGTGGCTATCAACAATGCTTCACCGGCTTTCGCCTGGACATGGTTGCCCTCGCTGTCGCGGTACTCTGCTTCGCCTTCAAGGATCAGGTTCAGGATATCCACTTTTGGATAGGTACGCGGCTGGAACGAGGCCCCCGGTGCGAGAACTTCCTGGTTCAGTACACGCAAAGAGGCATAGCCCAGCAGTTTCGGGTCAAAGTAGTGTCCAAAGGAAAAGGTGTAGCGGGCCTGCAGCCAACCGAAATCGGCTTGTCCGCACTGTTTAGCTGTTCTTGTCGTAATCATAAAACTTGACCTCTCTTTACACTAAAACAATGGTAAAGGTATGGACGCTGCATTGTTAGCCAGATATTCTGCCCGGTATGTTCAAATTTCCTGAATGAGAACGCCATGGCTAAAGAGAGAGCATTGACCCTTGAAGCGCTGCGCGTGATGGACGCCATCGATCGTCGCGGTAGCTTCGCTGCAGCAGCAGATGAACTGGGGCGCGTGCCATCTGCCCTGAGCTACACCATGCAGAAGCTGGAAGAAGAGCTGGATGTGGTGCTGTTTGACCGCTCCGGTCACCGAACAAAATTCACCAACGTCGGGCGAATGCTGCTGGAGCGCGGGCGCGTGTTGCTGGAAGCGGCGGATAAGCTGACCACCGACGCCGAAGCGCTGGCCCGCGGCTGGGAAACGCACCTGACGCTGGTCACCGAAGCGCTGGTACCTACTGCGGCACTCTACCCGCTGGTGGAGCGTCTGGCGGATAAAGCCAATACCCAGCTTTCCATTATCACCGAAGTGCTCGCCGGGGCGTGGGAGCGTCTGGAGCAGGGCCGGGCGGATATTGTGATTGCGCCGGACATGCACTTCCGCTCTTCGTCGGAGATCAATTCCCGCAAGCTCTATACCGTAATGAACGTGTACGTTGCCGCGCCGGATCACCCGATTCATCAGGAGCCCGAGCCGCTGTCTGAAGTAACCCGCGTTAAATACCGCGGCGTGGCGGTGGCCGATACCGCCCGCGAGCGTCCGGTGTTAACCGTTCAGCTGCTTGATAAGCAGCCGCGCCTCACCGTCAGTACGCTGGAAGATAAGCGTCAGGCGCTGCTGGCCGGATTGGGCGTGGCCACCATGCCGTATCCGTTTGTCGAAAAAGATATTGCCGAAGGGCGTCTGCGGGTTGTCAGCCCGGAGTACACAAGCGAAGTGGATATCATTATGGCGTGGCGTCGTGACAGCATGGGCGAAGCCAAATCCTGGTGTCTGCGTGAGATCCAGAAACTCTTTACCCAGAAGTAACCTGTTGGCCCGGCAAGCGCAGCGCCGCCGGGCAACCTGTCATTTGTTCAGCAACGGATCCGGCCCAAAGCGGTTTTCACCTTCCGTACCGCGCTGGCAGTTGAAGATCACAATGATCAACCAGCCGATAATCGGAATGAGCGCCAGCAGCAGCCACCACGCCGTTCGGTCGGTATCATGCAGCCGGCGAAACAGCACGGCCCATGAGGGCAGCAGCACCAGCAAGCCATACAGGGTGGTCAGAATGCCTTCGCCGCCAGCCCGTTCCCAGCCCAGCATCTTGTCGATCAGCCCCAGCACGCAAATCAGAATGAAGTTCACCAGGGTGAACATCCAGAACTCTTTGCGCCGGGCGCGACCTTTAAACCCAATATAATTCCGCAGTACTTTCAGATACCAGTCCATGTTTTTGACCTCAATAGCAATTAATCACTTGTTTTTTAAGCGATCCACTAAAGCATAGACGGGAATAAAGGGGTGTAAAGGGCGCCGGAATAGCGCCCCTGAGGCTTAGCCGAAGCGGACGTCGCGCCCGTGCGGTTCGTTCAGATCCTGCCACGGGCCAATGGAAATAATGCCCGTCGGATTGATGGTTTTATGGCTGCGATAGTAGTGGTTACGGATGTGGTCAAAATCGACCGTCTCCGCGATCCCCGGCATCTGATAAATGTCGCGCAGGAAACCGTACAGGTTGAGGTAATCGCTGATCCGGTGTTTGTCGCACTTAAAATGGGTGACGTAAACCGGGTCAAAGCGCACCAGCGTGGTCCACAGACGAATATCCGCTTCGGTCAGCTGGTTGCCGGTCAGATAGCGGTGCTGGCCCAGGATCTGCTCCAGACGCTCCAGCGACTTAAAGACGTTAGTCACGGCTTCATCATAGGCTTCCTGACTGGTGGCAAAACCGGCCTTATAGACGCCGTTATTGACGTTGTCGTAGATCCAGCTATTCAGGTCATCAATCTTATCGCGCAGCGCAGGCGGATAATAATCGCCCGCCCGGGCTCCGTGGGCATCAAACGCGGTGTTAAACATGCGGATGATTTCGGCGGACTCATTGCTGACGATGGTCTGATTTTTCTTGTCCCACAGTACCGGAACGGTAACGCGGCCGGTGTAGTGCGGATCGGCGCGCAGGTAGAGCTGGTAAAGAAAATCATGGTGATAGAGCGAGTCGCCGGTGGCCGCCGGGAAGTCATCGCCAAAGGTCCAGCCGTTCTCCAGCATCAGCGGATGCACCACCGAGACGGGGATCAGCGAGTCCAGCCCCTTCAGGGCACGGACGATCAGGGTACGGTGCGCCCACGGACAGGCCAGAGAAACATAGAGGTGATAACGATCTTTCTCGGCCGCAAAGCCGCCTTCGCCGCTCGGGCCAGGCGCACCGTCGGCGGTGAGCCAGTTACGGAAGGCCGAAACAGAACGTTTGAAACGTCCCCCGGTTGATTTGGTGTCATACCAGGTATCCTGCCAGACGCCGTCTACGAGTTGTCCCATTTATTCCTCCTTAGATAGCAAAAGCGAGGAGAGATCTCCTCGCTTTTTGATTCAGTATAGCGTGCTTACCATTTCTTATTCAGGACGCGGTCGATACTGAACGCACCCGGACCGGTGATAGCCAGCAGCAGGTAACCGCCCGCGATGGTCAGGTTTTTCATGAACATCAGAGAGTTCACGCCTTCCGCAAAGTTGCTGTGGAACAGGAACGCGGTCAGCAGAGTGAAGCCTGCGGTGAACAGCGCGGTCGTACGGGTCAGGAAACCGAACAGGATTGCCAGACCACCACCCAGTTCAAGCAGAATGGTCAACGGCAGCAGGAACCCCGGAACGCCCATTGCTTCCATATACTGCTGCGTACCGGCATAACCACCGATTTTGCCCCAGCCTGCAGTAATAAACAGGATTGGCATCAGAACGCGCGCTACCAGTACACCAACATCTTCTAATTTTTTCATCTTACTCTCCAGGGAACCATTTGGGCTGTGAAACCTATTTAATGTGCAAAATCGGGCGGATGCCGCGGTCTCGCTGTCGATGGAGAGAATCATAAACGGGGCGAATGCCGATTGTTAGCAAGGAAAACTGTCAATCTTTATCAAAGATATTGAGCAAGCAGAGGGGGAGGGGATAAAAATAAAGCGCCCTCAGGCGCTTTACGAGTGGAGCAGGCTAAACGTCAGTGCGTTTCGGATTTGCGAAGCTGTTGCTGGGTAAGTGTGGTTTTAACCAGCTTCCAGGCGCTCCAGATACCAAAGCCACGACGCGCCCAGCGGATCAGCCTGTTCGGATGGCGGACAGCTTTCACCGCCAGGATACTGCTCCCTACCAGCGCCCAGGCGCGCAGGTTGAGGAACATCGTCCATCCGCGATCGTAACTGTGCGTCGCTTCCAGCCAGTCACGGCTGCCGGCCGACAGATCCAGCCTTTGCTGCTGGATCTGGCTCAGCAAAAATGCTTTTTCTCGCTCACGTTCCGATCGGCTTCTGCTCACTTTTTGTCATCCTCCAGCAACGACCGATCGTTGGCCAGTTCCTTACGGGTATGATGTAACAGGGTGGAGTGGCGCACTTTGCGCATCGTCCATATTCCCCCAATCAGGGCGGCAAGCAGCAGCACCACGGTGGTGCCAATCATCACATTAAGACGATACTGCGGATCGACTGCCCAGATAATCAATACCATCAGGCTCATCAGGCCAAAGGCGGCGAAGAGCATGGTCAACCCCAACATCAGTAGCAGCTGGAAGAGGTTAGCTTTCTCTTCTTCCAGTTCAACCACTGCCAGCCGGATTCGCGTCTCAGCGATGCCGACAAGTGTGGTTAAAATCCGCTGTCCGATACCGAGGACGTTTTTTGCGGGCCCTTGTGGTTGACGTGAATCTTCCATAATTAACGTCGCGTAAGCAGCATGCCGATGACAACGCCCACCGCAGCACCAATGCCTACGCCGGCCCAAGGATTCTCACGCACGTACTCATCAGCGCGCGCGGCGGCCTCACGGGTCTGTTTCGCCAGCACGTCGCTGGTTTCACCCAGGCGATAGCGGCTCTCGTGCAGGGCCTTCTCCGCTTTATTGCGCAGTTTGCTCAGCTCTTCTTTCGACTTGTCGCTTGAGGAGCTCAGCACCTCTTCCAGGGTATCCGCCAGGGACTTCAGTTCAGCGCGTAAATGGTCTGACGTGGTATCTTTTGACATGATTCTCTCCTGTTACGATGTCCATTAGATCAGTAGTCGCGAGACTCAAGCGCTTTCAGTTCGTTCTGCGCTTCTTGCAGTTTATGCTCACGTTTGGCAACTTTATCCGCATCGCCTTTCTCTTTTGCTTCCGCCAGATCCCGACGGCGTTCAGCAATCTCCTCTTTCTGCTCGTCAATCTTGCGCTGATGATCGGCGCGCAATTTACTGTCGGAGCAGTTAGCTTTGACTTCGCTCAGAGCTTTTTTCAATCCATTGATTCTGCTCTGATTGTTATGCTTTTCAGCGTAACTGATCTCGCGTTGGATATCCTGTTCCTTCTCCTGACAAAGAGATGAAGCGAACGATGCTGTGCTCAAAGAAAAAAGGGCGAGGCCCAGGGCGATGCGGTATTTCATTGTTGAAACCTTCCATTGTTTTCGACATAACCTGCGGGAATGTCGATTTCCAGGGTCGTGCGGAGTACGAATGAGAGGTGCTCCGCGTACTTAAGCATAGTAAGTAAACGGTGATATCACCAAAGTGAGTGAAAAGATTCAGAATAGTGGAAATTTAACCTAACAGGCGCGACGTATCTCGCAGACGCGTCAGCCATGCTGCCGTCTGACTGTTGTCATCCTGCTGAGCAATGATGTAGCCATGCGGCAGGCTGCGATCGAGCACCTTCTTCGCGGCAGCGCTCTCTACGCTGGAGTCGAAGGTGATCAGCAGCACGTCGTTCTGCGGAGTAATGCTTTTGAACTGAATGCCGTTGGCATCCAGATGATGCCAGATGGAGAAACCATCCGGCATGCTGACGCCCTGACTGACGGCGCGGATAGCGAGCGTCGACTCCTGCTTTTGCAGAGCAGACCAGGCCAGCAAGAGCGCGCTGAACATCACCAGCGCGATCATGGCATAAGAGAGACGACGCAGTGACGCGTTTGAACTGGCCATTACGTTAGCCCTGACTTCCATGTTTTTTCTTCCAGAGAACAACCAGCGAACCAATCAGCCCGAACACCAGCAGCACAACCGGCAGCAGCATCAGGCAGGACATCAATTGATCTTCATACTTCAGGAACACCGGCGTCTTGCCGAGCAGATACCCAAGCGTTGTGAGGATCAGCACCCACAGCAGGCCGCTCATCCAGTTAAAGAACTGGAAACGCGCGCTGCTGAGACCGGAAAGACCGGCAATCGTTGGCAAAAGGGTGCGGACAAAGGCGATAAAACGGCCAACCAGCAGCGCAGAGAGCCCATGTTTGTGGAACAGGTGATGCGCCCGCTGGTGATAGTGCGCCGGTAAATGCGACAGCCAGTTCTGCACGATGCGCGTATTGCCAAGCCATCGCCCCTGGATATAGCTCAACCAGCAGCCGAGGCTGGCCGCGATAGTCAGCAGCAGCACGGTTTGCGGAAACTGCATTGCCCCTTTTGCACAGAGCACGCCAACCAGCACCAGCAGACTATCGCCTGGCAGGAAAGCGGCCGGCAGCAGACCGTTTTCAAGAAACAGAATCATAAACAGGACAAAATAGAGCATGCCAATCATGGAAGGATTGGCCAGCGTTTCGAAATCCTGAGCCCATAAGGCATTAAGTAGTTGGGTCAAAAGTTCCATTCAGTGTTCCTGGAAATCGGTTAACGACGCACCTGTCAACCGGGTCAAACAGCACGGCGACATTTTTTATGATTTCATTATGGTCGCTCGCGGACACAGTGTGTGGCCAGAACTGTTCCCTGTTAAATGGCTAGGTAAGCAAGCACTAACTAACAAGCTAAACGGCAATTTGCATCTAATTGTAACAAACCCCAATGGGATCCGTCACAGAAATTGCGTATGTCGAAGAGTGATTTTGTCTTAACCCAGGGAGAGGACGCGAGGCTATTTACAAAGGCTGACACTATAGATGTTTACTTACCCACCGGGTGCGGAAGGCGCAGCGAAGCGCCTGCCGGAGGAAGAAGGAAACTATTTTGCGTGACTGACGGCGCTATCGAGGTGAACGACCGGATTCTCAGCAAAAAGATAGCGGTCGGCATTAAATTCGAAGTCGTCACTGGTTTCATTGAACAGCATCTGTTTGGTGTTCTCGAGATGTTGCCACATTGCCAGTTTTGCCGCATGAGGGTCTTTACGAATCAGCGCTTTAAGAATTTGGTCATGATCGTCGCACCAGTTATCCACGGTACGGGAATCGATGTGATCGTGCAGTTTTTTCCAGTACGGGTTATGAACGCGCTGAGTCCACATTTTTTCCACGATTGCAGCCAGGGCGGTATTCTGCGTCGCTAAAGCCACCTGAACGTGAAACTGCAGGTCCCATTCGGAGTCGCGGAAGCATTTCTCTTTGCGCGCGTTATCCTGGATCTCCATCAGCTTCATGATGTCCTGCTTGGTCACCTGGGTCGCCGCAAACTCGGCGATATTGCTCTCAATAAGCTGACGAGCCTGGAGCAGCTCGAACGGGCCGTAGTTAGCAAATTCCAGATTTTCATCCGGGGCCGGGGAGTGTTTTGCCTGGCTGGAGATCACATGAATGCCGGACCCTTTACGTACCTCAACATAGCCTTCCACTTCCAGCATGATGATGGCTTCACGAACCACGGTGCGGCTGACGCTTTTTTCATCAGCAATAAAGCGCTCGGCAGGCAATTTGTCACCCACCAGATAAACGCCTTGCTCGATGCGAGTTTTCAGCTCAGCGGCAAGTTGCTGATAAAGACGACGGGGTTCGTTGATTTCCATATGCGCTCCAGGCAGGGTACGGCGAATTATTTGTTATACCACTTTTACCCATTTGTCTCCAGATTTGGCTCGCAAAAAAGCCGCCCGGAAGCGGCTTTTTAGCTGTATGGCGGCAATAAATCTAACTTTGCGTCGCCGGCCTTCCGAGGGACTCTTTCTGCAGCTCTTCAGCGGATTTGCTTTTCAGCACCGTCCAGATAAGCACCGCGCCCATCAGGTCGAAGACAGCCAGAACCGCGAACAGCGGGCTAAAGCCGATGGTGTCAGCCAGCGCACCGACGACCAGGGCAAACAGGGTGCTTGCGGTCCAGGCAGCCATCCCGGTCAGGCCGTTCGCTGTCGCCACTTCATTACGACCGAAGACGTCGGAAGAGAGGGTGATCAGCGCACCGGACAGAGACTGATGAGCAAAACCACCGACGCACAGCAGGGCAATAGCAATATACGGGCTGGTGAACAGGCCGATCATGCCCGGGCCAATCATCAGCAGGGCGCCCATGGTGACAACCATTTTACGGGAGACAATCAGGTTCACGCCAAACCAGCGCTGGAACAGCGGTGGCAGGTAGCCGCCGACGATACAGCCCAGGTCTGCGAACAGCATTGGCATCCAGGCGAACATGGCGATCTCTTTCAGGTTAAAGCCGTACACTTTAAACATGAACAGCGGGATCCAGGCGTTGAAGGTCCCCCATGCTGGCTCAGCCAGGAAACGCGGCAGGGCGATACCCCAGAACTGACGGGTGCCGAGGATCTGCAGCACGGACATTTTCTTGCCGTTATTGGTCTGGTGCTGGGATTCCTGGCCGTTAATGATGTAGTCGCGTTCTTCGTCAGAGAGCTTCTTCTGATCGCGCGGGTGTTTGTAGAAGATGAGCCAGGACATCGCCCAGGCGAAGCTCAGCACGCCGGAGAGAATAAACGCCAGCTGCCAGCTGTGCATCACGATAGCCCACACCACCAGCGGCGGAGCAATCATCGCGCCAATAGAGGAACCCACGTTGAAGTAGCCTACCGCAATGGAACGCTCTTTCGCCGGGAACCACTCGGAGGCCGCTTTCAGGCCCGCCGGGATCATCGCAGCTTCAGCTGCACCGACCGCGCCACGTGCCAGCGCCAGGCCACCCCAGCTCCCTGCCAGCGCGGTTGCGCCGCAGAAGATTGCCCAGGTGACGGCAAACACCGCGTAGCCAACTTTAGTTCCCAGGATATCCAGCACGTAGCCCGCTACCGGCTGCATGATGGTATAAGCCGCGGAATAGGCCGCGATGATATAGGAGTATTGCTGTGTGGAGATGTGGAGCTCTTCCATCAGCGTTGGCGCAGCCGCCGCTATGGTGTTACGCGTCAGGTAGCCCAGCACGGTGCCAAGCGTCACCAGTGCGATCATGTACCAACGTAACCCTTTAATTTTACGCATGTAAAACCTCATCGTTATGTTATTTCCGCACCGGAGTACGGGCATCTCTACGCATGGCGTGAGATGTTTTTAACGGGAGGGCGTAACCGGAAATACTCCCGGTACGGCCCGAACCTTGCCATAAGTAACTTGCATAATTCGGTATCCTTACCGCTGAGTCCGACGCCTGAGGCACCGGTAATGCATTCCGTCGGCTTATAATTTGCGACGGCAGAACGATAACTTGTCATACAACTTTAAAAGGTGAGTGACATCACAAAAGTGTCAATAATTGTAAGGGTAATGTCGAGGCTCTGTCAGGCCAGAGCTGGCGCGGGGTGAGGCGTTATTTAACACTTTAGATGTAGATTATTTGTCGACGTTTATTGATCTAACTCACGAAAAAATCATCGGCCTCTGGAAATTGGTGTGATAACTTTGCAGCATCTGAACATTGCTTTCTGACGTGCCCGTTAAGAGGATAACGACATGACTCCGTTTATGACTGAAGATTTCCTGTTAGATACTGAATTCGCCCGCCGCCTGTACCATGATTACGCGAAAGACCAGCCGATTTTCGACTACCACTGCCACCTTCCGCCGCAGCAGGTTGCCGAAAATTACCGTTTCAAAAACCTGTATGACATCTGGCTGAAAGGTGACCACTATAAGTGGCGCGCCATGCGCACCAACGGCGTAGCGGAACGCCTGTGTACCGGCGACGCGTCCGACCGTGAAAAATTCGACGCCTGGGCCGCGACCGTGCCGCACACCATCGGTAACCCGCTGTACCACTGGACCCACCTGGAGCTGCGCCGTCCGTTTGGCATCACCGGCAAGCTGCTCTCGCCGTCAACGGCGGATGAGATCTGGAACGAATGCAACGAGCTGCTGGCCCAGGACAAATTCTCTGCCCGCGGCATCATGAAGCAGATGAATGTGAAGATGGTCGGCACCACCGACGATCCGATTGACTCCCTGGAGCATCACGCCGTTGTCGCCAAAGACGCCTCTTTTGACGTCAAAGTGCTGCCAAGCTGGCGCCCGGATAAAGCCTTCAACATTGAGCAGGCGACCTTTGCCGACTACATGGCGAAACTGGCCGAAGTCTCCGACACCGACATCCGCCGCTTCAGCGATCTGCAGGCTGCGCTGACCAAACGTCTGGACCACTTTGCGGCTCACGGCTGTAAGGTTTCTGACCATGCGCTGGACGTAGTGCTGTTTGCCGACGCCAACGAAGGCGAGCTGGACAGCATTCTGGCGCGTCGTCTGGCGGGTGAAAGCCTGAGCGAGCACGAAGTGGCGCAGTTTAAAACTGCGGTACTGGTCTGGCTGGCGGCCGAATATGCCCGTCGCGGCTGGGTGCAGCAGTACCACATCGGCGCGCTGCGCAATAACAACCAGCGTCAGTTCAAACTGCTGGGCGCCGACGTCGGTTTCGACTCCATCAACGACCGTCCGCTGGCGGAAGAGCTGTCCAAACTGCTGAGCAAACAGAACGAAGAGAACCTGCTGCCAAAAACCATTCTTTACTGCCTGAACCCGCGCGATAACGAAGTGCTGGGCACCATGATCGGCAACTTCCAGGGCGAAGGGATGCCGGGCAAGATGCAGTTCGGTTCCGGCTGGTGGTTCAACGATCAGAAAGACGGCATGGAGCGTCAGATGACACAGCTGGCGCAGCTTGGTCTGCTGAGCCGCTTTGTCGGGATGCTGACCGACAGCCGCAGCTTCCTTTCTTATACTCGCCATGAATACTTCCGCCGCATTCTGTGCCAGATGATTGGCCGCTGGGTCACCGCGGGCGAAGCGCCGGCCGATATTCAACTGCTGGGCGAAATGGTGAGAAACATCTGCTTTAACAACGCGCGCGACTACTTCGCTATTGAACTGAACTAAGGCCGTCTGAGGTTGATATGCAATACATCAAAATCCATTCGCTGGACAACGTTGCGGTCGCGCTGGCCGACCTGAGCGAAGGGCTGGACGTGACGTTTGGTAACCAGACCGTCACGCTGCGCCAGGACATGGCGCGCGGGCACAAATTTGCCCTGCAGCCCATTGCCAAAGGGGAGAACGTTGTTAAATACGGTCTGCCTATTGGCCATGCGCTGGCGGATATCGCGGCGGGTGAATTCATTCACTCCCACAATACCCGCACCAATCTGAGCGATCTGGATGAGTACAGCTATCAACCTGAGTTGCAGGCTGAGAGCAGCCAGGCGGCAGATCGTGACGTCCAGATCTACCGCCGCGCCAGCGGTGAGGTGGGTATTCGCAATGAACTGTGGATCCTGCCCACCGTCGGCTGCGTTAACGGCATCGCCCGTCAGATCCAGAGCCGTTTCCTGAAAGAGACCAATGAAGCAGAAGGCACCGACGGCGTGTTCCTCTTCAGCCACACCTACGGCTGTTCCCAGCTGGGCGACGACCACATCAACACCCGTACCATGCTGCAAAACATGGTCCGCCACCCGAACGCCGGGGCGGTGCTGGTGATCGGCCTCGGCTGTGAGAACAACCAGGTGGATGCCTTCCGTGAAACGCTGGGCGATTTCGACTCATCCCGCGTTCACTTTATGGTGTGCCAGCACCAGGACGACGAAGTGGAAGCCGGTCTGGAACACCTGCATCAGCTGTATGAGGTGATGCGCCACGACCAGCGCGAAGCGGGCAAGCTGAGCGAGCTGAAGTTTGGTCTGGAGTGCGGCGGTTCGGACGGCCTGTCCGGCATCACCGCGAACCCGATGCTGGGCCAGTTCTCCGATTACGTCATCGGCAACGGCGGCACTACCGTGCTGACCGAAGTGCCGGAGATGTTCGGTGCCGAGCGCATTCTGATGAGCCACTGCCGCGATGAAGCGACCTTTGAAAAAACCGTCACCATGGTGAACGACTTCAAGCAGTACTTTATCGCCCACAACCAGCCGATTTACGAGAACCCATCCCCGGGCAACAAGGCGGGCGGGATCACCACGCTGGAAGAGAAATCCCTCGGCTGTACCCAGAAAGCGGGTGCCAGCCAGGTGGTGGATGTTCTGCGCTACGGCGAGCGGTTGAACACGCCGGGTCTGAACCTGTTAAGCGCGCCGGGCAACGACGCCGTCGCCACCAGCGCCCTGGCGGGTGCGGGCTGCCATATGGTGCTGTTCAGCACTGGTCGCGGTACGCCGTACGGCGGCTTTGTGCCAACGGTGAAAATCGCCACCAACAGCGAGCTGGCGGCGAAGAAAAAGCACTGGATTGATTTCGATGCCGGTCAGCTGATCCACGGCAAAGCGATGCCGCAGCTGTTAACGGAATTCGTGGATGTAATTGTGGATATCGCCAACGGCAAGCAGGCCTGCAACGAGAAAAACGACTTCCGCGAGCTGGCGATCTTTAAGAGTGGTGTGACGCTGTAAGCGGTGCGGCCTGATGCCCTCACCCTGACCCTCTCCCACGGGGAGAGGGTACAACACTAAAAACGGCAACCTCAGGGTTGCCGTTTTGCTTTTATCCTGTAGGCCCGGTAAGGCGTAGCCGCCACCGGGCTTTTTTATTAATTACGTAAGGCGTTCTTAGCCAGACGCGCGTCTTCAGCCTGACAGGCCGCAGCGGTAAACAGCACGTCGGTGGAGGAGTTCAGCGCGGTTTCGCAGGAGTCCTGCAGCACGCCAATGATGAAGCCTACCGCCACAACCTGCATCGCCACTTCGTTCGGGATGCCGAACATATTACAGGCCAGCGGGATCAGCAGCAGAGAACCGCCCGCCACACCCGATGCACCACAGGCACACAGCGAGGCCACGACGCTCAGCAGCAGCGCGGTTGGCAGATCGACCGGCACACCCAGAGTATGTACGGCGGCCAGGGTCAGCACGGTGATGGTGATCGCCGCGCCCGCCATGTTCACCGTCGCACCCAGCGGGATGGAGACGGAATAGGTATCACGATCCAGGTTCAGCTTCTCGGCCAGCGCCATGTTAACCGGAATGTTCGCCGCAGAGCTGCGGGTGAAGAAGGCGTAGACGCCGCTCTCACGCAGGCAGGTCAGCACCAGCGGATACGGGTTACGGCGGATCTGCCAGAACACCAGCAGCGGGTTGATCACCAGCGCCACCAGCAGCATACAGCCCACCAGCACCACCAGCAGCTGGGCATAGCCCCACAGGGTTTCAAAACCGGTGGTCGCCAGGGTGGAGGAGACCAGACCGAAGATACCGATTGGCGCAAAGCGAATAACCACTTTCACCATAAAGGTCACGGCGTTGGAAACGTCATTCACCAGATTTTTAGTGGTGTCGTTACCGTGGCGCAGGGCAAAGCCCAGTCCAACGGCCCACACCAGAATGCCGATGTAGTTGGCATTCAGCAGGGCGTCAATCGGGTTAGAGACCATGCTCATCAGCAGGCCGCGAAGCACTTCCACGATGCCCGATGGCGGGGTGATATCGCCTGCGGCAGAGGTGAGATGCAGCGTGGACGGGAACAGGAAGCTAAACACTACCGCCGTCAGCGCGGCAGAGAAGGTGCCCAGCAGATAAAGGAACAAAATCGGACGAATGTTGGTTTTTTGTCCGTGTTGGTGGTTGGCAATGGAGGCCATCACCAGCATCAGCACCAGGACCGGTGCGACGGCCTTTAACGCGCCAACGAACAGGGTGCCGAGCAGGCCGGTGGCGATGGCGGCGGGTTTAGAGACCAGGGCCAGTAAAATACCCAGCACCAGACCTACCAGTATTTGTTTAACGAGGCTGCCCTGCGCCAGGCGCGCGAGCAGACCAGGGGATTGCATGGTCATAAAAATTCCTTCAGTGAGATTGCGTTCCGTCCCGGAGATGCTCTGAGGCACTTATATTCCGGTTAGAGGTGTGTGTTTGTCAGGATGAGTATATTGAATGCGCGAAGCCTGGGAAGAGCAAAATGCTGGAATTTACGTGTTGCGTCATATTTTTTAACTGTGCGTTTACATTTTTGCTGGGTGGTTCGCTTAAACCCCTCTGCGCAAGGTAGTGCCGGGTGGCGCTACGCTTACCCGGCCTACAAAACCGTAGGCCCGGCAAGCATAGCGCCGCCGGGCGATTGTTACCCGATCTGCCGTTTCTTATCGTTCTGGTGATTCACCCAGGCGTTGATGACCAGAGTCAGAACCAGGATACCAAACACCACGCCCAGCGAGATGGCGATCGGGATATGGTAGAAATCGACAATCATCATCTTGATACCGATAAACACCAGGATCACCGACAGACCGTACTTCAGCATTGAGAAGCGCTCCGCCACGCCCGCCAGCAGGAAGTACATGGCACGCAGGCCGAGGATCGCAAACAGGTTTGAGGTCAGGACGATGAACGGGTCGGTGGTCACCGCGAAAATCGCCGGAATACTGTCGACCGCAAAGATCACGTCGCTCAGCTCCACCATGATCAGCACCAGCAGCAGCGGCGTGGCGAACAGCAGGCCGTTCTTACGTACGAAGAAGTGCTCGTTTTCGATGGTGTCGGTCATGCGCAGATGACCGCGCAGCCAGCGCACCAGCGGCTTTTCGCCAATACCGGTTTCATCTTCTTTCGCCAGCGCCATCTTCACGCCGGTAAAGAGCAGGAAGGCACCGAAGACGTACAACAGCCATTCGAACTGGGTAATCAGCCAGCTACCGGCGAAGATCATGATGGTACGCAGCACGATCGCGCCCAGCACGCCATACACCAGCACCCGACGCTGCAACGCCGCAGGCACCGCAAAATAGCTGAACAGCATCAGCCAGACAAAGACGTTATCCACCGCCAGGGCTTTTTCGATCAGATAACCCGTCAGGAACGCCAGCGCCTGGGGATCGGCCACCGCGCGGCCTTGTGTAACGGAGAGATACCACCAGAAGGCGGCACAGAAGAGCAGGGAGAGGGTGACCCACACCAGCGACCAGGCGGCCGCCTGCTTCATGGTCATGCCATGTGCGCCGCGTCGACCCTGCAAGAAGAGGTCGATCGCCAACATGATGACCACCACGACTGCGAATCCACCCCACAGCAGCGGAGTACCGACAGTATTCATACAATTTTCCTTCCACAAAAAAAACGACTAACGTCAGAAGACGATAGTCGTTGCGTTTTTTGTGCATAGACCTCGCCTTCCGGCAAGGTCTCACTTACAACAAGAAAGGAATACGCTCATCGTATTCCTTTTTCGTTGCCCGGCGACCGGATGCGGTATTACACGCATCGTAATGACGATCCACCGACCAGGAAGTTACTCCCCTTTGCAGGTAACAAAATATGTCAGGTCATTGGTTTCGTCAATGACCTGCACTCATTCATTACACAGCTTTACGCGGTAACTTCTGCGTTAAGGCCGTCCGCCGGGAAAACCACCCCCGTCTGGCGACGGATTTCGGTTTGCAGCTTCGCCGTGGTACGGCTCACCGCAAGGCCCGGATGGTTAACTTCCTGGGTTTCGACCAGACGCGCGAACACCTCTGCCTCATAAAGCATAGTGTTGATATGCTGAGGCTGCGTCAGCTCCTGAGGCTTGCCGCCGCGCGGCACGAAGCTCAGCTTCTGGCACTCAGAGATCTTCTCGATAACCAGCGCGCCGTTCTCACCCTGGATTTCGCTCGGCAGCACCGAGTCACTGACTTTAGAGTGCTGCAGCGTCACGCTGAAATCGCCGTAATCCAGCACCACCAGACCGTGGGCATCGACGCCGCTCTCCAGCAGGCTGGCGGTTGCCTGAACCCGGTGCGGCTCGCCCCACAGCGCCACCGCCGAGGCCAGGCAGTAGAAACCGATATCCATAATCGAGCCGTTAGAGAACTGCGGATTAAAGGTGTTTGGGTTCTCGCCGTCCAGATAGCGCTGATAGCGTGACGAATACTGACAGTAGTTGATGAAGGCTTTGCGGACGCGGCCCACTTTCGACAG
Source organism: Leclercia sp. LTM14 (assembly GCF_023736175.1). Lineage (NCBI taxonomy): Bacteria > Pseudomonadati > Pseudomonadota > Gammaproteobacteria > Enterobacterales > Enterobacteriaceae > Leclercia > Leclercia sp. LTM14. The sequence goes on from NZ_JAIKTT010000004.1 coordinate 167,388, forward strand.
CGACTGCTGCAGCAGCAGGAAATTCGGCAGGCTGGCGGTTTTGAACGCTTCGAACAGCACCACCTGGTTTTCCCGCGCAAGGGCAATGGCGGCTTCGACCTCATCGATATTCGAGGCCAGCGGCTTCTCGCAGATCACATGCTTTTTATGGCTGAGGAACAGCTTCGTTTGCGGGAAGTGCAGGGAGTTGGGGCTGGCAATATAAACCGCGTCAATGGCATCGCTCTGCGCCATCTCCTCGAGCGAGGTAAACAGATGTTCGACGAGGTAGTCGTTCGCAAAGGTCTGCGCCTGTTCAAGGCTGCGGGAATAGACTGCGGTAAGTTTATATTTGCCGGTCTCATGGGCGGCATCGACGAACTGACGGGTGATCCAGTTCGTCCCAATGACTGCGAAACGTATCATAAACGTTCACGAACTCCGTTAAGGGAACCTGATGCCACTGTAGCATGTCATGATGACAAATCGAGTGCGCTAATTCTCATTACTCTTTAACGATAAATGCGTCAGCCACAGCCGGGTATCAAACTCCAGCTGGTGGTACTGCGGCTCCATATGGCAGCACAGGGAGTAGAATGCTTTGTCGTGCTCTTTCTCTTTCAGGTGCGCCAGCTCATGCACCACGATCATGCGCAGGAAGGCTTCCGGCGCGTTGCGAAACACGGTTGCCACGCGGATCTCGGCCTTGGCCTTGAGCTTGCCGCCCTGCACGCGCGAGATGGCGGTGTGCAGGCCGAGCGCATTCTTCAGGACGTGGATCTTGTTGTCGTACATCACCTTATTGATGGGCGGCGCGCTGCGTAAATACCGGTTTTTCATATCCTGCGTATACTGCCAGAGGGCTTTATCGGTGGCGAAATCGTGGGTGCCCGGGTAGCGTTTTTCCAGTACCGCCCCCAGCTTTTGCTCGGCAATTAAGGTGCGGACCTGGGAAAGCAGATGCTCCGGGTAGCCCTGGAGGTAAGTCAGCTGGTTCATCAAAACCCCAAAATAATTTGAAAACGGGTATACTCACGCACCCTTTTCAGGGATAACGCCGAAATTTTACCACTCAGGAGGGCCGATGAGCCACTTAGACAACGGTTTCCGTTCACTCGACTTAAAACGTTTCCCGGAAACGGACGACGTTAACCCGCTTCAGGCGTGGGAAGCGGCGGATGAATATCTGCTGCAGCAGTTGGATGACACTGAAATCAGCGGCCCGGTTCTGATCCTGAATGATGCTTTCGGCGCCCTGGCTTGCGCACTGGCCGAACATACGCCTTACAGCATCGGGGATTCATACCTGAGCGAGCTGGCGACGCGCGAGAACCTGCGTCACAACGACATCGCCGAGTCCAGCGTCAAGTTCCTCGACAGCACCGCGGATTACCCGCAGGCGCCGGGCGTGGTGCTGATCAAAGTGCCAAAAACAATGGCCCTGCTGGAGCAGCAGCTCCGCGCGCTGCGCAAGGTGGTGACGCCAGAGACACGCATTATCGCCGGTGCCAAAGCCCGTGATATCCATACCTCCACGCTGGAGCTGTTCGAGAAAGTGCTGGGGCCAACCACCACTACGCTGGCGTGGAAAAAAGCCCGTCTGATCAACTGTACTTTCACGGCACCCGAGCTGGCCGACGCGCCGGAGACCCTGAGCTGGAAGCTGGAAGGCACCGACTGGACCATCCATAACCACGCGAACGTCTTCTCCCGTACCGGGCTGGATATCGGCGCGCGCTTCTTTATCGAGCATCTGCCGGAAAATCTGGAAGGGGAGATCGTCGATCTCGGCTGTGGTAACGGGGTGATCGGTCTGACGCTGCTGGCGAAGAACCCGGAAGCCAGCGTGGTCTTCAGCGATGAGTCGCCGATGGCGGTGGCCTCCAGCCGTCTCAACGTGGAAACCAACATGCCGGAAGCGCTGGATCGCTGCGAGTTTATGATCAACAACGCGCTGTCGGGCGTGGAGCCGTTCCGCTTTAACGCGGTGCTGTGCAACCCGCCGTTCCACCAGAAACACGCCCTGACGGATAACGTCGCCTGGGAGATGTTCCACCATGCGCGCCGCTGCCTGAAAATCAACGGTGAGCTGTACATCGTGGCTAACCGTCATCTGGACTACTTCCACAAGCTGAAGAAGATCTTCGGTAACTGCACCACGGTGGCGACCAACAACAAGTTCGTGGTGTTGAAGGCGGTTAAGCTGGGTCGCCGTCGTTAAGATTGTTGTGCGGTCTGATGCCCGGTGGCGCTTCGCTTACCGGGCCTACGGTCTTGTAGGCCGGTGCAAGCGCAGCGCCGCCCGGCAATGTTCTAGATCTCCAACGCTAATTTCGTCCCCTGGGCAATCGCCCGCCTGGCATCGAGCTCCATCGCCACGTCGCACCCGCCAATCAAATGCACCGTTTTGCCCGCGTCGCGCAGCGGCTCCGCCAGATCGCGCTTCGGCTCCTGACCGGCGCACAAAATCACATTATCCACGCGCAACAGCTGCGGTTCACCGCCGATCAGCACATGCAATCCTTCGTCGTCGATCTTCTGGTAACTCACCGCCGGGATCATCTTCACGCCGCGGGCGAGAAGGGTGGCGCGGTGGATCCAGCCGGTGGTTTTACCCAGCCCTTCGCCCGGCTTGCTGGCCTTGCGCTGCAGCATCACGATCTGGCGCGGGCTTTTCGGCAGTTGCGGTCCTTCCGGGCGCAAACCGCCCACCTGGTTCAGGCTGGTGTCGATGCCCCATTCCGCGCAGAACTCCGCGATATTCTGGCTGGTGGACTCGCCCGTCTGGCTCAGGTACATGGCGGTATCAAAGCCGATCCCGCCGCAGCCGATAATCGCCACGCGATCTCCCACCGGCGTCTTGTCGCGCAGCACGTCGAGATAGCTCAGCACTTTCGGGTGTGAGACGCCTTCGATCTCAGGCGTTCGCGGGGCGATCCCGCTGGCGAGGATCGTCTCGTCAAAGTCGAGCAGATCTTCCGCGCCCACCCACTGGTTGAGCCGCAGATCCACGCCGGTAATGTCGATCATCCGCCGGTAGTAGCGCAGCGTCTCGTAGAACTCCTCTTTGCCGGGGATCTGCTTGGCGATATTAAACTGCCCGCCGATCTCAGGAAGCGCGTCAAACAGCGTCACGCTGTGGCCGCGCGACGCGGCATTCACCGCAAACGCCAGCCCCGCCGGACCTGCGCCCACCACCGCCAGCCGCTTCTTATTCACAGCAGGCACGATCGGCATGCGGGTTTCGTGACAGGCGCGCGGGTTGACCAGGCAGGAGGTGACTTTGCCGACGAAAATCTGATCCAGGCAGGCCTGGTTGCAGCCAATACAGGTGTTGATCTCATCCGCCCGACCGCTCTGCGCTTTCGACAGCAGCTCGGCGTCGGCAAGGAACGGTCGCGCCATCGACACCATATCGGCATCGCCGCGTGAGATCACATCGTCTGCCACCTGAGGATCGTTAATGCGGTTGGTGGTCACCAGCGGGATCGACACCTTGCCCTTCAGCCTGCGGGTGACCCAGCTGAACGCCGCGCGCGCACCGGGGTGGCGATGGTCGGGATGCGCGCCTCGTGCCAGCCGATCCCGGTGTTGATGATGGTTGCCCCTGCCGCCTCAATGGCCTGCGCCAGCTGGACGGTTTCGTCGAAGGTGCCGCCGCCCTCCACCAGGTCGAGCATCGACAGGCGGAAGATAATAATAAAATCGCTCCCGGCGCGCTCGCGCACGGCACGCACCACTTCGACGGCGAAGCGCATCCGACGAGCGTAGTCGCCGCCCCATTCGTCGTCGCGCTGGTTGGTGCGGGCGGCGAGGAATTCGTTAATCAGATAGCCTTCGGAGCCCATCACTTCCACGCCGTCGTAGCCCGCTTCCCGCGCCAGGGCCGCGCAGCGGGCAAAGTCGTCGATCAGGGTCAGGATCTCATCGTGAGTCAGGGCGTGGGGCTTAAAGCGGTTGATCGGAGCCTGGATCGCCGACGGGGCCACCGGTTTTGGCTGATAGCTGTAGCGCCCGGTATGCAGAATTTGCAGGGCGATTTTGCCGCCCTGCTGGTGGACAGCATCGGTGACGATCCGGTGGTGGGGCAGCTGCGCCGCATCGTTTAGCACCGCGCCGCCCTCCATCCCGACGCCGGAGGGGGCAGGGGCCACGCCGCCGGTGACGATCAGCGCCACGCCGTGACGGGCGCGCTCGGCGTAGAACGCGGCCAGCCGCTGTGCGCCGTCCGGCCGCTCCTCCAGCCCGGTATGCATTGAGCCCATTAACACGCGGTTTTTGAGCGTGGTGAACCCCAGATCGAGGGGGGCGAATAACGACGGGTAGCGGCTCATAGTCTCTTCCAGTGTAAAATTATTGTTATGTGGTCGGATGAGTTAGTAATTTAGCCAGCACGGAGTAAAAGGGAAAAGGGGAATGCGGTGATTGTGATGGGATTCAAAGATTACCCCTCACCCTAGCCCTCTCCCCATAGGGGAGAGGGAACAGGCGGGTGCGGTCTTACAGAATGGGCCCGGTCGGTATTTCTCCCTCTGACAAGCGGGTGCGGTCTTACAGAGTGGGCTCGGTCGGCATTTCTCCCTCGCCCCTTTGGGGAGAGGGCCGGGGTGAGGGGGATGTCCGCACCAGCCCCGGCGCCTGCCACATCGAAGTGGTCAGCCCGCTGTCCACCAGTCCGAGCTGATCGGCATATACCGCCTGCCATTTCTGCATCATGCCGTCGTACAGCTCCCGGTGCGCCGGATTCGGGGTGAACTCCCGGCTCCATTTCACCAGCTTCTCCCCGGTGGCGGCCATATCGCTATACAGCCCGGCGCCGGTTCCGGCGGCAATGGCGCAGCCGAGCGCGGTAGCCTCTTTCACTTCCGGCACGCGCACCGGCAGGCCGGTGACATCGCTTAAGATCTGGCTCCACAGCGTCCCTTTCGCACCACCGCCGGCAAACACCAGACCGTCAAAGACCACGCCGGAGAACTGCGAAATCTGCGCCAGGTTGCAGGCGGAGACAATCGCCGCGTTCTCCTCCAGGGCGCGGAACAGGGTGGCCTTGTTGCATTTTTCCGGGTCGATAGAGAGGTTAATAAACGACGGCGCAGCGTGATACCACTGCTTAAAGTGCATGGCGTCGGAGAAGATCGGCATCACCCCGTGAGAGCCCGCCGGCACCCGGCTGGCCATCTCCTCCATCAGGGCATAAGTGTCCATCCCCATCCGCTCGGCAATCAGTTTCTCTTCGGCGCAGAAGGCGTCGCGGAACCAGCGCATGGTCAGCCCGGTAAAGAAGCTGATCGACTCCGCCTGCGCCATCCCCGGGATCACGTGCGGGTTCACGCGGATGTTCATCTGCGGATCGGTGCGCACCTGCGGCAGGTTAACCACCTGCTGCCAGAAGGTGCCCCCCAGCACCGCGGTTTGCCCGGCGCGCACCACGCCCAGCCCCAGACAGCCCAGCTGCACGTCGCCGCCGCCCATCACCACCGGGGTGCCCTCCCGCAGGCCCGACTGTTGCGCGGCTTCGTGGGTGACAGCGCCGAGCAGGGTGCCGGTCTCTTTTACCGGGGAGAGAATATCGGCCCTTAGCCCGGCCATATCCAGCAGCGCCGGACGCCAGTCGCGGGAGAACAGATCTAACATGCCGGTGGTGCCCGCGTTGGAAGGGTCAACGGCAAGCTCGCCAGAGAGCTTTGCCGCCAGCCAGTCGCTGATCATGGTGATGGTTGCGGCTTTGCGGTAGATGTCCGGGCGATGGTGCGCCAGCCACAGCAGGCGGGGCATGGCGCTCAGGGCCAGGGTCTGGCCGGAGACGTCATAGACTTCGGATTCAAAGCGGTAGTCGTGGATCTCTTTGAGTTCAGCCACTTCGCGGCTGGCGCGGGCATCGACGTTGGCGCAGGCCCAGATGGCTTCGCCGTTGCGGTCGTACAGGACAATCCCCTCGCGCATTGAGCAGCAGGCGACGGACTGGATATCCGCCGCGCCAAGGTGCGCCCGCTCCAGCGCCTGATGGATACACTGGCAGGCCAGCCGCCAGTTGGTGTCGAGGTCGAACTCCATCGAGCCGGGGACGTTCTCCACGCTCAGGTGCTTCCACTCGGCCTGGCCGACGGCTATCTGGTTGCCCTGCAGATCGAAAATAACGGCGCGAACGCTGCCTGTCCCTGCATCTAACGCTAAAAGGTAACTCATGAGCTTGCCTCAATGTTAGCGCAGGGCCGGGCCTTAACTCGCCAGAGCCAGCACCGCGCGGGCTGTCGTCTCTTCCGTCACCAGGCCATTGATACGGCGACCCTTCAGTGCGGCATAAATCGCATCGGCTTTCTCTTCTCCTCCGGCGACGCCAACGATGGTGGGCAACTGCGCCAGTTCATCGAGGGTGACGCCCAGTAATTCACGGTGGATCTCCAGTTCAGGGACCCGTTCGCCCTCGGCATTAAGGAAATAGCCCAGGATGTCGCCCACCGCCCCCCGGCGGGCAAACATCAGCTGTTCCCCTTCGCTGATATAGCCGGAGCGCAGGATGGTGGCATCCCGGCGCTGGTTCACGGCGCCAATCCCGACGACCGCCGCATCGGCGGCGGTGGCGGCGAGGATCACATCCCGCACGCTGGTTTCCCGTTTCAGGATCCCGGCCACTTCCGCAGACGACACCCGCAGCGGGGCGGGGATCATGCTGACGCTGCAGGCGGCATCCAGCTGGCCAATGCCGGTCATATAGGGCCCGACGCCGCCGGAAAGCGTCACCAGCCGCACCTGCTGGGAGCTGATAAAGCCGCTTAAGTGCTGAATACAGCTCATGGTGGTTTCACCAAATCCCACTGCCAGCAGCTGACCGGGTTCCAGCACGCCCATTAACGACTGTGCGGCGCCAATGCCTAAGCGCACGCTCATCGCCGGGGTATTCAGCGCAGGCAGCACGCGCACCAGCTTCAGGCCAAAACGCTGTTGAAGCTCGGTCTCCAGCCCCAGGCATCCTTCGTAGCGGGAGTTAATCTGCACCCGGATCACCCCGGACTGTCGGCCCTTCTCCAGCAGACGCGAAATCTTGAGCCGCGGCAGACCCAGCCGCTCGCCGATATCGTTCTGCGTCAGGCCGTCGTGGTAGTAGCACCACGCCACGCGCGCCACCAGTTCTTCTTCCGATAGCGCCAGTCCGGCAAATCGTCCCTCTTCGGCAACGCGTTTCTCGCCCATATTTGAACTCTTATCAAAATTTAGATCATATGTTCGCTTTGCCGCGGCTTGAATCTGTGAGCCACACGGCAAAACGGATATTCCGGAATGTTTCAGCTTTATCGGAATCCTATCGATAAAACTGTGATCCCTGCACGGTTGTAAATATAGTTCACCGTCTACGCTTTTGAACATTATTAATTTCAAAAATCATTTGTTCAATAGCGGAGCGATAATGACAGCACTTATCGAGGCGCGCAGGATCCAGAAGCAGTTCTCCGGCGTTCCAGTATTGAAAAACATTGATTTCACTCTGCTTGCAGGTCAGGTGCACGCCCTGATGGGCGGCAACGGGGCCGGGAAATCCACCCTGATGAAGATTGTCGCCGGGGTCGAAACGCCCGACAGCGGTGAACTTTCTATTGCCGGCCGTCCTTTTGCTCGTCTCAAACCAGGTCAGGCGCATGCCCTTGGCATCTACCTGGTGCCGCAGGAGCCGATGCTGTTTCCCAACCTCAGCGTGCGCGAGAACATTCTCTTCCGCCTGCCGCGCGGGCAGGCCACCGCCCAGCGTCTGGCCGAGAAGCTGGCGCAGCTTCAGTGCCAGCTCAACTTAGATGCCGCCGCCAGCACCCTGGAGGTGGCGGATCAGCAGATGGTGGAGATCCTGCGCGGGCTGATGCGCGAGGCGAAGATATTGATCCTCGATGAACCCACCGCCTCGCTGACGCCGGGGGAGACGGAGCGCCTGTTCCGCCAGATCCGCGCGCTACAGGGGACGGGCGTCGGGATTGTCTTTATCTCCCACAAGCTGCCCGAGATCCGCCAGCTCGCCAGCCACGTCTCGGTGATGCGCGACGGGGCCATCGTACTGAGCGGCGAAACCGCAGACTACGACGACAACGCGCTGATCGCCGCCATGACTCCGGTCAGCCGTGACAGGAGCTTAAGCGACACGCAAAAGCTGTGGCTGGCGCTGCCGGGCAATCGCCGCACTCAGGCCCAGGATTTCCCGGTGCTGCGGGTGGAGGCGCTCACCGGGGAGGGGTTTATCGACCTGAGCCTGGAGATCTACGCCGGGGAGATTGTCGGCCTCGCCGGATTAGTGGGCTCCGGGCGCACCGAGTTCGCCGAAACGCTGTACGGCCTGCGCCCGCCCCGTGGCGGGAAGATCTGGCTCGAGAACCAGCAGATCGATAAGGATCCGGTCAGCGCCCGGCTGGAGAAGGGGCTGGTCTATCTCCCGGAAGACAGGCAGGTGTCCGGCCTGTTCCTGGATGCACCGGTTCGCTGGAACACGGTGGCGCTGAACGAACCCTCCCTCTGGCAGCAGCGCAAACGTGAGGCGGCGGTGGTGGAGCGCTATCACCGGGCGCTGGGGATCAAACTCAATAGTCCCGATCAGACCGTGCGCACCCTGTCGGGAGGCAATCAGCAGAAGGTGCTGCTGGCGCGCTGTCTGGAAGCCAATCCGCTGCTGCTGATCGTCGATGAACCGACCCGCGGGGTGGACGTCTCCGCCCGGGCCGATATCTACCAGCTGATTAAAAGCGTGGCGGCGCAAAACGTGGCGGTGCTGATGATCTCCAGCGACATGGACGAGTTCCCGGGTCTCGCGGATCGGGTGCTGGTGATGCATCAGGGGGTGCTCAGCGGGGAACTGCCGCGCCACGCCGTCAGCCTCGATCGCATGATGGCCCTGGCCTTCGGAGGGCAGGCATGAAAACACTCCTGAAAAACCGCGAGCTCAGCGCGCTGCTGGCGATCCTCGCCCTGTTTGTGGTGCTGGTGGCGCTCAACCCGGCCTACCTCAGTTTGCAGACCCTGGGGATGATCTTCGCCAGCTCGCAAATTCTGATCCTGCTGGCTCTCGGGGCGGGGCTGGTGATGCTGACCCGCAATATCGATGTGTCGGTCGGCTCGATTGTCGGGCTGTGCGCCATTGCCGTGGGCGTGGCGCTGAACAACGGCTACGGCCTGCCGGTGGCGATCCTGTTTGCGCTGACTATCGGCGCGCTGGCCGGGGCCTTCAACGGCCTGCTGGTGGTGGGGCTGCGTATTCCGGCGATTGTCGCCACCCTCGGCACGCTGGGACTCTATCGCGGGGCGATGCTGCTCTGGACCGACGGGAAGTGGATCGAGGGCCTGCCGGTGAGCCTGAAATCGCTGTCGGAGCCGGTGGCGCTCGGGATATCCCCGCTGGGGATGGTGGTGCTGGCCTTTGCCGCCGTTGGGGCCTGGACGCTGTCGCGCACCGCCTTTGGCCGGGATTTTTACGCCGTCGGGGATAACCTCGCCGCCGCCCGTCAGCTGGGCGTGGCGGTCAACCGCACCCGGATGGCGGCCTTCACCCTTAACGGCGTGCTGGCGGCCTGCGCCGGGATCGTCTTTGCCGCGCAGATCGGCTTCGTACCGAACCAGACCGGCAGCGGGCTGGAGATGAAAGCCATCGCCGCCTGCGTGCTGGGGGGGATCTCCCTGCTCGGCGGCACCGGCACCTTAATCGGCGCCCTGCTGGGGGCCTTCTTCCTGACCCAGATCGACACCGTGCTGGTGCTGTTCCGCCTTCCTGCCTGGTGGAACGACTTTATCGCCGGGCTGGTGCTGCTGGGGGTGCTGGTGCTCGACGGACGGCTGCGCCAGGCGCTGGCGCGTCATCAGCGGGCGCTGAAGTACAGCCGTTTCCAGCCGGGCAACAAAGGGGGAAAGCACGTCACCCCGTTTCCCAAACGCAAAAAAGAGGTGGCGTAAATGAAGCTTAACTGGGAGTGGGCGCTGCTGCTTTTACTGGTGCTGGAGATCCTGCTGTTCGGCACCCTCAATCCGCGGATGCTCGACATCAACATGCTGCTGTTCAGCACCAGCGACTTTATCTGTATCGGCATCGTGGCTCTGCCGCTGACATTAGTGATCATCAGCGGCGGGATCGACATCTCGCTCGGCTCCACCATTGGCCTGTGCGCCATCGCGCTGGGGGTGATGATGCAGTCCGGCGTGCCGATGGTGGCGGCGATCCCGCTCACCCTGCTGCTCGGGCTGCTGTGCGGGCTGTTTAACGCGGCGTTGATTCACTACACTGGGATCAGCCCGCTGGTGATCACCCTCGGTACGCTCTACCTGTACGGCGGCGGGGCGCTGCTGCTCTCGGGCATGGCCGGGGCCACCGGGTATGAAGGCATTGGCGGCTTCCCGGAGAGCTTCACGGCCTTTGCTAACCTCACCGTGCTGGGGCTGCCGATCCCGCTGGTGCTGTTCGCGGTGATTACCTTCTTCTTCTGGCTTATTACCCATCGCGGGCGCTTTGGCCGACATCTGTTTCTGATTGGGCAGAACCCGCGCGCGGCGCGCTATGCGGCGCTGTCGGTCAACGGCATGCCCTACGCCCTGTATGGTCTGGTGGGGATAGCGTCGGCGATTGCCGCGCTGGTGATGGTCTCCTATTTCGGCTCGGCGCGCTCCGATTTAGGGCGCGATCTGCTGATGCCGGCGCTCACCGCCGCGGTGCTGGGTGGGGCGAATATTTATGGCGGTTCAGGTTCGGTATTAGGTACTGCGCTGGCGGCATTGCTGGTGGGGTATCTGCAACAGGGGTTACAGATGGTCGGCATCCCCAACCAGGTGTCGAGCGCGCTGTCAGGGGCGCTGTTGGTTGTGGTGGTGATGGGACGTTCACTGAGTCTGCACCGTGAATGGGTGCGATCTCTCTTCACAAAACTACCCGGAGCGTAAGATGAAAATAAAACTGATGGTGCTGGCAGTGGCGTTAAGCGTGGCAACGGCCCAGGCGGCGGATCGCATCGCGTTTATCCCGAAACTGGTGGGCGTCGGCTTCTTTACCAGCGGTGGCAACGGCGCGAAAGAGGCGGGTAAAGCGCTGGGAACGGACGTCACCTACGATGGCCCGACCGAGCCGAGCGTCTCCGGGCAGGTGCAGCTGATCAATAACTTCGTCAACCAGGGCTACAACGCCATTATCGTCTCGGCGGTGTCGCCGGACGGGCTCTGCCCGGCGCTGAAGCGCGCCATGCAGCGCGGGGTAAAAGTGCTGACCTGGGACTCCGACACCAAACCGGAGTGCCGCAGCATCTACATCAACCAGGGCACCCCGGAACAACTCGGTGGCCTGCTGGTGGAGATGGCCTCGAAGCAGGTGACCAAACCGGATGCCAAAGTGGCGTTCTTCTACTCCAGCCCCACCGTCACCGATCAGAACCAGTGGGTGAAAGAGGCGAAAGCCAAAATCGCCAAAGATCATCCCCAGTGGCAGATCGTCACCACCCAGTTTGGCTATAACGATGCCACCAAATCCCTGCAGACCGCCGAAGGGATCTTAAAAGCCTATCCGGATCTGGATGCGATCATCGCCCCGGACGCCAACGCCCTGCCAGCGGCCGCCCAGGCGGCAGAAAACCTGAAGCGTGAAGGGGTGGCGATTGTCGGCTTCAGCACGCCAAACGTGATGCGTCCGTACGTGGAGCGCGGGACGGTAAAAGCCTTTGGCCTGTGGGACGTGGTGCAACAGGGCAAAATTGCGGTCAATGTCGCCGATCGTTTGCTGAAAAAAGGCGATCTTAACGTGGGCGACAGCGTGGAGATCAAAGATATCGGCGCCCTGAAGGTCGAGCCGAACAGCGTGCAGGGCTATCAGTATGAAGCGAAAGGCAACGGCATTGTGCTGCTGCCGGAGCGGGTGGTGTTCACCAAAGAGAACATCAACAACTACGACTTCTGACGGGAGAGAACATGGCTGATTTAGACGACATCAAAGAGGGTAAGAACTTTGGCATCGACCGACCGCAGCAGAACGTGCCTTTCACCCTGAAAGGGTGCGGGGCGCTGGACTGGGGGATGCAGTCCCGCATGGCGCGGATCTTCAATCCCAACAGCAACCGCACGGTGATGCTGGCCTTCGATCACGGCTATTTCCAGGGGCCGACCACCGGGCTTGAGCGTATCGATCTCTCCATCGCGCCGCTGTTCGGTGAAACCGACGTGCTGATGTGTACCCGCGGGATCCTCAGGAGCACCGTGCCGCCCGCCACCAATAAACCGGTGGTGCTGCGCGCCTCCGGGGGCAACTCGATGCTCGGCGAGCTCTCCAATGAGTGCGTGGCGGTAGCGATGGAGGATGCCCTGCGCCTCAACGTCTGCGCGGTGGCGGCGCAAGTCTATATCGGCAGCGAGTATGAGCATCAGTCGATCAACAACATCATCAAGCTGGTGGATGCAGGCAGTCGCTACGGCATGCCGACCCTGGCGGTGACCGGGGTGGGCAAAGAGATGGCCCGGGATGCGCGCTACTTCTCTCTCGCCAGCCGTATCGCCGCCGAAATGGGGGCCCAGTTCGTCAAAACCTACTTTGTGGAAGAGGGATTCGAAAAAGTGACCGCCAGCTGCCCGGTGCCGATTGTGATCGCCGGGGGGAAAAAGCTGCCGGAGCAGGAGGCGCTGGATATGTGCTTCCGCGCCATCGACCAGGGCGCGTCGGGCGTCGATATGGGACGCAATATCTTCCAGTCCAGCGCGCCGCTGGCGATGCTGAAGGCGGTGAAGAAAGTGGTACACGAGAAGATGAGCGCCCGCGAGGCGTATCAGTTCTGGCAGGAAGAAAAACAGGGAGAAGGACAATGAACGTGACGTTAGTGGAGATCAACATTAAGCCGGATAAGGTAGACGAGTTTTTGCAGGTGTTTCGCGCCAACCACGAAGGAGCGATCCAGGAGCCGGGCAATTTGCGCTTCGACGTGCTGCAGGATCCGCGGGTGAAAACCCGGTTCTTTATCTACGAAGCCTATAAGGATGAAGAGGCGGTGGCGGCGCATAAAAAGACCCCGCATTACCTGGCATGCGTGGAACAGCTTGAGGATTTGATGTCGGAGCCGCGTAAAAAACGGTGTTTCGTTGGGTTGATGCCAGAGTAAGGGTTGTGCGGTTTGTTGCCCGGTGGCGCTGCGCTTACCGGGCCTACAAAAGCATCGAAAATCGTAGGCCGGGCAAGCGCAGCGCCGCCCGGCGTTTTCAGGCCAGCTCCAGCAGCTGCACCTGCGCCGTTGCCCCCGGCATTAATTTTTGCAGATGGCTGACCAGCTCATCCCCCGCCGCTTCCAGCGCCGTTAACGGCATCTCGGGCAGGCTTTCGAGAATAAACCACATGGTCTGCGCCTTGCTATCCAGCCGGGTGCGCACCCCTTGTCGCCAGTTCCAGCGGCGGCAGGTCACTCCCAGGTCATCGCGCCAGATAACCTCTCCCGCATCGGGATGTTCCACGCTCGGCTGCCCCTCTTTGAAGGTATCAAAAGGTTCGCTGCCGTCGGCCAGCGTCAGGCGCGGGGCCCCGGTATACGCGGCGAGATTCTCCCCGCCCACCGGAATGGCGTAGCGGATGCTGATGGCATTGTAGATATCCACCACCGGATCGAGCGGCGGCAATGTGCCGTCTTTCAGGACCCGCTTGCGCAGGGCGCTGGCGGAGCAGGGCGTGCGTTTCGGTTTAGCGCCAAAGGCCTTGAACACCTCATCCCAGGCGGCGAGATGGGCATCAGCCCAGGCCACGTCATCGTTTAATACCTGCTGGCAGGCCTGGGCTAACACCGCAGGCGCAACCTCCGGCGCGGTAATCGGCGCAGCTTCTACCACAATGCTCAACGCACGGAACCCCGGCGCGATCCCGGCAAGGCGCGGGTCTATTGACGGCGTGAGAAGGGACATAAATAATCCTGTATTGACTGTTTTATACCATGGTAATGACCAATGACTGATAAAGTCAATATAATGACTGCAACGGGTGCCGATGTCGCCCAGGTAAGCCTGGCGGTGGCAAACCGTATCCGCAACTGGCGGAAAGAGAAAAAGCTGTCGCTGGATGAGCTGTCGCGCCGGGCCAGCGTCAGCAAAGGGATGCTGGTGGAGATCGAGAAAGGGGCGGCCAACCCCAGCATTGCGATCCTCTGCAAACTGGCGGCGGCGCTGGGCATCTCGGTGGCGGACATCGTCAACGTCGCCAGCGAGCCGCAGGTGCACATCATCGAGGAAGCGGCGATCCCGGTGCTCTGGCAGGGTGAGAAGGGCGGTAGCGCCCGACTGCTGGCGGGCACCACCGGCCCGGACATGATTGAACTCTGGCGCTGGGAGATGCAGCCGGGAGAAAGCTTCAGCTCGCCAGGCCATCCGGCAGGGACATTTGAACTGCTTCACGTGGAGGCGGGAGTATTAACCCTGAAGGTGGAGGAGAGCGTGACGCGGGTAAGCACTGGCGCGTCGGCGGTGGCGAAAACCGACGCGGCGCATAGCTATGCGAACGACGGGGAGAGCGTGCTGCGGTTCACCATGACCGTGGCGGAGTTTCACCGGTAAAATTTGACATGCCGGGGGCGCTACGCTTGCCCGGCCTACAAAAACCAACGTCGTTGTGGCAGTTGTAGGCCCGGTAAGCGAAGCGCCACCGGGCAACAACAGGCACAGACTCGTAGGCCGGGCAAGCATCGCGCCGCCCGGCGTTTTTTACGCTTCAGTCACGCTCACCCGCAGCGCTGCCAGCGCCTTGCGGGCCGCTTTCAGCACCAGCTCACACTGCTCAATGGTCAGCGTCAGCGGCGGTTCGATGCGGATCGTTTTCGAGTTGTTCAGCGTGCCTGCAACCAGCACCCGCTGGCGGAACATCTCGCTCGCGAAGCTGTAGCCGGTTTCGTTATCGACAAACTCAATCGCCATCAGCATCCCTTTACCGCGCGCATCCTGCACCAGGTCCGGGTACTCACGCCCGAGCTGGCGGAAGCCGTCCAGAAGCATGTCGCCTTTCTGCTCCGCCTGGGCGGGCAGGTTCTGCTCCAGCAGCACGTTGATGGTCGCCAGCGCCGCGGCACAGGCCAGCGGGTTGCCGCCAAAGGTGGTGGTGTGCAGGAAAGGGTTGTCGAACAGCACCGAGAACACCTCTTCGGTGGCGACCGTGGCGCCAATCGGCATCACGCCGCCGCCCAGCGCTTTGGCGAGACACAGGATGTCCGGCTGCACGTTCTCATGCTCGCAGGCGAACATCTTGCCGGTGCGGCCCATGCCGGTCTGCACTTCGTCCAGGATCAGCAGCGCGCCAAACTCATCGCACAGCTGACGCACCGCGGGCAGGTAGCCCTGCGGAGGCAGGATCACGCCCCCTTCGCCCTGGATAGGCTCGAGGATCACCGCCGCCACGTCATCGCCGGTTTTACGGCATTCGCTCAGCATGGTGCGCATGGCGCTGATATCGCCGAACGGCACATGGCGGAAGCCCGGCAGCAGCGGCATAAAGGGTTTGCGGAAGGTGGATTTCGCCGTGGCAGAGAGGGCCCCCAGCGACTTGCCGTGGAAAGCACCGCTGGTGGCGATAAAGGTGAATTTCCCGCGCGGCGACTGGTACGCTTTGGCGAGTTTGATCGCCGCTTCGACCGATTCCGTGCCGCTGTTACAGAAGAAGCTGTATTTCAGTTTCCCCGGCGTCAGTGCCGCCAGCGTTTTTGCCAGCATCGCCCGTAAAGGGTCAAGCAGTTCCTGGCTATGAAGGGGTTGTTTTGCAAGCTGATTTTGTACGGCGGAAACCACTACTGGATTACGGTGCCCCACGTTGAAAATACCAAATCCACCCAGGCAATCTATAAACTCCTGTCCCTGGGTGTCGACAAGCGTATTGAGACTTCCTGCTTGCCACTCTACGGCTCCGTAATCCCCGCCTGCAGTAACAGATTTTCTGTATTCCAAAAACCCGGGATTTACATGCTCTTTGAAGTAATCAATCACCTCGCGGTTAAGTTGTTTCATCTCCTCATGATCAAGCGTTCGCTTCTCAATGAGATTCAGGGCGTGCGCGGTACAGGCAAGGGCCGACGCGCTGGAAGGTAACCTGTTCAAAATATGCTCCCGGGTATGGCGTATCACATGATACTGGATTAAGTATTGCAGGCTTTACGCCACATCCGGGGACTTAACAAAAATCGGGATAAACGCCAGGTTAAAATAATGTTACACAATATTTAATCATGCAAAGCGGCAGCGCGGCCGCTACGACATAGAACTTTCAGATGCAGAGATGCCCGCTGGCAGTGCATTTGCCCTGTTTTAGGGCGGATATAGGCTGTATTGGGGGCAGGCAGGGATCCTCCTTCAGGAGTAGTTGCGAATTGAAATCATTAGATATCAATAAATTAAAAAAACACACAAAAAATGCGGTTTAGTTGCGTTTTGCGATCTCAGGCATGTTTAACATCTAAAGATATGTTCGTTACCGCCGTAAAATATTTACGCCACAAAAATAACATTCAAGTAACCTGCAAGGGATGCCTATGTCGCCTCAACCGTTTGTCACGCAGTGTGAATATCCGCTGCAAGATGACACCACCCTGATGTCCACCACCGATCTGCACAGCTACATTACCCAGGCCAATGACACCTTTGTTCAGGTGAGTGGCTACACGCTGGCCGAACTCGTCGGGCAGCCGCACAACCTCGTTCGCCACCCGGACATGCCAAAAGCGGCCTTTGCCGACATGTGGTCCACCCTGCAACAGGGTGAGCCCTGGAGCGGCATCGTCAAAAACCGCCGTAAAAATGGCGATCACTACTGGGTGCGCGCCAACGCGGTGCCGATGGTGCGCAACGGCCAGACTACCGGGTATATGTCCATTCGCGTGAAGGCCACGCCGGAGGAGATTGCCGCCGTGGAGCCGCTGTATAAAGCCCTGAACGAAGGGCGCAGCAAAAAGCGGGTGCATAAGGGGCTGGTGGTTGCCAGAGGCTGGGCCGGTAAACTCCCGGCGATGCCGCTGCGCTGGCGGGTGCGCAGCGTGATGACGGCGCTGTTTGCCGTGCTGGCGGCGACCCTGTTCGCCACCGGGGCGGGCTGGGCGGCACTGGGCGCCAGCGCGCTGGTGATGCTGCTGGGAACCCTGCTGTTTGAACAGCAGATCGTGCGTCCGGTTGAAAACGTGGCGCGCCAGGCGCTGAAGGTGGCGACGGGCGAGCGCAACAGCGTGGAGCACCTTAACCGCAGCGACGAGCTGGGGCTGACCCTGCGGGCGGTCGGGCAGCTCGGCCTGATGTGCCGCTGGCTGATCAACGACGTCTCAAGCCAGGTGGTTAACGTGCGCGACGGCAGCGACCAGCTGGCGCGGGGCAACGACGACCTCAACGATCGCACGCACCAGACCGTCTCCAACGTGAAGCAGACCGTCGAGACCATGAACCAGCTGGCGATGACCGTGCAGAGCAACACCCGAACCGCCGTCGATGCCGATAAACTCTCTATCGCCGCCAGCGACGCCGCCACCGAAGGCGGACACGCGATGCAGACGGTGGTCAAAACCATGGATGAGATTGCCGACAGCACCCAGCGTATCGGCTCCATCACCAAGCTGATTAACGACATCGCCTTCCAGACCAATATTCTGGCGCTGAATGCGGCGGTAGAAGCGGCCAGGGCAGGGGAGCAGGGCAAAGGCTTCGCGGTGGTGGCCGGAGAAGTACGTCATCTGGCCAGCCGCAGCGCCAATGCCGCCAACGATATCCGCAAGCTGATCGACGCCAGCGCCAGCAAAGTGCTGTCCGGCTCCGAGCAGGTTCATGCCGCCGGACGCACCATGGACGACATCGTCGAGAAAGTGCAGAACGTCACCCGACTGATCGCCGAGATCAGCCAGTCCACCTCCGAGCAGGCGTCAGGCCTGTCGGAGCTGACCCGGGCGGTCGCTGAACTGGATTCGATTACCCAGAAAAACGCGGCGCTGGTCGAAACCAGCGCGCAGGTGTCGGCGATGGTGAAGCATCGGGCGAAACGTCTGGAAGATGCGGTCACCGTCCTGCACTGAGTCAGTCGTGTTCCAAAAAAGCCGTTTGCTCTGCGAGGAGCAAACGGCTTTTTATTTATGAGCTGTATTTCTTTTTATCGTTAGTTGTTAATTGAATATTAAATAACTAAAAAAAATCGCCTCAGTTTATTCTTCCTGCCTGAGTCTGTTTTCCCTAATGCGGTGTCAAAAAAGCCTGTTCCGGTGGTTACGTAACGATCGATGAGCCAGAATTAATAGCCAGTGCCTATCTATTAAGGTGGTTATGAAATAAAAAAGCGATCAAAGTCATAAAGTTAGCGATGAAGTTACCGATAACGCTGATCGTCTGAGAAATAATCACATCGATGGAGTAAATATGTTCTTACATGACGTAAAAATCGGCACGAAATTATTTCTGGCGTTTGGATTCTTTATTGTCCTGATGGGGATAAGTGCGAGTTTATCTCTGATGAGCCTTAACCGGGCAAATAACGGGATGCAATCCATCATCACCAGCGATTATCCCACCACGGTAAAAGCCAACCAGTTAATCGAAAACTTCCAGGAATTTATTAGCACTCAACAGCTGATGCTGCTGGACGACCAGGGCAAGTACACGGCGCAATCAGAGCAGCATCTGAAAGAGATCAGCGAGCGTATCACCCTGATCCTGGGCGAGCTGAACACGGCCCTGCAGGATGCTAAATCCCAGCAGGTGCTGAGCGATATCCGCGGGGTCCGCCAGCAGTATCTCGACTCCCGCTACCGCATCCTGCAGGCGGTACAGAGCAACGATCGGGCCGGGGCGATTCAGGAGATGATGACCAACACCCTCACCCTGCAGCAGGCCTATAAGGCGAAGGTGCAGGAGCTGATTGCGATCCAGGACGCCGAGATGCAGCGCGCGGGCGTGGAGGTGGACGGCGATTTCAAAAGCAACCGCCTGCTGCTGATCCTCATCACCCTGTTTAGCGTGGCTGTGGGCAGCCTGATGGGGTGGTTTATCGTGCGCTCGATTACCCGTCCGCTGGGCGAGGCGGTGGATTTTGCCCAGGCCATTGCCGAAGGCGATCTGACCCGCAGCATGGCCTCCCACGGGAAAGACGAAACCGGCCAGCTGCTGACGGCGCTGATGGAGATGAAAGTTCGTCTGCTGGAGATTGTTCAGCAGGTGCAGACCGGTTCGGAGAGTATCTCCAGCGCTGCGGCGCAGATTGTAGCGGGCAACCAGGATCTGGCTGCGCGAACCGAAGAGCAGGCCAGCTCCGTTGAGCAAACGGCGGCGTCGATGGAGCAGATCACCGCGACGGTGAAAAACACCGCGTCACATACCGGGGAAGCGACGACCCTCTCGGCCGATGCGGCCCGGGTGGTGAAAAACAACGGCGAGATGATGCTGCAGGTCACCAGCAAAATGCGCCTGATCAACGAGACCTCCAACCGGATGTCCGACATCATCAACCTGATCGACTCCATTGCCTTCCAGACCAACATTCTGGCGCTGAACGCGGCGGTAGAAGCGGCCCGCGCGGTGAGCATGGTCGCGGCTTTGCGGTGGTGGCCGGTGAGGTTCGCCAGCTGGCGCAGAAGAGCGCCACTTCGGCCAGCGAAATTCGCCAGCTGATTGAGAGCTCAACCAGCCAGACGCAGGACGGGATGGCGCTGGTTGAAAAAGCCAGCGGGCTGATCAATGGCATGGTGGGGAACGTGCAGGAGATGGACGTCATCCTGCGCGAAATTCGTCAGGCGAGCCATGAGCAGACGGAAGGCATTTCGCAGATCAACAGCGCCATTGGCCTGATTGATGCCACCACCCAGCAGAACTCCGCGCTGGTGGAAGAGTCCGTGGCGGCGGCATCCTCCCTTAACGATCAGGCGATGAACCTGAAAGAGCTGGTGAAGGTGTTCCGCGTGGCGACCGCTTAATCGAGCTGGGAGATCTCCAGCGCCGCGCGGTCAATTACGCCGATAATCTGTTTGATCTGCGCGTCGCTGGTCTCTTCCTGGTTTACCTTTAGATCCAGTACCGCTTTAAAGTTATCCAGCGCCCGCTTCATCTGCGGGTTTTTGCGCAGCTGGAAGCCCACGCAGCGCGCTTTGACGCGCTCCTGAATGTGCTCCAGATGTTCAATGTTTTCCTCCAGCCACTGCTGCCCGGCAACGGTAATCTCAATCTTTTTACGCCCGTTCTCCTCCTCGGTGAGGGTGATGAACTGCTGATCCTGCAGGAAATCCAGCGTCGGATAAATTACGCCCGGGCTTGGGGTGTAGTTGCCCTGGGTCAGGGTCTCAATCGCCTTAATCAGCTCGTAGCCGTGGCTGGCGTTGCGGGTCAGAATATCCAGGATCACCAGACGTAATTCGCCGTGACCAAAGAAGCGCTGGCGGCGGCCGCCGCCGTGATGGTGTTCGCCGCCGCGTCCGCGGTGGTGGTGCTCACGATTGTCGTGGCCATGTGAGTGTCGCATCGTCTTTCTCCGTATTTTTGATATATCTAATTTATATCTAAAACTTTAAAACTGGCAACACCCTGTTTGATATTTAATTTATTATATTGATTTATATGATTTTTAATTTGTTCTTTCAAATTTGCGTTCGCGATCGCTGACTATATCAAAAAAATTCTTGCAATCCGCTTTGTTAGCAATCATTATCATTTAACTTTCATTTTCGATATATCGTTTTCACATCACGAAGGCAAATTATGACTACTACCCGCTACCCACAACGTGTCCGCAACGACCTGCGTTTTCGCGAGCTGAACGTGCTTCGCGTTGAGCGCGTCAGTGCCGGTTTTCAGCGCATCGTGTTAGGCGGCGAGGCGCTGGAGGGCTTCAGCTCCCGCGGCTTCGACGACCATTCCAAAGTCTTTTTCCCGGAACCGGGCACGACCTTTGTGCCGCCGGTGGTGACGGACGAGGGCGTTAACTGGGGCGACGACGTGCGTCCGCAGGCGCGGGATTACACTCCGCTGTATGACGCGGCCCGTCACGAGCTGGCGCTCGACTTCTTTATCCACGACGGCGGGGTGGCAAGCCAGTGGGCGGTAGAGGCAAAGCCGGGGGATACGCTCTCCATCGGCGGCCCGCGCGGTTCCCTGGTGGTGCCGGAAGATTACGCCTGGCAGCTCTACGTCTGCGATGAGTCAGGAATGCCCGCCCTGCGCCGCCGTCTCGAGGCGCTGCGCGCCCTGCCGGTGCGCCCGGAAGTGCATGCCGTGGTGACCGTCGGGGATGCCGCCTGTCAGGACTATCTGGCGCACCTGAGCGAGTTCAACATCACCTGGGTGGTGGGGCATAACGAGCAGGCGGTGGCGGATCGTCTGGCAGCGCTCAGCGTGCCGGCGGAGGATTACTTCATCTGGCTGACCGGGGAAGGGAAGGTGGTGAAAAACCTGAGTCGCCTGTTTGAAACCGACGCCATCGATCAGAAGCTGGTGCGTGCCAGCGCTTACTGGCACGCCAAATAGTCAGGCCACGTCGTCGAGCTGCGCTTCGCTGACCTGATGTTCCAGCGAGGCGCGCACCTCACGTAAGGCTTTCTCCTGCTGGGCAAAATAAGTTTCCATATTGCTCAGCGAGGAGACCAGCAGCCAGGACTCCTCTTTTTCCAGCTCCGCCAGTTCGCTCACCAGGGTGTCGATCTGTTCGCGCACCTGGGCCATCTTTTTGCGGATACGCGTCAGATCGTTCAGCCTGTCGCTGGCCATCAGCGGCTCCAGCCCCTGATGCAGGCGGGCCACCAGGGAGCGGATCGCCTTCACGTCGCCACGCTGCTTCGCCTGGTTCAGCTGCACCATCATGGCGTTCGCCTCTTCTTTCAGCTCATCCGCCACCAGATCCGGATGACAGAGCTTGCTCGCCTGACGCCAGAGCCGTTTTAACTCGTTCTGATCCTCTTCTGAGAGATCCTGGCCCTTGCGCAGGCGGATTTCCGCCTCGTGCTGCTGCTCGCGGTATTTTTCATACTCGTCGTTGGCTTCATCCCGCGCCTGGCGGGCGGGCTCCTCTTCGCGGGTTAAGCCGGTTTCCAGTTCCTGGGCTTCGGCCAGCAGGTTGGCAATCAGGTTGCTTTGCTGCTGAAGATGCTTGCGCGCGGCGGCGGCCTGCACCGAGTCGGCGGGCAGATCGCGCCAGTGTTGGGTCAGGGTGGTCAGCACCTCCACCGCCTGGGCAACGTACTGCTGGCAGCGGCGATAGTCCGCTTCCCGACGGCGGGTTTCCGCCTGCTGGCGGCGCAGATTGAGCTCCGCCAGGGTTTTGCGCAGGGCGAGGATCTGGCTCATCAGCGGGCCGAGGCGTGTGAGGTAGAGGTCGTTAAATTCATCCAGCTGCTGGACGCGGGCGTTGCGGCGATCGATTAAATCACGCAGGCGCTCCTCCAGCGCCTTCAGCTCCAGCTTGCTGGCGGCAAGCTGCGGGTCGCGCCACGGGGCGACGGCGCGCTGGCTCTGTAACCAGCTGGCGATAGCGGTTAACGCCGCAGTGTAGTTTTTCTGCTCAAGCGCCACGACGATCGCCCGAAGCTCATCGTCAAAGGCTTCGCTTTTTAACCGTGCCAGCTGGCTCTCGATGATGTCGTCATCTTCAAGCTCAATGGCGTTTTTAATGATTTCCAGCCGTTTGATCGGTGTGCTCATGATGCTTTTCGCTTTGGCGCTTAAGTATTTGAGTTAAGGATAGTTGTCAGGAAAACAACAGGGAATAATACACATGTCTGATGAATGGCGCGACGACGACGTGCGTTAAATTTGCGCGGGCGCATTTCGCATTCATTTCCTGAATAAATTCCTAAAAGAGCAAAAAAAGTCTGAAAAAAACCCTGTCGACCTTTTACGTGCATTTACACAGGTTACTTTTTGACATATTTTGCTCCTTTTTTGTACGCCAGTCTGAAAACGGACAGAAGGCAGGGATGTAGTGAAGGTAAGGATGACCAGATTAACAGGGCTTTTTGTCACTCTCATTTTATGGCCACTCGGTAGCGTCCACGCGGCGTTGCTGTCGCCAGCGGATCGCAGCGCCGTTCAACAGCAGCAACAGCAGCTGCTGGATCAAAACCAGCGCCAGCGCGACGAGCTGGAACGCAGCACGGTCCTGCCCGCGGCCTCTTCATCCCCCGTACAACCTGCCGCTGGCGGCCCCTGTTTTGTTATCAACCAGATCGTGCTGGACGGTGCCACTGCCATGCCGGACGTTGCCGAGCGCCGCCTCACCGCGCCCTGGCGCAACCAGTGCCTGAATATGGCGGGCCTCAGCGCCCTGACGCACGCGGTCTCAGACTGGTATATCAGCCGGGGGTACATCACCAGCCGCGCCTTTCTGACCGAGCAGGATCTGAGCCGCGGCACGCTGCATATCGCGGTGCTGGAAGGCAAGCTCGAGCAGATCCGCCTGGAAGGCGTGCCGGAACGCACGCTGGATATGACCTTCCCCGGACGGGTGGGCAAGATCCTCAACCTGCGCGATATCGAACAGGGGATGGAGCAGCTGAACCGGGTGCGTCAGACCCCTGTTCAGATAGAGATCCTGCCCGGCGAGCGCCAGGGATACTCGATCGTTAATCTCACCGCCGACCCGGAATTCCCGCTTAACGGCTCGATCAGCTTCGATAACAGCGGGCAAAAGAGCACCGGCACCGGCCAGCTCAGCGGTGCGCTCACCGGCAACAACCTGCTGGGGATCGCCGATAAGTGGTTTATCAGCGGCGGGCGCAGCAGCGATTTTTCCAGCAGTAAGGATGCGCAGAATTTTGCCGCAGGCGTCAGCGTGCCCTACGGCTATGGCCTGCTCGATTACAGCTACAGCTGGAGCAACTACCTCAGCACCATCGATAACAATGGCTATCGCTGGCGCTCGACCGGCGATAACGAAACTCACCGGCTGAACGGCTCCTGGGTGCTGTTCCGTAACGGCGATATCAAGACCAGCGCCGCGGTGGGCCTGACCCACCGTATCAACCATAACTACCTCGACGATGTCCTGCTCGCCACAAGCAGCCGCAAGCTTTCGAGCTTTTCGCTGGGCATCAACCACACGCAAAAAATCGCGACCGGCGTGGCGACCTTTAACCCGACCTTCACCCAGGGCGTGCCCTGGCTGGGGGCTGAGGATGACAACGACAAGCACGGCGATGTGCCAAAAGCGGAGTTTCGCAAATGGAGCCTGAACGCCAGCTATCAGCAACCGCTGGCCGACCGGCTGTGGTGGCTCTCCAGCGCCTATTTTCAGTGGTCCCCCGACCGGCTCTACGGCAGCGAGCGCTTAACTCTGGGGGGCGAGACCTCGGTACGCGGCTTTAAGGAGCAGTATCTTTCCGGCGATAACGGCGGCTACTGGCGAAATGAGATCAACTATTCGCTCTTCACCCTGCCGTGGATCGGGCAGATCGGCGCTCTGGCGGCGCTGGACGGCGGCTGGCTGAAAAAAGACGGTTTCGACCGCTACGCCTCCGGCACCCTGTGGGGCGCGGCGGTGGGGTTGAACAGCGTGAACCGCGTCTTCTCAAGCCAGTTAACGGCGGGCACACCGCTTGCGTATCCGGACTGGCTGGGGCCGGATCGTCTGAATATTTATTACCGCGTGTCGGTGGCGTTTTAAGGGACAGGGATGATGGACAAGGAACAGGTGAGTTTACCCCGGCGCGTACTCAGCGCCTTACTGAGCGTGCTGCTCGCCACGCAGCCGATGCTGCCTGCCGTGGCGGCAACGCTGACGCCAACCGGCAACACCCAGCAGGATCAGGCCGCTAACGGCGTGCCGGTGGTCAATATCGCCACCCCGAACGGCGCAGGTATATCGCATAACCAGTATCAGGATTACAACGTTGGTAAAGAGGGGTTGATCCTCAACAATGCCACCGGCAAGATGAATCAGACCCAGCTTGGCGGGCTGATTCAGGGCAACCCCAACCTGACGGCGGGCAGGGAAGCGACGGGCATTATCAACGAAGTCACCGGCACCAACCGGTCGCAGCTGCAGGGCTATACCGAAGTGGCGGGCAAAGCCGCTAACGTAATGGTCGCCAACCCCTACGGCATCACCTGTAACGGCTGCGGGTTCATCAACACTCCTAACGCGACGCTGACCACCGGCAAACCGGTGCTCGACGCCAGCGGCAAACTGCAGTCGCTGGACGTCAGCAAGGGCAGCATCCTGATTGAAGGCCAGGGCCTGGACGCAAGCCAGAGCGATGCGGTGTCGATCATCTCCCGCGCGACCGACATCAACGCCCAGCTGCACGCCAAATCCCTGACGGTAGTGGCAGGGGCGAACCGGGTTGCGGCCGACGGCAGCATCAGCGCCATCCCGGGCGAAGGCCCTGCGCCGAAAGTGGCGGTGGACACCGGGGCGCTGGGCGGGATGTACGCTAACCGTATTCGCCTGGTCTCCAGCGAAAAAGGGGTGGGCGTTAACCTCGGCAACCTGAATGCCCGCGAGGGGGATATCACCCTTGATGCCAGCGGCAGGTTGACGATGCATAACAGCCTGGCCAGCGGCGGGATTACCGCGAAGGGCGAAAGTATGGCGCTGACCGGCGACCATAAAGCCGGGGGCAACATTACCCTGAACAGCCAGAGCGAACTGGCGTTGCAGGATGGCTCGCTGAACAGCGACCGTGACCTCGTGCTCGACGCCAGGGGTACGCTGTCGCACGGTAATGCAAAACTGACCGCCGGGCAGGATGTCTCCCTCACGGCGCAACACCTCAGCCAGGACGCCCGCAGCGAAACGGATGCCGCCCGGCATATCAGCGTAACTGCCCGCGACAGCGCCACCCTCAACGGGCGCATGACGGCCGGGCAAAACCTGTCGCTCAACGCCACTACCCTGACGCATAACGGCGAGCTGGTGGCGGGGAATACGCTCTCTCTCAATGCCGCCAGCCAGACGCTTAACGGAGCGATGAACGCCACCGGCGATCTCAGCGTGGCCGGACAGCTGATCGCCACCACCGGGGCCTCGCAAATTCAGGGCCGTAACCTGAGCATTACCGCCAGACAGGCAGATCTGAAGGGGACGCAGGCCGCCAGAGAGGCCCTGACCGTTAACGCCAGCGAGACGTTATCCCACAGCGGCAAAAGCAGCGCGAATACCCTGACCCTGAGCGCGCCGACGCTGGAAAACAGCGGCGTCGCCATCGCGTCAGCACTTAATACGCAGTCGCAGACGCTTATCAACGCCGGGCTGTTGCAGGGCGACACGTCCCTGCTGCTGAATACCGGGACGCTGGACAACCAGCACAACGGCACCCTTTACAGCGCCGCGAATCTGACCCTGGCTATCCCGAATATCACTAACCACGGCCTGATCGCCAGTGACGGTGCGCTGGCGGTTGCGGCCAGCACCCTCAGCGGCGAAGGGCTGTTACAGGGCACCGATGCGCTGACCCTTTCCGGGGATAACCTTTCCCAGGGAGCGGCGGGACGCTGGCTGACCGCAGGCTCGCTGGCGATCACCGCCGGACAGCTCGCTACCGCAGGCATCATTCAGGGGCAGGATCTCAGCGTTAATGCTGGCGACTGGCAGCATGATGGCTCCGCGCTTGCTGCAGGCCAGTTTGATACCCGCTTAACCGGCTCGCTGCTGAACAACGGCGACCTGATGAGTCAGGGCAATCTGAGGTTCCACGTACCGCACCTGACCAACAACGGTAATTTGCTCGCCGCAGGCGACATGCAGCTGACGGGCGTGCGGCTCACGAACAACGCCACGCTGCAGGGGAATACCCTCAGCCTGACGCAGGGCAGCATCGAAAACGCCGGAACAGTCATTGGTCTGAACGGACTGGGGCTGGAGACCACCGGCTCCCTGTACAACCGGGGAGATCTGTTGAGCCAGCATGCCCTGACGGTGAACGCCCGGGACATCACCAACAGCGGCCGGTTGCAGGGGCAGAACCTCTCCCTTGCAGGCACAAATCTGACCAACAGCGGTGCCATCCGGAGTGCCCAGGATCTGGCGCTGACGTTAAGCGGCGACATGGCCGCCGTCACCGGCAGCAAAATTACTGCCCTGAACAGTGTCCGGATCAGTGGAAAAGCCCTCGACAACCAGGGGCTGTTGAGCGCGAAAAACCTGAATATTGACGGAGACTCGCTCAGCAACAGCGGGGAAATCAGCGGCGTCAGCGGACTTAATCTGCACCTGACAGGCGACCTGATGCAGGCAGGGAAAATGCTGAGCGGGGCAGGCCTTACCGTCCGGGCGGGCAACATCAGCAACAGCGGCCAGATGCAGGGGGATAACACCCGGCTTGATGCCCGCACGCTTAACAACGACGGACGTTTACAGGGCGACAGCGGCCTGACGCTTACGCTGCTGGATGCATTGACTAACCAGACCAACGGCGTCCTTCTCAGCCAGAATGCGCTCAGCGTGACCGCCCCGGTGGTGAGCAATAACGGTACGATTCAGGGGAACGGGATCGCCACGCTCACCAGCATCACGCAGGTCCGCAATAACGGCAACATCCTCTCCGGTAGCGACCTGACGCTCTCCACGGCGGATTACAACGGCGCGGGCTGGCTGCAGGCGACGAACCTGCTGATGAAGGTGGCGAAACTCGCTAACAGCGGCACGATGATGGCGACGCAACGCGCCACCTATACCGGCAACAGCCTGACTAACGCCGGTACTCTGCAGGCGGCACAGCTGGCGGTGAATGCGCAGACGCTGACCAACAGCGGCACGCTGCTCGGCAACAGCAGCCTGACGCTGAACAGTGACAGTATCAGCAACGATAACGGGAACCTGTTCAGCGGGGGCGATCTGCTTACCGAAGCGGCCTCCCTCAGCGGCGTGGGCCAGATTGTGGCGCTCGGCAACCTGACGCTGAAGCTGGTAAACAGCTGGACGGCGCAGGGCGTGGTGGCGGCAAACGACCAGCTAACCATTACCAGCCAGGGCGACATCAGCAACCAGAGCACTCTGCAGGGCAACGGCATCACGCTGAACGCCGCGGGCAAGGTGACCAATAATGGCCTGATTACCGCAGGAGGCGGCACGACTTCGCTCTCCGGCAGTGAGATTGCCATGAACAGCAGCGGCTCGCTGCAGGCCGGCGGCGATGTCAGCCTCTCCAGCCAGGGCGATATCACGCTTGATGGCTTTACCGGCACCGCCGGAAATATGGCGCTCACCGCCGCCGGGTCGGTGATCAATACCGCGCTGCTCTATGCCGGAAATAACCTGTCGCTGTTCGCGGATCGTATTGCGAACCTGCGGGGCGATATGCTGGCGGGCGAAGACCTGGTGATGCAAAAAGATGCCTCCGGGGCGGCGAATACAGAAATCATCAATATCTCCGGCAATATCGAAACCACGAAGGGGGATATCACGCTCAGAACCGGGCATCTGATTAACCAGCGGGACGGTTCAGGTTCTTCCAGCAACACGGTTGATATTGATAATCCCGGATATGTCGGTAAGCCCGATTTCCAGGTAAGCCTGGAGGATGCTGACAAAGACAGCTACAAGATAGTGAAAACCAGGACCGATGTCTGGGTAGGAAGCTGCTCAAGCTTCCCGGCATATCCGGGTGCATGCACCATGGATGAACCCTTTTTCAGGACTTCTTACAGGTTAAGCGATACTGGTTCCACTAAGCGCTTTGCCATAAGGCGTACTGAAGTGGATGTCAGTGATTCAGCTGGGGCCGGGCGGATTGCCTCCGGTGGAAATATGGATATCGGTGCCGGATCGCTGGAAAACAACGGTAGCCATATTCTGTCGAACGGGGATATGAGTCTCCATGGTGACAGCCTCAATAACCAGAGCTGGCAGGCAGGTTACAGCACTGAGTATCTCATCTATACCGCTACAGGCATCAGTAAGGATGGCATCACGTACACCTTAGCCGGACGTGATACCGAAACGGACAATTCAGGGCCAATTATCCGGGCAGTCATTCAGGCGGGCGGCATTGTCACCGCCAGGTTCGACAATGACATCAGCAACACAAACACCACGTCAAACGCGGGAACCATCAGCAATACCCTTGTTGCGCCGGACCTGAATACGCCATCAACACAGAGCATCGCAGGTGGCGCGAATCAGCAGTCACTGGCTGATGCCAGCACAACGGCCATCACCGCACCGGACTGGCAGAACGCTGCTGAGGGCCAGGCAATTGCCGATGGCGTAAACCTCGTACCTGGCGGCCTTGAAGGCAATTATCCTCTGCCTTCCGGTAAGAACGGCTATTTTGTCACCTCTACCGATCCTGACAGCCCGTACCTCATCACCGTCAATCCGAAACTCGACGGGCTGGGGCAGCTCGATCCCTCCCTGTTTGGCGACCTGTGGAAGCTGCTGGGTGTCAATCCAGGCGCCGCCCCGCGTGAAACGGGCAGCCAGTATACCGACAGCAATCAGTTCCTGGGTTCCGCGTACATGCTCGACCGCCTTGGGCTGAATCCGGAGAAAAATTACCGCTTCCTTGGCGATGCCGCCTTTGATACGCGGTACGTCAGTAACTACGTGCTGAACCAGACCGGAACACGCTATATCAGCGGTCTGGGCTCCGATCTCGATCAGATGCGCTATCTGATGGACAAGGCCGCCGACGCACAAACCTCGCTGGGGCTGAAGTTCGGGGTAGCGCTGACGGCAGACCAGATAGCCACTCTCGACCACAGTATTCTGTGGTGGGAAGCCGCCACCGTTAACGGCCAGACCCTGATGATCCCGAAGGTGTACCTGTCGCCAAAAGACGTCAGGGTGCAGAGCGGCAGCGTCATTTCCGGCAATAACGTGCAGCTGGCGGGCGGCAATGTCACCAACAGCGGAAGTTCGCTGCTGGCGCAGAAGGGGCTGTCCATCGACAGCAGCAACAGCATCAACAACCTTAACGCCGGGCTTATCAGCGCAGGCGGCGGGCTGAACCTGACCGCGCTCGGTGATATCAACAACATCAGCTCCACCATCAGCGGTAAAACCGTGGGGCTGGAGAGTGTGACGGGCAGCATTAACAACATCACCCGTGCACAGACGTGGAATGTGGATGCGGGCCGCGTGCGCTTAAGCGGTACGGATGTGGGCGTCACCTCTTCCATTGCGGCAACGGACGGACTGACGATGCGTGCCGGGCAGGATATCAATATCACCGGCGCCAGCGTGGCGGCGGGTGGCGGCCTCGGCATGGCAGCGGGCAACGATATTAATGTCTCCGCGAATGAGATTAGCGAGAGCCGGTATGAGCGCAACAGCGCAACGACAGAGACGGCTTCCGTTACGCAGCAGCGCAGCACGCTGACGGCAGGGGGCGATCTGACCCTGCTCGCTGGCAACGATCTCAACGCGCGAGCCGCAGGGATCGCCGCCGAAGGGGATGTGGGCATCCGGGCCGGTCGCGATGTAAACCTGCTGGCAGAGGCCAGCACCGAAAGCGCCAGCAGCAAAACGAAGAAAAAACCGCTATCGATGAGTCCGTGCGTCAGCAGGGCACGGAGATCGCCAGCGGCGGCAACACGGTCATCATCGCCGGGCGCGACATGAACGCGCAGGCGGCAGAGGTGACTGCGCAGGGCGATATCGGCGTGGCGGCGGGTCGCGACGTCAGTCTCACCACGGCCACCGAGAGCGACTACAGCTACCGGGAGAAAACCAAAACCAGCGGCGGGTTCCTGAGTAAAAAGAAAACCCACACCATTCAGGAAGACAGCGCGACGCGGGAGAAAGGTTCCCTGCTGAGCGGCGATAACGTGACGGTGCAGGCGGGCAACAACTTGCGGGTGTTAGGCTCGGCGGTGGCGGGCGACGGTGACGTTGCATTGTCGGCGGCGAACAACGTCGACATCGTGGCGGCCACCAACACCGACACCTCCTGGCGCTTTAAGGAGACCAAAAAATCCGGCCTGATGGGAACGGGCGGCATCGGCTTCACCGTCGGCACCAGCAAATCCACCCATGACATGCGCGAGCAGGGCACCAGCCAGAGCGGAAGCTTCAGCACCGTCGGCTCGACGGGCGGGGACGTCAGCATCACGGCAGGGAAGCAGGCGCACATTGCCGGGGCGGATATCATCGCCCGGAAGGATATTGCGGTTCAGGGCGACAGCGTGGTGATTGACCCGGGCCACGACAGACGCACCCGCGATGAGAAATACGAGCAGAAGAGCAGCGGCCTGACGGTGGCCCTGTCCGGCACGGCGGGAAGTGCGCTGAACAGCGCGGTCACCACGGCGCGGGATGCGGCAAACGAGAGCGACGACCGGCTGGCGGCCCTGAAGGCGACGAAGGCGGCGTTGTCAGGCGTGCAGGCTGACCAGGGCGCGGCTCTGGCGAAGTCTGACGGGGATCCGAACAACGGGCTCGGGGTCAGCCTTTCCCTGTCGTCGCAGAAGTCGAAATCGGAACAGCATGCGCAGAGCGATGCCGTTGCAGGCAGCACGCTGAATGCGGGCGGTCACATGGCGATCACCGCCACGGGCCAGGGGCAGGGTAAAAACAGCGGCGATATCCTGATTGCCGGCAGCCAGCTGAAGGCCGGAGGGGATACTGCCCTTGCAGCCGCAAATGACATTGTTCTGGGCGGTGCCGCGAATACCGAAAAAACGACGGGTAAAAACAGCAGCAGCGGCGGTAGCGTCGGGGTCAGCGTCGGTGGTGGCACATCGGGCTACGGTATCGGCGTCTTTGCCAGCGTGAATGCGGCCAACGGAAAAGAGAAGGGTAACGGCACCGCATGGACGGAGACCACCCTCGACAGCGGTGGCACGGTCTCGATGACCAGCGGACGCGATGCCATTCTTGACGGTGCGCAGGTTAGCGGTGACAAAATCGTGGCCGACATCGGGCGCGACCTCCTGATGCGCAGCCAGCAGGACAGCAACGATTATAAGTCGAAGCAGACCAGCGTGGCGGCGGGGGGCAGCTTTAACTTCGGCAGCATGACCGGCTCGGCCTATGTCAGCGCCAGCCAGGACAAAATGAAGAGCACCTTTGACTCGGTGCAGGAGCAGACCGGGCTGTATGCCGGTGACGGTGGTTTCGACATCACGGTCGGCCGCCACACCCAGCTGGACGGCGCCGCGATAGCCTCCACCGCTGAGGCGGGTAAAAACCGCCTGGATACGGGTACCCTGGGCTTCAGCGATATCCATAACGAAGCTGACTATAAGGTCAGCCACAGCGGCATCAGCATGAGCGGCGGCGGTGACTTCGGCGGCGACCAGTTCAGGGGCAATATGCCGGGCGGGATGATAGTCGCGGGCGGTAGCAGCGGCCACGCGGAAGGCACCACCCGGGCGGCGGTGAGCGAGGGGACCATCACCGTCCGCGACCAGGCAAACCAGCAGCAGGACATGGCGGACCTGAGCCGCGATACGGAGCATGCCAACGGCAGCATCAGCCCGATCTTCGACAAGGAGAAGGAGCAGAAGCGGCTGCAGATGGTGAGTCTCATCGGCGAGATTGGCAGCCAGGCCATGGACATCGCCAGGACGCAGGGCGAGCTGGCTGGCCGGGAAGCGGCTAAAGATCCGCAGGCGCTGGATGAAGCCCGCCAGCAACTGGCCCGGGAAGGGAAACCGGTGACGGACAAAGCGGTGGCGGAGCGGGCCTACGGGAACGCGATGGCGCAGTACGGCACCGGCAGCCCGATCCAGCGGGGTATCCAGGCGGCCACGGCCGCGCTGTCGGGGCTGGCAGGCGGGAATATGGCCGGGGCGCTGGCAGGTGCAGCGGCCCCGGAGCTGGCCTACGCCATCGGTCATAAGTCGGGTCTCAGGGAGGATGACGTCGCGGGCAAAGCCATTGCCCACGCCATTCTGGGCGGCGCGGTAGCGGCCCTGCAGGGGAACAGCGCAGCAGCAGGTGCCGCGGGCGCGGCAGCAGGCGAGCTTGCGGCGAAGGCCATCGCGGGTGTGCTGTATCCGGACGTGAAAGACCTGTCGAAGCTGAGCGAGGAGCAGAAGCAGACGGTCAGCGCCCTGGCCACGATTTCGGCGGGAATGGCGGGTGGTCTTGCGGGGGACAGCACGGCGGGTGCGGCAGCGGGAGCGGGGTCCGGGAAGAATGCGGTTGAGAATAATGCTTTGAGTCTGCCGAAAGGGATGACAGAAACCGGACAGGCAGCTACATCCTGGGTGAAATATGCGCAGGACAACAATCTCTCGCCGGAGCAGGTGCAGGCCGGATTACAGGATATTGTGCGCGGTGATTTGCCGGAAAGCGCGGATATTATCAAAGCCATCCTGAGTAACAATCCAGGCTCTGATACGGTAATGGCTCTGCTGACAGCGGAAGAGGCGAAGGACTACGCGCTGGCTCTGTTGACGTCAATCCCGGCAGAAAAAGCGTTATCATTAGCGGGTAAAGCAGCCGGTATTATTGATAACAAAATCCTGATTAGTGCGGCGGAGAAAATATCGACGGCGAAACCGGGTAAACAATCGGCAGTACCAAGGGATTTGAATGAACAAATAGTATGGAAACACGTGCAGGAAAATCCGGCAGCAGGAGAAAAACTGCTCGGCATGAATAATGATCCGCGTTTCCCTGCAAGTGCAGGTTTCCAGAAGATGCAGGCAGTCCAGAAAAATGCCAAGGGAGAATCAATAACTATTCATTATCAGTACAACTCTACTACTGGTAAAGCTTATGATATTAAAATTGATACTCCACAAAGGATTAGCTCTAATCCGGCAGATGTGTTCGAAAATATTAAAGGGCTAATTAAATGAAAATCAGAGAGAAAGATGGAACAGTTATAAATGTGTTTTCAATTTATTGGTTTGGTGACGAAACATATTTTTATGGGTTTCCCAAAAACTATGGAGGCTTGATTGCATATAGAGCGAGTCAAGTGACTGTAATTGAATCAGAAATGGATTTTAAGGCAATGTATTTTGAAAATAATGCGAAGAGCATTCATCATTGGGCACTGATTAAAGAAAAGTTGCTGGATGATATATTAGAACGAGATGAAGATGCCTATAAGCGCTTCCTTGAAATCGTGAAGGCTGAAGGTCTGGTTGATCCAGATTTTTATTAATCATCATAGATCCCGGCCACCGAGCTGGGATCTTTTTACCCGTCAGCCCTTAACCGGCTCGATCACCAGTCTTCCCTGCTCCACGCTGACAATGACTGGGGTGTCGGTGCTGAATCCCGCTTCAGCCAGCCAGTTGCCGTTCAGGCGCAGGCTGAGGCTGTGGGAATAGCAATTGGTCATACAGGTACAGGCTCTTTAACAGCGCTGGAGATAAAAGGAGACCAAAAAGTCCGGCCTGATGGGCACCGGCGGCATCGGCTTCACCGTCGGCACCAGCAAATCCACCCACGACATGCGCGAGCAGGGCACCACCCAGAGCGGGAGCTTCAGCACCGTCGGCTCGACGGGCGGGGACGTCAGCATCACGGCAGGGAAGCAGGCGCACATTGCCGGGGCGGATATCATCGCCCGGAAGGATATTGCGGTTCAGGGCGACAGCGTGGTGATTGAACCGGGCCACGACAGACGCACCCGCGATGAAAAGTACGAGCAGAAGAGCAGCGGCCTGACGGTGGCCCTGTCCGGCACGGCGGGAAGCGCGCTGAACAGCGCGGTCACCACGGCGCGGGATGCGGCAAACGAGAGCGACGACCGGCTGGCGGCCCCGAAGGCGACGAAGGCGACGAAGGCGGCGTTATCCCTGGTGCAGTCCGACCAGGCGGTGGCGATGGACCAGGCGAAGGGTGCCTCTGACAGCGGCAACACCAGCACCGTCGGCATCAACGCCTCGCTGGGGTCCCAGTCGTCAAAATCCTCCTCGCACATGCGGAGCGAAACATCGGCGGGGATGGCGGGGGGGGCTGGCGGGTGACAGCACGGCGGCTGCGGCAGCGGGTGCCGGGGCCGGGAAAAATGCGGTTGAGAATAATGCACTAAATGATAAGGACAAGAAGTTTCCGATTCTTGATATCCGTCCGGGCTGGCTGAAACCGGGGATTATAGATGAGGATGGAGATCCTCTTGGCGCAGGCGGTGGGATAGCTAAAGGTGGCAAAGTCAGCCCTAGTGCGAAGGACAACCTAATTTCGTCAGCAAATAAACCGATAAATGGGCAAGGTATGTCTGCCGCTGCAAGGGCTTGGGAAAAGCATGCAGGCAGAGATAGTGGAACTTTTGAACCTTTAAAAGGAAATGTGGCTCAGAAAAATGAATCGGCAAGTAAGTTTGTAAACGACGTTTTGAGTCATCCGGGCACAGTTAAAAGGGAATTGTCTCGTGGTGGGGTTGAATATCGTTTACCAAGTGGTCAAGGTATTCGTTACAACGCTGATGGTTCGTTTTCTGGTTTTTTAGATCCAAGAAGGTATGGTAAATGAGTAACGAATTTGAAGTAGACTTTTTTAGTGATTCTCGTTACGAGGAACTGACTGCGGAAATATCCTATAGAGGACAGATACTTTGCCAGTTGAACAAAGATAAGGGTGTTGATTCTATCGAAATAGAATTTTTTTCAGATAGCCGAATCTTGCCCGAAACTGTAGAAATGAAATTCCCAGTTGACGATTTTTTAAAGATATTAATGCAAACAAAAGACGAACTGATTGGATAGTCGTCAGGATCCCGGCCTTAGCGCCGGGATCTTCTTTTTACGCGTCAGCCCTTAGCCGGCTCGATCACCAGTCTTCCCTGTGTAACGCTGGCCGTGACCGGCGTGTCGGTGCAGAATCCCGCCTCTGCCGGGCAGTTGCCGTTCAGGCGCAGGCTGGGGCTGTGGGAATACCAGGTGGTCATGCAAGTACAGACTCTTTAACAGCACTGGAGATAAAAAGAGACCAAAAAGTCCGGTCTGATGGGCACCGGCTGCATCGGCTTCACCGTCGGCACCAGCAAAAATTAAAGACATACCAAGTGGTAGGGTCGGTAAACTACCCGATGGGTGAACGGTTATAGTACGTGAGCGTAGCGCCGAAGAGCGTCCAACATTGGAGATCCAATCAGGGAAGAATAGGATCAAATTTAGGTATGATGAGTAATCATATATGACTGAAAAATTGATTAAAATCCCGCTTGCTGAGGGTTCTCTTCATAATAGTCAACTAGAGGATTTGCGATATTCCTCAGGTTCCCTTGAGTTGATTTTGTCTTCAGGGGATAACGCTGAAGGCAGCAAAGTTAAAGTACTGTTCGATTGGATTTATTCCTTCCGAGTGACTGATGAAGGTGACCTATTGAAAATGCAGGAAGAGCAGAAAGGAATGATGCTTACAGGACTTTATCGCGTTGAAAAATCTAAGTATCTAGAATGGTTTAATGAGCAAAACGGTAATATACATGATGGAGTCGTTCATTATATGTTCTCAACTACGGACGATGTTATAGATATTTTAGCATCTATTAGTCCTTCAATATCAATCCATTATTAACAATAATCCCGGCTACTGTGTCGGGATTTTTTACTCGTCAGCCCGGAGCATCAGTCTCCCTGGCCCCAGACTGACCATGAGCGACGTATCGGTTGCTTCTGCCTGGCTGTTGTCGTTCAGGCGCAGGCTGCGGGAATAGCAATTGGTCATACAGATACAGGCTCTTTAACAACACTAATATAATTAAACACACAGGCGCGGTAGCTAAAATGTCGGGCGCTTAAACAGCCTCCTGAATATTTATAACCGTTCTAACGCCGGGAATGTCAAGTATCCGTTCTGCTTACATCTGACCAGTACAATCCATTGCAGATATTTATATACACAAATTGCCGAAAATCGATGTCATCATGATTAAGATAAAATATCAAATTCTGTAGTTTTTCGTTTAACTCAAACCCGTACTGATATTGAATGGTACATAGCTTATTCTTAATCTCATAAAGCCGGTCAAAATGCCTTTGAGCCTCCGAAAATGAAGAACCTTTGATTTGTTGCATGAGATTAAAGCATTCGTTTTCATAGGTAACTAACAAATCGTTAATTGCGTTAGAGGTATCCCTGTAAAGTATTAACTCTTCCTCTAAAAAAGGCCAGATGCTCATTGGTTAATTCTCAAGATTTATTGAAAGAAATCAGATATGGCATTTCGATTAACTTAACATTATTACCCTAACATAGGGTAAACTTTTTCATAGCGCGCTAATGTTTATAAGGATTGTTTTTATTTTATTTTAAATCTTATGTTTATTATTCATGGTGTGCATTTTTGTAAGGTTTGTATATGTAATTTGAATGGTTTTTGATTACTGACAGGAGGGTGATTATTGCGTTAATCAAACGCAGGCAAGATAAAATCTGAAAAATATATAAACACGAACAAAATGAATCGCTGTCTGTCATAATGCAATCGCTAACGCTGTGTGTTTAATAAAGTTTTATTTATAATTAATTACCTCTTAAAAAACCCAAAAACCTTCGAATAATATCAATAAGGAGAATGGTGCTAACACCATTTTTTCTAAAAGGAAATTTAAATATCATGGTCAATAAATTTATTGCCACTTCGCTCTGCTTAAGCGCGTTATTACTCTCAGGCTGTGCAACGGAATCCTCCCGATCCGTTGAAGTGGCGAAAGTTGCCACTTATAACACCTCGTGGCAGGGACAGCGCAGCCCGATATCGGTCGGGAAATTTGATAACCGCTCCAGCTACATGAATGGCATCTTTTCAGATGGCGTCGACCATCTGGGTAATCAGTCAAAAACCATTTTGATCACCCATTTGCAGCAAACTGGCCGCTTCAACGTGCTGGATCGCGCAAATATGGAAGAGATTAAAAACGAGTCCGGCATCAGCGGAAAGCGTCAGCAGTTGAAAGGGGCGTCGTACGTCATCACGGGCGATGTGACGGAGTTTGGTCGCAAAGAGACCGGCGACAGGGCGCTGTTTGGCATTCTGGGGCGCGGCAAGTCGCAGGTGGCGTATGCGAAAGTGGCTCTCAACGTGGTTAACGTCAGCACCTCCGAAGTGGTTTATTCATCCCAGGGAGCGGGTGAATACACGCTGTCTAACCGTGAAGTGCTCGGCT
The DNA here is from genome assembly GCF_023736175.1 of Leclercia sp. LTM14. NCBI lineage: Bacteria > Pseudomonadati > Pseudomonadota > Gammaproteobacteria > Enterobacterales > Enterobacteriaceae > Leclercia > Leclercia sp. LTM14. The sequence continues at coordinate 205,281 of NZ_JAIKTT010000004.1, forward strand.
TTGGCGGCACGGCCAGCTACGACGCCACGCTGAACGGCAAAGTTCTCGATCTCGCGATCCGCGAAGCGGTAAATAACCTGGTTGCCGGTACTGAAAACGGCAGCTGGGACCCGTCAAATACACATTAAAAGGAATTAATGATGGCAAAGATAAAAAGCCTGCTTTCCGGCGCAGCTGTGCTGCTGCTGGCCGGGTGTGCAACAAAATCACCGCAGCAGATCTATACCTGGGGTGATTATCAGGACACTGTTTATGACTACTACACCAGTAAAACCAGCCCGCAGGAGCAGATCGCCTCACTGCAGAAACTGATTACGGCATCGCAGGCCAGCAGCAAACCTGTGCCGCCTGGCGTGCATGCCCAACTGGGGATGCTCTACAGCAATACCGGGAACAGAGATCTGGCGATGGCCGAATTTAACGCTGAGAAAAAACAGTACCCGGAATCGGCTTCTTATATTGATTTCCTCACCACGAAAAAATAACGGAACCTAAAATGAAAGGAATCTCCGCTCTTCTGACCCTGGCATTGACGCTGGTCGTAACGGGTTGCACAACCAATAAGACGCCCCCGGCCGATTATTCCGCTTTTAAAGAAAGTAAACCGCGCAGCATTCTGGTGCTGCCGCCAGTAAATAAGTCGCCGGACATCAACGCGACCCACGGCTTTTTGAGCAACGTAACCCAGCCGCTTGCCGAGTCCGGTTACTATGTGTTCCCGGTGGCAGTGGTGGAAGAGACGTTTAAACAAAACGGCGCGACCCATCCTGACGACATCAGCGCGATCCCGCTGAAAAAACTGCACGATATCTTCAGCGCGGATGCGGTGATGTATATCACCATCACCGATTACGGCACCTCTTACCAGGTGATCAGCAGCGATACGCGGGTTATTGCCTCGGCGCGTCTGGTGGATTTGCGCACCGGAAAAGAGCTGTGGACAGGCGCTGCCTCGGCTTCAAGTAATGAAGGCCAGACCAATAACAACGGTGGCCTGCTGGGAATGGTAATCAACGCGGCGATCACCCAGATTGCGCATTCGGCTACGGACAAAGCCTATGACGTTGCCCGCATCGCCAGCGCACGTCTGTTTAGCCCAGGGCCGCGGGGTCTGTTATATGGCCCGCGTTCGCCGAAATACGGGCAGACTGCTCAGTAACCTCTTCAATCCCGGCCCCTGTGCCGGGATTAATTTATTGCCCCTCTTTTTAACCTGCCCGCAAACACCGGTTAACCCGGAGCGCTCACCGATATATCCTGTTTTTCATAACTCATGTTTATAGTTACCTGTCGATATTAAACGTCACATGTTATATTTTCGCTGGATTAATCTGTTGTAGGGATAACGAAGAGCAAGATTTTATCTTTATGTTATGGGTTCTGCTGGCGGATAGTGGAGAAATTACGCGATCTGTCGATAAGCTTGTACATAGTATTAGCTCTACGTAATATGCATTAGAACATTTACTAAACAAATATGACCACGCGTAAAGGGAAGTACTTTATGACGGTTGTTAATCACTCATCCCCTTTACATGTTCGTATTCCCATAAAACTGTTGTCCCTGGCAAAGTCATGCAGGAAACAAAAAATACTGACTTGTGAATCACGAGTAATGCCATGAAAAATTATGATGATTTGCAGCGTTTCAAGGATAAAACGCGCACCGGTGACATCAATTTCAAGGACTTGTCTGCGCAAAACAAGCAGGCTTCCGCCAGCGGCTGGGCGATCATCAACCAGCTGGCAGGTGTGGATAACGATTCGGCGCTGGCGAAAGCCGGCAGCGTCGCCGTTCCTGTTCCACAGGCGGTGAAACCCGGTGAACTGGATGTTGCCCTTGCCAGCCTGACGAAAGCTCCTGTGGCCGGGCCCGCGGGTGCTGCGCCGTCGATCATGCAAAGCATGAATGCCGTTAGCGCAGAAAAAGGGGAACAATCGCCGATTAACCCGGCTGCACCTTCGTTCTTTGACCAGCTAAAACCCGAGCCGACAAGCCCGCCGCCGGTGAAAGAGGTGCCAGCCCTGGTGCCGCAGGCTGAGCTGCGGGCAACGCCTGCGCCCGTGGTGCCCATTGCTGAGGCCGTCCCTGCGCCGAAACCGGCGGAGCCGGTGCGCTTTGAACAGCTGTTCGCGACCAAAACGTCCGAACGCGCCAGCCATCCGGTGAAAGATCTTCCGTTACAACCGCTCCTGGAGAAAATCGCTTCATGCCGTTAGTGTGTATTTGCTCGCCAAAAGGCGGAGTAGGGAAAACCACGGTCACGGCCAACCTCGCTTATGCTCTGGCTCGTTCCGGCAATAAAGTTCTGGCCATTGACTTCGATGTACAGAACGCGCTGCGTCTGCATTTTGGCGTACCGTTGTCCGACGGCCGCGGCTACGTTGCCCGTGCCAATGAGTCGGCAGACTGGAGCCAGTCGGTGCTGACGGCGGGCAACAATATGTTCGTCCTGCCCTATGGCGAAGTGACGGAAGAGCAGCGCCTGATCTTTGAACACAACCTCACCAGCGACAGCAATTTCCTCGCGCGCGGGTTAAGTTCTCTGCTGAGCTACCCGGGGCTGGTTATTCTGGCCGACTTCCCGCCAGGGCCGAACCCGGCGCTGAAGGCGATCTCCCCGCTGGCCGATTTGCACCTCGTGACCCTGCTGGCCGACACCGCATCGCTGTCGCTGCTGCCCCACATTGAAAACCACCGGCTGACCGGCGGCGCACCGCCAGATAACAAGGCCGGATACTATTTCCTGGTGAACCAGAGTGATAACCGGCGCCATATCAGCCGTGACGTCACCGCCTTCTTACAGCAACGCCTCGGCGATCGCCTGCTTGGTGTGATCAACCGGGATGAAAGTGTGCCTGAGGCCAATGCCTCACAGCAGTCGATACTGGATTTCAGCGCCACCTCGGCGGCGGCGTTCGATATCGAGCTGGTGAGTAAGCGTATCGCGGCTATTTTGGGTATTCAGGTCGGTGACGGCGCCGTGCACGCCAGTCTGAGAACCTCCAGTTTCTGACGACAATTTCCAGGACGTCCTATGAAAAAGGCGCTGTTTTATTTACTGCTATTGGTCTTAGCACCTATTGCAGTGCTTATTATTATTACCCCGATGGACAGCCAGAAGCAGTATATCTTCGGCTTAATCAGCATCGGGGCGCTAATGCTGCTTGGTTTTAGCAAACACCACCGCGTGTCGGTAATCATGATGATTGTGGCGGTGTTAATGTCCACACGATATATCTGGTTTCGGGCCACGCAGACGCTGCATTTTAATTCCGAAATAGAGGCCATACTGGGGATCGGGTTATTTCTCGCCGAACTCTATATCTGGATAACCATTATTTTAAGTTATCTGCAAAACCTCTTTCCGTTACAGCGCAAGATCGTCCCGCTGCCCGATGATATGGCCCAGTGGCCGACGGTGGATATCTATATCCCGTCGTATAACGAGAGCCTGGACGTGGTGCGCGATACCGTGCTGGCGGCGCAGTGCCTGGATTATCCGGCGGATAAACTGAAAATCTACCTGCTGGATGACGGCAAGCGCAGCGAGTTTGCGGTGTTTGCCGCCAACGTCGGGGTAGGGTACATCACGCGTAACGATAACTCCCACGCCAAAGCGGGCAACCTCAACCACGCCATGAAGCTCACCAAAGGCGAGCTGATCTGCGTCTTTGACTGCGACCACGTGGCGACGCGTATCTTCCTGCAGGCGACGGTGGGTGCCTTCCTGCAGGATCCGAAGCTGGCGCTGATGCAGACGCCGCACTACTTCTACTCGCCGGATCCGTTCGAGCGTAACCTCTCTGCGGGCCGCGATATTCCTAACGAAGGCCAGCTATTCTACGGGCAGATCCAGCGCGGAAACGACAACTGGAACGCCACCTTCTTCTGCGGCTCCTGCGCGGTGATCCGCCGCAGCGCCCTGGAAGAGATTGGCGGCTTTGCGGTAGAAACCGTGACCGAAGATGCCCACACCGCGCTGAAGATGCAGCGCCTGGGCTGGAAGTCGGCCTATCTGGATATTCCGCTGGCGGCAGGGCTGGCGACGGAACGTCTGGTGGTGCACGTGATCCAGCGTACCCGCTGGGCGCGCGGCATGACCCAGATTTTGCGCGTCGATAACCCGCTGCTGGGCCGGGGCCTGAAGTGGCAGCAGCGTCTGTGCTATCTCAACGCCATGCTGTCTTTCCAGTTTGCCCTGCCGCGCGTGGCGTTTCTCACCGCGCCGCTGGCTTACCTGCTGTTTAACCTGAACATTATCCACTCCTCGGCGAGCCTGATTTTCGCCTATATGCTGCCGCACCTGTTCCTCTGTATCTATGTGAACTCGCGGGTCAACGGGCGCTTCCGCTACAGCTTCTGGGGTGAGATTTACGATCTGGTGCTGGCCTTCCACCTGGTGCTGCCGACGGTAATCACCCTGATCTTCCCGAAACGCGGCAAGTTCAACGTGACCGATAAAGGCGCGCTGCTGGATGTGGGCTACTTCGACTTCAGCATTGTCCGTCCGCACCTGATTATCGCGGTGCTGCTGGCGGCGGGGGTGATCGCCGGTATCGTGCGTGCCGTCGCCCATGACTACTTCAGCGTCGACCCGATGGTTATCGCCCTTAACGTCGGCTGGGGCGTCTACAGCCTGATCTTCCTGCTGGCCGCCATCGCCGTAGCGCGGGAAACCCGCCAGACGCGTAAAACCATCCGTATCGATGCCAGCGTGCCGGTGGTGATCCACTACGCCAGCGGCATCTCCTCGCGCAGCCATACCCTGGATTTATCCATGGGCGGCTGCCGTATTGCGGTGGTGGATGACCGCCACCTTACCGACGAGATCGAAGAGATTGAGCTGCAGCTGCAGTCGGGGGCGATCAGCATCCCGGTGAATGTGATTGCCCACGATGAGCAGTACATTCGCCTGATGTTTGACGAGATCCCGCTGGACCGCCGCCGCGAACTGGTGCGCGTGGTGCTGGCCCGCGCCGATGCGTGGATCAACCCGCCTAAACGCCAGGACAACCCGTTCCGCTCGTTGTTTATCATTATTCGCAGCGTATTTGATCTGTTCTGGCTGACCTGGAAAGACCGTCGTAACAAGCGTCGTCAACGCCATGAGGATGCAGGGCGCAGGAATAACGCCACCGAGGATACCGCTGTATGAAAGGGATGACCCGCAAAGCCCTGCAGTTGCTGTTTATATTTGGCGTACTGGCGCAGCCGGTGACGGCGGAAGAGCCGACCACCGTGGAATCGCTGCTGCCGACAGATCTCCCGCCCCCGGTGACGGAGGCGGCGCAGCCCGCTGCGGACACGGCGCCGGCTTCACTGCCAGCTCCCGATACGCTGCCCGCGTTCCAGACCCCGTCTGCGGCTGAGGCGGCCGCAGAGCCTGCCAGCCCGATGCCGGATGCGGTGCCTGCGACCCCGGCACCCGATGCCGCGCCTGCTTCTCCTGTGCCGATGGGGATCACCCCCGGCACCACCAGCAGCATTACCGTTGCCCAGATGGGGCAGCCGAATGGCGTGGTGCTGAGCGGTGGGCAGCTTCAGGGCGGGATCGACTTTACCCTCTCGGCGGACCAGGTGATCACCAACGCCCAGCTGGAGCTGAACCTGAAGGTTTCTCCGGCGATGGCGGCGCGCAACACCACGCTGCAGCTGATGCTCAACGGCCAGCCGCTGGGCACGGTGCCGCTGGGCTCCGCCGACAGCAACGTGTCCAACTATCAGCTGGACATTCCGGCGGCGATGGTGGTGTCACGCAACAACATCAGCTTCAAAATCAACGACGGTGACGCGCTGCTGTGCCAGCGGGATCTGTCCGACAGCTACCAGGTCACCATCATGCCGAACACGCGGCTCGATCTGGAGGCGCAGCAGCTGAACATTGGCGCGGATCTGAGCCATTTCCCGCGTCCGTTCCTCGACGAAATGCAGATGACGCCGACCACGCTGACCTTCGCTTTCCCGGCCAAAACCCTGCCGGAGCAGGTGGGGGCGGCGGCGCTGATCGCCTCGTGGCTGGGGATCGAAGCGGACTACCGCGGTATTTCGTTTGATGCCCTGCATGACCAGCTGCCGGAGAAAAACGGCATCCTGCTCGGCAAGCCGGGCGAGTCGATTGGCGGCTTAACCCTGCCCGCCTCGAACGGGGCGATGCTGCAGGTGGTGGATAACCCGGCCAACCCGATCTACAAGCTGCTGCTGGTAGTGGGCAATAACGAGCAACAGCTCAGGAGTGCGGCATGGCGTCTGACCCGCGGCCAGTTCAACGGCCAGACCACCAGCCTGCCGGTGGAAGCCCAGAACATCCCGGTCAGCAAACCCTACGATGCGCCGCGCTGGATCGCCACCGACCGCCCGGTGCTGCTGAGCGAGCTGATGCGTAAAGATCAGAGCCTGACGGTGACCGGCATCTGGCACGAGCCGCTGACCCTGGCATTCCGCGCCGCGCCGGATCTGTTTATGTGGGATGGCGACACCATTCCGCTGAAAATTGCCTACCGTTTCCCGTCCGAAAGCTGGATCGACGAGCAGCGTTCGTATCTGTCGATGACCTTCAACGGCACCTTCCTGCGTAATCTGCCGGTCAACAAACAGGGGCTGCTGGAAGGGCTGTGGCACAAGCTCGGCGGCGATGCGCGTCAGGAGAATTTTGTTATGCCGCTGGAGCCGTATCTGATTTACGGCGACAACCAGCTGCAGCTCTATTTCAACATCCAGACCCAGGAGAACGCGCCGTGCAGCGTGCTGCTCAATAACAACATCAAGAGCCGTATCGACGAAGAGTCAAGCATCGATCTGAGCAATTCGCGCCACTTCACGCTGCTGCCGAATCTCTCTTACTTCGTGGGGGCTTCGTTCCCGTTTACCCGCCTGGCGGACTTCTCGCAGACGGTATTACTTCTGCCGGAAAACCCGAGCGAAAGCGAGATTAGCACCCTGCTGGATCTCTCCGCCCGCTCCGGTAACGCCACCGGTACCGCGCTGAACAACAACCGCGTGATGTTCGGTCTGCCGTCCGGCGGGGCGAACCTGCTGCGCCTCGGTGAAAGCGACGTGCTGGCGGTTTCTTCGCTGAATCAGACCGCCTTCAACCGCGCCCTGCTGGCCCAGTCACCCTTTATCAGCAACGAGCACACCTTTGGCGTGCGCGAGCCGAAGATGCTGGACAGAGTGCAGAACCTGCTGGAAGGAAACTGGAACACGACCGCCGTCGATGCCGACCGCTACTTCTCGTCGAACGAGTCCTGGCGCGGCTTTGTCAGCTTCCGCTCCCAGTGGAACCCGCAACGTCTGGTGGTGATGGCGATTGGCAGCGACGACACGCAGCTTTCGCGTCTGCATAACGACCTGAACTCCGCCCGGATTAACGCCGGGATCAGGGGCGACACGGCGATCATCACCGATGAAAACGGCGTGCGCAGCTTCCGCGTCGGCCCGCAGTTCCCGAGCGGCCAGATGCCCTGGTACATGATGGTGGTGTGGTATGCCACGCAGCACTCCGCCATGCTGGCAATCTTTGGCCTGCTGTTTGCGACGATTATTGGCCTGAGCCTCTACTCGTTACTGAAAAAACGCGCGCATAAACGTCTTAACCCACAGGATTCAGATCGTGAGTAAGGGTGGTAACACTATGGAAAATAAAAACAAAACCGCCAGACATCTGCCTGTGCTGTGCCTGTTCAGCGGGCTGGCGCTCGGGGGAATTCAGGGTGCCCAGGCGGCGGATGCCGCGCAGTCGGCCAATAACCCGGCGCTGAAAGCCCTGTTCGACCAGGCGAACTACTGGCACGAAAAGTCTCACGATAACCTGGCGATGGAATCGCTGAAAAAAGTGCTGATGGTGGATCCCAACAACACCCAGGCGCTGTACCTGATGGCCTTATGGTCACAGCAGGCCGGTGACGTGAAGGGGGCGGCCCAATGGCGCGAGCGCTTAACGGCGGTCTCGCCGCAGGATGCAAATCTGCAGGCGCTGGATAACGCGAAGCAGATGCAGCAGGTGCCGCGCGGGCAGCTGGAGCTGGCCCGTCAGCAGGCGCGCAGCGGCAACATTCCTGCCGCCCTTGCCACCTGGCAGAGCCTGTTTACCGGCAACCAGCCGCCGCCGAGCCTGGCCCCGGAATACTATCTGACCATGGCCGGGGACAAATCCCTCTATCCGCAGGCGGTGAGCGAGCTGCGTCAGCTGCGCGTGCAGTATCCGCAGGATAACAACGTCAAAATTGCGCTGGGCAAAGTGCTGACCTATCAGGAGAACACCCGCCGTGAAGGGATGAACATCCTGCAGGATCTGGCGAGCGGCAGCCAGGATGCGGATAAATCCCTGCGTCAGGCCCTGCTGTGGCTGGGGCCGCAGGCGGGCGACGAAGCGTACTACCAGACCTATCTGCAACGCCATCCCACCGATACCGCGGTGCAGGACTATTTCCGTAAAAGCATCGGCGGAGCGGCAAAAGGCGAAGGCTATGTGGCGCTGAACAGCGGCAACACCGACACCGCCCGCAGCCAGTTTGAGCAGGTGCTGAAAGCGAACCCGGAAGATGCCGACGCGCTGGCCGGGATGGGCTACGTTGCCCTGCGCAAGGGCGACTACGCCGCAGGGGCGCAGTACCTGAACCGTGCGGCAAGCCTCGGCGGCGCGGCCTCTGAGGAACGCAAGCAGCAGGCGCAGGATGCCGAGTTCTACGGCCAGCTGGCACAGGCCCAGGCGGCCTACAAGCAGGGCAACGTCAGCCAGGCGCTGGCCCTGAGCGCGCCGCTGGCCCAGCGCAGCGGCGAGCAGGGGGCGGCGGCGAAGCTGTTCCGCGCCGATGTCCAGCGGCATAACAAAGATTACACCTCGGCGGAACAGACCCTGCGCGGCCTGCTGAACGAGCAGCCAAACAACGGCTCTGCCCGGGAAAACCTCTACTACGTCCTGCGCGAGCAGAACAAAACCGCCGAAGCCCAGGCGATGTTGCAGACCCTGCCGGCCAGCCTGCAGGCGAGGCTCCAGCCGCGCGTCTCCGGCGGCAATCCGACCGATCCGCTGCGTCGTCAGGCTCAGCAGGCGGCGGCCAGCGGCGATCAGATGCGCGCCATCGCCCTGTTGCAGCAGGGAACGGCCCGCTATCCGTCCGATCCCTGGCTGCGCCTGGATTTAGCCCGTCTCCTGCAGAAGCAGGGGCGCAGCGCGGAGGCGGCCAACGCCATGGCTCCGGCGTTCCGTCCGAACGCCAGCAACAGCGAACTCTATGCCGCCGCGCTGTTCGCCAGCGAAAATAACGCCTGGCAGCAGTCGCAGACGCTGCTGTCGCGCATTCCGGCCTCCAGCCAGAACAGCGATATGCGCGAGCTGTCCCAGCGGGTGAACTACAACCTGCAGATGAACGTCGCCGAGCGCTATCTGGCGTCGGGGGATCGTACTGCGGCGGCCAACACCCTGAAAGCGCTGGCGGCGCGTCCACCGCAGAGCCCGGCGGATGCCGGCAAGCTGGCGCGGATGCTGGCCCAGAGCGGGGACGTCACCACCGCGGTGAGCGTGGTCCACGACAACATGCGCCGTGGCGTGCAGGGTAACGCCGGGGATTATGCCGATCAGGTGGCGGTGCTCAACCAGGCGGGACTCGGCGGCGAAGCCCAGGCCTGGCTTGCCAACCCGGAGCTGCAGTCGCGCAGTACCCCAACCCAGCTGGCGAGCATTCGTAACGGCTACGTGATCAACGAGGCCGATCGTCTGCGCACCCAGGGCAACTACGCCGCGGCCTACGACAAGCTGATCCGCGCCATGCAGAACGATCCGCAGAACACCGATCTGATGTTTGCCATGGCGCGCGTCTATCAGTCCGGGAAGATGAACAAAGAGGCGGGGGTGGTCTACGACTACCTGATGACCCGCGACACGCCGCAGCAGGATGCGCGCGCCGGGGCAATCGACGTGGCCCTTGCCAGCAAAAACGTCGATAAGGCGAAGCAGCTCAGCACCGGGCTGACCAACGACGGCACGCCGGAACGCCTGCTGCTGCTGGCCCGGGTCTCCGAGGCCGAAGGCAACCATCAGCAGGCGATGAGCTATCTGCGCACCGCGCGCGGCAAGCTGCTCGGCCTGCAGGATAACAGCGGTGAAACCGCCCCGATGCTGGGCGGTCTGGCCTTAGCCGACAACCCGTTTGTCGGCACCTCCAGTACCGGCGCGGTGGCGGATTCCCCGTCGCTCTACGGCCAGGCGATGCCGTGGCAGGTGGCCCAGCTGGCGCGTAATCCACAGACCGCGCCGCCGGGCACCGTGCGCACCGACCTGCCGGTAGAAACCGCTCAGGCCGGGACGCTGCGCCAGGTGGATAACATGATGGAGATGCTGGTGGATAAAACCGCCACCTGGGCCCGTGGTTCAACCGCCCTGCGCGCGCGTGACGGTGAAGAGGGGCTCAGCAAGCTGACCGAAATCAAGGCGCCGCTGCAGTGGTCCACCGTGCCGTTCGGCGATTCCCGCCTGGACGTGAACGTCACGCCGATCAGCCTCGATGCGGGCACCTCGTCCGACGAATCCAGCCGCCGGTTTGGTACCGGGGCGCTGATCCAGGGTGGGGTTGCCGAGGAGCTGTACAACGCCTCCACCACCACGCCGCCTGAGCTGCCGAACATCGACAAGATCAAGGTGCCGTCCCAGGGCTCGCAAAGCGCCCAGGGTGTGGAAGTGGCGATGGCCCTCACCGGGGATCAGTACAAAATTGATGTCGGCTCCACGCCGCTGGGCCAGGATCTGAATACCGTTGTCGGTGGGATCCAGTGGTCGCCGCAGCTGACGGACTACCTCAAGCTGGTGCTCACCGGCGAGCGTCGCGCGGTGGTGGACAGCCTGCTGTCGTATGTTGGTGTGGAAGATAAATACAGCGGCAAGAAGTGGGGTCAGGTCACCAAAAACGGCGGCAGCGCGCAGCTGAGCTATGACAATACCGATGCGGGCTTCTACGCCGGAGTTGGCGTGTATGACTACGTCGGGGAGAACGTGCCGAGCAACACCAGCGTCAACGGCTCAGCGGGGGTCTATTTCCGCCCTTACTACGCCGCCGATCGCGAGCTGAAAGCCGGCATCAACATGAACTACATGAACTTCGACAAAAACCTGAGCTACTTCAGCTACGGGCAGGGGGGCTACTTCAGCCCGCAGGACTACATCAGCGTCTCCTTCCCGGTGGATTACACCCAGAAATACGACAACTGGAAGCTGGGGTTAGGGGCGTCGATTGGTTATCAGTCCTACTCTCAGGACGAGAGCCCGTACTTCCCGACGGATTCCGCGATGCAGCGCCAGCTGGAAGATTACGTCTCACGCGGTTTTGCCAAAGAGGCGTTTTACAGCGGCAAGAGCGAGAACGGTCTGGGCTACAACCTGCGCGCGTCGACGGACTACAAGCTGAACAAAGATATGACCATCGGCGGGCAGATCGGGTATGACACCTTCGGTGATTACAACGAAAGTAGCGCCAATATCTACTTCCGCTACCTTCTGGGGAACAAGTGATGAATGATCAACAGCTTTTGCAGTATTACCAGCATCAACAGTCGCAGTCGGGCTGGTTTGCGCTGATCCACGTGATGATTGAGAGTATGGTGGCCAACGTCGGCGAGGCGCAGAGCCGCTCGTTCCTCGTGCAGATGGGCGACTCGCTGGGCGAGCGCTTCCCGCTGGGGCTGGCGCACACGGTGGGCGAGCTCGAAGGGCAGATCAATGCCCGGCTCGCGGCCTTTAACTGGGGCTATATTGATATCGACGCCAGCGACACGGCGCTGCGCATCTGCCACACTGCGCTCCCGGTGCCGCCGGAAGAGGCAAAACAGATGGCCTGGAACCACGCCTTCAGCGCGGTGCTGGAAGGGCTCTACGCCCGCTGGCTGCGCGAGCAGGGCGGAAAATCACACGTATCGCTGTGGCGGGAGGCATCCCCCTCGGCTACGGTTATCCATTTCAGATACCAAAATAATCAATAAGGATTGGCCATGTGGCAGCGAGCTAAAATCGTGGTTCTGGCGCTGGGGCTGATAGTCAGCCAGCAGGTCTTTGCCACAAGCGCATGGGACAGTTACAAGGCGCGGTTTTTGATGCCGGACGGTCGCATCATTGATACCGGCAACAACAGCGTGAGCCACACCGAGGGGCAGGGCTTCGCCATGATGATGGCGGTGCGCAACAACGATCGCGCCGGTTTTGACAAAATCTGGACCTGGACCAAAAAGAACCTGCAAAACCCGCAGACGGGGCTGTTCTACTGGCGCTTTAACCCGGTGGCCGCCGATCCGGTTATGGATAAAAACAACGCCACCGACGGCGATACTTTTATCGCCTGGGCGCTGTTAAAGGCGGGCACCCAGTGGAACGACAGCAGCTATCTGAACGCGTCGGACGCTATTACCAAAGAGCTGGTGGCCCGCAACGTCATCAGCTTTGCCGGCTATCGCGTGATGTTGCCTGGAGCGAAAGGCTTTAACCTCAACAGCCATGTGAATCTGAACCCGTCGTACTTTATCTTCCCGGCGTGGGAAGATTTCGCGAAGCGCAGCCATCTGACGGTGTGGCGTGACCTGATTAACGACGGGCAGAAGCTACTGGTGAAAATGCGCTTCGGCAACACCCAGCTCCCGGCGGACTGGGTTTCACTCTCCGCCGACGGTCGCGTCACCCCGGCCAAAGAGTGGCCTGCGCGCTTCAGCTACGACGCGATCCGCGTGCCGCTGTACGTGAAGTGGTATCAGCCAACCAGCCCGCTGATGGCACCGTATACCGCGTACTGGGGACGTTTCTCCCGGACCCAGACCCCGGCGTGGGTGAATGTCACCACAGGCGATCCGGCACCCTATATGATGGCGGGCGGGTTACTGGCGGTGCGTGATCTGGCGATGGGCCAACTCCCGGCGGGCGAGCCGCAGATCACGGCGCAGGAGGATTATTATTCTGCGAGTCTGAAGATGCTGGTGTCGCTGGCACGATAATTTTCCCCTCTTATCGTGGGATTCTGGAAAGCGCCTCGCAAGAATGACTTGCGGTGGCGCTTTTTTCTTTCTGTGGGGCAAAACAAGGCATAGAGTCTCCTCGTTGCGGTAGAAGCTGCAACCGGGCGTAGGAACCCGCTTTAGTATAAGGTGACCCGGATTTACGATCCGGTGTGCTGCCAGCGCGTATGCCGATATGATTACGGTGGCGCGGGCGGAGCAGTCGAAAGGCTGGCCGATCCCCTTGTACGTCGGCATTCCTACCTCCGTCAGCGTCACCCCCTGAGCGTAGGAACTCTGGTAGTGATCTCATTTTTCGTACAAGGAGGATGCCTTATGGCTACGATCCCAACCCTGTCTTACCCTGAATCTGACGAAAGCATTATCCACCATCTGCTCACCGCACCGCTGCCCGTCTCTGCTGACCTGTTTGAGGTCACGGATCGTTGCGCGGCCCTGGTGACCGTCCTGCTGGAAACAAAAGAGACTGCCCCGCGTCTGGCGTTATGCGGACAGCTGTCGCACGTGCTCACCCGGCTGGCGCACCTGTGCGATGAAGACTTGCCCTCGCACCTTATCGCCGAGCTCACCATTGATGACGTGCTGAATTTCGCCATGCCGCACTGCTGGCAGGAAACCTACCGGATGGTGGAGTATCTCCAGTCGCTGAACCTGGCGTTACTGGGCAATACGCTGCCGGATAAGGTGGCGCAGGACCTGACCGGGCTGCTGCACGACATGGTGTATATCTTGCGGGACTATGTAAGGGAGCCGTACCGGACGCACTGAGCGTAGGGAAGGAGGCTGGCGGCGACGCCAGCCGGGATTAAGTCACTCTGTACCGCTGGCATACAGTTCGATAACCGGGAATACAGCGTTACCCTTTGATAAATACATTACCGAGTTGGTGAAGTTGTAGACTTTACCTTTCACGCGAACCGTCAGCAGCCGCCCAATTTTTGTCACGGTGGCTGTACCCGTATCCGCCGTTAAAAAGGGTTTCATTTCCTTCACGGCTTTAAGGGGATCTTCAGAATATTCGCCCGATAAATAGTAACGGAAGACATCAGAAACGGTCGCATTACCACCCTGGTATTGTGTGATATAAAGCCAGGTATTTTCATTCAGCTGCTTTGATGCGTACAAGCGATCGTCATAAGCATTACTCTGGCTGTAATGGTAGAACGCAAAACAGACCACCAGCAGGAGCAGTACGAGAGTTAATGTACGGTGCCCGTATTTAATAACCGTGCTGTATCGCATAATCAATACCTTGCTTTATCCATTTCTGATCTTCTGGATCGTCTCCGTAGGGAGGTATTTCCCACCAGTGCCCCCACTCTTCTACATTGGATGTGCCTGCTCTGGACTGCGCAAATCCCGCACCCTTTAATAAAATTGCAGGGGGTATGCCGCTTACATAGCCTGTAGCACCATAATTAAAATTGCCGAAATCTGCCCATAACCTGTTTTTCTGTTTGTAATCCCACGGACCGCCATTTCTGACTTTATTATAAAACCAGTAATAAGTGGTTGGCGTCGCCATGCCTCTGCACATTCCCAGTGCTTTGGCTTCCATTATATTTTTGCGCAACAGGGAAAAACCACCGGGAGGCATGATTGGAATAATAGCCATTGCATATCCTTATGCCGTTTTACGTTCATTCCATGAATCTGAAAAAATAAGATTACCATCACAGTGCTTCCACGTGATTTTTTCGTAACGAAATTCGACTTGCTCGATATGGTTTTGGTGGAGAGTGGCAGGATCTTTACAGTCATGCATTATGGGAGCAACGGAGACAACTTTGACATTCTCAAGTAACATATTGAAGTACTCAACCTCCTGCCCGCCATCATTGATTTTGTACCATTTTAATTCTGCGGATTTTAATGTTTGTCCGGTGGCGACCGCTTTATACAGGTACGTTGATGAGCTATCAAACTCTTTTTCGATGATAAAAGAACCGTGGATACGATTGCCTGTAATCCTTCCCGTATTGTTATCGGTTGGGGTATATAATCGGTGACTAAAACCAATAACCTCCACACTGCCTTCACGATCCCGTACGTCAGACGATCCTTTGATTAACGCACCGCCATCATCCTTTAAAAATAAGTACGCGGGTATAGCCATTCCGGTTAACTCCATTCAGGTAAGAAATTATCCAGACAATACGATGACACGATTTTACAGAATGTAATTTTTTATATCTCAGCAGTTACCTTAATAGATCCCTGTAATAATTAAATCTAAGAAATTTAATTTTTATATGTTTTATTTTTTCTGGCGTTACCGGGCAATACGCTGCCGGATAAGGTGGCGCAGGACCTGACCGGGCTACTGCACGACATGGTGTATATCTTGCGGGACTATGTAAGGGAGCCGTACCGGACGCACTGAGCGTAGGGAAGGAGGCTGGCGGTAATGCCGACGTCCCTATGACGTCGGCACACAATGGCTTAACCGCGCGTGACCTGCTGTAAAATCGTCAGCGCCTGGTTGAACTGCGCCTCCGGGATGGTCAGCGGATAGAGGAAGCGGATCACGTTGCCATACTGACCGCAGGTCAGCAGCAGCAGACCCTGCTCCAGCGCTTTCTTCTGGATGGCTTGCGCCAGTGCGGCAGAGGGCTGGCCGCTGTCGGGATCGTTAAACTCCGCGGCGATCATCGAGCCCACTCCGCGTACCGCCACAAGTCCAGGGCACCAGGCTTTGCTCTCCTCGAGCATAGCGGCGAGGCGTTCACCCAGCTGCTGGGCACGGGCGCACAACCCCTCACTGTCGATGATCTTCAGCACCGCGTGCGCGGCGGCTACGGCCAGCGGATTACCGGCGTAGGTTCCCCCCAGTCCGCCCGGGGCTGGCGCATCCATGATCTGCGCGTTACCCACCACGCCGGAGAGCGGCATCCCGCCCGCCAGACTTTTCGCCATGGTCATCAGGTCGGGTTTGTCAGCGTAATGATCCATCGCGAACAGCTTGCCGGTGCGGGCGAAGCCGCTTTGCACCTCATCGGCAATCATTACGATACCGTGCTCATCGCAGATGCGGCGGATGGCCGCCACCAGCTCAGGTGGCGCGACGTTGAACCCGCCTTCGCCCTGCACCGGTTCGAAAATAATGGCTGCTACCTGCGTCGCCTCGATATCCGCTTTAAACAGACGTTCGATGGCCGCGACGGCATCCTGCGTGGTGATGCCATGCAGCGCTGACGGGTAAGGCACGTG
Organism: Leclercia sp. LTM14; assembly: GCF_023736175.1. Taxonomy (NCBI): domain Bacteria; kingdom Pseudomonadati; phylum Pseudomonadota; class Gammaproteobacteria; order Enterobacterales; family Enterobacteriaceae; genus Leclercia; species Leclercia sp. LTM14. Next base: position 221,485 of record NZ_JAIKTT010000004.1, read on the forward strand.
ATAGACCGAGCCCGGGAAAGGACCAAATCCGATTTTGTACGGAGCGACTTTGCCGGTCAGGGCCATGGTCATGTAGGTACGGCCATGGAACCCGCCGCTGAAGGCGATAACCCCAGGACGACCGGTGTGGGCGCGGGCGATTTTGACTGCATTTTCAACCGCTTCGGCGCCGGTCGTAAAGAACGCCGTTTTGGTTGGGCCGCGTACCGGGGCCAGTTCGTTCAGCTTCTCCGCCAGCGTCACGTAGCTCTCGTAAGGGACGATCTGGTAGGCCGTGTGGGTGAAGTGGTGCAGTTGTTCTTCAACCGCCGCCACCATTTCCGGGTGGCGATGGCCGGTGTTCAGCACCGCGATCCCGGCGGCGAAGTCGATATAGTCATTCCCCTCCACGTCGGTCAGCGTGGCGTTTTCCGCTGAACGGGCGAAGAAGTTACACATCACGCCCACGCCACGTGGGGTGGCGGAAAGACGACGCTGATGGAATTCATTGTTACTCATGATCTGTCCCCTTGCTGAAAATGGTTTACTGGAATGGTGTGATTACATACCGAGACGATCGCGCAGGCTGTAGTAAGCCGCCCCCATCGCGGTGAAGGGAATACGCAGGCTCCGGCCACCCGGGAAGGGGTAGTGCGGCAGATTCGCGAAGGCGTCAAAGCGCTGCGCATCCCCGCTCAGCAGCTCGGCAATCAGCCGCCCCGCCAGATGGGTACAGGTCACGCCGTGACCGCTGTAGCCCTGCATGTAATAGATGTTGTTATCGAGGCGGCCAAACTGCGGCATCCGCGACAGCGTCAGCAGGAAGTTGCCGGTCCAGCGATAGTCAATTTTCACCCCCTGCAGCTGCGGGAAGGTTTTCAGCAGCTTGGGCATCACCAGCCGCTCCACGTCGGCAGGATCGCGGGCGCCATACACCACTCCGCCACCGTAGAGCAGGCGGTTGTCGGCGGTCAGTCGGTAGTAATCCAGCAGATAGTTACAGTCTTCGACGCAGTAGTTTTTCGGGATCAGCGAGCGGGCAAGATCCTCAGAGAGCGGCGCGGTAGTGACCACCTGGGTCCCGCAGGGCATGCTGCGCTTCGCCAGCTCAGGCTCCAGCTTATCGCCCAGATAGGCATTGCCGGCGACGATCACATAGCGCGCCGTCACCTGGCCCTGGGCGGTACTGACCACCGCCGGGCTGGTGTGCTGAATGCGGGTCACCGGGGATTGTTCAAACACCCTTCCGCCGTTCAGACGGATAGCGTCGGCTTCACCGAGGGCCAGGTTCAGGGGATGAATATGGCCGCCGCTGTGATCCAGCAGGGCACCCGCGTAGCGATCGCTGTCCACTTCGCGACGGATTGCGCGGGCATCCAGCAGCTCCAGCTGGTTGTTGCCGTAGCGCTCCCAGTTCTCCTTTTGCTCTTCCAGCGTATCCAGCTGCTTGTTGTTGAGCGCCACGAACAGGCCGCCGGGGCGGTAGTCGCACTGGATCTGGTAGCGTTTAATGCGTTCGCGAATGATATTCCCGCCTTCGAACATCATGTCGCCGAGCATTCTGGCGGTGTCCGGGCCGTAGGTTCGCTCTATCACGTCGATGTCGCGGCTGTAGGAGTTAACCAGCTGGCCGCCGTTGCGCCCGCTGGCACCATAGCCGATCCGCGCCGCCTCCAGCACGACAACGTCAAAGCCCATTTCCGCCAGATGCAGGGCGGAAGAGAGGCCGGTGTAGCCGCCGCCAACGACGCAGACGTCGCAGGTGATGGATTCGCTCAGCGTCGGATAGGGCTCATGCGGGTTGGCGCTGTCTGCGTAATAACTGGTGGTATGTTCGGTCATGATCAAAGCTCCAGAGCAATCCAGATGGTTTTCAGTTCGGTGAATTTTTCCAGCGCGTGCAGCGACTTATCCCGCCCGTTGCCGCTCTGTTTGTAGCCACCAAAAGGCACGGTCATGTCGCCGTCGTTGTAGTTATTCACGAAGACGGACCCGGCCTTCAGGCGGCGGCTGAGGCGGTGGGCGCGGGAGAGATCCCGGGTCCAGACCGCGGCACCCAGGCCGTACTGGCTGTCGTTGGCAAGTGCCAGGGCTTGGTCTTCATCTTTAAAGCGTGTGACCACCAGCACCGGGCCAAAGATCTCCTCTTTATGCAGAGGGGAATTCGCAGGGAGATCGACAAATACGGTCGGGCCGACGGCGGCAGACAAGGACGTGTTGCGCCCGTCCAGCAGCAGCGTGCCGTGCTCGCTGCCCGCCCGGATGTAGCCGTGGACCGTATCTGCATGGCTGGCGTCGATCAGCGTTCCGAGCGTGGTGTTGGGATCGAGCGGGTCGCCTGGCTGCCAGTTGAGGGCCTGCTGTTTGAGCTTTTCCAGGAATGCGTCGGCGATGCTCTCCTCCAGCAGCAGGCGCGTTCCGGCAATGCAGACCTGCCCCTGGTTGTAGAAAATGCCTGCCGCCGTGGCGCTCACCGCCTGGTCCAGATCCGGGCAGTCGGCAAAGACGATGTTGGCGCTTTTGCCACCCGCCTCCAGCCAGACGCGCTTCATGTTGCTCTCGCCCGCATCTTTTAACAGCTGCTTGCCGGTGCGCGTGGAGCCGGTAAAGGTCATCACGTCCACTTCCGGGTGCTGCGACAGCGCCTGGCCCGCCTCATGACCAAAGCCGCTGATAACGTTGAATACCCCGTCGGGCAAGCCGGCCTCTTTTGCCAGTGCGGCGAGGCGCAGGGCGGTGAGGGGGGATTTTTCGGAAGGCTTCAGGATGATGCTGTTACCCGCCGCCAGCGCCGGGCCGAGCTTCCAGCAGGCCAGCAGCAGAGGGAAGTTCCACGGCACCACGGCGGCCACCACGCCGATGGGCTCCCGGACGATCATCGCCAGTTCACCGGCACCGGTAGGGGCCACTTCGCCGTAGACTTTATCCAGCGCTTCGGCGTACCAGCGGATGGCCCGCGCCGCGCCGGGAACGTCGTCGCGCAGGCTGTGGCGGATGGGCTTGCCGGTATCGAGGGTCTCCAGCAGGGCTAACTCTTCCCGGTGTTGCTCCATCAGCCCGGCGAAGGCGTAGAGCACCGCTTTGCGTTTTGCCGGCGAGGCCTGGGACCATGCGCCGTCATCAAAGGCCTGGCGGGCAGCCTGCACCGCCCGATCGACATCGGCCTTTTTACCCCGGGCGACCTGCGCCAGGGGGTGCGCCGCCGCCGGGTTGAGGGTCTCAAAGGTGCTATTATCGGCGGCGTCGCAGTAGTCGCCGTTAATAAAAAGCCGGGTCTCTATTTCCAGACTTTTGGCTTTATTCTGCCAGTAACTCAGGTGCTGAAAATCCATATAAACTCCTTCGTAGCGTAACCAGATAAAGTAAATTCGGCCTGTTCAGGCAATACACAGCCGTGGGGCGTCCCAGGATGAATAACCTGTCTGTGCCGGATTAAGCGCTAAGTTATTTGCGCGTATTATTCGGGGCCGCCGGGAAATACATTTCCCGCCGCGAGAACGTGTTTATTTGCGTTTTCTTCACGCCGCCGGAAATAATAAACCCGGCGGCGTTGGCCTGAAGAAAGCCTGAGAATATCTCAGGCCAGAAATCAGAATGTGGTAGGGGTGTGGGCACTGATAATTCGGCAAATCCCTGCCGAGGTGTTGCTGAAGCTGTGCGGTATGCCGGTGTTAATGGCATAGCTTTGTCCGGCAACCAGGTGATAAGTCTGACCGTTAAACGTCAGCATGATTTCACCCTCCAGTACGGTGCCTATCTCTTCACCCTGATGCTTGATCCTCTCTCCGGTTGTGGTTCCTGGCTGGTACGTTTCAAAAATCATTGCCAGCGTACGGTTCGGATCCCCGTTATGAACCAGCTTCATCGAAACACCCTGACTGCCCATTTCGATAAGATCGTCCTGATCGATCACCACCTGCGGTGCATCAGGTTTTTCTGGCTCAGAAAAGAATTCCGAGAGCGACAGCCCATAAACCTTCAGCAGCTTTTGCAGCGTACTGATGGCAGGACTGACTTTGTCCTGCTCTATGGTGCTGATGGCACTATGTGTTAAACCAGACAGTTCGGCGGCACGACGCTGTGAAAGACCCAGTTGCTGGCGGATCTCTGACAGACGTTTTCCTGGCGCCAGGCCGTCATCGCTCATATTTGCATTTCCTTAACGGTAGTGGTCAGAGCCGCTGCTTTTCGGCGGCGTAGCGCTGACAGGCGGTGATAAATCCTTCGAACAGCAGGCGAGACAGGGCATATTCGCTGCTGTTCCATTCGGGATGCCATTGCACACCCAGGGCGAACGGATGCTGATGTACGCTAATCGCCTCTACCAGCCCGTCCGGAGAACTGGCCTCTACGCGCAGGCGATCGCTCAGGGTTTTGGCTCCTTGTCCATGAAGAGAGTTTACCCAAAACGTGTTGCAGCCCGGTATCAGCTGAGAAATCAATCCCCCCTCATTGACCTGAACTTCATGAGACGGGGCGTACTGCAATTCCACCGGCAGCTCAGGATCCTCGCGGTGTTCAAGCAGGTCGGCCTGCTCGAAGAGACGACGATACAGAGTCCCACCCGTGGCGACAACCAATTCCTGCAACCCACGGCAGATGGCGAAAATGGGGATGCGCCTTTCCAGCGCCGCGCCAATCAGCGCCATGCTCAGAAGATCTCGCCCGGGATCGGCGTAAGGCTCATCGCCGTTTTCACCATAAAGGTGCGGCTGTACGTTGCTTGGACTGCCCGGCAGATAGATGCCGTCCAGAGTAGGGAGCAGAGCTTCAAGCAGCTCGGGTTCCGCCAGGGCATGCGGCAGGGCGATGGGCAGTCCGCCTGCATGAATAATGGCATTCAGATACTTTTCTTGCAGGGTCTGGGTCTCGTGACCCTTCAGCCTGTTTCGACACATCACCACGCCGATGACGGGTTTGTACATTATATTTTCCATGATCGCCTTCACAAAGTGGACTAAATTATGACCGCGCTAGCCGTAAAAGCGGCCATTTCGTTCAATATTTTCTCAATCTAGCAGTGAGATCTGCCCTTTGCAAACTTAATTTAACATTTGACAAACAATTTATTTGCATACTAAGTTGGGTCATGGACATTATATTTAACAGTGAAAGTCAGAGTCCAAACTCAACACAACGGCGGTGAATGATGGAAACCAGTATCCTGGAAGTAGAGAATTTTGTGCAGAAGTCGGAAGAGCGATGGGTTAGCGCCTTTAGCCATGAGGTGAGGCGCTATCTGGAGCGTTATCCAAACACGCAGTATGTCGATGTGCTGCTGACCGATCTGAATGGCTGCTTCCGGGGTAAACGTATTCCCGTCGCCGGACTGAACAAGCTGGAAAAAGGGTGCTACTTCCCGGCGTCGGTGTTTGCCATGGATATTCTGGGGAATGTGGTTGAAGAGGCCGGGCTTGGGCAGGATATGGGTGAACCGGACTGCACCTGCGTTCCTGTACTGGGGACCTTAACGCCCTCCGCGGCTGACCCGGAGTATATCGGTCAGGTGTTACTGACCATGGTTGATGAAGATGGCGCTCCCTTTGACGTTGAGCCCCGGAACGTGCTGAACCGCCTCTGGCTGCAGCTTCGCGAGCGCGGCGTGTTCCCGGTGGTAGCGGTAGAGCTGGAGTTCTATTTACTCGATCGTCAACGCGATGCTGAAGGCTATCTGCAACCGCCGTGCGCACCGGGCACTGACGATCGCAACACCCAGAGCCAGGTTTACTCCGTTGATAATCTTAACCACTTTGCCGACGTGCTGAACGACATTGATGAACTGGCGCAGCTCCAGCTCATCCCGGCGGACGGGGCGGTGGCGGAGGCCTCGCCTGGCCAGTTCGAAATCAACCTCCACCATACCGATAATGTGCTGGACGCCTGCGACGATGCGCTGGCCTTGAAACGCCTGGTGCGTCTGATGGCCGAGAAGCATAAGATGCACGCCACCTTTATGGCCAAACCCTATGAGGAGCATGCGGGCAGCGGGATGCATATCCACATCAGCATGCAGAACAGCAAAGGGGAAAATATCCTGGCGGATGAGGATGGGGAAGATTCTGCCCTGCTGAAGCGGGTGCTGGCGGGAATGATCGACCTGATGCCGGCGTCCATGGCGCTGCTGGCCCCGAACGTTAACTCTTACCGTCGCTTCCAGCCGGGCATGTATGTGCCGACCCAGGCTTCATGGGGCCATAACAACCGCACCGTGGCGCTGCGTATTCCCTGCGGCGATCGCCATAACCACCGCGTCGAATACCGGGTGGCAGGCGCGGACGCCAACCCTTATCTGGTTATGGCGGCGATTTTCGCCGGTATTTTACACGGGCTCGACAATACGCTGCCGCTGCATGAAGAGGTGGAAGGCAACGGGCTGGAGCAGGAAGGCCTGCCATTCCCGATCCGCCAGAGCGATGCCCTGTGGGAGTTTATGCAAAACGACACCCTGCGCGAGCGCCTGGGAGAACGTTTCTGCCATGTGTACCACGCCTGTAAGAACGACGAACTGCTGCAATTCGAACGGCTGATCACCGAAACCGAAATCGAGTGGATGCTTAAAAACGCCTGAAAAAGCGCCCCGCGGTCTGCATATGGCGCTGCGGGGTTCTGTTAACGACACATTGTGTGATGAGGAATTGAGATGATGCAGATATCTGTCTATCCGCAGGGAGAGGGGGGCCATGAGTGCGAACGCGCCGCCCGCCGGTACGCTGTCTCCTTCTATTTATGCTTTACCCCCTTGCTAAGCAGGTTTGTTGTCAGGACGACGCGCCGACAGATCCCCGCCAGCATGGGGGTGAACCTCTATGGCTATTAACACCTCATTAAATATCGCCTCAGAAGCGAGTAAGCCCCGGCTGCGTAAATCGCTCAAGCTGTGGCAGGTGGTCATGATGGGATTGGCCTATCTGACGCCGATGACCGTGTTTGATACCTTCGGCATTGTGTCCGGCATCAGCAACGGTCATGTTCCGGCCTCTTATCTGCTGGCGCTGGCGGGGGTGCTGTTTACGGCCATCAGCTACGGTAAGCTGGTGCGCCAGTTCCCGGAGGCGGGCTCCGCCTATACCTATGCGCAAAAATCGATCAGCCCCCACGTTGGCTTTATGGTGGGATGGTCATCGCTGCTGGATTATCTCTTCCTGCCGATGATTAACGTGCTGTTGGCCAAAATTTACCTCTCAGCGATGTTTCCCGAAGTTCCGCCGTGGATCTGGGTGGTCTCTTTTGTCGCCATTCTGACCGCCGCGAATCTGAAGAGCGTCAGCCTGGTGGCGAACTTTAATACCCTGTTTGTGCTGGTGCAGGTCTCCATCATGGTGGTGTTTGTGGTGCTGGTGGTTCAGGGGCTGCACAAAGGGGAAGGAGTCGGGACCGTCTGGTCGCTCAGGCCTTTTATCAGCGAGAATGCGCATCTGATCCCGATCATCACCGGGGCGACCATCGTCTGCTTCTCGTTCCTGGGTTTCGACGCCGTAACTACGCTTTCCGAAGAGACGCCGGATGCCGCACGGGTGATCCCGAAAGCGATATTTCTGACGGCACTGTACGGCGGGCTAATTTTTATCGTCGCCTCTTTCGCAATGCAGCTCTTTTTCCCGGACATCAGCCGCTTTAAAGATCCTGATGCTGCGCTGCCGGAGATTGCCCTCTACGTGGGCGGCAAGCTGTTCCAGTCAATCTTCCTGTGCACGACTTTCGTTAATACCCTGGCCTCCGGGCTGGCATCACACGCCAGCGTATCGCGCCTGCTGTACGTGATGGGACGTGACAACGTTTTCCCGGAGCGTGTGTTTGGTTATATCCATCCCAAATGGCGTACCCCGGCGCTGAACGTGATCATGGTGGGCATTGTGGCGCTGTCGGCTCTGTTCTTTGATCTGGTGACCGCCACGGCGCTGATTAACTTTGGCGCGCTGGTGGCCTTTACCTTCGTTAACCTGTCGGTTTACAACCACTTCTGGCGGCGTAAGGGCTATAACAAAACCTGGAAAGATCGCTTCCATTATCTACTGCTACCGTTGATTGGTGCGGTGACGGTAGGGGTGCTGTGGGTCAACCTTGAAGCAACGTCCCTGACGCTGGGGCTGATATGGGCTGCGCTGGGCATGCTGTATCTGGCGTATCTGACTCAGCGTTTCCGTAAACCGCCGCCGCAGTATGAGGCGAGGAACGTTGAGCAGGGGTGATGGCTTACCTGAACCCATAAAAAAGGGCTTAGATAATTGCTTATCTAAGCCCTTGATATTTGGTGGCCCCTGCTGGACTTGAACCAGCGACCAAGCGATTATGAGTCGCCTGCTCTAACCACTGAGCTAAGGGGCCGTGGCGGAGGATTATAAAGTAACTCCTCGCGGCAATCCAGCCATACGCACCTGCCTGCTGTTTTTATAAACAACGCATTTTCAATCTTTTATACTTTCAAAGTGATCTATTCATCGGGAGTAAAAATGATCAGCGATATCCTTGCGCCTGGCCTGCGGGTTGTGTTCTGCGGCATCAATCTGGGCAAGTCCTCTGCCCACACCGGTTTTCACTTTGCGCACCCCGGTAATCGCTTCTGGAAGGTGATCTACCAGGCTGGCTTTACCGATAAGTTACTCAAGCCGGAAGAGGAGCAGCAGCTGCTGGATACCCGTTGCGGTATCACCATGCTGGTGGAGCGGCCGACAGTGCAGGCGAGCGAGGTGGACCTGCATGAACTGCGCAGCGGCGGACGGGAGTTAATTAAGAAGATTGAGGACTATCAGCCCGCGGCGCTGGCGATCCTCGGCAAGCAGGCGTACGAGCAGGCGTTCAGCCAGCGTGGGGTGCAGTGGGGGAAGCAGAAGATCACTATCGGCGTGACACAGGTGTGGGTGCTGCCGAATCCGAGCGGGCTTAACCGGGCGACGCTGGAGAAGCTGGTGGAGGCGTACCGGGAGCTGGACCAGGCGCTGGTGACGCGGGGGCTTTAAGTCCCCTCACCCTGGCCCTCTCCCCATAGGGGAGAGGGAACAAACAAAAAAAAAGCTCCCGGCTGGGAGCTTTTTGCTGTTTACCTGGATTAGTCGTCCAGGAAGCTACGCAGCACTTCAGAGCGGCTTGGGTGGCGCAGTTTACGCAGCGCCTTCGCTTCGATCTGACGGATACGTTCGCGGGTAACGTCGAACTGTTTACCCACTTCTTCCAGCGTGTGGTCGGTGTTCATATCGATACCGAAACGCATACGCAGGACTTTAGCTTCACGGGCGGTCAGGCCAGCCAGAACGTCGTGGGTGGCGGCACGCAGGCTCTCGGTGGTGGCAGAGTCCAGCGGCAGCTCGAGGGTGGTATCCTCGATGAAATCACCCAGATGCGAATCTTCATCGTCGCCGATTGGCGTTTCCATGGAGATTGGCTCTTTAGCGATTTTCAGCACCTTACGGATCTTGTCTTCCGGCATCAGCATGCGCTCGGCCAGCTCTTCCGGCGTCGGCTCGCGACCCATCTCCTGCAGCATCTGGCGAGAAATACGGTTGAGCTTGTTGATGGTCTCAATCATATGCACCGGAATACGGATGGTGCGCGCCTGATCCGCGATAGAGCGGGTGATAGCCTGACGGATCCACCAGGTTGCGTAGGTGGAGAACTTGTAGCCACGACGGTATTCGAACTTATCAACCGCTTTCATCAGACCGATGTTGCCTTCCTGAATCAGATCCAGGAACTGCAGACCGCGGTTGGTGTACTTCTTGGCGATGGAGATAACCAGACGCAAGTTCGCTTCAACCATCTCTTTCTTCGCACGGCGGGCTTTCGCTTCACCGATGGACATACGACGATTGATGTCTTTAACCTGCTCGATGGTCAGGCCGGTCTCTTCTTCAATCTGCTGCAGCTTCTGCAGGCCACGATGTACGTCGTCAGCCACGTCGCGCAGTTTTTCAGACCACGGCTTGTTCATCGCGATAGCCGCGTTGAACCAGGTTTCGCTGGTTTCGTTGCCGGTGAACAGGGTGATGAAGTTCTTCTTCGGCATTTTGCACTGTTCAACGCACACTTTCATGATGATGCGTTCCTGGGTACGTACGCGATCCATCATCACGCGCATGCTGTTAACCAGGTAATCGAACTGTTTTGGCACCAGACGGAACTGCTTGAACACTTCAGACAGCTTCAGGATCTCTTCCTGAGCGGCTGCGTGGCTGCGGCCTTTAGCTTTGATGGTGTCGCGGGTGACTTCATACTGCGTGCGCAGTTCACCGAACTTCTCGCGAGCCAGTTCAGGGTCGATGCTGTTGTCGTCATCGCTGCTGTCGTCATCGCCATCTTCGTCTTCTTCGTCTTCGTCATCATCCATCTCTTCCTGAGACAGTTCAGAACCGACGTGCGTCGCCGTAGGGGCCATGTCTTCTTCTGCGTTCGGATCGACAAAACCGGTGATCAGATCGGACAGGCGAGCCTCTTCCGCTTCCACACGATCGTACTGCTCGAGCAGATAGGTGATCGCTTCCGGGTATTCGGCAACGGAACACTGAACCTGGTTGATCCCGTCTTCGATGCGTTTTGCGATGTCAATTTCGCCTTCGCGGGTCAACAGTTCAACGGTACCCATTTCGCGCATGTACATGCGAACCGGGTCGGTGGTGCGGCCGATTTCAGATTCAACGCTCGACAGAACCTGTGCAGCAGCTTCTTCTGCATCTTCGTCGGTGTTGTTTGAGTTTTCAGCAAGTAACAGATCATCGGCATCAGGGGCTTCTTCCATCACCTGAATACCCATGTCGTTGATCATTTGGATGATGTCTTCGATCTGATCGGAGTCGACGATATCTTCCGGCAGATGGTCATTGACCTCGGCATAGGTCAGATAGCCTTGCTCCTTACCACGTTGGACAAGAAGTTTCAGCTGTGACTGCGGGTTTTGCTCCATAAGACGGTATCCACACTTATTCGTTTGATTGGTGTCGGCGGTGCTGCAGCCAACCTTTAAAGCGAGGGCGTACTTGTATTTTTGCCGCTGCCTCTCAGTGCGGCTGTCGGGATCTACCCGAACGATATTCGGCACTTAAGCCGTTAAATTTATTTCTTCGCCAGTTCCTGGTTAATCATCCAGAGCTCCCGGCGTTCTTCGCTGCTTAAACCCTGTGTGCGCTCGCGAGCAATCAACTCTTCCTGGCGCAGTTCAAGCATCGAATCAAACATATGGTTGAGCGAGTCGGTGAAGGTCTCTTCAGCAATCTCTTTATCTGCTATATCGTCCCACATCGACAGTTTTTCAAGGGTTGCGGACGCTTTTGTTCCGCGATAGTGCTCTAAAAGTTGTCCGGTGGTCAGACCTGGCTGTGACAAACAAGTGTTGACCAGTTCTGCAAATAAGCCAAGTCCGGGCAGCTTTTCATGGTTCAAACCCTCAAGAGACGGCACGCGTGGGGCCAGTTCGGGGTTTTGTACCAATAGTCCTATCAGTATACGCATGGTTGTGCGTTTTAGCTGAGGGGCAGGGCGAACCGCTCCGCTTTCAGCCTGTTTTGGCATTAAACGTTCAAGCTGGCTGTCATCAAGGATGCCGAGTTTCTTACCCAGCTCCTGGCGCAGGTAGATGCGTAACGTTTCGCCGGGCACCTGAGTGATTAACGGCAGCGCCAGCGTACTGAGCTGCGCACGGCCATCCGGGGTGCTCAAATCCACCTGCGGCATCAGGCTGTTAAACAGAAACGTGGAGAGCGGCTGAGCCTGCTCCATCCGCGCTTCAAATGCCGCTTTGCCCTCTTTACGCACCAGCGTATCCGGGTCTTCGCCGTCGGGCAGGAACATAAAGCGCAACTGGCGCCCGTCGGTCATATAAGGTAATGCAGTTTCCAGTGCTCGCCAGGCGGCTTCGCGTCCGGCCCGGTCGCCGTCATAACAGCAGACGACCGTATTGGTCACCCGGAACAGCAGCTGAATATGGTCAGCGGTGGTGGAGGTACCCAGCGACGCAACGGCATAGTTAATGTCGAACTGCGCCAGTGCCACCACATCCATATAGCCTTCGACCACCAACAGCCGCTGCGGTTCAGCGTTATTCTGCTGGGCTTCATACAGGCCATACAGCTGGCGGCCTTTATGGAAAATATCGGTTTCCGGGGAGTTGAGGTATTTCGGCAGGGCATCACCCAGCACGCGGCCACCAAAACCAATTACCCGGCCACGCTTGTCGCGAATGGGGAACATCACCCGCTCGCGGAAGCGGTCATAGCTACGTCCCTGGTCGTTGGTGACCAGCATGCCCGCGTCGATGAGGGATTTACGATCTTCGCTATTGCCGCCAAAACGCTTTAACACGTTATCCCAGCCGGGAGGGGCGAAACCAATAGCGAAACGCGCAATAACATCGTCGCTCAGTCCGCGCTTGTTCAGATACTGACGCGCAGGCTCAGCAGCAGGTTGCTTAAGAGACTGTTGGTAAAACGAATTCAGGCCGTCCATCAGCTGATACAGCGTTTGTCGCTGATGACGCTCTATCTGACTTGGCCCACTGCCTGCTTCATACGGCACTTCAAGGTTGTGCATGGCAGCGAGCTCTTCGACGGTTTCAACAAACTCGAGCTTGTCATAGTTCATCAAAAAGTCGACGGCGTTGCCGTGCGCGCCACAGCCGAAGCAGTGGTAGAACTGTTTTTCACCGTTCACGGTGAAAGAGGGGGTTTTTTCGTTATGGAATGGACAGCACGCGTGATAGTTCTTGCCCTGCTTTTTCAGCTTTACCCGCGCGTCGATGAGATCGACGATGTCGGTTCTTGCCAGCAGATCATTAATGAAAACGCGTGGGATTCGTCCAGCCATAGGCCCCATGAATTTTTAGTGACTCATAAACGAAAACAAGCCGCGCATTCCTTCCGGAAGCACGGCCTTACGACTACTACTCTGTCTGACAATTGAGGACGTGCGTCCTCAATAGATTAGTACAGACGAGTACGGCGTGCGTTTTCGCGAGCCAGTTTCTTCGCGTGACGTTTCACAGCAGAAGCTTTAGCGCGCTTACGTTCAGTCGTTGGTTTTTCATAGAACTCACGACGACGAACTTCAGCCAGAACACCTGCTTTCTCGCATGAACGTTTGAAGCGACGCAGTGCTACGTCGAACGGCTCGTTTTCACGTACTTTAATTACCGGCATGTAACTCTCACCTTTATAAATTCGGTTTGCCGCTGGCATCAACGCCAGCTTATTTCAAAATGGTGCGGAATTTTACTGCAATTGCTGCTGCTTTGTAAAGCACCGCGGCCGTTTTTGAAAGGGACTTTTATAAGGGTGAGGAGTATACACGAAGAGAACTCCAGGGGTGAGGAAAGTTTTACATCAACCCGCCCAGGCTCTACACTGCGCGGTATCTGAGTGAGGTAAAACAAGTCATGCGTGTACTGGGTATTGAAACATCCTGCGATGAAACCGGCATCGCGATCTACGACGATGAAAAAGGGCTGGTCGCCAACCAACTGTATAGTCAGGTAAAATTACATGCCGACTACGGCGGCGTGGTGCCGGAACTGGCGTCCCGCGACCATGTGCGTAAAACGGTGCCCCTGATCCAGGCGGCGCTGAAAGAGGCAGGCTTTACGGCGAAAGATATCGACGCCGTGGCCTATACCGCCGGCCCGGGTCTGGTGGGCGCGCTGCTGGTGGGCGCCACCATCGGGCGTTCGCTGGCGTTCGCGTGGGATGTACCGGCTATTGCGGTTCACCATATGGAAGGGCATCTGCTGGCGCCGATGCTGGAAGATAATCCGCCTGAATTTCCGTTCGTGGCGCTGCTGGTTTCCGGCGGCCATACCCAGCTGATTAGCGTGACCGGTATTGGTCAGTATGAACTGCTGGGCGAATCCATTGACGATGCGGCGGGTGAAGCCTTCGACAAAACCGCCAAACTGCTGGGACTCGATTACCCGGGCGGCCCGATGCTGTCGAAGATGGCGGCCCAGGGCACGGAAGGGCGCTTTGTCTTCCCGCGTCCGATGACCGACCGGCCAGGGCTGGATTTCAGCTTCTCGGGGCTGAAAACCTTCGCGGCAAATACCATCCGTAATAATGAAGGCGACGATCAGACTCGCGCCGACATCGCCCGCGCCTTTGAAGATGCGGTGGTGGATACGCTGATGATCAAGTGCAAGCGCGCGCTGGATCAGACCGGCTTTAAGCGCCTGGTGATGGCGGGCGGCGTGAGCGCCAACCGTACGCTGCGCGCGAAACTGGCAGAGATGATGCAAAAACGCCGCGGTGAAGTGTTCTATGCCCGCCCGGAATTTTGCACCGATAACGGGGCGATGATCGCTTATGCCGGAATGGTGCGCCTGAAATCGAACGCCACGGCAGATCTTAGTGTCTCAGTGCGTCCGCGCTGGCCGCTGGCGGAGTTACCCGCCGCCTGATGTCAGCCTTACCCGGATGTCAGAGAGCGATATCAAACATCCGGGTTTTAGCGAGCAGGCAGTAAAGCTGGCAGCTGTTACTGACCCCCAACTTCTCCATTGCCCGCATTTTATGTGCGCTCACGGTTTTGATGCTCAGATGCAGACGCCGTGAGATATCCGTCAGGCTAAGCCCCTTGCAGATCAAACGCAGCACTTCCGTCTCCCGCGGCGAAAGGGCTTCGTTGGCCGCTCTTTTGTGGAATAGCGTGTTCATCAGCGAGTGCTCAACAAAGACTTCGCCGCTTATTACCGACTGAATCGCCTGGCGGAGGATGGTCTCATTGATATGCTGGCTCAGATAGGCGCTGGCTCCCGCCTCCAGCGCCAGGCGGATGATCAGCGGGTTGGTGTCGGGCGAAAGCATAATGATTTTAAGCGTCGGATAGTGATGCCCTAACCATTTCACCAGCGTCAGCCCCTCCATATCATTTAGTGAACGGGTGAGCGTATACCCCAGCAGTAAAATATCTGTTGGATGCCGGGCAAGCAGGGTGAGTAACTCGCTCGTCGCCGCCGCTTCACCCGAGATGGAAAAGATCCCAGGGACGGTATCGTCACCGTGCGTGGTGCGGTTCATGATCATAGCGTGAAGTCCCCGGCGGATAAGGGTATGTTCATCCGCAATTGCAATTTTAATAGTCATTGGATTCCTGATGTATTCACGCGACATTAATGGATATAGCAGGCAGATATTTTACAGGAAGAGAATAGTAACTTGCTGGTGATGTAAAAACATTAATAGCGTAAACTGGACTTGCTTTATCTTTTTTTAAACTCCGCACAACGAATTTGGTTATTTTTATCCTCGCCTCACGTTGACATATTCTGGCAGGCTGTTATTAGCGGCTGAAAATTTCATGGCGAGAGTATTCTTATTTTTTAAAAGAAGGCTCTCATTGGCCATGGGGTATTTTTCATTCATGCTGAAAATCAGGAAAGTTATTAATTATATGTCATAAAGGAACGTTGGCTAAAATGAAAAAAAGTATTCTCTCACTGTTAATTTGCGCAGCAGTCACCTCTTCAGCCTGGGCCGAAACGGCACCGCAGGCTGAACTGGCTCAGACAGGTGAATCCTATGTAGCGATTGTGGTGAAGCTTAAGCCCAGCAAGCCACTGCTGAAATCGACCAGCACGCCTGCCACCACGACAGCGAGCAAATTAACCCTT
Source organism: Leclercia sp. LTM14 (assembly GCF_023736175.1). NCBI lineage: Bacteria > Pseudomonadati > Pseudomonadota > Gammaproteobacteria > Enterobacterales > Enterobacteriaceae > Leclercia > Leclercia sp. LTM14. The sequence goes on from NZ_JAIKTT010000004.1 coordinate 237,047, forward strand.
AGCGACCCTACGCTGGTGCCTACCACCATGTTCCGGTCCAATAATTTACGCAGCAGCCAGTCTGATGAATTATCAGAGCTTAATGCACGATATGGCTTCGATCGTTATCTGCGTATCGAGTTGCCGGAAAACAAAAGCACCGATAAAGCCTATATTAATAGCGTGATCGCTGAACTGGAGCAAAACCAGAATATCGAACTTGTTTATCCCGAAACGCTGCCGGTCTCGCTTGATAAATACAATAAAGATGAAGGGCAAACGCAGCCGTTACTGACATCCTCATTGCAAAATAACGTCGGTGATGCCGCTGTACCCGATTTTCGTCAGCTGCAGGATTATGCAAAATCGCCAACTGATAAACGCCAGGGTTATTATATGGGGGGCGTTAACCGCGACAGCGTGAACCAATATGCGGGTAATGCTGGCGACGGTGTGACGATTATTTCCATGGAGAACTATATCTGGAATACCAGCCATATTAACCTGCCAACCCCGGCCCTGACCAAGGGCGACAGCCGCTATCGTGTCGGTGACGACCACGATACTGCGTCCGTCGGCATCATGGCGGCGAAAGACATCGGCGCAGGCGTGCGCGGTCTGAGCTGGAAAAGCCGGGTAGGTTTCTCCGCATGGCAATATAACAACCTCTACAACATGATCCCCCTGCTGAAAGCGGGCGACGTGGTGCAGATGGGGATGCAGACCGGCGGTGGCGAAATCACGGGCTGTAACACTAATGCCTGCTATGTCCCGCAGGAAAACGTTCAGAGCTATTACGACATCATCAAGGCGCTGACCGACAAAGGCGTGTACGTGATCGAAGCGGCAGGCAACGGCAGCGTTAACCTTGACCATCCGGCATTCAACGGCAAATTTGATGTGAATACGCGCGATTCCGGGGCCATCATTGCCGGGGCATTCTGCGCCAAAGACGGTAAGAAAGCCTACTTCACCACCTACGGCTCCCGCGTCACCAGTTCATCCTGGGGATGCTGGGACGTCGCGACCACGGGCGGCGGCGATCTGTACAAAAGCACCAATGCGGAATACACCGCTACCTTCTCCGGCACCTCTTCCGCTAACCCTATTATTGCAGGCGTAGTGGCAAGTCTTTCTGGTATTGCCCAGGCGCACGGCATTACCGTGACGCCGGTACAGATGCGCCAGATCCTGCAGGAAACTGGCACGCCGCTGGCAGGGGATAATTCGTCAAAAATTGGTACCCAGCCTGATATGGAACGTGCCGTAGCCCGCATTCTGGCGCTGAAGGACGGCGATAAAGTCCTGCCAGCACCAACCGCAGCGGCAGGTGCCGATCACACCATGGTTTCCCCCACCACCGGCGTAAGCACTTATCCGCTGGACGGCAGCCAGAGCCTGAACGCGAAGTCCTTTACCTGGAGCGTGACCAAAGGTTCCGGTACGTTCTGGCTGCAGGAGAAGCTGAACGGCAGCCTGGTCAGCAGCGTGAACAATGCTCACGCTTATGCGGTCATCCCGGCTAATACGGAAGGCGAGGTCACCTACACCCTCACCACCACCGGTGAAGACGGGCGTACCGCCCAGGACAGCATGACCATCAAGGTGAGCAAACCGGCGGCGCCCGCCAGCGATGTGGCGGCCTATAATCCGAAAATCGCCTATCCGAAAAAATGCACCAAAGTGTCGCATAACGGCAAAATCTGGTTTAACCAGTGGTACGTGAACCCGGGCCAGGAAGAGCCGGGCAAGGGCGGTACCTGGGGCGCATGGCGCGAGCAGGGCGCATCAGGAAACAGCTGTAAATAACAGCTGTTAATAACGGAAGCAGCCTGGCGTAATGCCAGGCTTTTTTATTACACCTTCAGCATTCCTTTCTCTTCCAGGAAGCTAATGATGGTCGCCAGCCCGTCACCCGCCTTCAGGTTGGTAAAGGTCCACGGGCGGTCGCCGCGCATGCGGTTGGTGTCGCGCTCCATCACCTCCAGCGAGGCACCGACGTAGGGGGCGAGATCCGTTTTGTTGATCACCAGAAAATCGGATTTGGTGATCCCCGGCCCGCCTTTGCGCGGGATCTTCTCCCCTTCCGCCACGTCGATCACGTAGATCGTCAGATCTGCCAGCTCCGGGCTGAAGGTGGCGCTGAGGTTGTCGCCGCCGCTCTCCACAAAGATCAGATCCAGATTGCCGAACTTCTCGCTTAACGCTTCCACCGCCGCCAGGTTCATCGAGGCATCTTCGCGGATCGCGGTATGCGGACAGCCGCCGGTCTCCACCCCCACGATGCGTTCCGGCTCAAGCGCCCCCGCTTCGGTGAGGATGCGCTGATCCTCTTTGGTGTAGATATCGTTGGTGACCACCGCCAGGTGCCAGGTGTCGCGCATCGCTTTACACAGCGCTTCCAGCAGGGCAGTTTTACCCGAACCCACCGGGCCGCCGACGCCCACGCGCAGGGGGTGTTTGTACTCAGACATAGAGACTCCTCAGGAACGGAATAACCGTGAATATTGTGTTTCGTGTCGCGCCGAGGCGATGGCGGCGAGCGGGGTGGCCGCGCCCAGCTCGTCATCGCTGCGCAGCAGCGCCTGCTCCAGCCCGTCGGCATAGCGATCGCAGAGCTCGATAATCAGTTGCTGGGCGGCCTGCTGCCCAAACGGCACCAGCTTCACGCCCGCCATCACCGCGCTCTCGATCCAGCTGTAGCCGAGGCTCAGCGCCATCTCGCGCATGCCGATACCCCAGCGAACGCCGAGCCACGCCATCCCGCACAGCTGGCTGCGGGCAAAGAGCGACAGCCATTCGGGCGGGCAGTCCGGCTCCCAGTGCTTTATCAGCCGGGTGAACGCCGCCCCGCGGTTGCGCTCTTCTTCGCGCAGCTCCCGGGTCTCCCGGCAGGCGAGCAGGTACGCCGTCCAGTGCGAGGCGGCAGCGATATCGTGCAGCTCGCAGGCGTGGTACAGACGGTAAAACAGCGGCAGATCGACGCAGAAAAAGCCCTGATCCATCTGCTGGCACTGCCAGCGCTTAAAGGCGTCGGCCGTCGTGACCCAGCCCGCTTCCACCGCCCACTCCAGCCCCTGGGACCAGGTAAAAGAGCCCACCGGCAGGCTGCTGCTGGAGAGCTGCATCAGGCGCAGCCACTGGCGGGACGACTCCATCAGCTCATCAGCGCCAGCAGGGCAGAGGCAATAAGCCCGCCGCCGAAGATTTTACGCAGCCCGTCGTGACGACGCAGCAGCATGCCCGCGGCAAAACTTGCGCACAGCACCGCGGCGCTGGCGAGCATAAAGCCGCTGGTGAACAACCAGAAGCTGTGGCCCGCCATCTCCACGCCGTGCGCCCAGCCGTGGAACATGGCAAGCAGAGGCACGGCCAGCAGCAGGCGGTTTTCGGTTCTGAACATCATGGCGCCACACACCGCCAGCGAGGCGATGATCAGCATCTCCATGCCGCTAAAGCCGCCCAACAGGCTGCCCGCAACGGCACCGGTCAGCATCATGCCGAGGGTGGCAAAGGGCATCAGCAGCCTGCGGCCGCTCAGGGCAGCGAGCACGCCCGCACCGGTCAACATCAGGAGATGATCAAGCCCGGTCAGGGGATGGAAAAAGCCCGCCTGAAAACTGTCGGTGCCGTGTCCCGGATGGGCCAGCGCGGGCAGAGAGAAGGCCAGCAGAAGCAGGGGTAACAACTTGCGCATGGTGAGTCCTTAATGTGAATGAGCGTGTGAGTGCGAATGTGAGTGCCCTTCGCTGGCATAAGCGCCCGCTTCCGGCTCAAAGGGCAGGGTGGCGAAGGCCACGTCCAGACCCAGCAGGTGCAGCATTTCGTCGAGCACGTGATCGTGGTGATAGCGCAGCTCGCCGGGCATGATCTGCAGCGGGACGTGGCGGTTGCCCAGGTGATAGCAGGCGCGGGCCAGCAGGAACGGATCGGCGCAGTGCACCACCGACAGCGGCTCCGGTGCGGCGATGACTTCCACCACTTCATGACCATCGTCACTGGCAAGCAGGTCGCCGCCCCGCAGCAGCAGACCACGCGGCAGCATCAGACCGGCGTCGCGGCCATCGTTAAGCACCACGCGGGCGCGGCTTTTTACCCGCACATCAATGGGCAGCGTCACCTGCGCGGTCACGGGATGGGGATGATCGAGGCGTTGGGTTAAGGTGATCATAAAGGCTCCTCAGAACAGGAAATAGCGTTGCGCCATCGGCAGGATTTCTGCCGGTTCGCTTGTAATCAGTTCCCCGTCAATGCGCACCTCGTAGGTTTGCGCATCCACGGTAATATTCGGCTGCAGGCCGTTGTGGATCATGTCGGCCTTTTTCACCGTCCGGCAGCCTTTAACCACGGCGATGGCGCTCTGCAGGTTCAGCTGCTGCGCAATGCCGTTATCGGCGGCGGCCCGGGAGAGAAACGTCAGGCGGGTGGCGTGACGGGCGGCACCCAGCGCGCCAAACATCGGCCGGTAGTGCACCGGCTGCGGCGTCGGGATCGAGGCGTTAATGTCGCCCATCGGCGCGCAGGCGATCATCCCGCCTTTGACGATGGTGGCGGGCTTCACGCCGAAGAAGGCCGGGGACCAGACCACCAGGTCCGCCAGTTTTCCGGCCTCAACCGATCCGACTTCATGGGCGATACCGTGGGTCAGCGCCGGGTTGATGGTGTACTTGGCGATATAGCGCTTCACGCGCAGGTTATCGTTATCGCCGGTTTCCTCCGCCAGCGGGCCGCGCTGGACCTTCATGCGGTGCGCCACCTGCCAGGTGCGGATAATCACTTCTCCCACCCGGCCCATCGCCTGCGAGTCTGACGAGGTGAGCGAGAATGCGCCGATATCGTGCAGCACGTCTTCTGCCGCGATAGTCTCCCGGCGAATGCGCGATTCGGCAAAGGCCACGTCCTCGGCGATGTCCGGGTCGAGATGGTGGCAGACCATCAGCATGTCCAGATGTTCGTCGATGGTGTTGACGGTGTAGGGGAGCGTCGGGTTGGTGGAGGAGGGCAGAATATTCGGGTGCGCGCAGGCGGTAATAATATCCGGCGCGTGGCCGCCTCCCGCCCCTTCGGTGTGGAAAGTGTGGATAGTGCGCCCGGCGATGGCCGCCAGGGTGTCTTCCACGAATCCGCCCTCGTTGAGGGTGTCGCTGTGCAGCGCCACCTGAATATCCATCTCGTCTGCGACGGTCAGGGAACAGTCAATGGCGGCAGGCGTTGAGCCCCAGTCCTCGTGGATTTTAAGGCCAATCGCCCCGGCTGCAACCTGTTCGCGCAGGGCATCCGGGTTTGAGGCGTTGCCTTTACCCAGCAGGCCGACGTTCACCGGCAGGGTATCAATGGCCTGCAGCATGCGTGCGATATACCAGGGGCCCGGCGTGCAGGTGGTGGCGTTGGTGCCTGCGGCAGGGCCGGTGCCGCCGCCGATCATGGTGGTGACGCCGGAGACCAGTGCCTCCTCCGCCTGCTGCGGGCAGATCCAGTGGATGTGGGTATCGACCCCGCCTGCGGTGACGATCTTCCCTTCGGCGGCAATCACTTCCGTGGCCGCGCCAATCGGGATCGTCACGCCGGGCTGAATGTCCGGGTTGCCCGCTTTGCCAATGGCGAAGATCCTGCCGTCTTTCACGCCGATATCGGCTTTAACGATCCCCCAGTGATCGACGATCAGGGCGTTGGTCAGCACCAGATCCACGCACTCCTGCGCCAGCATCTGCCCCTGGCCCATGCCGTCGCGGATCACTTTTCCGCCGCCGAACTTCACCTCTTCGCCGTAGATCGTCAGATCGTTTTCCACCTCGATCCACAGTTCGGTGTCGGCCAGACGAACCTTATCTCCGGTGGTGGGACCAAACATGTCGGCATACGCCTGACGCGAAATTTCAGCCATGGTTAACCTCGCCCATCACCTCGCCGCGAAAGCCGACAATACGCTGCGCGCCAGAGACCTCGACCAGCGTGACGGCACGCTTCTGGCCCGGCTCAAAGCGCACGGCGGTGCCTGCGGCAATGTTCAGCCGGTAGCCTCGGGTCGCCTCACGATCGAACTTCAGCGCCGGGTTCACCTCATAAAAGTGGTAGTGGGATCCCACCTGGATCGGGCGGTCGCCGTGGTTCTCGACGATCACCGTCTGGGTTTTGCGATCCGCATTAATAACAATCTGGCCGGGTTGTATCTGATATTCACCTGGGATCATGCTGCCCCCTCAGAGGATCGGGTTGTGGACGGTGACGAGCTTGGAGCCGTCCGGGAAGGTGGCCTCCACCTGAATGTCCGGGATCATCTCCGGCACGCCCTCCATCACCTGCGCGCGGGTCAGGACATGGCGGCCCGCTTCCATCAGTTCCGCAACCGTCTGCCCGTCGCGCGCCCCTTCCATAATGAAGGCGCTGATCAGGGCCACCGATTCCGGGTAATTGAGCTTCACGCCGCGGGCGAGGCGACGCTCCGCCACCAGCGCGGCGGTAAACAGCAACAGCTTGTCTTTTTCTCTGGGGGTCAGTTCCATCGTGCTTCTCTCAGGTGTGCCAGATGCGGGGCGAGCAGGGAGCTCTGGCGGTAAGTTGCGGACGCAGGTGCTGCCAGATCTCACGCATCGCCTGCTGGCAAATCAGGTTGTCATGGGCAAGAAAGCGCACCGACAGCAGGCCGTCGGTGAGGGTGGCTCCGGCAACCTGTTGCAGCGGGGCCAGCAGCGCGCGGACATCTTCCAGCTGCGCGTCGCTGGCGGGATAAAACAGCAGCGTGCCGATCCACGGATGTTCCGCCACCGGCGTCAGATCGCCGTCGGCCAGATGCTGGCGTTCGATTAACAGCGGCTCGCCCTCAAGCCAGACTTCGAGGCGGCTCTCAATACGACCGTGGCTAAAGGCTTCGTTGATCACCGGGCGGCCCAGGCAAAACAGTTCCCAGGCCAGCAGCGTGCTGCTGCGCTGGAGATGAAACACCGAGCGCAGGGCGGCGTTGCAGCCGGGGAAGAAAATCGTGTCCTGCGGCAGCCACTCGAGGGTTGCCTGCTCGTCCAGGGTGAAGTGCTGATCCAGCCGCGCCAGCGCGCCCGTGCTGCGATAGAACTTGCTGGCGCCGGGCATGGTGATCAGGGCATGGCTTCTGGCCTCAAGGTGGATCCCGATCGCCAGTTCGTCCCCGCCGACAATCCCGCCAGGGGGATGCAGCAGATAGAGATGGCAGGTTTCGCCTTCGGGATAGAACGGGCGTTGCACGGTGAGCGGCCCGACGTGGCGGGCAGAGTGAAGGAGGGTTTTTTCAGGCGTGTGGGAAAAGTGCAGCGCAAGGGATGCCTGCCAGCCTTTCGCTGTTTTTTCATGCGCCTGAGTTGCTGACATGCTTCATCCATCTGCTCGCCGTCGGGTTTTTTTAGTATGCCCTGGCGGAAATGAAGGCTGTCATATGAGTCGCTTATGGATGGGGTGCCGCAATGCCCGGCGGCGCTGCGCTTGCCGGGCCTACGGATAGTGCATGTTGTGGATTTTGTAGGCCGGGTAAGGCGCAGCCGCCACCCGGCTTCTCCGTCGCTCAACACCGTTGCCGCTAAAACCCTACTGCGGCTCTTTCTTCTTCCGCTTCAACTTGCTCCAGATCTTCGTCTCCTGGCGACGCCACAACCGCTGAATATTGTCATGATGACGCAACAGGATCAGACAAGAGAGCATCGACACCGGAAAGGTAAACTGCGGCTTAAACCACCAGACATAAAACGGGGCAATCAGCGCGCTGACGATGGCGCCAAGAGAAGAGTAACCGCTAAGCAACACGCTGAGCAGCCAGGTGCCGGCCATCACGCCGGTCAGATCCCAGCCGATAGGTGCAATGGCACCGAAGGCAGTGGCGACGCCTTTTCCGCCTTTAAAACCAAAGAATACCGGCCAGATGTGGCCCAGACAGGCGGCAATCGCAATCAGCCCCAGCCAGAACGGCGTGACGCCCAGCGCATACGCGCCCCAGACGGGAAGCATTCCTTTCAGAACGTCAAAAATCAAAACCGCTACGGCTGCTCCTTTGCCGCCAATTCGTAGTACATTGGTCGCCCCCGGATTCCCGGAACCGCTTACGCGTGGGTCGGGTAACCCGGCAATACGGCAGACCAGAATGGCGCTGGAAATTGAGCCGCAAAGGTAGGCGAGGAGGATCATTCCAGGCGCGATTGCACTCATAACGCTGTTCCGTTTTGAAAATGTCGTTTTGTACTTAGCATCTGTGGATAATACGCATAATTCGCCGGGAGTGGTATCCGGTTTAGCCAAAAACCAGGCAGGTCGTGATGGATATAGTATTTATAGAGCAACTTTCGGTAATCACCACTATCGGGGTGTATGACTGGGAACAGACCATCGAACAGAAACTGGTGTTCGATATCGAAATGGGCTGGGATAACGTCGCCGCGGCAAAAAGCGATGATGTGAACGACTGTCTGAGCTATGCCGACGTGAGTGAAGCGGTCATCAGCCACGTAGAAGGCCAGCGTTTTGCGCTGGTGGAGCGCGTGGCGGAAGAGGTGGCGGAGCTGCTGCTGAGCCGCTTCAATTCCCCATGGGTGCGCATCAAACTCAGCAAGCCTGGCGCAGTGGCGCGGGCCGCCAACGTCGGCGTCATTATTGAGCGTAGCCAAAATCTGAAAGGAAATATTAAACGGTATAAACGTTAAACCAATTCCTGTTAAATCAGTCTTACAGCTGTTCCTTTTACGGTTACCCTCGCGGTAACCCGTTTTTTCTGTCTTTTTAGGGGTTTATTGATGAGCGATATGCACTCCCTGCTGGTGGCAGCAATACTGGGTGTGGTCGAAGGATTGACAGAGTTTTTGCCGGTTTCCAGTACAGGTCACATGATCATTGTCGGTCACCTGCTGGGGTTCGAGGGCGAAACGGCGAAAACCTTTGAAGTGGTGATCCAGTTAGGATCCATTCTGGCGGTGGTGGTGATGTTCTGGCGTCGCCTGTTCGGCCTGATTGGCATTCATTTTGGTCATCCGCCGCATGAAGGTTCCGGCAAAGGGCGTCTGACGCTGCTGCACATTCTGCTCGGCATGATCCCGGCGGTGGTGCTGGGGCTGGTGCTCCACGACACCATCAAGTCGCTGTTTAACCCGATTAACGTGATGTATGCCCTGGTGGTCGGCGGTGTTCTGCTGATTGCCGCCGAGCTGCTGAAGCCGAAAGAGCCGCGCGCACCGGGTCTGGATGATATGACCTACCGTCAGGCGTTTATGATTGGCTGCTTCCAGTGTCTGGCGCTGTGGCCGGGCTTCTCCCGCTCCGGGGCGACGATTTCAGGCGGGATGCTGATGGGCGTGAGCCGCTATGCGGCCTCTGAGTTCTCCTTCCTGCTGGCGGTGCCGATGATGATGGGCGCCACCGCGCTCGACCTCTACAAGAGCTACCACTTCCTGACCGCCGGCGACATCCCGATGTTTGCGGTGGGCTTTATCACCGCCTTTATTGTGGCGCTGATCGCCATCAAAACCTTCCTGCAGCTGATCAAGCGCATCTCGTTTATCCCGTTCGCCATCTATCGCTTTATCGTGGCGGCCGCGGTTTACGTGGTCTTCTTCTGATTGCCCGCCCTCAGCCTTCAGGCTGGGGGCAACGCTTTTCCTTCCAGTCCGCTACCGCCTTAATCCGCCGTTTGGTTAACTCTTCCCGAATCTCCGGGCCTTTAAATCCGGCCTCGACCACCGCTTTCGTCGGCACGGCTTTCGCAACGATCCAGGCTTCGCGCAGCAACCGCCCCTGCGGATAATCGCAGGCTTCAAACCCGGTGCGCCCGCGCACGTCGGCTTCGCTGGTTAAGGCGATCTGCTCCACGCGCTGCGGCTTGCGCCAGGCGTCAATGCTGTCGAACAGCTTAACGATGGTGGCCGGTTTGAGGATCGGGAAGGTGTGGATCAGGTCATGGAACTCGGCGACCAGCTTCGCCAGATCGCGGATCTCATTAGGCACCCGCATCCGCTGGCAGACCTTTTCCACCAGACGCACGCCCGCCGGGCCGTGTCCGTGGTGGCGCGGCCATAACTCCGGCGGGGTTAATCCCTTGCCGAGGTCGTGGCAGAGGGTGGCAAAGCGGACATCCACCTCCGGGCTGAGCATCGCCGCCATGCTCAGGGTCATCAGGGTATGGATACCGGTATCGATCTCGGGGTGCCACTTCGCCGGGGCCGGTACGCCAAACAGCGCGTCCAGTTCCGGGAACAGCACCTTCAGCGCCCCGCAGTCGCGCAGCACCTGAAAGAAAACCTGCGGATTGCGCGTGGTCAGCGCATTCTCGGTCTCTTTCCACACGCGTTCGGGGGTAAGGTGTTCCAGCTCGCCTGCTTCGGTCATCGCGGTCATCAGCGCCAGGGTTTCATCGGCGATGCGGAAGCTCAGATGGGCATAGCGGGCAGCAAAACGCGCCACGCGCAGTACGCGGAGCGGATCTTCGGAAAAAGCGGGGGAAACATGGCGCAGAATGCGGTTTTGCAGATCCGTCTGACCGCCGTAGGCATCAATAATATGGCCGTCTTCATCCTGCGCGAGGGCGTTGATGGTCAGGTCGCGGCGCTGTAAATCGTCTTCGAGGGTGACGTCCGGGTCGGCATGGCAGGTGAAACCGGTGTAGCCGACGCCGGATTTGCGCTCGGTACGCGCCAGAGCATACTCCTGGCGGCTTTGGGGGTGCAGAAAGACAGGAAAATCGCGGCCTACCTGCTGGTAGCCCGCATCGAGCATCTCCTGAGGGGTGGCTCCCACCACCACCCAGTCTTTATCTTTGACCGGCAGACCTAACAACGCATCACGAACCGCACCACCGACCAGATAAATCTTCACGCCACACTCTCCCGTATCAAAATTTGGCAAAATAATACGTAAGTGTGGCAGAGATAGCGATTTAGTTCATCCAGCGGTCTTTACGCTTACGGCTCGGCACCAGATGCGGCAGCACCAGACCCAGCAGCAGACCCATACCCAGCACGCCGCCGCCATACATAAACCACTGCATGATGATGGTGCGCTGTTTGTCATCCAGCTGCAGGTTGGCTGCGCTCACCTTTTTCTGGGCGACGATGAGCTCGTTTTTCAGCTTCTGGTTTTCGTCTTTGAGACCGTTGATCACCCCGTCGCTCTGGGCCACTTTCTGCTGCATTTCAGCCGTGCGCTGATTCCAGGTGGCGTCGATGTTGGTGAGTTTGTCGGTCAGGGTTTTGACCTGGTTTTCCAGATCCGGCACGCGGGTGCGCAGGCTTGGGCTGGTGCTAAGCTCTTTCAACGGGATCCACGCGGTACGGCCGCTGCTGTCGCGCACCTGGCCATAGCTGGAGTCGGCGTTGCTCTGTAACAGCACCACTTCCTCGCCGGCATTAATCGTACCCACGAGGCGATAATTGTCACCCGGTCCACTGCGTACCCAGGTATTCAGTTCGTCAGAAACGTAGCGTTTCTCTTCAGCATGAACCGCTGTCGCGGCGCTAAAGGCAAGTAATGTCAGTCCGATTAGGCGTAATTTAAGCATCAGGCAGTCGTTATTTTCATAAAAAGTGGAACGATAGTAGTGGTAACGGCTTCTCCACGCAAAGGATTCGTCAGCATTCGGAATCCTCCGTGTACTGTTTGCCACTTTCGCAAACTCTACGGCCGTCAAATTGCTCATTGCGTGGCAATCTGGCGCAAAATACTATTTACTGACAAAAAACTGGCGAGTAAGTTCGCCTAAATTTACCCCGCAGTGCTGCAATCAAAAGAACAAGGCCATGGCTCAGGAAATCGAATTAAAGTTTATCGTTGAAAATGACAGCGTTGACGCGCTGAAAAACCATCTGCACCAGCTGACAGGTGAACATCACGAGCCGGTGCAACTGCTCAACATCTATTACGAAACCCAGGACCTGTGGCTGCGTCGCCATGATATGGGGCTGCGCATTCGCGGTGTTGATGGTCGCTACGAGATGACCATGAAAATCGCCGGTCGCGTGGTCGGCGGCCTGCATCAGCGCCCGGAATACAATATTGAAATCGACCAGCCTGCGCTGGATCTGGCCCGTTTCCCGGCGGAAGTGTGGCCGGAAGGCCAGTTGCCTGTAGGGCTGCAGGAGAGCGCCAGCCCGCTATTCAGCACCGATTTCTGGCGCGAAAAGTGGCTGGTGAACGAAGGGAAAAGCCGCATCGAAATCGCCCTCGACCGGGGCGAGGTGAAAGCGGGTGAGTTCCAGGAACCCATCTGCGAGCTGGAGCTTGAGCTGCTGGAAGGCCACGCCGATGACGTGCTGAAGCTGGCGCGCAAGCTGGTGACCCAGAGCGGTCTGCGTCAGGGGAGCCTGAGCAAGGCGGCCCGTGGCTATCATCTGGCCCAGGGCAATGCGCCGCGCACCCTGAAACCGCTTGAGATTATGCGTGTCGCGCCTAAATCGTCCATCGAGCAGGGGTTTGAAGCCTCGCTGGAGCTGGCGCTGAGCCAGTGGCAGTACCACGAAGAGCTGTGGGTCCGCGGCGTGAAAGGGGCGAAAGCCGAGGTGCTGGCGGCGATGGCGCTGGTGCGTCACAGCCTGACGCTGTTCGGCGGCATTGTGCCACGTAAAGCGAGCGCTCACTTACGCGATCTGCTGACCCAGACCGAAACCCTGATGGCGTCGGATGTCTCTGCCGAGACGGCGGTCTACAGCCCGCAAACCGCTACCGCGAAACTGGCGCTGACCGAGTTTCTGGTGACCCGCGGCTGGCGTACCTTCCTGGATGCAAAAGCGCAGGCCAAAATTGCCGATAACTTCAAGCGTTTCGCCGATATCCAGCTCTCCCGCCACGCGGCGGAACTGAAAACCATTTTCGCCCATCCGCTGGGCGACCAGTATGGCGATCAGCTGATTCGTCTGGCGCGTAACGTCGACAGCATGCTGCTTCTGTCAGGGGCGTACGACGGCCCGGTGGCCCGCGCCTGGCTGGAAAACTGGCAGGGGCTGCTGTATGCCATCAAGACCCGCCAGCACATTGAAATTGAGCATTTCCGTAACGAAGCCATTTCGCAGGAGCCATTCTGGCTGCACAGCGGAAAACGTTAACGCAGGCAAGGAACCCCCATGATGCCGCTTTCTTCACCCTTACAGCAGCAGTGGCAGACGGTATGTGAGCGTCTGCCGGAAGCACTACCCGCCTCGTCATTAAGCGAGCAGGCCCGGCAGATGCTGGCGTTCAGCGACTTTGTCCAGGAGAGTGTCACCGCCCATCCTGACTGGCTGACTGAACTTGAGGCCGCGCCGCCCCAGGCGGATGAGTGGCAGCACTACGCCCGGTGGTTAGGCGACGCGCTGGCGGAGGTCAGCGATGAAGCCGCGCTGATGCGCGTGCTGCGCCACTTCCGCCGTCGGGTGATGGTGCGCATCGCCTGGGCGCAGGCGCTGATGCTGGTGAGTGAAGAGAGCACGTTGCAGCAGTTAAGTCACCTGGCGGAAACCCTGATCGTCGCCGCGCGCGACTGGCTGTACAACGCTTGCTGCCTTGAGTGGGGCACGCCGTGCAGCGATGAAGGCACCCCGCAGCCGCTGCTGATTTTAGGGATGGGCAAGCTGGGCGGCGGCGAGCTCAATTTCTCGTCGGACATCGACCTGATCTTCGCCTGGCCGGAGAAGGGCACCACCCGCGGCGGACGCCGTGAGCTGGATAACGCCCAGTTCTTTACCCGTCTGGGCCAGCGGCTGATTAAGGCTCTGGATCAACCCACCCAGGACGGCTTTGTCTATCGCGTGGATATGCGCCTGCGTCCGTTCGGCGACAGCGGCCCATTGGTGCTGAGCTTTGCCGCGCTGGAAGACTATTACCAGGAGCAGGGGCGCGACTGGGAGCGCTACGCGATGGTTAAGGCGCGGATCATGGGCGATAACGACGGCGCCTATGCCTCTGAGCTGCGCGCCATGCTGCGCCCGTTCGTGTTCCGTCGCTACATTGACTTCAGCGTTATTCAGTCGCTGCGCAACATGAAAGGGATGATCGCCCGGGAAGTACGGCGTCGCGGCCTGAAAGACAATATCAAGCTGGGGGCGGGCGGCATCCGCGAGATCGAGTTTATTGTCCAGGTATTCCAGCTGATCCGCGGCGGACGCGAGCCGTCGCTGCAGTCCCGCTCGCTGCTGCCGACGCTTGAGGCTATCGCGCAGCTTAACCTGCTGGCGGAAGGCGACGCGCAAATCCTGCGTGACGCCTACCTCTTTTTGCGTCGGCTGGAGAACCTGCTGCAGAGCATTAACGACGAACAAACCCAGACCCTGCCGGGGGATGAACTCAATCGCGCCCGCCTCGCCTGGGGCATGCGCGTGGACGACTGGCAGGCGCTGACCGACGCGCTGGATGCGCATATGGCAGCGGTACGACGTATTTTTAACGACCTGATCGGCGACGATGAAAGCGAATCGCAGGATGATGAGCTGTCCGAGCACTGGCGCGAGCTGTGGCAGGATGCGCTGCAGGAAGATGACACCACCCCGGTGCTGGCGCATTTAAGTGACGACGACCGTCATCGGGTGGTGGCGCTGATTGCCGACTTCCGCCTTGAGCTGAACAAGCGCGCCATTGGCCCGCGCGGGCGGCAGGTGCTCGACCACCTGATGCCGCACCTGCTCAGCGACGTCTGCTCCCGCGCCGATGCCCCGGTGCCGCTGTCGCGCCTGACCCCGCTGCTCAGCGGGATCATCACCCGAACCACCTATCTGGAGCTGTTGAGCGAGTTCCCTGGTGCGCTTAAGCACCTGATTTCGCTCTGTGCCGCCTCGCCGATGGTGGCGACCAAGCTGGCGCGCTATCCGCTGCTGCTGGACGAGCTGCTCGATCCCAACACCCTCTATCAGCCGACGGCGACCGACGCCTACCGGGACGAGCTGCGCCAGTATCTGCTGCGCGTGCCGGAAGAGGACGAAGAGCAACAGCTGGAGGCGCTGCGCCAGTTTAAGCAGGCGCAGCTGCTGCGCGTGGCCGCTGCCGATATCGCCGGAACGCTGCCGGTAATGAAAGTGAGCGATCACTTAACCTGGCTGGCGGAAGCCATTATCGATGCCGTGGTCCATCAGGCGTGGGTGCAGATGGTGGCGCGTTACGGCCAGCCGAAACACCTTGCCGATCGGGAAGGGCGCGGCTTTGCGGTGGTGGGATACGGCAAGCTGGGCGGCTGGGAGCTGGGCTACAGCTCCGATCTGGACCTGATTTTCCTGCACGACTGCCCGGTGGATGTCATGACCGACGGCGAGCGTGACATCGACGGGCGTCAGTTCTACCTGCGCCTGGCCCAGCGCATCATGCACCTGTTCAGCACCCGCACCTCGTCGGGCATTCTGTATGAAGTGGATGCCCGCCTGCGTCCGTCCGGGGCGGCGGGCATGCTGGTGACGTCCACCGAGTCGTTCGCCGAGTATCAGAAGAACGAGGCCTGGACGTGGGAACATCAGGCCCTGGTGCGCGCCCGGGTGGTATACGGCGATCCGCAGCTGAAAGCGCAGTTCGATGCCATTCGTCGTGACGTGCTCACCGCCACGCGAGAGGGCCAGACGCTGCAAACCGAGGTGCGCGAGATGCGCGAGAAAATGCGCGCCCACCTGGGGAACAAACACAAGGATCGCTTTGATATTAAAGCCGATGAGGGCGGTATCACCGATATTGAGTTTATTACCCAGTATCTGGTGCTGCGCGACGCCCACGCCAAACCGAAGCTGACCCGCTGGTCGGATAACGTGCGCATTCTGGAACTGCTGGCGCAGAACGACATTATGGACGAGCACGAGGCGCTGGCGCTGACCCGGGCTTACACCACGCTGCGCGATGAGCTGCACCATCTGGCGCTGCAGGAGCAGCCCGGTCATCTGCCGCTCGACTGCTTTAACGCCGAGCGAGAGCTGGTGCGCGCCTGCTGGCAGAAGTGGCTGGTGGAACCGTGCGTAACAAAACAAGTGTGATATTATCGCGCGCAAATTGTGAATCTTTCTGGAGTCAGGAATGAAAGTAACACTGCCAGAGTTTGAACGTGCTGGAGTTATGGTTGTTGGCGATGTCATGCTGGATCGCTACTGGTATGGGCCAACCAGCCGCATTTCCCCGGAAGCCCCGGTCCCGGTGGTGAAGGTGGATACCATTGAAGAGCGTCCCGGCGGCGCGGCAAACGTGGCGATGAACATTGCGTCTCTCGGTGCGCATTCCCGTCTGGTGGGCTTAACCGGCATCGACGACGCCGCACGGGCGCTGAGCAAGACGCTGGCGGATGTGAACGTCAAATGTGATTTCGTTTCTGTTCCGACGCACCCGACCATCACCAAGCTGCGCGTGCTGTCGCGCAACCAGCAGCTGATCCGCCTCGATTTTGAAGAGGGCTTTGAAGGCGTGGATCCTGAGCCGCTGCACGAGCGCATCAACCAGGCGCTGGGCAACATCGGCGCGCTGGTGCTCTCCGACTACGCGAAAGGGGCGCTGGCCAGCGTTCAGCAGATGATCAAACTGGCGCGTGCTGCCGGTGTGCCGGTGCTGATCGACCCGAAAGGCACCGACTTCGAGCGCTATCGCGGGGCGACGCTCCTGACGCCTAACCTCTCTGAATTTGAAGCGGTGGCGGGTAAATGCAAAAGCGAAGATGAGATTGTCGAGCGCGGCATGAAGATCATCGCCGATTTTGACTTCTCCGCCCTGCTGGTGACCCGTTCCGAGCAGGGGATGACCTTGCTGCAGCCGGGCAAAGCGCCGCTGCATATGCCAACCCAGGCGCAGGAAGTGTATGACGTCACCGGTGCGGGCGATACGGTGATTGGCGTGCTGGCGGCCACCCTGGCGGCGGGCAACACCCTGGAAGAGGCCTGCTATTTTGCTAACGCCGCTGCAGGCGTTGTGGTGGGCAAATTGGGTACCTCTACCGTTTCGCCAATCGAGCTGGAAAACGCGGTGCGCGGTCGTGCCGATACCGGTTTTGGCGTGATGAGCGAAGACGAGCTGAAAGTGGCCGTTGCCGCCGCGCGTAAGCGTGGTGAAAAAGTGGTGATGACCAACGGCGTGTTCGACATTCTGCACGCGGGTCACGTCTCTTATCTGGCGAACGCGCGCAAGCTGGGCGATCGCCTGATTGTGGCGGTGAACAGCGATGCGTCTACCAAACGTCTGAAGGGCGAAACCCGTCCGGTGAACCCGCTTGAGCAGCGGATGATCGTGCTGGGCGCGCTGGAAGCGGTGGACTGGGTCGTCTCGTTCGAAGAAGACACCCCACAGCGTCTGATTGCCGGGATCCTGCCGGATCTGCTGGTTAAGGGCGGTGACTACAAGCCTGAACAGATCGCGGGTAGCGAAGAGGTGTGGGCTAACGGCGGGGAAGTGATGGTGCTCAACTTTGAGGACGGGTGTTCAACCACCAACATCATCAAGAAGATCCAGAAAGACAGCAAGTAGCCGTTACAGATCGTGCGGGCTGATGCCCGCACCCCAACATAAGCTTGTAGGCCCGGTAAGCGAAGCGCCACCGGGCGTTACAGGCTTAAGCCTGATCGTCCACCGGTGGGATCGCCGGGGCCGGTTTTACTTCATCAACAACATTACGGTTTTCCAGCTCGGTCAGGCGCTGCTCCAGCAGGGCAATCTTCTCGCGGGTGCGCAACAGCACCTGCGTCTGCACGTCAAATTCTTCACGGCTGACCAGATCCAGACGCATCAACTGCGCCTGCAGCACCTGGCGGATCTTTTTCTCAACATCATCACCAAACTCACGCACGCCTTTTGGCATGGATTCATGGACCTGGCGGGCAAGTTGTTCAATTTTTTTTGGGTCGATCATCATAGTTCCCTTGAAGAAAAGGTGTTTAGAACCATTGTAGCGCGTTACGGGGATCCTTAAACCAGAATTGTGTGAAGCTTATGCGTTGCCGAACATAATCATTAGCGTTATAGTTATCCCGCTTATTCTCAGGGCGGGGCGAAATTCCCCACCGGCGGTAAATCAACACCATGTTGAAAGCCCGCGAGCGCTTTGGGTGCAAACTCAAAGGTCAGCAGATCCGGTGTAATTCCGGGGCCGACGGTTAAAGTCCGGATGGGAGAGAGTAACGAACCAGCCGGGCGAGGCCCGCTCACGTTATTTTTTGCCGTACTACGGCGCTCCTAAGACTGCCCTGATTCTGGTAACCATAATTTTAATGAGGTTTTTTTACCATGAATCAGACGCTCCTTTCCTCTTTCGGTACCTCTACTGACCGTGTTGAGCATGCGCTTGCTGCGCTTCGCGAAGGCCGCGGCGTGATGGTGCTTGACGATGAAGATCGTGAAAACGAAGGCGATATGATTTTCGCCGCCGAAACCATGACCGTTGAACAGATGGCGCTGACCATCCGTCACGGCAGCGGTATTGTTTGCCTGTGTATCACCGAAGATCGCCGTAAACAGCTGGATCTGCCTATGATGGTAGAGAACAACACCAGCGCTTACGGTACCGGTTTTACCGTTACCATCGAAGCCGCCAGCGGCGTGACCACCGGCGTCTCTGCCGCTGACCGCGTCACCACCGTGCGTGCCGCCATTGCCGATGGGGCAAAACCTTCTGACCTGAATCGCCCAGGCCATGTCTTCCCGCTGCGCGCGCAGCCGGGCGGCGTCCTGACTCGCGGCGGTCACACCGAAGCGACTATCGATCTGGTGACGCTGGCAGGCTTCAAACCCGCCGGTGTCCTGTGTGAACTGACCAATGATGATGGCTCTATGGCTCGTGCGCCGGAGTGCATCGACTTTGCGGTTAAACACAACATGGCTGTTGTGACTATCGAAGATCTGGTGGCGTATCGCCAGGCGAACGAGCGCAAAGCCAGCTGATAACGCAGCATAAAAAACGCCGGGTTAACCCGGCGTTTTTTTATCCTATTCCTGCCGTCTGGAGCAGCACCAGACTGAGTCCCATCACCGACATCCCGCACAGCACGCCGTAGCTGGGGTTATTATTCGGGTCGATCTCTTTGGCGAGCGGCATCAGCTCATCTACCGACAGCGCCACCATAATGCCCGCCACTGCCGCCATAATGGCTGCCATCACAATCGGCGAGATCAGGCTGCCGAGAATAAGCCAGGCCAGCACGCCGCCTGCGATCTCCGCCATCCCGGAAATACCTGCCCAGAACACCGCTTTACGCTTTGACCCGGTGGCCGCATAGACCGGTCCGGCAACCGCCAGCCCTTCAGGGATATTGTGCAACGCCACCGCCAGGGCAATGCCAAAGCCTAACTCCAGATTGTTGCTGGCGGTCACGTAAGTGGCAACGCCTTCCGGGAAATTATGCAGGCTGATACCCAGGGTCAGCAGCAGCGCGGTACGACGCAGATTGCGCGGCAGCGGCTGAGTTCCTTTTTGCATCAGATCCTGCGGGTGCGCATGGGGTAACATTCTGTCCAGCGCAAAATAGCCCAGCAGGCCAAAGACAAACATCCCGTAGCCAAGCACCGGCGACATACCTTCGGTGCCAAGGGCGGCGGGTAGCATCTCCATCAGGGAGATAAGCAGCATAATCCCGGCGGCGAAGCCGAGGGAAAATGCCAGCACGCGGTTTGAGGGCTTCTGGCCCAGCACGCCGAGCATGGCACCGATAAAAGTGGCGGCGCCTGCAAGAATAGTCAGAATCAGGGGAACTGACATTCACCTCTCCTTATGATAATGATTCTCATTCATATTAAAGGCTAAACGCGCGTAAAGCGAGCGGGTCCAGGCGCCTTTACAGATCTCTTACATTCAAATTTCCTGATGATCTTCATCATGGTTATCTGAGTTCATCTTATCCTGATAACAGGTAAGGTAAAGCTATCAAATCGACATCTTGTGTAAGGATATCATCATGACATCTTCTCGTATGCCAGCGCTGTTTTTAGGCCACGGTAGCCCCATGAACGTGCTGGAGGATAACGTCTATACCCGCACCTGGCGTCATCTGGGAGAGACGTTGCCGCGTCCGAAAGCTATCGTGGTGATTTCTGCACACTGGTTTACCCATGGTACCGGCGTCACCGCGATGGAAGCACCGAAAACGATTCATGATTTTGGTGGTTTTCCGCAGGCGCTGTACGACACGCACTACCCGGCACCGGGTTCGCCGGCCCTGGCGCAGCAGCTGGTGGAGCTGCTGGCACCTGTCCCGGTCGCTCTGGATAAAGAGGCGTGGGGTTTTGACCATGGCTCCTGGGGCGTGCTGATAAAAATGTATCCCGATGCCGATATCCCGATGGTGCAGCTGAGTATCGACAGCACCAAACCCGCGGCCTGGCACCTGGAGACAGGCAAGAAGCTTGCGGCGCTGCGTGACGAGGGCATCATGCTGGTGGCCAGTGGCAACGTGGTGCATAACCTGCGCACCGCCCGCTGGCATGGTGAAAACACGCCATATCCGTGGGCGACATCGTTCAACGATTACGTAAAAGAAAACCTGACCTGGCAGGGGCCAGCAGAGGAACATCCGCTGGTGAACTATCTCGCGCACGACGGCGGTTCACTCTCCAACCCGACGGCGGAACATTTCCTGCCGCTGCTCTATATCTTAGGCGCGTGGGATGGTCAGGAACCGATTACGACTCCGGTGGACGGCATCGAGATGGGCAGTTTGAGTATGTTGTCGGTGCAGGTGGGGTAATCAATAAATGCCGGGTGGCGGCTTCGCCTTACCCGGCCTACGGGTTCGCATGGTTTTGTAGGCCGGGTAAGCGCAGCGCCACCCGGCAAATCAACTACTCAATAAAAATATGCGGATAGAAGCGCGACAGATCCTGGGTGATCAGCGCGCGATCTTCGCGAATGCCAATCCCGGCGGGCTGGTCGTTGATCAGCCAGCTGCCGATCAGCATGTAACTGTCGCCATACTTAGGTAGCTGACAGAACTGCTGGACGATCATCCCTTCTTCGCCATACGGACCTTCTACCGCTTCCACGGTGTTACCGTTTTCGATAATCGATACGTTAGCCCCTTCGCGGGAGAAAATCGGCTTTTTGACATACTTATCCATCTGCGGATAGTCATCTTCCGCGAAGTAGGCAGGCAGCAGATTCGGATGATCCGGGAACATCTCCCACAGCATTGGCAGCAGGGCTTTGTTGGAGATGATGCTCTTCCAGGCCGGCTCCAGCCAGCGCACGCCAGCGTCTTCCAGCTTGGTCGAGAACATTTCGCGCAGCATGTATTCCCACGGGTAGAGCTTGAAGAGGTTGCTGATCACCTGATCCTGCAGGTCGGTAAACTGGCCTTTTTCACCGAGCCCGATATCTTCCATGTAGAGGAATTCGCTGGCAACGTCTGCCTCGGCGGCGCAGTCCTGCAGGTACTGTACCGTACCGCGATCTTCAACCGTGTCACGACAGCAGGCAAAGTGCAGCAGATTGAAGCCGTGCTGCTCGCGCAGTTCAGCGAAGCGCTCAATCAGCTTCTCCTGCAGGCTGTTGAACTGGTCGCTGCCCTCCGGCAGGTTGCCTGCGTTCTGCTGATCTTCCAGCCAGATCCACTGGAAGAAGGCCGCCTCATACAGGGAGGTCGGCGTATCGGCGTTGTTCTCAAGCAGCTTCGGCTCGCCGGTACCATCCCACGCCAGATCGAGGCGGGAATAGAGCGACGGCTGGTTGGTTTTCCACGACTGACGCACAAAGCCCCAGGTGTGTTTCGGAATGCGGAATTTGGTCAGCAGCTCATCGCTGGCAATCACCTTCTCCACCACCTTCAGGCACATCTGGTGCAGCTCTGCCGTGACCTCCTCCAGTTTTTCAACCTGGGCGAGGGTCAGCTTGTAGTAGGCATCTTCACACCAGTACGGCTCGCCGTACATGGTGTGGAAGTTGAAACCGTATTCGGTGGCTTTTTCGCGCCAGTCCGGGCGCTCAACAATACTGACTCGTTCCATTATCAGCCGCCCATGGAGCGTGTTGAAGTGCCGGCCGCGCTGCGCTGCATGGTGCTCTGTTTAGCAACAGACTCACCAAAGCCGCCGCGGGTGACGGTGCTGGTGGTAGCCGGTTTTGGCGCCATGGCGGTTTTCGGAACGGTCATGGTGCGGCCTGGCTGGGCTGCGCCGTAACCTTTACCGCTGGCATCGGTGTACTGGCCGTATGCCGGGCTGGCCGGGTTTTTCGAACTGAACAACGGCTGCTGCTGGTAGCCTGCGCCGCCGCTCATCAGACGACCCATCATGTAACCGGCCATTAATGGCATCCAGAAGCTACCGCTGGATTGTGCCTGGGCCTGGTTTTCAGGTGCCGTGCCCGCCTGAGCCGGAGCAGGTGCCTGCTGGCATTGACCTTCGCCAAATTCCGCCACGCAGTCTTCACGGCTGGCGTATTTCGGCGCGGTACGTTCCGCTTCCTTCAGGGCGTTGTTGTATGAAGCGGTACACTCCGCGCTTTTACCGGTGGCTGCAGCACAGTCATCGGCATTCTGATAGAGGGATACCGTTTCGTCGGTTTTCTCACAGCCTGCCAGCATAAACACAGCGCCCAGCGCCAGGGCGACAGGAGTGAGGTGACGAGCGCTCCAGCTTTTGCGGAACGTCGCGTGATTAATGGATTTTGTCCGTTTCATGATTGTCTTCCAGGACCCAGTGGTAAAACACAGAAAATAAGGCTCAGAATAGAGGATGAGTGGTGGAAATTGAAGCGATGGGGGCGAATCTGGGGGATCTTTACGTTGGCTTACGTTTTTTTGTCGGACAGCGCGATACTACCCGGCCTGGAGAGCTCCGGCCGGGTATAAGCATCAGTTAGCGTTGGTGCTTGCAGCGGCTGCGGTTAAGCCATCAGCAGAGGCAACCTGCTGTGGATTTTCCGGAGCCACGACTTCTGGGGTAGTGGAGATGGGTTTACCCAAAGAGCCGTTCAGTGCCAGAAGATCCTGCTCGTTCAACGTACCCAGCGCTTGCTTGATGTTCAGCTGGTTAATCAGGTAGTTGTAACGGGCGTTGGAGAGTTGTTGTTTGGCGTTGTACAGCGTGGTGGTCGCATCCAGCACGTCAACGATGGTACGGGTACCTACCGCGTAGCCAGCTTCAGAAGCATCCAGTGAGCTCTGGGCAGAAACCACGGCCTGTTTGTAGGCGTTGATGCTGCTGACAGAGGCGTTCACGTTGTTGAAGGAGGAACGCACGGTCTGCACCACGCTGCGGTGCGCGCTTTCAAGCTGCTCGCTGGCACCCACAAAGTTGTACTGCGCCTGTTTGACCTGAGAATTAACCTGGCCGCCCTGATAGATTGGCAGGGAGAAGTTCAGGCCGATTTTATTCTGGCCGACATCGCTGTCGTTGTACTGGGCACCGCTGGTTCTGGAACCGCTGTAGCTGGTATTAGACACGCTGGTAGACGCGCTCAGGCTCAGGGTTGGCAGATGACCATCCTGTGCCAGGCGGATCTGCTCGCGGGCCAGATCCTGGCTCAATCGCGCCTGCAGCAGGCTGAGGTTACGGTTTTCAGCTTCTTTCAGCAGGGCATTCACCGCCTGCGGCTTTTCGGCTTTGAAGCGATCAACGTTCAGCGAGGCCAGCTGTGGATAGTAGTTGCCGGTGACCTGACGCAGCTGTTCTACGGCGTTATCCAGATCGTTACGCGCCGTCACTTCGTTCGCCAGTACGCTATCGTACTGTGAACGGGCGTTCTGCACGTCGGTGATCGCTACCAGTCCCACGTTGAAACGCTGGGTGGTCTGATCTAACTGGCGGTAGATGGCTTGTTTCTGCGCTTCAATATAGGAGAGCGTGTCGATTGAGCTCAGTACTTTGAAGTAGGCGGTTGCGGTATTGAGGATCAGCGTTTGCTGGTCGGTCTGATAAGTGACATCCTGAATACCGGCCGATTTTTCCTGCAGGCTCAGGTTACGCCATCTGGACATATCAAACAGCGTCTGGGTTAACTGGAGTGAACCGCTGGTTACGTTAGAATCGACGCCGTTAGCATCACGGTAACCGTTGTTATAGCTATAATCTGCACCTAAACCCAGCTGTGGTAATAATGGGCTGCGTGCTTCATTAATCTTTTCAAATGCAGCATCACGATCGGCGGCGGACTTACGCAGTTCCGGGTTGCTCAGACGTGCCTGCTTATAAACCTGCATCAGGTCCTCTGCCTGACTCAACGCGCTGAAGCCCGTCAGGCTCAGGCCGATGAGGATGGGGAGCAATTTCTTCATTTGCTTTCCTTGTTGTGAAGCTCTTTGTTAGCGCTGATCTAATTAAAAAATATCTACCGATTCTAGCAGACTTCGCCACTGCAAAAGGTTGGCGTTCCGTGCCATGCGGCGGTAACTTGCACCAATTTACCATACTGAGTTAGAAACCGCAGTTAAGCAAAATTGAATTTCACGTTAACGTCACCATTTATAACAGGATGCAAACATGCATAAACCAGAAAAGATGCCAGTGACTTTCACAAAAAACGATGTAGAAATTATTGCACGAGAAACGCTCTACAGCGGATTTTTTTCACTGGAATTGTACCGTTTTCGCCACCGTCTGTTTAACGGCGAAATGAGTGGCGAAGTGAAGCGCGAAATTTTTGAGCGCGGGCATGCCGCAGTCTTGCTACCCTTTGACCCAATGCGGGACGAAGTGGTACTGATAGAGCAGATTCGCATTGCCGCGCTGGATACCAGCGAAAGCCCGTGGCTGCTGGAGATGGTGGCCGGGATGGTTGAAGCGGGCGAGACGCCGGATGACGTCGCGCGTCGTGAGGCGATGGAAGAGGCCGGGCTGATTGTCGGGCGCACAAAACCGATTTCGAATTATCTGGCAAGCCCCGGTGGCACCAGCGAGCGTTTATCGGTTCTGGTAGGCGAAGTGGACGCCACGACCGCACAAGGTATTCACGGTCTGGTTGATGAAAACGAAGATATTCGTGTTCATGTGGTAAGTCGGGAGCAGGCTTATCAATGGGTAGAAGAGGGGAAAATCGACAACGCGGCTTCTGTCATCGCTTTGCAATGGCTCCAGCTGCATTATCAGGACTTACGAAACGAGTGGAAAAAATGAAGCGTTATACACCTGACTTCCCTGAAATGATGCGCCTGTGCGAAACCAATTTCGCCCAGCTGCGCCGATTGCTGCCGCGTAACGACGCGCCCGGCGAAACAGTGAGCTATCAGGTGAGCAACGCGCAGTATCGGTTAACGATTACAGAATCAACCCGTTACACTACGCTGGTGGAAATTGAACAAACGGCGCCTTCCATCAGCTACTGGAGCCTGCCGTCGATGACGGTGCGGCTGTACCACGACGCGATGGTCGCTGAAGTGTGTTCAAGTCAGCAGATCTTCCGCTTCAAAGCGCGATATGATTACCCAAATAAAAAGTTGCATCAACGTGACGAAAAGCATCAAATTAATCAGTTTTTGGCCGACTGGCTACGATACTGTTTAGCACATGGAGCGATGGCGATTCCGGTTTGTTAGCGTCGTGAAACCTACCTAAGGACACCATTTGGAAAGCCTGTTGAACCTGACTGTTGCTGGTGGGGCGCCAGTCAGGGTATTACAAATTACCGATACTCACCTGTTTGCCAATAAGCATGAGACCCTGTTAGGTGTGAACACCTGGGAGAGTTATCAGGCTGTTCTGGAAGCCATTCATGCCCAGAAGCGCGAATGCGATCTGATAGTCGCAACGGGCGATTTGGCGCAGGACCAAACCGCCGCGGCTTATCAGCATTTCGCTGAAGGTATCGCGAGCTTTAACGCGCCCTGCGTCTGGCTACCCGGAAATCACGATTTTCAACCTGCGATGTACAGCGCGCTTCAGGATTCAGGCATTTCTCCAGCCAAAAGGGTTTACACCGGTGACAACTGGCAAATTCTGCTGCTCGACAGCCAGGTCTTCGGCGTACCGCACGGTGAGCTGAGCGATTTTCAGCTGGAGTGGCTCGAAGCGAAACTTGAGGCCGAGCCGGCGCGTCACACCCTGCTTTTACTGCATCATCATCCGCTGCCGGCAGGATGCAGCTGGCTCGATCAGCACAGCCTGCGCAACTCTGCCTCGCTGGATCAGGTGCTGGAAAAATTCCCCCGGGTGAAGCACTTACTCTGCGGCCATATTCACCAGGAGCAGGATCTCGACTGGAACGGTCGCCGCCTGCTGGCTACGCCTTCTACCTGCGTGCAGTTTAAACCGCACTGCGCGAACTTCACGTTAGATACCATTGCGCCAGGCTGGCGCTGGCTGGAACTGCATGCCGACGGCTCGTTGACGACCGAAGTCTGCCGCCTGCAAGGCACCGAGTTCCGCCCGGATACCGCTTCAGAAGGATACTGATGTCTGCGCTCCTCTATCTGCACGGGTTCAACAGCTCCCCGCGCTCGGCAAAAGCGACGCTGTTTCGCCAATGGCTGGAAGTGCATCATCCCCACGTTGAGATGATCGTCCCGCAACTGCCGCCGTACCCGGCAGACGCCGCCGAAATGCTGGAGGCCATCGTCATGGCGCACGGCGGCGAGTCCTTTGGCGTGGTGGGCTCCTCCCTCGGCGGCTACTACGCCACCTGGCTGTCCCAGTGCTTTATGGTCCCTGCTGTGGTGGTAAACCCGGCGGTGCGGCCTTTTGAGCTGCTGGTGGGCTATCTCGGCCACAACGAGAACCCCTACACCGGACAGCAATATGTGCTAGAGTCTCGCCATATTTACGACCTCAAAGTTATGCAGATTGATCCGCTGGAAGCGCCAGATCTCATCTGGCTGCTGCAACAGACGGGTGATGAAGTGCTGGATTATCGCCAGGCAGTGGCGTATTACGCCTCCTGCCGCCAGACTGTAGAAGAGGGCGGTAATCATGCCTTCACGGGCTTTGAGGATCATTTCACCCAGATTGTCGATTTCCTTGGTCTGCACAGCCTCTGACAATCGCTGCGAATTGCTAGTTTAAATCATGACGCAAACCTATAACGCTGATGCCATTGAGGTACTCACCGGGCTTGAGCCGGTTCGCCGCCGTCCGGGGATGTACACCGATACTACGCGCCCAAACCATCTGGGCCAGGAAGTTATTGATAACAGTGTTGACGAAGCGCTGGCGGGTCATGCCAAACGCGTTGACGTTATCCTGCATGCCGACCAGTCGCTGGAAGTGATCGACGACGGCCGCGGCATGCCTGTCGATATCCACCCGGAAGAGGGTGTGCCGGCCGTTGAGCTGATCCTCTGCCGCCTGCACGCGGGCGGTAAGTTCTCCAACAAAAATTACCAGTTCTCGGGTGGTCTGCACGGGGTAGGTATCTCCGTGGTCAACGCCCTGTCAAAACGGGTTGAAGTGACCGTTAAGCGCGACGGCCAGGTCTACAACATCGCCTTCGAGAATGGCGATAAAGTGCAGGATTTGAAGGTGATCGGCACCTGCGGCAAACGCAATACCGGCACCAGCGTCCACTTCTGGCCGGACGAGAGCTTCTTCGACAGCCCGCGCTTCTCCGTCTCACGCTTAACGCACATTCTGAAAGCGAAAGCGGTGCTTTGCCCTGGGGTGGAGATCACCTTCAAGGATGAGGTCAACAACAGCGAACAGCGCTGGTGCTACCAGGACGGCCTGAACGATTACCTGGGCGAAGCGGTTAACGGCCTGCCGACCCTGCCGGAAAAACCCTTTATCGGTAATTTTGCCGGTGATACGGAAGCGGTGGACTGGGCGCTGCTGTGGCTGCCGGAAGGCGGCGAGCTGCTGACCGAAAGCTACGTTAACCTGATCCCGACCATGCAGGGCGGAACGCACGTTAACGGCCTGCGCCAGGGCCTGCTGGACGCGATGCGTGAGTTCTGCGAATACCGCAATATTCTGCCGCGCGGCGTGAAGCTGTCGGCGGAAGATATCTGGGAGCGCTGCGCCTACGTCCTCTCCGTGAAGATGCAGGATCCGCAGTTTGCCGGGCAGACCAAAGAGCGCCTCTCCTCGCGCCAGTGCGCGGCGTTTGTCTCCGGCGTGGTAAAAGATGCCTTCAGCCTGTGGCTGAACCAGAACGTGCAGGCCGCAGAGATGCTGGCCGAAATGGCAATTTCCAGCGCCCAGCGCCGTCTGCGTGCCGCGAAGAAAGTGGTGCGTAAAAAGCTCACCAGCGGCCCTGCGCTGCCCGGCAAGCTGGCGGACTGTACCGCGCAGGATCTGAACCGCACCGAGCTGTTCCTCGTCGAAGGGGACTCCGCGGGCGGGTCGGCCAAGCAGGCGCGCGATCGTGAATATCAGGCGATCATGCCGCTGAAGGGTAAGATCCTGAATACCTGGGAAGTCTCTTCCGATGAGGTGCTGGCGTCACAGGAGGTGCATGACATCTCTGTGGCGATCGGTATCGATCCGGACAGCGAGGATCTGAGCCAGCTGCGTTACGGCAAGATCTGTATCCTTGCGGATGCGGACTCCGATGGTCTGCACATCGCCACCCTGCTGTGCGCGCTGTTCGTGAAGCACTTCCGTACGCTGGTGAAAAACGGCCATGTGTATGTGGCGCTGCCGCCGTTGTACCGTATCGATCTCGGTAAAGAGGTCTATTACGCCCTGACGGAAGAAGAGAAAGCGGGCGTACTGGAGCAGCTCAAGCGCAAGAAGGGCAAACCTAACGTGCAGCGCTTTAAAGGGCTGGGCGAGATGAACCCGCTGCAGCTGCGCGAAACCACGCTCGATCCAAATACCCGCCGTCTGGTGCAGCTCACCATCAGCGATGAAGACGAGCAGCAGACCAACGCGATGATGGATATGCTGCTGGCCAAGAAGCGCTCGGAAGACCGCCGCAACTGGCTGCAGGAGAAGGGCGACCTGGCGGATATCGAGGGCTGATACCTGAAAACCCTGCGATGCAGGGTTTTTGCTTTCAGGGGCAGATAAAGCCGGCAAACAGATCGTTCAGCGATTCACTCATCGTAGGATGGGTGAAAATTTGATCCCGCAGAGCGGTATACGGCAGCCCGGCATCCATCGCCGTTTTGACGATATTGACCATTTCATGTGAATCAGGGCAGAGCAGTGAGACCCCTAAAATTCGCTGGCTGTCCGCATCTACCACCGCTTTGAGCACACCACGGGTATCATCGATGACTCTTGCACGCGGGATAGCCGCAACGGGCAGGGTGGCAACTTTGATGTTTAATCCGCTGGCGCGCGCCTGCTCCTCCGTCATACCCACCCGTGAAAGCGGGGGCGTCATAAACACCGAGTAAGGCACGTTCTGGCGATCGTCCGTTGTGCGTTTCCCTTCACCCAGCAAGCTATCGCGCACGATGCGAAAGTCATCGAGGGAAATATAGGTAAACTGCAAACCTCCGGTGACATCCCCCATCGCCCAGATATTATCGGCAGAGGTACGCAGGTATTTATTGACGATGATGCCTCCGCGGCTATCGACATCCACACCCGCATTCTGCAACTGCAGCTGTTCCGTGGCCGGTTTGCGCCCGGAAGCGACCAGCAATGCGTCAACGTCATCAACCCCCTCTGGCGTATGGATGAGTACGCGACCCTCCCGGGAAGAAAGCGCCTGCACCTGGGCATTGAGGATAATGTTGACGCCATCATCACGCAGCAGGGCTGCTATGGCATCGGCGACATCACGATCTTCGCGCGGCAGGAACAGGGGAGCCGCTTCGTAGATGGTCACTTTGCTGCCAAAGTTGGCAAAAATCGACGCGAATTCCACTCCGATGTACCCCCCACCGAGAATGCCGAGGTGCTCTGGCTGGGTGGTCAAATTGAGCAGTCCGGTGCTGTCATACACGCCGGGCGTGGTGGTGATCCCGTCGATATCCGGGACGACAGATTGCGCGCCAGTATTAATGAATATCTTGTTACCCTTAAGTTCAATCACCCCGTCATCCTGATACACGCGAACGCTGGTGTTATCGATAAACTCAGCCCGCCCATCAATGATGTCAACGTTCTCTGACTGCGCCAGATTGACGTAATTTTTCTCACGTAAAAATTCCACCACAGAGGATTTACGTTCCATTGCTGCGGCAAAGCCGTGTTTCTGGTGCGCACCATGAACCAGGGTCTTGGTTGGGATACAGCCGATATTGATGCAGGTTCCGCCGTACATTGAACTGGACTGTTCAACGATCGCCACTTTCCACCCCTCTTTTGCCAGGGTTGCTGCCAGAGTTTTCCCCGCCTTGCCAAATCCGATAATGATTGCCTGATACTGTTCCACAGCGTCTCTCCACGTGTCTGGATGAATATTTGATGTGAGAAGTATACCGACGAGGGTTAAAAAGCCGCTTCTCCGTAACGCTGGTAATACTGTTCAATCGTCTTTTAATTGGCTCTTAATGTATAATCCAGGCCTTAATTTACTGTTCAGGAGTCCGGTATGGATGCGCTAAGCCGTTTGCTGATCCTTAATGCAGCCGAAGGGAGTATCGATAAAAACTGCCATCTGAGTCACGACTGGCAACTGCCCCATGCCGCAGGCGATCTTGCGGTCATTCGCTGGCATACGGTTACCGAGGGCGGTGCCGAGGTGGAGTTACCTTCTGGTGAGATTTACACCCTGCGCCCGGGAAGGGTGGTGATCCTGCCGCAGAATTCCGCCCATCGTTTGAGCCAGAAAGGGGAGGCGCTGACCTTTATCGTCTGCGGCAGTTTGCAGCTCCAGCCTTCGGCGCGTTATTTCCTGACGGCACTGCCAGAAGCCTTGTGGCTGGCGCCGGATGCTGACAGCACCACGTTTCGCTGGTTGCAGGCGGCAATCGCCCTGATGCAGCAGGAGTCCAGCGCGGATCGGCCCGGCTCTAACCTGCTGTGCAGCCAGCAGGGGGCGGCGCTGTTTGCGCTCGCGGTGCGTGACTGGCTGACCCACAACGCCTCGTCCGAGAAAAACGTGCTGAATCTGCTGCTGCATCCCCGGCTTGGCACGGTGATCTTCCAGATGCTGGAACAGCCCTCCCACCCCTGGACCGTTGAAGCGCTGGCAGGTCGGGTACATATGTCACGCGCCAGCTTTGCCCAGCTTTTTCGCGAGGTGTCTGATTCAACCCCCCTGGCGGTGCTGACAACCCTGCGGATGCAGATTGCTGCCCAGGCCCTGTCACGCGATTCGCGATCAATCCTGCTGATTGCCGAGTCGGTGGGCTATGCCAGTGAATCGTCGTTTCATAAGGCCTTCACCCGGGCGTTCGGTTGCACCCCTGGGGAATACCGAAAACGGGTTCAGGCCCTGGGACAACCCGGTTAACCCCCGGTGCGGCGGGATCGGCGCAGCCACATCAGTTTATAGGCCGCCGGGATGATAAACAGCGACAGCAGCGGAGCGGTAATCATCCCGCCAATCATCGGGGCGGCAATCCGACTCATGACCTCTGAGCCGGCCCCGGTGCCCCATAAAATGGGCAGTAACCCGGCAATGATCACCGCTACCGTCATCGCCTTAGGCCGCACGCGCAGAACCGCACCCTGATACAGCGCCGCATCCAGTTTTTCGGCGCTGAAGGTGCGCGGATTGTCCAGGGAAGGATCCGCCTCAATGGCATGGCGCAGATACATCAGCATCACCACGCCAAACTCTGCGGCGACCCCGGCCAGCGCAATAAACCCGGTACCGGTGGCAACCGACAGATGAAACCCCATCCAGTAGAGGAACCAGATCCCCCCCACCAGCGCAAAAGGCACGCTGGTGATAATCAGCAAGGCTTCGCCAACGCGGCGGAAGGCCAGATACAGCAGTATAAAGATGATCGTCAGCGTCATGGGTACCATCAGTTTCAGCTTCTGGCTGGCGCGCTCCATATACTCAAACTGACCGGAGAAGGTCACGCTGGTGCCCGGCGTGAGCTGCACGTTTTCGGCGATCGCTTTTTTGAGATCGTTCACGACCGACAGCATGTCGCGATCGCGGGAATCGATATAGTTCCAGCCTGTGGGCCGGGCATTTTCACTTTTCAGCATCGACGGCCCGGACGTCACCTTCACCTCGGCGACATCCGCCAGCGTAATTTGCTGTTTCATCGGGGTCAGGATCGGCAGCTGGCGCAGTTGCTCCAGGCTGTCGCGATAACGTTGCGGATAGCGGATGTTAATCGGATAGCGCTCGATGCCTTCCACCGTTTCGCCGACCATCGCCCCGCCAACCGCAGAGGTGATAAACAGCTGCACGTCAGCGGGGGTCATGCCGTAACGAGCGGCTTTCTCACGCTGAATATCGACGTTCAGGTAACGCCCGCCAACCAGCCGTTCGGCCAGGGCAGACGTCACGCCGGGTACCGTTCTGGCGACCACTTCGATCTGTTCCGACAGGGCGTCGATATCCGCCAGCACCGTGCCTGACACTTTGATGCCAATCGGGCTTTTTATCCCGGTCGAGAGCATATCAATGCGGTTACGGATGGGCGGTACCCAGAGGTTCGCCAGTCCTGGCAGACGTACGGTCTTATCCAGTTCAGCGATGATTTTGTCCATCGTCATCCCCGGTCGCCACTGATCTTCAGGTTTCAGCTGGATGGTGGTTTCCACCATCTCCAGCGGCGCGGAGTCGGTCGCCGTTTCGGCTTTCCCGGTCTTGCCGAAGACGCGGGCCACTTCCGGCACGGTCATGATCAGTTTGTCGGTAATTTGCAACATTTGAGCCGCCTGCGCGGCCGATATGCCCGGCAGGGTGGAGGGCATATACAGCAGATCGCCTTCATTGATTTGCGGCAGAAACTCACCCCCAACTTTACTGAGCGGCCAGATAATCGTCAGGATCGACAGCATCGCCACCAGCAGGGTCGCTTTCGGCCAGTGCAGCACCTTCAGCAGCAGCGGGTGGTACAGGCGGATCAGCACGCGGCTCAAGGGATTACGGTTTTCTGCCGGGATTTTACCCCGGATCCAGAAGCCCATCAGGACCGGGATCACCATAATAGCCAGCAGCGCGGCCCCGGCCATCGACCAGGTTTTGGTAAAGGCCAGGGGGCCGAACAGACGACCTTCCTGGCCTTCGAGGGTAAAGATGGGAATAAATGACAGGGTGATGATCAGCAGGCTGATAAACAGCGCCGGACCTACCTCTACCGAGGCGTTGGTGATCACCTGCCAGCGCGTGGCGTTGGACATTTTCTGCCCTGGATGCTGGTGGTCCCACTCCTCAAGGCGTTTATGGGCATTTTCAATCATCACGATGGCGGCATCGACCATTGCCCCGACGGCGATAGCAATCCCGCCCAGCGACATGATATTGGCGTTAAGCCCCTGAAAATGCATGATGATAAAGGCAAAGCACAGGCCCAGCGGCAGTGAAATAATCGCCACCAGCGCCGAACGTAAATGCCAGAGAAACAGGGCGCAGACCAGCGCAACCACCACGAACTCTTCCAGTAACTTATGGCTCAGGTTGTCAATCGCCCGGTCAATCAGCTGGCTGCGATCGTAGGTGGTCACGATCTCCACCCCGTCTGGCAGGCTCTTTCTGAGGGTGTCCAGTTTCGCTTTTACCGCTGAAATGACCGCCCGGGCGTTTTTACCGGAACGCAGGATCACCACGCCCCCGGCGACTTCGCCTTCGCCATTGAGGTCGGCAATGCCGCGGCGCATCTCGGGGCCAATCTGGACCCGCGCGACGTCACGCAGATAGACCGGCACACCCTCGGCACCGGCTTTTAAGACGATGCTGTTGAAATCATCAATGCTTTGCAGATAGCCGCTGGCCCGCACCATATATTCCGCTTCGGAAAGCTCAACCGAGGAGCCGCCTGCTTCCTGATTCGAGGCATTCAGTGCCGATTTAACCTCTGCCAGGCTGATGCCGAACTGGGTCAGTTTCTGCGGATCGACCAGGATCTGATACTCTTTGACCACGCCGCCCACCGACGCCACTTCCGCCACGTCAGGGATCGTTTTCAGCTCATACTTCAGGAACCAGTCCTGTAATGAACGCAGCTCGGCGAGATCGTGTTTGCCGCTGCGATCGACCAGCGCATACTCAAAGATCCAGCCCACGCCGGTGGCGTCCGGGCCTATTTCGGCACTGACCCCTGCGGGCAGTTTACCCTGCACCTGATTGAGGTACTCCAGTACACGGGAACGCGCCCAGTACTGATCGGTGCCGTCCTCAAAAATGACGTACACGTAGGAATCACCAAACTGTGAAAAGCCGCGCACCGTTTTCGCCCCCGGCACCGAGAGCATGGTGGTGCTCAGCGGGTAGGTGACCTGGTTTTCCACCAGCTGTGGCGCCTGTCCGGGATACTGTGTTTTGACAATCACCTGAACATCGGACAGGTCCGGCAGGGCATCAACCGGGGTGTGAATAATGGTCCAGGTACCCCAGATACTGAGAAATAACGCCCCCATCACGACCAGGAAACGGTTGGCTACCGAACGGCGAATAATCCATTCAATCATTGTTCATGTCCTTGTGCTGACGTATCGGCCGCGCGCATCCTGTCGAGGGCACCGGCGATATTGGCCTCGGAGTCGATCAGGAACAGGCCGCTGGACACGACTTTTTCCCCTTCAGCAATCCCGCTGCGGATCGCCGTCACCCCCTGCGACTCATGGAACACCTGGACCCGCTTCGGTACAAAGCGCCCGTCGGCATTAACGGTGATCACCCGCTGCTCGTCACCGTTGTCGATTAGCGCCTTAGACGGGATCAACAGCATGGGCTGACTTTTGCTGTTCAGCTTCAGCCAGGCATTCATGCCCGGTTTCAACGACTCATCGGGGTTATCCACCAGCAGCCGCAGTTGCAGCGTCCGGGTGGTGGCATCAACGCTTGGCAGCAGCGACCATTTCCTGATGGCGAAGGATTTATCCGGCCAGGCCGGAACCGAAATCGCCAGCTGTGACGCATCGGTGATCATCCATGCTATGGATTCCGGTACCGCAGCGCTGATCCACACGGGATCCATTCCCTGGATTTTGGCGACAATATTGTCTTTGGCGATGTTCATCCCGGCGCGCAGGTCAAAGGCAGTAATGACGCCATCAATCGGCGCTTTCAGGGTAAACCGGGTCTGGATTTTACGGCTTGTTTTCAGGCGACGAATATCCTCATCAGGCATACCCGCCAGCCGCAGGCGCTCAAGAATGCCTTCGGTCTGGGTGCCGGTTCCGCCGGTGTCACGCAGCAGTAAATATTCACTTTGTGCTTCAACCCACTCCGGGATGGTGAGCTCCACCAGCGGCGCGCCTTTTTGCACTTTATCCCCGACGGTGAGGGGGTACACTTTCTCGATAAAACCGGCCGACCGCGCCTGGATAATCGCAATCTGGTAATCGTTGTAGCTGACGTTTGCCGGGTAAGTCTGGCGATATTCCAGCGACCCGCGGCGAACGGGCTCTGTCTTTACGCCGAGATTCTGGGTCTGAGTGGGATCGATGCGGATCCCCGGCGCAGCGGCGGCGTCCGCATCGCCATCGGCGTATTTTGGTACCAGATCCATATCCATAAACGGCGATTTGCCGGGCTTGTCGAAACGGGTATTTGGATACATCGGGTCATACCAGAACAGCACTTTCCGCGAGGCGTGTTCTGCATCATGAGGAACATCAGCCGTTGAATGTGCTGCTGAAAATAAGAGGACACACCCGCTGAAAGTATCCCGCCGAGTATTACGCCGCTGACCAGAAGCGCGGTGTTTTTAGGGGTAAAAAACGTCATATTATTGCCCATGCACGTTCCATTGATGATGTACGCCACGATTAATCCTGGCGGCGAATATCCTGCAACAGTGAGATATTGCCCTGCTGGATAAACGTAAATTCGACCTGGTCACCCGCTGTTATGCCCTGGATTTGCGATGCCTGGGTGAAGGTAAAACGCATCGTCATCGCTGGCCAGTTCAGCGCGGCGACGGGGCCGTGGGCAATGGTGATTTTTTTCGCGTCCGGATCGATGAGTTTGACTTCACCCGTGGCCTGTACGATCTGCTCTTGCTGCGCAGTCTGCGCCGCCGCATGCATTGTGCTCATCTCACTGGCTGTCGCGCTAAAGGCGACAGCAGAAAAAAGGCTGAACAGAACGGCTTTAGAGACGATATTCATGATTACTATTCCTTAAGTTGGGTGATGTCGTTATTCAATCCAGCCGCCGCCGAGGGCGGTGAATAAGGTAATTTCGTTGACCTGACGGGCGTAATTAAGGTCGAGTAAGGTCTGTCGGGTGGCAAACAGGGAGCGTTCGGCATCCAGCACTTCGATATAGCTGACCGCGCCATGCTGATAGAGGGTCTGAGCGCGCTGCAGGGTAATCTGCAGCGAGGCCAGATAACGCTTCTGGGCTGCGAGCTGATCCGCCAGGCTTTGGCGCAGCGCCAGGGTGTCGGCAACCTCTTTAAAGGCGGACTCTATTTTTTGCTCGTAATTCACCACCGACTGTTGCTGGCGAATTTCCGCTAAATCCAGGCTGGATTGATTACGCCCGGCGTTAAAAATAGGCAGCTCGATTTTGGGTATAAAATTCCACATCCCGTTTGAAAACAGGCTTGAAAGATCGGTACTACTGCCGGATAACGAGCCGGTCAGGGTGATGGAGGGGAAAAAGGCCGCGCGGGCAGCGCCAATATTCGCATTGGCAGCCAGCAGACCATGTTCGGCCTGCATAATATCGGGACGCTGCAACAGGATCTGCGAAGAGAGCGATGGCGGTAACGTTACGCCGTTGATATCCACCTCGCTTACCGCGGTATCGTCCGGCAGGGTGTTATAGGTGCCCAGCAGCAGCTGTAACGCATTATTCGCCTGCGCCAGTTCCCCTTTGCGTTTCGCAATATCGCTGCGGGTACTTTCAATAACCCCGCGCGCTTGCTCCAGCGCCAGCACGTTGCTGCTGCCGGTGATCAGCTGTTTCTCTATAAAGGCATACGACTGCGTATAATTGGCTAACGTCTCCTGAGCAACCTGTAATTGCGCATACGCCAGTCGCTGCCTGAAATAACCTTGTGACACATTTGCGATGAGGAGAATATGGACCGCACGGCGTGCTTCTTCGCTGGCAAAATAGTTCTGCCGTTCGGCTTCACTCAGATTTTTTAAACGGCCAAAGAAATCGAGATCGTAATTGAGATCCAGCCCGGCCTGATATTGCTGCCGGGTGCCGCTATCGTCCGCAAGTTTACCGCTCCAGGTTTTACTCGCGGTCGCGTTGAGCTGCGGATAGCGGTCGGCATCCGTCACGCCATATTGCGCTCTGGCTTCCTGCACCTTCAGCGCTGCCATTCGCAGGTCGCGGTTATTCAGCAGGGCTTCACCGATCAACTTTTTCACCTGCGGATCGCCAAAGAACCTCCGCCAGCCCGTATCCTGATAATTCGCAGGCGTCGACACCAGCTGATTCTGGCTAAGGGAAAATTGCTGTGGAACCGGGGAATCAGGGCGTGAATAATTCGGTGCCAGGGAAATACAGCCCGTCAGAACAAATATCCCGCTGAGCGTCAGTAATTTTAAATTGTGCATAGTTTTTATGGCCCGGACAGGACGCTTAATAATGGGTATGTCTCAGTGGGGCTTACTCTACAAAAGGGACTCTGTTTGACGGGTGACAGGAAAATGACAAAGCTGTCATTTTGCGATTAAGCCATTGCTATCCGATCCCTCTGCCCTACAATCAAAAACTCGCAAATAAGGTGCAGGGAGAAGGGTGTCATGAAGCTGCTGATCGTCGAAGATGAGAAAAAAACGGGTGAGTATTTAACCAAAGGATTGACCGAGGCCGGGTTCGTCGTCGATCTGACAGATAACGGACTGAATGGTTACCACCTGGCGATGACCGCCGACTATGACCTGCTGATCCTCGATATCATGCTGCCGGATGTGAACGGCTGGGACATTGTCAGAATGTTGCGTGCAGCCAACAAAGGCATGCCCATCCTGCTGCTGACTGCGCTCGGCACCATTGAGCACCGGGTTAAGGGGCTTGAGCTGGGGGCGGATGACTATCTGGTGAAACCCTTCGCCTTTGCTGAACTGCTGGCGCGGGTAAAAACGCTGTTACGCCGTGGCGCTGCCGTCATTGTCGAAAGCCAGTTTCAGGTAGCCGATTTAACCCTCGACCTGGTCAGCCGAAAAGTCACCCGCAGCGGCACCCGCATTACGCTGACCAGCAAAGAGTTTACCCTGCTGGAGTTCTTTATTCGTCACCAGGGCGAAGTCCTGCCCCGTTCGCTGATTGCCTCGCAGGTGTGGGACATGAATTTTGACAGTGACACCAACGCCATTGATGTGGCAGTGAAAAGGCTGCGGGCAAAAATTGATAACGACTTTGAGCCGCGGTTAATTCAGACGGTGCGCGGCGTAGGCTATATGCTTGAGGTTCCGGATGATCTTTAAGCGCTCCTCCCGGCCATTTTCTCTGGCCACGCGCCTGACATTTTTTATTAGCCTTGCCACTATCGCCTCTTTTTTTGTCTTTACCTGGATAATGATCCACTCCGTAAAGGCCCATTTTGAAGAGCGTGATATTCACGATATGAAGCAGATTGGCGCCACGCTGGAGACGGTACTGAGCCATCAGGAAGAGCCGGAAAAACAGCGGCTGGAAATCCTGCAAAATGTGGTCGCAGGCTACGCCAGCGTCTCGGTCATGCTGCTGGATACCGATGACCGACCCGTTTTCCAGTCTGCGATCGGACCCGATCTGAGCGCTATTCTCGGCGATCCCGCCCTTGCCCGTGAGTTACGCGCCGGGAATGTCCTCTCATGGCACGATCCTTCTCCTCATCAGGGAATGCATAATAACGAGCCGATGGACAACAGCACCTGGCGTTTAATGATGCTGCCCATCGGCAAAAAAGCCGATGGCACCCAGGCCTATAATTTACTGATGGCGTTATCGATCAATTTTCATCTTCATTATATTAACGACCTCAAAAATAAGCTGATGATAATGGCCTCGATAATCAGCGTTATCGTGATCTTTATTGTGCTGTTTGCCGTCTATCAGGGGCATAAACCTATCCGCAGCTTAAGTCAGCAGATCAAGAATATTAGCTCCGCAGATCTGGGTGTCCGGTTAAATAACGAAGATGTCCCTATTGAGCTGGAACGGCTGGTGATCTCCTTTAACCATATGATTGAGCGCATTGAGGATGTCTTTAACCGGCAGGCCAATTTTTCTGCCGATATTGCCCACGAAATGCGCACCCCGATCACTAACCTGGTGACGCAAACCGAAATCGCCCTCAGCCAGCCGCGGAGTGCCAGAGAGCTGGAGGAGGTGATGTACTCCAGTCTGGAGGAGTTCTCGCGGATGTCGAAAATGGTCAGCGATATGCTGTTCCTTGCTCAGGCAGACAACAACCAGCTGATCCCCGAGAAAGAGACGCTGGACCTGGCGGCGGAGGTCACCACGGTATTCGACTTCTTTGAGGCCCTGGCCGAGGAGCGCGGGGTGGCGCTCAGGCTGGAAGGGCACACCAGTCTGGTGGAGGGTGACCCGCTGATGCTGCGCAGGGCTTTGAGCAATTTACTCTCCAATGCCATCCGCTACACGCCGCGCGGGGGCACCATTACCGTCCACCTGCGCGCCGGGGAGGGGGAAGTCCATATTATTGTGGAGAACCCCGGCCCCCCCATTGCGCCAGAGCATTTACCCCGGCTGTTCGATCGTTTTTATCGGGTCGATCCCTCCCGGCAGCGCAAGGATGAAAGCAGCAGCGGAATCGGTCTGGCTATCGTTAAGTCCATTATTACCGCCCATTACGGCCGGGTATCCGTTGAGTCAGATATAAAATCCACGCGCTTTATTCTGACCCTGCCCGCGAAGCACCGCCAGCAGATCCCGGTGCAATAAACATTCTCAGCCGGTGTGATTCTTCCTGTACTGTAAGGGCGTCTCGCCGATGCCCTTTTTAAACGCGCTGATAAAATAGGTCACGTCCGAAAACCCCACCCGCGCGGCAATCTCCCGCACGCTGGCATCCGAGTGCAGCAGGCACTCGCAGGCTTTGCGTAACCTTAACGTATTCAGATAATCGTGAATTTTCTCGCCCGTTTCGGCATGAAATTTCCGTGATACGTAGCTGCGGGATTTCCCCAGCTCATCTGCCAGGGCATCAAGGCTGAATTTCTGTCGATAGTGCTCATCCAGCCAGAACATCACCTGGCTGGCGATACCCTGACTATTCCCGGGCTGGCCTTCGTCATCGTGCGGCAGCATGGCGAACAGGCCGATCAGCAGGCTGGCGACACGCTCGCTGTTCAGCGGCGGGGGGTAGCAGCTGAACAGATGATCGATATGGCTGTGGCAGTGCGCCACGTCCCCCACCCAGGCCTCTCCCCCGCGCCGGGACAGCTTCTTTAGCCGCTGCTGGGTCTGGGGAAAATCGCGAAGGGCTTTCATCACCGCATGCTGGTCGAGATGAATAATGGTCCGGCGATAGTTCGCCTCAGCCTGGGGATCGACCATCACCTTATGCAGGGTGAACGGCGGGAAGAAAAACAGCCTGCCGGGGCGCATGGTGTAGTGGCGATTATCGACAATCGCCACGCCAAAGCCCTCTTCGACATAGAGAATTTCCAGACACTGGTGCCAGTGGTGATAGCGCACGGTGTTGGCGAACAGGCGACTGAACGACACGATGGTATCGTTCAGGGCAATCAGCTCAAGGTGTTCCGCCGTCGGGGTCTCGCGCATAGTGCAATAAAACTCAACTTTTTCCTTTTCCTGCCCCTTTATAAACCACCTTTTTAAATTTCCTCAACTGCGGGTTTATTC
Organism: Leclercia sp. LTM14; assembly: GCF_023736175.1. NCBI lineage: Bacteria > Pseudomonadati > Pseudomonadota > Gammaproteobacteria > Enterobacterales > Enterobacteriaceae > Leclercia > Leclercia sp. LTM14. The sequence continues at coordinate 277,611 of NZ_JAIKTT010000004.1, forward strand.
ATCTCTCACTCCTGTGACCCGGCTAACATTTCTGCACCTTGCTGATTAACTATGCTTTGCCGCAGTTGATTACGAGGACGAGCCTATGTGCGCGGTAAACAAAGAAAAATCAAATCCGTTGTCATCCCGCCAGGATCTGGTGGCGTCGCTGAACAGGCTGCTGACGGCTGTGGACAAGCAGTTCCCGGCGGGCAGCTCCCGTTTTTCACTGGGCGATACCTGTGCCCACTACGCCACGGATGTTGCCGAGATGGAGGGGCTGTCCCGGGTGCTGTGGGGGCTGTTTCCGCTGATGGCCGCAGGGGACAGCACGCCGTTCAGCGACAAGTACATCACCGCTATTAAAGAGGGCACCGACCCACAAAGCGCAGGCTACTGGGGCGAAACCGCGCCTTACGATCAGCGGCTGGTGGAGATGGCGGCCTATGGCCTGGGGCTGGCGCTGCTGCAGGAGAGGCTCACGGATCGCTTCAGCGAGCGCGAGGTGATGAACCTGCACGCCTGGCTGAATCAGATCACCGACGCGACCATGCCGGACAGCAACTGGAACTACTTCGCCATTATGGTTCAGCTTGGCTTTAAGCGCGCCGGGCTGCCGTACGACCAGCAGGCCATCGATCGCCGCTTCGCCATGATGGACGCTTACTATCTGGGGGATGGCTGGTACTCCGACGGCCCGGGTCGGCCAAAAGACTACTACATCTCCATGGCATTTCACTTTTACGGCCTGATCTACGCCACTCTGAGCGGGGATGACGCCCGGGCAGCGGTGCTGCGCCAGCGCTCAGCGCTGTTTGCGGAAGATTTTATCTATATGTCGGCCGCCGACGGCGCATCGGTGCCCTTTGGCCGCAGCCTGACCTACCGCTTCGCGATGGTCGCCTTCTGGAGCGCGGTGGCCTTCTCCGGGCTGGAGGTCTTCACGCCGGGCATCGTGAAAGGGATCGTTCTGCGTCATCTGCGCTGGTGGCAGCAGCAGCCGATTACCGATCGCGACGGCATCCTGACGCTCGGCTTTGCCTACCCGAATCTGGCGATGTGCGAGGACTATAACGCGCCGGGCTCGCCCTACTGGGCGCTGAAAACCTACCTGATCCTGGCCCTGCCGAAGAGCCATCCGTTCTGGCAGGCACAAGAGCAGCCCTTGCCTGCGCTGGCCGAAAAACGGGTCATCCCCCATGCCGGGCAGATCCTGATGCAGGCGGATCACGTCACGATGCTCACCGCCGGGCAGCTGGAGCTGAACAACTACGTCAACACCGAGGCGAAATACACCAAATTTGCCTACTCCAGCCGCTTTGGTTTCACCATCGAGCGCGGACGCTTCGGGCTGAAGCATGCCGCCTGCGACTCCATGCTGCTGCTGGCGGATGGCGATAACTACTTCCGCGGTCGCCGCGAATGCGAGGAGGTTCGCGTCGACGAGAACTTCATCTTTTCGCGCTGGTCGCCGTGGCATGACGTCCACATCGAGAGCTGGCTGGTGCCGTTCGGCGAGTGGCATCTGCGCCTGCACCGCATCAACAGCGCGCGCACCCTACAGACGGTGGAGGGCGGGTTTGCGGTCATGAAAACCGACCCCCGGCTTATCGGACGCGGCAGTTTCCTGAATGCGAAGAACGGTAGCAGCGCGATTGTCGATCTCTCGCCGGCCATCACCCGTCAGCCCGACAGCGTGGTGACGCCGCCGAACAGCAGCATCATGTTTGCGGAGTGTGCCGCCATTCCGGTGCTCACCACCACGCTTTTACCTGGAGAGAGCTGGCTGTGCAGCGCGGTGCTCGCCACCGGGGAAGAGATTCAGGAAGCAAACACTCCGCAACTGGAAATAAAAGATAACCGGGCCGTGATTTGCGCGTCCGGAAGCGAACGTAAGCTGTCGTTCATTTTATAAGCGCCTTACCCTGGATATCGGCGAGGATGGTATGAGTAACAAAACTGAATATTACAAAATCAGCAGTTTTATTTTTCTCTATTTCTTTACCTGGTCGGCCAGTATTGGCCTGCTGGCAATCTGGCTCGGGCAAAAAGCGAATCTGAGCGGTTCGGTCATCGGCACCGTATTTGCGGTGAACGGCGTCTTCTCCGTTATTCTCAAACCGATCTACGGCTATATTCTGGATAAGATCGGCATGAGCAAATACCTGCTCTATTTCGTGGTGGCGATGTCCGCCCTGATGGCGCCGTTCTTTATTTACGTTTATCAGCCGCTGTTAATGTCCAACACCATGCTGGGGATTATTATCGGCGCGCTCTATTTAAGTTTCGCCTGGTATGCGGGCGTGGCGGCGTGCGAATCCTATTCCGACCGTTTCAGCCGTCTCAACGGTATGGAGTTTGGTCAGATCCGCATGTGGGGATCGCTCGGCTGGGCGGTGGCATCTTCGTTCTCCGGCCTGCTGTTTAACCTCTCTCCGGCGTACAACTTCATTATGGGCAGCGTGGCGTCGGTGATCATGCTGATTGTCCTGCTGAGCCTGAAGGTGAACACTAACTCGGCGCACGCCGGTGAGGTGCTGACCAAAGAGAAAATCGCCCCGGCGGATGTCTATGCCTTACTGCGCAGCCGCAAGTTCTGGGCCTTCTGCCTCTACGTGGCGGGCGTGGCGTGGATGATGTTTATCGCCGAGCAGCAGTTCTCCCGCTATTTCGTCACCTTCTTCGATGATGTTCACCAGGGCAACGCGGTGTTTGGCTATCTGGGCACCGTGCAGTCGGGGATGGAGTTCGTCATGTATATGGTGATCCCGCTGTTCGTGAACTTTATTGGCGCCAAACGCGGGTTATTAATCGTTGGCCTGATTGTCGGGGCGCGGCTGATTATTTCCGGGATGTGCGATTCGCACCTGCTTATTTCCGTTCTCAAGCCGCTCTACGGCCTGGAAATCTGTCTCCTGCTGGTGTCGGTCTTTAAATATATCGCCGAGCATTTCGATAAACGCGTCAACGCCACCATGTACCTGCTGGGCTATCAGGCGATGCTCTACGTCGGCAACGTGGTGGTCTCTTCCCCTGCGGGATATATGTATGACCGCATCGGCTTTGAGCAGACCTATATCATCATGGGCGCTACGGCGCTGACCTTTACCCTTATTTCCGCCTTCACGTTATCCGCCTGCCAGAGCAAATGGCGCGGGGCAAAAACGCTGAACGTTGCAGAACACCACTAATTTACGCCGTCAAAGAAGGAACCGAATTATGTTAAGTCGTATCACTGAGGAGCACCTGGGCGATATTCCTGTGCCCGTGGATGAACATGCCTTTAGCGATGAATTAAGCTCGGCGCGCGCCACATCCTCGACCTGATTAGCCGTCATTTAACGGAATTCGGCGACAAGTTCCCGGCAGAAACCTGCCGGGAGGGGTTCTATCCCCTGACCGATAACGTCGAGTGGACCACCAGCTTCTGGACCGGGCAGCTGTGGCTGGCGTGGGAGATGAGCGGCGACGAGAAGTTTCGCGCGATGGCCCGCAAGCACACCCGCTCGTTTGGCCTGCGCATTGCCGGGCGCAGCGACACCAACACCCACGATCTCGGCTTCCTGTATACGCTCTCCTGCGTGGCGGACTGGCGACTGACCGGTAACCGCGAGGCGCGCGGCTTCTCGCTGCTGGCGGCGGAAGCCCTGCTGGAGCGCTTCCACGAGAAGGCGAAGATCATCCAGGCGTGGGGCGATCTCTCCGATCCGGAGCAGGCCGGACGGATGATCATCGACTGCAACATGAACCTGCCGCTGCTCTACTGGGCAACCGAGCAGACCGGCGATCCGCGCTTTGCCGAGGCCGCTAAAGCCCACGTGATGCAGGCCGCGACCTGGCTGATTCGTGAAGATGCCTCCACCTTCCACACCTACTATATGGATGTGGTCACCGGCGCGCCGCGCTACGGCAATACCCAGCAGGGCTATGCGGATGACTCCTGCTGGTCGCGCGGCCAGGCGTGGGGGATTTACGGCTTCCTGCTGAGCTATATCTACACCGGCGACGAGACGATGATCGCCCTGTCGAAGCGGCTGGCGAACTACTTCCTTAACCGTCTGCCAGAAGATTACGTCTGCCACTGGGATCTGGCCCTGGTGGGCACCGACGCCCTGCGCGACGCCTCCTCGGCGGCGATTGCGGTCTGCGGTCTGCTGGAGCTGGTGAAGCACCTGCCGGTGACCGACCCCGACCGGGCGCGCTATCTGGCGTGGGCGAAAGGCATTATGTCGTCGCTGACGAAGCACTATCTGATGGGCAAAGAGGAGAAGGGCAACGGCGTGCTGAAGCACTCGGTGTACCACCTCGCCAGCAATAAAGGCGTGGATGAGTGTGCCAGCTGGGGAGATTACTTCTACGTCGAAGCGCTGGTGCGCTTTACCCAGAGCTGGAAACTGTACTGGTAGTCATTTTCCCCTCTCCTGACAGAGGAGAGGGGATAGCTTATCCTCAGGCTTCAGGGATACGCAGCGTCTGGCCCGGATAAATTTTATCGGGGCTGGAGAGCATAGGGCGGTTGGCTTCAAAGATTTTGTTGTACTTCGACGCATCGCCATACACGGTTTTGGAGATGGCGCTCAGGGTGTCGCCCGATTTAACCGTGTAGTAGGTGGCTTCCTGCTGGGTGTCGGTGGCGGTGATGCTGTTTTCCACCTCGCTGACCCCGGCGATGTTCCCCACCGCGACCTGGATTTTCTCTTTCTGCTCCTGGGTCAACCCGTCGCCCGTCACCACGGCCTTGCCGTCGTTGACGTTGACCTGCACCTTCTCGGCGCCCGGGATATTGAGCTTTTTAAGATGCTCCGAGACTTTATCGCTCTGACCTTTGTGATCGGTCAGGTTGTCCCACAGCTTTTCACCTGCTTCTTTAACGAAGTTAAAAATTCCCATTCCTTCCTCCAGATAACAATGAAATCAGGAATAAGCATAGCAGGTGCGCTTTAAGGTGATAAAAAAAGCCCGGTGGCGCTACGCTTACCGGGCCTACGATTCTCCTCCTCCTTCCTTGGGAGAGGGTTGGGGTGAGGGTTAAACCCCGCTCTCCAGAATACGGATATGCGTTTCCAGAACGTCACCTTTCACCGCTTCGCTCCACGCCTTCATGTGCGGAGTCTGCAGATGCGCTTCGAGGTGCGCCACGGTTTCCCACAGCTCAACCATCACGATGGAGTCCGGGGCGGTAGTCTGGAAGCTGACGCCTGCGGCGGTGTCCACCATCGGCGCATAGCCGTGGCAGCCGGCTTCTTCTAAAACGGTTGGGATAATCTTCGCGAACTCATCCAGCACCGCCTGACGGTGATGTTGTCCAGGACGGGTACGGATTTCAGCAATAACGGTAAGCATGGTCATTTCTCCTGATAACATGCTACCAGTTAAGCAAAAATCTCAGCCAGATGCTTGCGATATTCTGCGATATAGCGTGGCACGTCCGGCATTTTGATCACGTCGTTAGTGATAAAGGTCGGCAGCGCCTCCATTCCCAGGAACTGGTTGGCTTTGTGGAACGGCAGATAAACACCGTCAACGCCCACGCCGTGGAAGAACTGATCTTCTTCGGTGAAGGCTTCCATCGGGGCGTTCCAGGTCAGGGAGAGCATGTATTTTTTGCCCTGGATCAGACCGCCGGAACCGTACTTCTTCGAGGCGTCGGAACGGGTGCGGCCGTCGCTGGCGTACAGCGAGCCGTGACCTTCGGTAAAGACATCGTCCATGTACTTTTTCACGGTCCACGGCGCGCCCATCCACCAGCCTGGCATCTGCCAGATAACCACGTCAGCCCAGAGGAAGTTCTGCACTTCGGCCTGGATATCGTATTCGCCGTCGGTGCGCACGACCTTAACATCATGTCCGGCGTCGCGCAGGAAACCGTCCGCGACCTCGGTCAGGGTGTCATTCAGTTGGCCATTGGAGTGGGCGAATTTTTTCGCGCCGTTGATAATCAGAATATTGCTCATTAAGTTGTCCTCAGAGTAGCGAGTCTGAGGGCCATTCTACGCGCGACAGCGGTGCGGTAAAATGAGCAAAATGTGCAAAGTCTTTTGCTAAAAACGCAATAATCTCTACCAGCCGAGGGTAACGGCAAATCCGCCGTCCGGCGCATTGCTGAGCGTGACCGTCATCCGGTGCAGGGCGGCAATCCGCTTCACGATGGACAACCCCAGCCCGCTGCCGGTTTGCTCCTGTCCGGGCGGGCGATAGAAACGCTCGCCGATCCGCGCCAGCGCGTCGGGGGCAATGCCCGGACCGTTGTCACGCACGGTAAAACTGCGGCTATCAAGAGTCACATCCACCACGCTGCCGCGCGGGCTGTAGCGCACGGCGTTATCCAGCAGGTTGCGCACCAGCAGGCTCAGCAGCAGCTGCTGGCCGGGACGCGTGACCTGCGGAGCGTTAATATTCAGGCGCATTTCGATCCCGGCCTGCTGCGCCGGATGATAGCTATCCATCACCGCCGACTGAAGCAGATCGGCCATGTTCAGGGATCCCACATCCTCGAGGCTCTCCAGCGAATCCAGGCGCGACAGCGTCAGGAGCTGCTCAACCAGCCGCGTTGCCCGGTCGATACCGGCATGCAGCTGGATCAGGGCTTTCGCCTGCGCCTCAGGATCGTCCAGCGACAGCTGCGCCACCTCGGTCTGCACCTTCAGGGCGGTAAGCGGGCTGCGCAGCTCGTGGGCGGCATCCGAGGTAAAGCGGCGCTCGCGTGCCATCATGGCCTGGGTGCGGGCGAAGAGATGATTCAGCGCGTCGAGCAGCGGGCGAACCTCAACGGGCACGCCGTGCGTCGCCAGCCGATCGGTGGCATCCGGCGAGCGGGCGCGCAGGGTGTGCGCCAGCTTTTTCAGCGGCCAGAGTTCACGGCTCAGCAGCACGATAAGCAACAGCAGCATCACCGGCAGCGCCACCAGCCACGGCGTGAGCTGCGAGCGCACCACGTCCAGCGCCATCTCCTGACGGTACTCCCGCTCCTGGCCGACCACCACCCGGTACTTGCCGTCCGGTGAGGTGAGCCACAGGAATCGCCATTCGTCGTTATCGTCGTCCAGCCGCCCGTTGTCGAAACCCTCCCGGCGATAGTGATACGGAATGTCGCGCCCGTTCTCGCCGTCGTTCAGCACCATTTTGCCGTCGGGGGTGTAGATGGCGAAGGCCAGGGCGTCGTCATCCAGATGGCCGTGTTTCGCTTTTTTTGGCACCTCGCGCATGCGCGCCGGGGCGCGAATCTCGTCGAGATCCATCGTCAGCAGCCGTTTAGCAAACAGCATCTGCTGGGTGTCGAATAGCTTATCGAGCTTATCGGTGGTCTGATGCCAGGCGACGATACTCGCGGCGAACCACGCCGCCAGCGACAGCACCAGGAACAGCAGCGTCAGGCGCAGCTTCAGGCTCAGGCGTTGGGTCAGTTTCATGCATCACCCAGGGTATAACCGATGCCGTGCACGGTGCGGATAAAGTCGCTGCCGAGCTTGCGGCGCAGATGGTGAACGTGGACTTCCACGGCGTTACTGGAGACGTCGTCATCCCAGGTATAGAGCTTCTCTTCAATCAGTTTGCGCGGCAGCACGCGGCCAGCGTTGCGCATTAACAGCTCCAGCAGGGCGAACTCTTTCGGTTTCAGCACCAGGGTGTCGCCATTGAGCGCGGCCACCAGACGGGAGGGATCGAGCGTCACGCTGCCGTGGCGCAGTTCGCTGTGCGCCTGCCCGTGGCTGCGGCGCACCAGCGCTTCGAGGCGGGCGGCCACCTCGATCAGGGCAAAGGGTTTACAGAGATAATCATCGGCCCCGAGACGCAGCCCCTCGACGCGCTGGTCGAGTGCATCCCGCGCGGTTAAAATCAGCACCGGCTCGCTGCGCCCCTTTTCCCGCCACTCGCGCAGGATCTGCAGCCCGTCAAGACCCGGCAGCGTCAGGTCGAGCACCACCGCGTCATAGGGGGCCCTGTAGAGCGCCGCGCGGCCAGTGTCACCGTCGGTGAACCAGTCCAGGCTGAAGCCCATTTTCGTCAGCCCGGCCTTGATGCCATCGCCAATCAGTTTGTCGTCTTCTACCAGTAAAATGCGCATATTTCCCTCCCTGATGCCGCCAGTAAACCCTCTGTAACGCCCGGCTGTACAGTAAAAAAATTTAAATTTTCCGCTTAAGAAGTCGTTAAGGTTTACCCTGTTTAATGGACTGCGAAACGACATTAAAGGGAGAGTTAAGATGAAAAAATTCGCTGCTATTGCTGCCATCATGATGATCACCACCGCGCCGGTTTTTGCGGCGCAGGGCGGGTTTAACGGCCCATCCGCAACGGCAACCCAGACGCAAACCCAGCAGGGTGGTTTTGTCGATAATGACGCCAACCTCACCACGGCGCAGAAGGTCAAGGATATGAAGGACGACAGCTGGGTGAAGCTGCGCGGAAACATCACCGAGCGGCTGTCTGATGACCGCTACACCTTCCGCGATGAGAGCGGCACGGTAAACGTGGAGATCGACAACAAGCACTGGAACGGCCAGACCATTACCCCGCAGGATAAGGTTGAACTGCAGGGCAAAGTGGATAAAGAGTGGAACGATTTCGAAATCGACGTGAAACAGGTTATCAAGCTGAATAAATAACCCACCGAGGGGCCGGTATTCCGGCCCTTTTTCTTTGTGACTCGACTCGCCAGATGAGGTAGTATCTGCGGCAATATTGCCTGAAACCAGCAGGTTTCTGAGTTGAGGAATCCCATTAAATGAGCGATATGGCAGAGCGCCTCGCGCTACATGAATTTACGGAAAACGCCTACCTGAACTACTCCATGTACGTCATCATGGACAGGGCGTTGCCGTTTATTGGAGATGGCCTGAAACCCGTTCAGCGCCGCATCGTTTATGCGATGTCTGAGCTGGGCCTGAACGCCAGCGCCAAGTTTAAAAAATCCGCCCGTACCGTGGGTGACGTTCTGGGTAAATACCATCCGCACGGCGACAGCGCCTGTTATGAAGCGATGGTGCTGATGGCCCAGCCGTTCTCCTACCGTTACCCGCTGGTCGACGGCCAGGGGAACTGGGGCGCGCCGGACGATCCTAAGTCGTTCGCGGCGATGCGTTACACCGAATCCCGTCTCTCTAAATATGCCGAACTGCTGCTCAGCGAACTGGGCCAGGGCACCGCGGAGTGGGTACCCAACTTCGACGGTACGATGCAGGAGCCGAAAATGCTGCCTGCGCGTCTGCCGAACATTCTGCTGAACGGCACCACCGGCATTGCCGTGGGGATGGCGACGGATATCCCGCCGCACAACCTGCGTGAAGTGGCGAAAGCGGCGATCGCCCTGATTGAACAGCCGAAGACCTCGCTGGACGAGCTGCTGGATATCGTGCAGGGGCCGGACTACCCGACCGAAGCGGAGATCATCACCTCCCGCGCGGAAATCCGCAAAATCTACCAGAACGGTCGCGGCTCCGTGCGCATGCGCGCGGTGTGGACCAAAGAGGACGGCGCCGTGGTCATCACCGCGCTGCCGCACCAGGTCTCGGGCGCGAAAGTGCTGGAGCAGATCGCGGCCCAGATGCGCAATAAAAAGCTGCCGATGGTTGATGACCTGCGCGACGAATCCGACCACGAGAACCCGACCCGTCTGGTGATCGTGCCGCGCTCTAACCGCGTGGACATGGAGCCGGTGATGAACCACCTGTTCGCCACCACCGATCTGGAAAAAAGCTACCGTATCAACCTGAACATGATCGGGCTGGACGGCCGTCCGGCGGTGAAAAACCTGCTGGAGATCCTCACCGAGTGGCTGACGTTCCGCCGCGATACGGTGCGCCGTCGTCTGAATCACCGTCTGGAGAAAGTGCTTAAGCGCCTGCATATCCTTGAAGGTTTGCTGGTGGCGTTCCTCAACATCGACGAAGTGATTGAGATCATTCGCACCGAGGACGAGCCGAAGCCGGCCCTGATGTCGCGCTTTGGCATCAGCGAAACCCAGGCCGAAGCGATCCTCGAGCTGAAACTGCGCCATCTCGCCAAACTGGAAGAGATGAAGATCCGCGGTGAGCAGAACGAGCTGGAAAAAGAGCGCGATCAGCTCCAGGCGATCCTCGCCTCCGAGCGCAAGATGAACACCCTGCTGAAGAAAGAGCTGCAGGCCGATGCCGACGCCTTCGGCGACGATCGCCGTTCACCGCTGCACGAGCGCGAAGAAGCCAAAGCGATGAGCGAGCATGACATGCAGCCGTCCGAGCCGGTGACCATTGTGCTGTCACAGAGCGGCTGGGTGCGCAGCGCCAAAGGTCACGACATCGACGCGCCGGGCTTAAGTTACAAAGCCGGCGACAGCTTCAAAGCCGCGGTGAAGGGCAAGAGCAACCAGCCGGTGGCCTTTATCGATACCACCGGGCGCAGCTATGCCATCGATCCTATTACCCTGCCGTCTGCGCGCGGGCAGGGCGAGCCGCTCACCGGCAAGCTGACGCTGCCGCCGGGGGCGACCGTCGAACATATGCTGATGGAAGGCGATGAGCAGAAGCTGCTGCTGGCCTCCGATGCGGGTTACGGCTTCATCTGTACCTTTAACGATCTGATCTCGCGTAACCGTGCGGGCAAGGCGTTGATCAGCCTGCCGGACAATGCCCGGGTCATGCCGCCGCTGGTGATTGAAAACGAGAGCGACATGCTGCTGGCGATCACCGCTGCCGGCCGCATGCTGATGTTCCCGCTCAGCGATCTGCCGCAGCTGTCGAAAGGCAAAGGCAATAAGATCATCAACATCTCCGCGGCGGATGCGGCAGCGGGGGAGGACAGCCTGGCGCACCTCTTTATTCTGCCACCGCAGAGCACGTTGACCATCCATGTGGGTAAACGCAAAATCAAACTGCGTCCGGAAGAGCTGCAGAAAGTGGTGGGCGAACGTGGACGCAGGGGATCGCTGATGCGTGGCCTGCAGCGTATTGACCGCGTGGAGATCGACTCTCCGAACCGTGGTAACGCGGACGACACCGCAGAGTAACAGCGTCTCTCCCCCTCCGTTCAGGAGGGGGCTTGCGAAAAATATCCGTTATAAAAACAAAAGAGTTACCCGCTTCCAGTTGCAGTATAATTGTCAGCTGTCAGGGGTTTTTGAGGTCGCTATGCTATTAATTGTTCGTGCCATTATTGCCGTTATCTACTGCATTCTGGTCTGTATCTTCGGCTCTGTTTACTGCCTGTTCAGCCCGCGTAATCCAAAGCACGTTGCCACCTTTGGCCACATGTTTGCCCGTCTGGGGCCGCTGTTTGGCCTGAAAGTCGAGACCCGTCTGCCGGAAGGGGCAGAGAGCTATGGCAACGCTATCTATATCGGTAACCATCAGAATAACTACGACATGGTCACCGCGGCGAAAATCGTGCAGCCGCCAACCGTTACCGTGGGCAAAAAAAGCCTGCTGTGGATCCCGTTCTTTGGCCAGCTCTACTGGCTGACCGGCAACCTGCTGATTGACCGTAACAACCGCGCCAAAGCGCATGGCACCATTGCCGAAGTGGTGAACCACTTCAAAAAGCGCAAAATCTCCATCTGGATGTTCCCGGAAGGGACCCGCAGCCGGGGTCGCGGCCTGCTGCCGTTCAAAACTGGCGCGTTTCATGCCGCAATTGCGGCAGGCGTTCCGATTATTCCAGTGTGTGTTTCCAATACATCGAATAAGATAAACCTCAACCGTCTGCGTAACGGTCTGGTGATTGTCGAGATGCTGCCGCCAGTGGATGTCAGTAAATATGGCAAAGATCAGGTGCGCGAGCTGGCGGCACATTGCCGCGAATTAATGCTGAATAAAATCGCTGAGCTCGATAAAGAAGTCGCCGAGCGCGAAGCCGCTGGCAAGGTTTAAGCCGGCTTAAAGGGAAAACGAATTCCCGTGTTGTTAGCACGTTTATACATGGAGCCAATATGTCACTCAGTCGCCGTCAGTTTATTCAGGCATCAGGGATCGCCCTTTGTGCAGGCGCGGTTCCGCTGAGGGCAAACGCCGCCGGGCAGCAGCCGCAGCTGCCCATCCCGCCGTTACTCGAATCCCGCCGCGGACAGCCTTTGTTCCTGACGCTGCAGCGCGCCCACTGGTCATTCACTCAGGGCACGCGGGCCTCGGTCTGGGGCATCAACGGGCGCTACCTGGGCCCGACGGTGCGCGTCTGGAGCGGCGATGACGTCAAACTGATCTACAGCAACCGCCTGGCGGATAACGTCGCCATGACCATCAGCGGTATGCAGGTGCCGGGTCCGCTGCTGGGCGGCGCCCCACGCATGATGTCCGCAAGCGCCGACTGGGCGCCGGTTCTGCCGGTCCGCCAGCGCGCCTCCACCCTCTGGTATCACGCCAATACCCCGAACCGCACCGCGCAGCAGGTCTACAACGGCCTGGCCGGGATGTGGCTGATAGAGGATGAGGTCAGCAAATCTCTGCCGATCCCCAATCATTACGGGGTCGATGACTTCCCGCTCATTATTCAGGATAAGCGTCTGGATAACTTTGGCACGCCGGAGTACAGCGAGCCGGGCAGCGGCGGTTTTGTTGGCGATACGCTGCTGGTTAACGGCGCGCAAAGCCCCTATGTCGAGGTATCCCGCGGCTGGGTGCGCCTGCGTCTGCTCAATGCCTCCAACTCCCGTCGCTATCAGCTGCAGATGAGCGATGGCCGCCCGCTGCACGTGATCGCCGGGGATCAGGGCTTTTTACCGGCACCGGTGTCGGTTAAGCAGCTGGCGCTGGCCCCGGGCGAGCGGCGCGAAATCCTCGTGGATATGACCAACGGGGAAGAGGTGTCGGTTACCTGTGGTGAGGCGGCAGGCATCGTTGACCGCCTGCGCGGCTTCTTTGAGCCGTCGAGCATTCTGGTCTCCACCCTGGTGTTAACCCTGCGTCCAACCGGCCTGCTGCCACTGGTCACCGATACCCTGCCGATGCGCCTGCTGCCGGAAGAGATCCTCGGCGGCACGCCGGTGCGCAGCCGGGATATCAGCCTCGGCGACGATCCGGGCATTAACGGCCAGCTGTGGGACGTTAATCGCATCGATATCACCGCCCAGCAGGGCTCCTGGGAGCGCTGGACGGTGCGCGCCGACATGCCGCAGTCGTTCCACATCGAAGGAGTGAGTTTCCTGATCCGCAACGTCAACGGCGCCATGCCGTTCCCGGAAGATCGCGGCTGGAAAGATACCGTCTGGGTCGACGGGCAGGTGGAGCTGCTGGTCTATTACGGGCAGCCTTCGTGGCCGCACTTCCCATTCCTGTTCCACAGCCAGACGCTTGAGATGGCGGATCGAGGCTCGGTGGGACAGCTGCTGGTGAACCCGGCCCCGTAATTCTTTCCGCCCGGCATCCCTGCCGGGCGTACTGTTTCTATGCTCGCCAGAAGAAGCGCGAGCAGAGGATCAGAATCGGATAGATCTCCAGACGCCCCAGAATCATCGCCATACACATCAGGTATTTTGCCCCTTCCGTCAGCGTGCCGAACGTCGACGCGGTTTCACCGAACCCCAGCCCCATGTTGTTGATGCAGGCAGCGACCGTGGCGAAGGAGGTGAACAGATCGTACCCCATCAGATTCAGCGCCCAGATAAAAAAGGCGGTGAACAGCACGTAGAGAAAGAAGAAGCTCCAGACCGACCGTAGCACGCGCTCGTTTACCACGCTTTTGCCGATGCGCACCGGCAGAAGGGCGCGCGGATGGCCGAGCTGATGCAGCTCCTGACGGCACTGTTTGAACATGATCAGAAAGCGCAGCGCCTTGATGCCGCCGCAGGTTGAGCCGACACAGCCGCCGAAGAAGCTGGCCAGCAGCAGCAGAAAAATGGTGTGCGCGGGCCACTGGGCATAGTCACCGGTAGACAGGCCGTTATCGGTCATCATCGAGCTGGCGAGGAAAAAGGCATGCACCAGACTGTCAGGAATGTTGTACATGCCTGCGTGCCACACCTGCCAGGCGGTGATCAGAGTGATGATGGCGGCGGCGGCCAGAAAGAACTTCAGCTCCAGGTTGCGGCGAAAAGGTTTCAGCGTGCGGCGGGCAATGGCCACATACCAGAGGGTAAAGTTGAAGGCGGAGAGCAGGGAGAACAGCCCGGCGACCAGCTCTACCGCATGGCTGTCGTAAAAGCCGATACTTTCGCTACGGGTGGAAAAACCGCCGAGGGAGACGGTAGAAAGTCCATGACACAGCGCGTCGAAAAACGACATTCCGGCCAGCCAGTAGGCCAGGGTGCAGGTCAGCCCCAGCAGCAGATAGGTGAGCCACAGGGTGCGCGAGGTATCCGCCAGCCTGGGCGTGAGCCGCTCCTCTTTAAACGGCCCCGGCATTTCAGACTGATAAAGCTTCATGCCGCCGATGCCGAGGAACGGCAGTACCGCCACCGCCAGCACGATGACTCCGAGGCCGCCGATAAAGTTAAGCTGGGCGCGATAGTAGAGGTACGATTTGGGCAGAGCGCTGACGTCGCCAATCACCGTCGCCCCGGTGGTGGTGATCCCCGATACCCCTTCAAACAGCGCATCCGCCAGCGACAGTTCCTGAACGTCATCCATCCACAGCGGCATGGCGCTAATTATTGAGAAGAGAAACCAGAACAGGACGATAATGACAAACCCGTCGCGGGTGCGCAGCTGGATCCCGGCATGGCGGGTCATCAACCAGGTGCCGCCACCGAGGGTGAAAAAGGTCACAAAGGTGCTCAAAAAGGCCAGATAGCTGCGCTCTTTATTTGCCAGCGCGATGGCCATCGGCGGCAGCATCGAGAAGCTGTAAAGCAATACTAAAAATCCGCACAGATGCAGTACGACCTGTAGCTGAGAAACCTGAGAAGAGCGGTTGCGTCGCAAAGTGAAATTCCCCGTTATAGCCTTTTTTTGCTGTGCATAAACTGGCAAAGACCTGAGTATTGTCAGGGTAATTCGCCAGCAGGCGGCATTATGGCAGGTTGTTTACAGGGTTTGTAAAAGTTTCGTTAACCTGGCGCCAGTTTGGCGCATTTCCCCCCTTCATTTATGGCAGAAGAACAGCGTATAATCGCCGCCCTTTGATTATTTTTTCTTCGGAAGCATTATGAGCGCCATTTCCCTGATCCAGCCGGATCGTGACCTCTTCTCCTGGCCCCAGTACTGGGCGGCCTGCTTTGGACCGGCACCTTTCCTGCCGATGTCTCGTGAAGAGATGGATCAACTTGGCTGGGACAGCTGCGACATTATCCTGGTGACGGGCGATGCCTATGTCGATCACCCGAGCTTTGGCATGGCGATCTGCGGTCGTATGCTTGAAGCCCAGGGCTTCCGCGTCGGGATCATTGCCCAGCCGGACTGGAACAGCAAAGACGACTTTATGCGTCTGGGTAAACCGAACCTCTTCTTCGGCGTCACCGCCGGCAACATGGACTCGATGATCAACCGCTACACCGCCGACCGCAAACTGCGTCACGACGACGCCTACACCGCGGATAACGTGGCGGGCAAGCGCCCGGATCGCGCCACCCTCGTCTACACCCAACGATGCAAAGAAGCATGGAAAGACGTGCCGGTCATCCTCGGGGGTATCGAAGCGAGCCTGCGCCGTACCGCGCATTATGACTACTGGTCTGATACCGTGCGCCGTTCGGTGCTGGTGGACTCCAAAGCCGACATGCTGATCTTCGGTAACGGCGAACGTCCGCTGGTGGAAGTGGCGCACCGTCTGGCCCAGGGCGAGCCGGTGGGCGACATCCGCGACGTGCGCAATACCGCCATCATGGTGAAAGAGGCGCTGCCGGGCTGGAAAGGGGTGGATTCCCGTATCATCGACATGCCGGGTAAAATCGACCCGATCCCGCATCCGTACGGCGAAGATCTGCCGTGTGCGGATAACAAACCCGTAGCGCCGAAGAAGGCCGAAGCGAAAGCCATCGTCGTGCAGCCACCGCGTCCAAAGCCGTGGGAAAAGACCTACGTGCTGCTGCCCTCCTTTGAGAAGGTGAAAGGCGACAAGGTCCTTTATGCGCACGCGTCGCGTATTCTGCACCACGAAACCAACCCGGGCTGTGCGCGTGCTCTGATGCAAAAGCACGGCGAGCGCTACATCTGGGTTAACCCCCCGGCGATCCCGCTCTCTACCGAAGAGATGGACAGCGTGTTTGCCCTGCCGTACAAGCGTGTGCCGCACCCGTCATACGGCAACGCGCGCATCCCGGCGTATGAGATGATCCGCTTCTCGATCAACATCATGCGCGGCTGCTTCGGCGGCTGCTCTTTCTGTTCGATCACCGAGCACGAAGGGCGCATTATTCAGAGCCGCTCTGAAGACTCCATCGTCAACGAGATCGAAGCCATTCGCGACACGGTCCCGGGCTTTACCGGCGTGATCTCCGATCTGGGTGGCCCGACGGCCAACATGTACATGCTGCGCTGTAAGTCGCCGCGTGCGGAGCAGACCTGCCGTCGTTTGTCGTGCGTCTATCCGAGCATTTGCGAACACATGGACACCAACCACGAGCCGACGATCAACCTCTACCGTCGCGCCCGCGACCTGAAGGGCATCAAGAAGATCCTCATCGCTTCCGGCGTGCGTTACGACATCGCCGTGGAAGATCCGCGCTACATTAAAGAGCTGGCGACCCACCACGTGGGCGGCTACCTGAAGATTGCCCCGGAGCATACTGAAGAGGGGCCGCTGTCGAAGATGATGAAGCCGGGGATGGGCAGCTACGACCGCTTCAAAGAGCTGTTCGACACCTACTCGAAACAGGCCGGGAAAGAGCAGTATCTGATCCCGTACTTCATCTCCGCGCACCCGGGGACGCGTGACGAAGACATGGTCAACCTCGCCCTGTGGCTCAAGCAGCGCCGCTTCCGTCTGGATCAGGTGCAGAACTTCTATCCGTCGCCGCTGGCGAACTCGACAACCATGTATTACACCGGCAAGAACCCGCTGAGTAAGATTGGTTATAAGAGCGAGGATGTGGTGGTGCCGAAGGGTGACAAGCAGCGTCGTCTGCACAAAGCCCTGCTGCGTTATCACGATCCGAAAAACTGGCCGCTGATCCGTCAGGCGCTGGAAGAGATGGGTAAAAAACACCTGATCGGTTCCCGCCGCGACTGCCTGGTGCCTGCGCCAACGGTTGAAGAGATGCGCGAAGCGCGTCGCCAGAACCGCAACACGCGTCCGGCCCTGACCAAGCACACGCCGATTGTGCACCAGCGTTCGAACGGTGGGGCAACGGCGAAGAAGAGTGTAAAACGCAAGGCCGGTTAAGCCTGAAAAAATGCCCGGTGGCGCTAGCGCTTACCGGGCCTACATAATTGAATACCCTCTCCCCTATGGGGAGAGGGCAGGGTGAGGGGATTACCCGCCAAACTGGTCGGATCCGGGCCTAAACGCTTGCCTTTATCCAGCTTCGCAATTTCACCCAGTTCGTCTTTATCCAGACGGAAATCCCAGACGTTGAAGTTTTCCGCGATGCGCGACGGCGTAACGGATTTCGGGATCACCACCAGTCCGCAGTCCAGATGCCAGCGAATGACAATCTGTGCCGGGGTTTTGCCGTACTTGTCGGCCAGGTCGCGGATGATCTTCTGATCGAACACCCCTTCGCCGCCCTGCGCCAGTGGGCTCCAGGATTCAGTCTGGATCTTGTGGGTCGCATTCCAGGAGTGCAGCTGACGCTGCTGCATCAGCGGGTGCAGTTCAATCTGGTTGATTACCGGGGCGACGCCCGTCTCATCAATCAGTCGTTGCAGATGGTGGACCTGGAAGTTACAGACCCCGACGCTCTTCACCAGCCCGGCTTTTTGCAGGTCGAGCATCCCTTGCCAGGCCTCGACATAGTGATCGATAGCCGGAACCGGCCAGTGCATCAGGTAGAGATCGACAAAGTCGAGCTGCAGCTTGTCCAGACTCTCCTGCAGGGCTTCTGCCGGACGCTTCTGGTCGTCGTTCCACAGCTTGGTGGTAATGAATAACTCATCGCGGGGCAGGCCAGCGCTGGCAAGAGCCTTGCCGACGCCGTCTTCATTTTTGTAGGCGGCGGCGGTATCAATGGAGCGATAGCCGACTTCCAGTGCTTTGTGAATGGCGGAGACGACCTCGTCGTTACCGGCTTTCCATACGCCGAGCCCCAACTGGGGCATTACGTTGCCGTCCTGAAGCTTGATTACGGTTTGGTTTGCCATTTTTCCTCCTTCATTGGACATCCACCAGGGGTAATCCCCCGGTGGCGTATGTGCATTAAGCCTGGCCTAAATGCCGAAAAACGAAAGGCAATCGCGTAAAATCGCTTAGCGCGCGGCCTCGTAAATACGGCGGCTGACGTCGAGGGTAATGTCGCGATGTTCGCCGATTTGCGTCATGCCGTGCTCTTCGAGTTTTGCCAGCAGGGCAGGGATGGAGCTGCCGTCCAGGCCGTAGCCGGAGAGACGCGTTGGCACGCCCAGCTGCTCGAAGAAGTTGCGGGTAGCGGCAATGGCGGCATCGATGCGCTCATCTTCAGAACCGGCGGTAATACCCCAGACGCGCTCAGCGTACTGCAGCAGTTTGCCGCGTTTGGTGTCGCGTTTTTCATTCCACAGCGCAGGCAGTACCACCGCCAGGGTCTGGGCATGATCGAGGCCGTGCATCGCCGTCAGCTCGTGGCCCAGCATATGGGTCGCCCAGTCCTGCGGCACGCCGGCACCAATCAGGCCGTTCAGCGCCTGAGTCGCGGCCCACATCACGTTGGCACGCACCTCGTAGTTTTCTGGCTCCTGCAGCGCCAGCGGGCCGTCTTCGATCAGGGTCAGCAGAATGCCCTCGGCGAAGCGATCCTGAATTTTGGCATTCACCGGATAAGTGACGTACTGCTCGACGGTATGAACAAAGGCATCCACCACGCCGTTCGCCACCTGGCGCGGCGGCAGGGTGTAGGTGTAAACCGGATCCAGCACCGCAAATACCGGCTGCACGTGCTCGTTCATAAAGGCCTGCTTGTCGCCGGTGGTTTTACGGGAGATCACCGCGCCTTTGTTGGACTCGGAGCCGGTGGCCGGGAGGGTCAGCACGGAGCCCATCGGGATGGCGCTTTTAATGTCGCTGCCGCCGGTTTGCAGGATGTGCCACGGGTCGATGTTTTCATCGTAACGGGCCGCTGCGGCGATAAACTTGGTGCCGTCCAGTACGGAACCACCGCCTACCGCCAGCAGGAAGGTGATCTGCTCTTCACGGGCGATTTTCACCGCGTTCATCAGCGTTTCGTAAGACGGGTTTGGCTCGATGCCGCCAAACTCACGCACGTCCAGACCTTCCAGCGCGGAGTAGACCTGATCCAGCACGCCATTTTTCTTCACGCTGCCGCCGCCGTAGGTGATCAGTACGCGGGCATCGGCCGGGATCTGCTCGCGCAGGTCGGCGATAGCGCCTTTACCAAACAGGATGCGGGTCGGGGTATGCAGATTGAAATTGTTCATTGTTCGTTCCCTTTGGTGGGTGAAAAAACGGGGCGGCCACGGGGCTGCCTGATGGTGCTCATTGTGGCGAGCGCACAGGTTTCTCTCAATGCACATTCCTGCCGTTGTCTTGCCCATTTCTACACAGTACTGGAGAAAATAAGTAAAAATGCGCACACTGCAGGTGTCGGAAAACAACCCCTGAGCGAGAGAAGATGAAACGTGACGCGATCTGCCAGCAGCTAACGGAACAAATTAACAAGCTGAAAGATAATGAAAATCATCTCGATACCCTGCTGCCGGACGTTCGCCTTTTGTACGGCACCCAGCCCTACGCCCGCACCCCGGTGATGTACCAGCCGGGTATCATTTTTCTCTTTTCCGGCCACAAAATTGGCTATATCAACGAACGCGTCTTCCGTTACGACACCAACGAATATCTGCTCCTGACAGTACCTTTACCCTTCGAATGTGAAACCTTCGCGACAGAGAGGGTTCCGCTGGCAGGGATGCGCTTAAATATTGACATTCTGCAGCTCCAGGAGCTGCTGATGGACATTGGCGAGGATGAACTGTTTCGCCCGTCGATGGCGGCGAGCGGCATCAACTCCGCCACCCTGACCGATGAGATCCTCTGCGCCATTGAACGGCTGCTGGATGTAATGGAGCGCCCGCTGGATGCGCGAATTTTGGGCAAGCAGATTGTGCGCGAGATCCTCTATCACGTCCTGCTCGGGCCGGGCGGCGGGGCGCTGCTGGCGCTGGTCAGCCGTCAGACCCACTTTAGCCTCATCGGCCGGGTGCTAAAGCGCATCGAGAGCCAGTACACCGAAAACCTGAGCGTGGACCAGCTGGCGGCCGAGGCCAACATGAGCGTGTCGGCGTTCCACCATAACTTCAAATCGGTGACCAGCACCTCGCCGCTGCAGTATCTCAAGAGCTACCGCCTGCACAAGGCGCGCATGTTAATGATCCACGACGGCATGAAGGCCAGCGCCGCCGCGCTGCGGGTGGGGTATGAGAGCGCCTCGCAGTTCAGCCGTGAGTTCAAGCGCTACTTTGGCGTAACGCCAGGGGAAGATGCGGCGCGGATCAGAACAATGCAGGGGTAGGGTGGGGGTCAAATTCCCTCTCCCCTGGGGGGAGAGGGTCAGGGTGAGGGGATTTTTTCAGGCGCTGCAGTACTTCTTGCGGATCACCACCACAATCGTCCCCAACAGGCCCGCCACCAGCAGGAAAATCGGCAGGATCATCAGGAAGGTCATGACCTGATCTTCATGATGTTTCACAAAGGGGATCATATTTAACGCGTAGCCGAGCGTGGTCACCACGCCGACCCACAGCAGGGCGCTCAGCCAGTTAAAGAACTGGAAGCGGCGGTTAGAGAGCCCGGAAATGCCCGCCATGGTGGGCAGCAAGGTGCGGACAAACGCCAGGAAACGCCCGGCCAGCAGCGCCAGCAGGCCGTGGCGATCGAACATGCAGGTCGCCCGCTGGTGGTATTTATGCGGCAGCTGCGCCAGCCAGCTTTTCACCACCCGCGTATTGCCGAGCCAGCGGCCCTGCAGATAGCTGAGCCAGCAGCCCAGGCTGGCGGCCGAGGTGAGGATCACCATGGTGGGAGTGAAGTCCATGACCCCTTTACCGATTAACGCGCCTGCCAGCAGCAGCAGGCTGTCGCCCGGTAAAAAGGAGGCGGGCAGTAACCCATTTTCCAGAAACAGCGTCGCGAACATGACGAAATAGACAATCCCAACCACGTGCGGGTCCGCCAGTGCTGCAAAATCGTGTTGCCAGAGTGCAGCGATAATATCTTGAATAACAGCCATGGGCTTTCCTGTGGAACAGCATTTATAAGGCTATTGTACTCCCTATTTCGCCTGCGGGCTTTGATCGCAGGCGCAACAATCAGACTTTTCTGCAGGGATTGTGGAGAAAAGTGTCCGCGGAGTGTTTTTATCGCCCTGCGCTATTCGATTCGCGCAAACCCGGCTTCCAGATCGGCGATTAAATCGTCGACGTTTTCCAGGCCGATATGCAGGCGGATCAGGGTGCCGGTAAAGTCCACTTCACCACCCGGACGCAGGGCCGCAATCTGCTCTGGCTGGTTCGGCAGGATCAGCGATTCAAAGCCGCCCCACGAATAGGCCATGCTGAACAGCGAGAAGTTGTCCAGATACGCGGAGAGTTCGTCGTTGCTCAGGCGCTTATTCAGCACAAACGAGAACAGACCGCTGCTGCCCGTAAAGTCACGTTGCCAGAATTCATGCCCGATGCTGCCCGGCAGCGCCGGATGGTTAACGCGCGCCACCTGCGGATGCTGCGCCAGCCAGCGGGCAACCTGCAGGCTGCTTTCATGATGCTGACGCAGGCGCACGCTAAGGGTGCGCAGGCCGCGGCTGGTCATGTAGGCGGTATCGGCATCCACCATCTGGCCCATCAGATAGGCATTCTCACGCAATTGCTCCCAGCAGCGGGCGTTAGAGACCGCAGTGCCGATCATGCCGTCAGAGTGGCCAATCAGGTATTTGGTCGCCGCCTGAATAGAAATATCGATACCAAAATCGAGCGCCTTAAACAGCACGCCCGCCGCCCAGGTGTTATCGATCATGATGATGGCGTCCGGCGCTTTGCTGCGTACCGCCTCTACGATGGCAGGCACGTCATGCACTTCCATGGTGATGGAGCCCGGAGATTCCAGGAACACAATTCGGGTATTAGGCTGGATCAGTTCGGCGATCCCGGCGCCAATCTGCGGGTCGAACCAGCCGGTGGTGACGCCCAGCTTGCTGAGGATTTTGGTGCAGAAGTCCTGGCTTGGCTCGTAGGCGGTGTTGGTCATCAGGATATGGTCGCCCTGCTCGACGAACGCCAGAATGGTATTCGCCACCGCTGCCGCGCCGCAGGGGAACAGCGCGCAGCCCGCGCCGCCTTCCAGCTCGCACATCGCTTCCTGTAACGAGAAATGGGTTAGCGTCCCGCGACGTCCGTAGAACAGCTCGCCGTTGGCCCGGTTGCGGGTGGCGTGCTTTTTCGCTTCGACGGTATCAAACACCAGCGACGAGGCGCGCTGGATGACGCTGTTCACCGAGCCAAGGGTATATTTCTTACTGCGTCCCGCCTGGACGAGGGTAGTATCAAGATGCTTCTCTTTCATATCTGCGCAACCTGTTTTTATACGTCTGGACGTCCACACTATCACGAAAGTAAAAATGGTCACGTCAACGCTCACTGGTTCAGCGGAAAATTTTTTAAAATTTGTTTCCGGGAAATTTTTCCTGCGTAAGCGCAAGGAAAATGAAACGAATTTACGGCACTATGTAAATACTAATGAGAACTACTATCAATTCGACGCTGTTTTGATATTATTATGCTCAGATTTTGTGATTTGTGTCCTGGAGATACCGAGTGGGTAATAATTTGATGCAGACGGATCTCTCCGTCTTGGGCATGTATCATCATGCCGACATCGTGGTGAAGATTGTCATGATCGGCCTGATTCTGGCGTCTGTCGTCACCTGGGCTATTTTCTTTAGTAAGAGCGCTGAGCTTATTTCGCATAAGCGTCGTCTTAAGCGCGAGCAGCAGCAGCTGGCCGAAGCCCGCACCCTGAATCAGGCGAGCGACATGGCTTCTTCCTTCCAGGCGAAGAGCCTGACCACCCAGTTAATCAACGAAGCACAGAACGAGCTGGAACTTTCCGCAGGCAGTGAAGACAACGAAGGTATTAAAGAGCGTACCGGCTTCCGCCTGGAGCGTCGCGTTGCGGCTATTGGCCGTCATATGGGACGCGGCAACGGCTACCTGGCGACCATCGGTGCTATTTCACCGTTCGTCGGTCTGTTCGGTACCGTCTGGGGCATCATGAACAGCTTCATCGGCATTGCCCAGACGCAAACCACCAACCTCGCGGTTGTGGCACCCGGCATCGCCGAAGCGCTGCTGGCGACGGCCATTGGTCTGGTTGCGGCCATCCCGGCGGTGGTTATCTATAACATCTTCGCCCGTATGATCGGCAGCTACAAAGCGACCCTCGGCGACGTTGCCGCTCAGGTTCTGCTGCTGCAAAGCCGCGATCTGGATCTCAGCGCCAGCGCTGCGAAGCCGGTCCGTTCTGCTCAGAAATTTCACGTAGGTTGATTCGCCATGGCAATGCGTCTTAATGAAAATCTGGACGATAACGGCGAAATGCACGAAATCAACGTGACGCCGTTTATCGACGTCATGCTGGTTCTGCTGATTATCTTCATGGTTGCGGCGCCGCTGGCGACCGTGGACGTGAAGGTGAATCTGCCTGCGTCATCCAGTCAGCCGCAGCCGCGCCCGGAAAAACCGATTTATCTGTCCGTTAAAGCCGATAAATCCATGTTCCTGGGTAACGATCCGGTGACTGATGAGTCGGTGATCTCGGCGCTGAACGTCCTGACCGAAGGCAAGAAAGACACGACGGTCTTCTTCCGTGCCGATAAAACGGTCGACTACGAAACCATGATGAAGGTAATGGACACGCTGCATCAGGCGGGTTACCTGAAGATAGGTTTAGTCGGCGAAGAGAAGACAGTGGCTAAATAAACAATTACGGCAACCCTTGGGTTGCCGTAATTGTTTTTGCCGGGTGGCGCTACGCTTACCCGGCCTACATGCGAAACGTAGGCCGGGTAAGGCGAAGCCGCCATCCGGCAACGAACAACTATCCCAGATGTTCCCCACCGCACACGCCGTGCACTTCTGCCGTCACGTAGCTTGATTCCTGACTCGCCAGATAGACGTACACCGGCGCCAGCTCCGCAGGCTGCCCTGCGCGCTTCATCGGGGTCTGCTGACCAAACTGCGGGATCTTCTCCTGGGTCTGGCCGCCGGAGATTTGCAGCGCCGTCCAGATAGGCCCCGGTGCCACCACGTTGACGCGCACGCCGGTCTCCGCCACCTGTTTTGCCAGCCCGCGGCTGAAGTTGAGGATCGCCGCTTTGGTTGAGGCGTAGTCCAGCAGGTGCGGGCTCGGCTGATAGGCCTGAATCGACGAGGTGGTGATGATGCTCGACCCGGCAGGCAGCAGCGGCAGCGCCTCCTGGGTTATCCAGAACAGTGCCAGCACGTTCACGGCATAGGTCTGCTTAAACTGCTCGGTGGTCAGATCGGCAATCTTCTCCACCGCCACCTGCTTACCGGCCACCAGCGCCAGCACGTCCAGTCCGCCTAGTTCCTGATGGGCTTTATGCACCAGCGAGCGGGCAAATTTTTCATCACTCAGATCGCCGGGAATGAGCACCGCCTTGCGTCCGGCCTCTTCAATAAGCTTCTTAACCTGTTGAGCGTCCTCTTCCTCGGCGGGCAGGTAGTTGATGGCAACGTCTGCGCCTTCACGCGCGTAAGCGATGGCGGCAGCGCGCCCAATCCCGGAGTCGCCCCCTGTCACCAGTGCCTTACGATCCTGTAGTCTGCCGCGGCCTTTATAGGTTTTTTCGCCGCAATCCGGCACCGGGTCCATTTTGCTCTGTACGCCGGGCGCAGGCTGTTTCTGCTGCGGATACTCACCGGTGTAGTACTGGGTGGTCGGATCCTGAATTTTGCTCTGAGAATTTGCCATTGAGGTTCTCCTTGAGGGGTTAATCAGACCTTAAGTTTAGGAGAATCAACTGGGCTGTGAGGATCATTCAGGATAATCCTTAAATGAATCGGGCGGAGCGGAAACAGGCGGTGCGGCAGGTTTGTCGAGGATTACGGCTTTTGCGGGGGAACGTCAGCTTTGGCGGCCAGCACGTCTTCATTCAACGCCACGGTCGTCACGCTGGAGGTGCGATAGCCTTCATCGGCCAGCTTGCGTGTGACGCGCAGGGTCGCGGTTTCGCGTGCCAGCAAATATTGATAATTGGTTTCCAGCCGCGCCAGTATTTTCTCTTTTAAGTCGGGACGCTGTTCCATGATGACGTTTATTGCCGCGCCGTAGATCTCTTCTTTTACCTGCAACGGATAAATTTCCCGGCGATTCTGCCATTTCAGGCGTACCAGACCGGCCGGAATGGAGAGCAAATCTTTTGCAATACGTTGTATTTCCGCGTTTTTAATCTCTTTTAGCGCGGTAAGGTTTTGCTCTAAGATAAATTCATCGCTTTTTTTGTCATCTAAAGCTAAATAAACGTTGTTGTTATCAACATCCTTCACGTTATTCATCCTCTAGCTTATAAAATACGGGCGTATTTTTCTCGCAGGTAATTAGGTTCAACCAGATTTCATTACCGGCCTCGTTAATCTCATCGGTTTTTTCCGCCAATATTTGACTTAGTGCCTGCGTGTCTATTTCCCCCTCCGCCTGCAAATCATTCAACAGGCGGGCAAACACCTCGATTTTAATGACGCGAAATAACCGGTCTTTAATATGCCGATCGTGCTCTTCGAGCAACATATTGCGGGAGTTACCGGTACGGGTAACACCAATTAATATATCCGGCGCGTAATCAGCGAGTGTTCTTTTCCCCTTAGTGAAATTGGCATTGCTTTCTGCTTCTGGCGGTTTCGGTTCCACGGAAGAAATGTGAAACTTGGCCGGGACCAGATTGTCGGGCAACATTTTATATTTCCTTTAATTTCAACGGGGTAGGGTTGTCTGGAGTGTGAGATTCGTTGACAATAACATGAGGCAAATTTAAAATCAAAAAAATGGAGCCTGCCTATATGAACAGCATTTTTTATACTGTCATTACTTTGTTATTGCTTACTGCCGTGGTTCTTTTATTGATGCGCGAGTTCAATAAAAGCAGCGATGCAGAGAGCGCGCATGTCCCGGCCCCGCCGGAGCGGTTGTCAAAAGAAGAGGGCGAAGACCATTTTTCAGTGTTAATGAATGCGATTACGCCAGTCTGGTACTGGCGCGTTAATCATGAATATATTGATTTCCTCCATGCCACAATTAAACGAATGAATATGGTGGAAATAAATAGCATTCCTGACCTGTTTGAAGCTCAGCGTCGTTGCAGCGATCTTAACTCTGCGGTGTATAAATATTACGACAATATCAAGAAGCGCTGCCTGAACGGTGAAAAAGTGTCGCACTCGGATCTGGAGGTAATGAACCTGCGCCAGTGTTTTCGCGAATTCAGCCTTGAGGCCTATCCGTCGCTGGTGGTGCTGGTGTGGCCGGAATATCAGCGCCCGGTAATAAAGCCCGATCAGGTATAGGGTCTTTGTTTAGTTGTTGCAAACAGTTTGGACCCTTGCGATATACTGCGCGCTGGTTTCGTTTGCAGACAGGACTTTATGGAACGCTTTTTTGAAAACGCAATGTATGCCTCCCGCTGGCTGTTAGCCCCGGTCTATTTTGGCCTCTCGCTGGCGCTGGTGGCCCTCTGTATTAAATTCTTCCAGGAAATTTTTCACGTCCTGCCGCATATTTTCAGCATCGCAGAATCCGACCTGATCCTGCTGTTGCTGTCGCTGGTGGATATGACCCTGGTGGGTGGCCTGCTGGTGATGGTGATGTTCTCGGGTTATGAGAATTTCGTCTCGCAGCTGGATATCTCCTCGGATAAAGAGAAGCTGAGCTGGCTGGGTAAAATGGATGCCTCGTCGCTGAAAAACAAAGTGGCGGCGTCGATTGTGGCAATCTCTTCCATTCACCTGTTGCGGGTGTTTATGGATGCCAAAAATATCCCGGACAACAAGCTGATGTGGTACGTGATTATTCACCTGACCTTTGTGCTGTCGGCGTTTGTGATGGGGTATCTGGATAAGCTGAGCCGCAAATAAGTTAAAAACGCCTGATGGCGCTGCGCTTATCAGGCCTACGGGCCTCTCTCCCCATCGGGGAGAGAGGAAAAACTTACTTATCCGACGACGCCTGCCACAAATTCAGCTGCCCGTCGGCCACGTGCTGGTCAATCCGCTGCAGCTCTTCGTCGCTAAAGTGCAGATTATTCAGCGCCTGCACGTTCTCCTCCAGCTGCTCCGTCCGGCTGGCACCAATCAGCACCGACGTCACGCGTTCATCCTTCAGCAGCCAGCTCAGCGCCATCTGCGCCATCGTCTGCCCGCGCGCCTGGGCCATCTCGTTCAGCAAACGCAGGCTGTTCAGGTTGGCTTCGGTGAGCATGTTCTCCGTCAGGCCGCGCACCTTTTTGCCCTCGCGCTGCATGCGGGAGCCGTCAGGAATGCCGTTCAGATATTTTCCGGTCAGCAGCCCCTGGGCCAGCGGCGTAAAGGCGATGCAGCCCGTACCGTTGGCGGCCAGGGTGTCCAGCAGGCCGCTCTTGTCCACCCAGCGGTTAAGCAGGTTGTAGGAAGGCTGATGGATAAGCAGCGGGATCTTCCACTCGCGCAGCAGCTCCGCCATTTTCTGCGTCCGCTCCGGCGAATAGGATGAAATACCGACGTAGAGCGCTTTGCCGCTCTGCACCGCCTGCGCCAGCGCCGAGGCGGTCTCCTCCATTGGGGTGTTTTCATCTACCCGGTGTGAATAGAAGATATCCACGTACTCCAGCCCCATCCGCTTCAGGCTCTGATCGAGGCTGGCGAGCAGGTACTTGCGTGAACCGCCCGCACCGTAAGGGCCAGGCCACATGTCGTAGCCCGCTTTGGTGGAGATAATCAGCTCGTCGCGATAGGCCGCGAAATCGTCGCGCAGCAGGCGGCCAAAATTTTCCTCCGCGCTGCCCGGCGGTGGGCCATAGTTATTGGCGAGATCAAAGTGGGTGATGCCGCAATCGAAGGCTTTTCGCAGCAGGGCGCGCTGTGAATCGAGGGCGTGGACGTGGCCGAAGCTGTGCCACAGGCCGAGTGACAGGGCGGGTAAGCGCAGGCCGCTTTTACCGCAGTAGCGGTACTGCATCGTCTCGTAGCGGTCAGGGGAGGCGTTCCAGGGCATGATGTCTCCTTTCTTAGTGATTGATTTTCGAAACAGCGTTTCTATTCTATCCTTAGTTCGTTCACAATTCATGGAGATATGCGATGACGCGTATGACCGCCAAAGACTTTCCTCAGGAATTGCTCGACTACTACGATTATTACGCTCACGGCAAAATCAACAAACGTGAGTTCCTCAATCTGGCGGCCCGCTATGCGGTTGGCGGCGTCACGGCGCTGGCGCTGTTTAATATGCTCAAGCCCAATTACGCCCTCGCAGAGCAGGTAAAATTCACCGATCCCGATATTCTGCCGGAGTACATCACCTATCCCTCACCGGACGGGCATGGCCAGGTGCGCGGCTATCTGGTGAAACCGGCTAAAGCCACGGGCAAAGTCCCGGCGGTGGTGGTGGTCCATGAAAACCGCGGCCTTAATCCGTACATCGAGGACGTGGCCCGCCGGGTGGCAAAAGCGGGCTACATCGCCCTGGCGCCGGATGGCTTAAGCTCGGTGGGCGGTTATCCCGGTAACGACGAAGAGGGGAAGATCCTGCAGCAGAAGGTCGATCCGACGAAGCTGATGAACGACTTCTTTGCCGCGGTCGGGTTTATGCAAAAACACCCGGACGCCACCGGTAAGGTGGGGATCACTGGCTTCTGCTATGGCGGCGGGGTCTCTAATGCCGCAGCGGTGGCCTGGCCGGAACTGGCCTGCGCCGTGCCGTTCTATGGCCGACAGGCACCTGCGGCGGATGTCGCCAAAATTAAGGCGCCGTTGCTGCTGCACTACGCCGAGCTCGACAAAAATGTGAATGAAGGCTGGCCGGCTTATGAGGCCGCGCTGAAAGCGAACGGTAAAGTGTATGAGGCGTACATCTATCCCGGGGTGAATCACGGGTTCCACAATGACTCCACTCCGCGCTACGACGAGCCTGCCGCAGAGTTAGCCTGGAAACGGACGTTGGGATGGTTTGAAAAGTATTTGAGTTAACCCGCGTGAAAATACCCGGCAGCCTCAGGCTACCGGGTATGCGTGGTCATCAGAAGCTGTAGCTCATACCTGCCTGAACGCTGGCGTCGTTATCAACATCGCCCGTGCCATAGTAAATGCCGGTATTCAACGAGAAGTTGTGTGCGATAGTGGCATTCACGCCCGCCCCAAACATTCCCATACTGTTGTTATGGCCTTGGGTATTGTGATAATCCGCGGCCTGGATATCGGTATCATCGCTGAACTCTTTCTGCACTCGGGCATCCACCCAAGGCATGATCTGCACGTTTTTGTTCAGATCGGTCAGGGTGGTGGTCAGACGCAAACCCGCGCCGCCGTTCCAGGAAGAGACCTGGCTGTCGGCAAAGGTCACTTCTCTGTCGGAGAAGCCGTTAGCTTTGGTCTGATCCCAGCCGAGGATGGCATACGGTTGCAGCACGGTTTCGCCTGGCAACAGCACGTTCACCCCGGTACGAGCCTGAGCCATATACAGGCTACCATCGGTGGAGCCGTGCAGCGCTTCGGTCATTCCGCTGGTGTCGCCGGTGACGTTCTGCGCAGAGAGGGAATAGCGCATATCGCCATAGCTGAAGCTGGCATCGGCGAACAGTCCCCACTGACGACCATTCAAGGCCTGCTGCCAGCCGCCGTACAGGCTGTAGTAGTTACCATAGACGGTGTCCTTGAAGCTGTCCGGGCCGTTGGCAGTATCTTCAACGCGGCTGCGGGTCCAGGCCAGCGCCACGCCTCCGGTTACACTGTCCCCGTTAGCGAGGTATGCCGTCCAGTCAACGCCGCCCTGCGCACCCTGAGTGATGCTCTTGTAATCCACATCGTTGCTGAAGTTACCGTTCTGATAGAGGAAATCTCCCCACAGCTGGGCCCCTTCCTGCTGTTCACCCGTCAGGCCAGCAAAGTGCAGGCGATCCAGATGGCTGGCGATGTCATCGGTGACCTGATGGCCCGCCTGTTCGGCCGCATCCAGCCCGGCGACTAACCCCTGGACATCGCTGGCCAGGGCGCCGCGTGAGCTACTAAAGACAATATTCCAGTTCTGGCTACTGTCAGCGGTGAGCAGGCCCTGCGGCGCAGAATCAGCGGCCACAATGCTCAGGTCATTGTTGTAGTTGTAAGCGGCGCTGCGGTTTTCAACCTGCTGTTGACCGTTGCTGAAGGTTGCATTGGCGGCCGTTTGCGGCGTGGTGGTTGCCGTCGTGGTGGTAAAGGTTCCCAGCACGATATTTTGCTGATTGATCGCCGAAGAGGTGATGTTATTTACCACTACAGCGTTACGGGATCCGGTGATCTGGCCGAAGTTAACCCGGCTATCGGTGCTCATGTTCACTTCGGCATTGCTACCCGTCGTGTCGGCGGTCAGGGTGGAGCCGTTTTGCAGACTCCATGTGGTTGAATCGTTAATGTTGTCGAGAGTGATGCTGTTGTCGCTGGTGGTATTCACCGTTTCAAACTGATTAATTTGCCCGGAAATAGAGCTACCGGCATCCATCGACAGGGTATCGTCGCCATCCCCGCCGGTGACATTGCCGGTGACGTGTGAATCATTCACCAGGACCACGGTGTCATTTCCTGCGCCGGTCGTAATATTGCCGTCAACGTTAGCACCGTTTTGCAGGGTGATGGTGGTATCGCCGCTATTCTGGCTGGTGTTCAGGTCGCCATTAATGGTGCTGTTATCCACCAGCAGGGTATTGGTGGAGTTCCCGTCCAGCGTAACATTGCCGTTCACGACGCTGTTATTGGTGAACGACAGATTGGTCTGGCCTTTTTCGTTAATGATGCCGATGTCACCGGTTACGGTACTGTTATTCAGTGCCAGCGTATCCTGAGTAGTACCGTACATTGCCACTGCCAGGTCGCCAAAGGCATCAACGTTGATATTCTGGAAGGGCTGGTACTGGCTCAGTGTTTCTACGATGGTATCGAGCTTTTGCGCCACCTGACTGTTCGTTGCGTCCAGGGTGGCGTTAGTCAGGGTAAGGGAAGTGTCTGATTTGTCACTGCCGACGTAGATGCCGCCATTATCCATGATGCTGTCGCTCATGGCGATGGTTTGGGAGCCCTGGCCAGCGCTGATAATACTGCCATGCAGTGCGCTGCCGTTGCTGATATCCACATTGTGGTAGCCCGCATCGAGCGGATCGAGATAAATGGCGGCGCCCATCATATAATCTTTGTCTCGCTCATACGTCCCGTCGCTGTTCTGGCCGTTCAGGGTGGAGTCGTTGACATTGATCGTGGTATTAGTGGTCTTTAATGCAGCACCTGCTTCGATCATATCCACTTTGGCATTATTGGTGACGTTAATATTCACGGTGCCGCCATTGCTTCCCTGAATATAATGACCTGACATGTCAGTGCCTGTCACCGTTAAGGTCTGCGTATCTCCGGCTTCACGGTGGCCATCCATATAAATATTGGTTGCCGTTTCATTCGCCATAACGGCATCAGTGACGCCCGGGTCCTGATAGAAATTACCATCTTTATATTCTTTCAGGCCGCAGGTCTGGGTGGTGTCGCCATTCTGGCAAGGTGTAGCAGGGGTCTCGCCTGCCTGAGCAGCAAACGAGGCAAGTGACAGTAACACACACTGTGACAACAGAGTTCTTTTCATAGAAATACGCATTTGTTCATCTCTTATAAGCGGATCAAAGTGCACTCTTTTTAAACCACATATGCGTAATTAAGAACTTTCTGGGGTGAAAAGGATGTAATGAAATTTGAAATGATATCAAGTCATTAAGTAATCAGTTTTATAAAATTAAATGATTAATTATCTAAAATATATTCGGCTTGTGAATGTTGCAGTTTTATTAACGTACAAAAAATAAGTTTTTTGGCAGGAGGAAGGAAAATTGTGCGTCAAACAAGAATCGAGGACTAATCCTTCAGGGTTATGTGGGTAATGAACGGAGAGCCTGATTTACATTTGTAAGCTGTATGAAATCTAATATCACGTTATTTGAAGGGTTATTTGCCCGGGCGTGATTATCCTTTTCCGGCCCGGTAAACCGAAATGAAAAGTTTTATAAAATTAAACAAGAAAAGGTATTGCTTCGCATTTTGTTGCCGATAACGAGGATATTACTCGCCTCCGGGCGACATCTCCCTCAGGCAAGGAAAGAGTTATGCGCGTATTTCGTAATTTCACGATCCGCTTCGTCATGCTGACGATTCTGGGTATTTTCTGTTTAATGTGGGCGGGCGTGGGGCTGTATGGCTCCAGGGCGCTTTCCCGCGTGGCGGATGGCAACGAGGTCGATCGCCAGCTGGTCAAACAGATGACGGTGCTCAGTCAGGGCAACGATCAGTACTTCCGTTTTGTCACCCGGCTGAGCCGTGCGATGGAGACGCAGGCGGCGGGCGGTACGGCGGATCTCACCTCCGTACAGCAGGCGCTACAGACCATGAGCAACAGGCTAGATGAGCTGAAAGCCATGTCGCCGGGGCCAATGGATGCAGAGATCTCCTCCCGGGTGATCGCCAGCTGGCAGGCGCTGCTGGATAACGGCGTCAAACCGCAGATGCAGCTGGCAGAGCAGGGCAACATCGAAGGCTATCGCCAGCAGGCGAACAACGTCACCCCAGCGCTAAGCCGCGCCTTTGGCGAGAGTGCCGGGCAGTTCAATAAGGCCGCCGATACCCTTCTCGACCGGACCCGCGTCACGGTGGACGGCTTCACCAGCGTCACCCGCACGGTGATCATCACCGCGACGATCGTCGGCCTGCTGATCCTGCTGTTCGCCGACCGCTACCTGGTCGCCATGCTGGTGAAACCCCTTGAGCAGCTGCGCCACCATTTCCGCCAGATTGCGCAGGGCGATCTCAGCCAGCCCATCACGCCTTTTGGTCGTAACTGCGTGGGCCAGTTGGTGCCGCTGCTGACGGCGATGCAGGACAGCCTGCGCGACGCGGTAAGCACCATCCGTAACGGCAGCGAGAACATCTGGCGCGGGGCGACGGAGATCTCCAGCGGTAACAACGATCTCTCCTCCCGTACCGAGGAGCAGGCGGCGGCGCTGGAAGAGACCGCCGCCAGCATGGAGCAGCTCACCGCCACGGTGAAGCTCAACGCGGACAACGCCCGTCAGGCCAGCGAGCTGGCGGACGTGGCCTCGGCCAGCGCCAGTCGCGGCGGCGCGCTGGTGGACAACGTGGTCAACACCATGACCGGCATCTCCGTCAGCTCGAAGAAGATTGCCGAGATCACCAGCGTTATTAACAGCATCGCCTTCCAGACCAATATCCTGGCCCTCAACGCGGCGGTAGAAGCGGCGCGGGCCGGTGAGCAGGGGCGTGGTTTTGCGGTGGTGGCCGGAGAGGTGCGTAATCTCGCCAGCCGCAGCGCCAACGCGGCAAAAGAGATCGAAGGGCTGATCGCCGACTCCGTCTCCCGTGTGGAGGAGGGGGCAAAGCTGGTGAACGATACCGGCACCACCATGGAAGCGGTGCTGCGCGACATCACCGGCGTCACCACCATCATGAAGCAGATTGCCAGCGCCTCGGAAGAGCAGAGCAAGGGCATTTCCCAGGTTGGGGTGGCGATTACCCAGATGGACGGCGTGACCCAGCAGAACGCCTCGCTGGTGGAGCAGGTGTCGGCGGCGGCTTCCGCGCTGGAGCGCCAGACCGAAGAGCTGCAACGCTCGGTGCAGAAGTTCCGTCTGGCGGGCTAACGCCGGGCGAGCTGCGCGTCGCTGATCAACTGCGTCACCTGCGACAGGTGACCAATTTTCACTTCGCTGGAGCGCCGGAACTTGCTTTTGTCGATCAGCAGCAGCGACTGGCTGGCGCGGCTCAGCAGCTGCGACTTAAACCCGGCGCTGTGCGGGGTGGGATCCCACATCACACCCTGCTCATCCACCCCTTCACAGGAGAAGATAAACAGGTCGATCTCCAGGGATTTCAGCTGCGTGACCAGCGCCGGATTCACATAGCAGCGGTATTTGCGCTCCAGCGTTCCGCCCGAGCAGATCAGGGTGATGCGCTCGCGCTTCGCCATTTCATGGCAGATGGGCAGGCTGTTGGTGAACACCGTCAGGGCGATATCTGGCAGCTGTCGCGCGAGGTGAAAGCAGGTGGAGCTGGCATCCAGCGCCAGGGTCATCCCTTCGCTGACCCAGTCCAGCGCGTGACGGGCGATATCGGCTTTATCGGCGTAGTGGCTCTTCAGCCGCGCGCCGAAGGGCTCGCCGCCGTCGCGGTGATCCGGGTGGATCGCCCGCGCCCGCCCGTGATGCCGTACGATCTTCCCCTGCTGCTGGAGCTGGTTCAGATCGCGGCGAATCGTCTCTTTACTCACCCCAAGCCCGGCGGCCAGCGCCTTTGTCGACAGCCAGTCGGAGGCCGCCAGCAGGCGAAGGAGATCCTGATGGCGGGTGCTTTTCATGCGTCTGTTCCGCTGCGGGTGATGGAGAGCAACGTCTGGCCGATCGCCACGCCGTTCTTGCCGGTGTGCTTAATCTGATACATCGAACGGTCGGCGCGGCGCAGGGCATTGACGAAATCATCCTCCTCCTGCACGTCGTCGATCCCTACCGAGGCGCCGACCTGCGCCTGGCCGTTATCCAGCTCGAATGGGGTCAGCGCCGCCTTCAGGCAGCTGTGGGCGGTGCTGTTCACCAGCAAACTGCTGAGCGGGAAGGGCAGCAGGAGCACAAACTCATCCCCCCCCAGACGCCCGACAACCGCCCCCGGCGGGCAGGCCTCGCGCAGACGCTGGCTAAGCTGGATCAGCAGCTCGTCGCCGCTGCGGTGCCCAAAGGTGTCGTTAACCGTTTTAAAGTCATCCAGATCGATAAAGGCGATGCAGAGCGGCCCCTGGGCTTTGAGCTGGGCGAAGTGCTTGATCAGGGCGTGGCGGTTGGCAAGGCCGGTGAGCGGATCGTGATTCGCCAGCTGGGCCAGCTGCTCCTCGTACTGCTTCTCTTTGGTCATGTCAATATGGGTGCCGGTCACCTTCAGGGGGTTGCCGTGTTCGTCCCGGTCGGTGACCCGACCCCGGTCCAGCACCCAGGTGACGGTGCCGTTTTTGTGCTGCATGCGGTGCAGCGCTTCATAGAAGGGGGTTTTGCCGTGCAGGTGATCGTAGAACGCATCCAGCACGTTCTGCCTGTCATCCGGATGCAGATGCTCACGCCAGATCTCAAACTGCGCGTTCAGCTCCTTGGGCTGATAGCCCAGCATCGAACCCCAGCGGCGGTTATAGATGATCAGCTTCCCGGTAGGGACGTCGAGCTGCCATAAACAGAGACCGGTTCCGTCGAGCGCAGCACTGAGCTTGTTGCGGGCGTCACGCGCCAGCCTGGCAAGCCGGGCATTATGCTTTTTGAGATTCTGAATCTGCTGTTTCAGCGCCTTTTCTGACATACCCGGATTCTTCAGGAAATAAGAACGATTCTTGCCATTTACCCGGCGCTTGTAAATATGATGTTGAAAAAAGAGGAGGATTTGCGTTAAGGATTTTTACCCATAAAGGAGGCGCGACGTCATAACCTCATCGCTGTATAATAATGTATATAACGAATGTGAGGACATGATGAAACAACGATTCTGGCAAGTATTAACCCTGTGTGCAGTGGCTTTACTCCCTCTCTCTTCCCGGGCTTCCCGCCTGATTACCGACCAGATTGGCCGTCAGGTGACCGTCCCGGACGCCGTCTCCAGGGTAGTGGTGCTCCAGCATCAGACCCTGAACTTGCTGGTGCAAATGAACGCCACCGACAAAATCGTCGGCGTGATGGCGAACTGGAAACAGCAGCTGGGCGAGGGGTACGCCCGTCTGGCCCCGGAGCTGAGCCAGAAAGCGGCGCTTGGGGATCTCACCCACGTCGACCCGGAAAAGCTGGTGGCCCTGAAGCCGGACGTGGTGTTTGTCACAAACTACGCGCCGCAGGAGATGATCGACAAGATCAGCAGCCTTGGCATTCCGGTGGTTGCCATCTCCCTGCGTCACGATGCCGCGGGTGAAAAAGCGAAGATGAACCCGACGATGGCCGACGAAGAGCAGGCGTACGATCTGGGGCTGCGCGAAGGGATCACCCTGATCGGCGAGATCGTCAATAAACAACCGGAAGCGAAAGCGCTGATCGAGGCCACGGACAAAGGCCGCGACATGGTCAGCGACCGCCTGAAAGATATCCCGGCGGAAAAACGCGTTCGCGCGTACATGGCTAACCCGGAACTCACCACCTACGGCTCCGGGAAATACACCGGGCTGATGATGGCCCACGCGGGGGCGGTTAACGTGGCGGCGGCGACCATTCAGGGATTCAAAACCGTGGCGATGGAGCAGGTGATCGCCTGGAATCCGCAGGTGATCTTCGTTCAGGACCGCTACCCTTCGGTGGTCAATGAGATCAAAACCGGTGCCCAATGGCGGACCATCGACGCGGTGAAAAATCAGCGCGTCTACCTGATGCCGGACTACGCCAAAGCCTGGGGCTATCCGATGCCGGAGGCGATGGGCATTGGCGAGCTGTGGATGGCGAAAAAGCTCTACCCGGAGAAATTTAAGGACGTGGATATGCGCAAGGTCGCCAACGACTGGTATCAGCGTTTCTATCGCACCAGTTATCAGGGGATCGACTGATGCGGGTCCTGGCGGCGGGCAGCCTGCGGATGGTATGGCCGCAGCTAATGGCGCACTTCCCGCAACCGGTGGAAACGCAGTTCGGCCCGGCCGGCTGTTACGGGAGCGTATAGAAGCAGGCGAGGCCTGCGATCTCTTTGCCTCGGCCAATCTGGCCCACCCGCAGGCGCTGCTGGCGGCCGGGTTGGCGCAGTCCGTGGTGCCGTTTGCCAGCAATATGCTCTGCCTGACCGTGCGTAGCGATGTGCTGCGCGACAGCGATGACTGGCGCTCGGTGTTATCCCGGGATGACCTGCGTATTGCCACCTCGACGGCGGGAGCCGATCCCTCCGGGGATTACACCCAGACGCTCTTTACCCGGATGGGTGACGCGGGCGAGGCGGTAAGGCGAAGGGCGAGGGCGCTGGTGGGGGGACGAGACTCGACACCTGTTCCGGCGGGCAGGCTGGCGGCAGAGTGGATTATCCTGGGCGCGCAGGCGGAGATATTTATCGGCTACGCCAGCTACGCGGCAGCATTGCGGAAGGTCGCAGGGCTGACGGTCCTCGACATCCCGGCCCTCTTTAATCCGCGTGCGGAGTATGCGTGCGCAGTGATAACGCCGCAGGGGCAGGGGCTGGCGGGTTTTTTACAGTCGGATGAGTCAAAAGCGATACTGCATCAGGCGGGGTTCGGTGGGTAATTCTGCCGGGTGGCGCTGCGCTTACCCGGCCTACAAAACCTGACTCGTAGGCCCGGTAAGCGCAGCGCCACCGGGCATTTGCAAACATCTTAACCCTGTCGTTTATCCTCGGTACTGGTCTCAAAATCGCTCGCCGAGTGGCGCTCGTGCAGCTGCTCGTTCAGCTCCCCGTTGGTGCGGTTGACGATACGCCCGCGCTTCACCGCCGGACGGCTGGCGATATCCTTCGCCCAGCGCTGAACGTTCTTGTAGCTCTCTGCATCCAGGAACTCCGCCGCGCCGTAGACCTGTCCCAGCGCCACGCTGCCAAACCACGGCCAGATGGCGATATCGGCGATAGTGTACTCCTCGCCCGCCACGTAACGACCCCGCGCCAGCTGTTTATCCAGCACGTCGAACAGGCGTTTGGCTTCCATGGTGAAGCGGTCAATCGCGTACTCAATTTTCACCGGCGCATAATGATAGAAGTGGCCGAAACCGCCGCCGAGGAACGGGGCGGAGCCCTGCAGCCAGAACAGCCAGTTCAGGGTTTCAACTCGTCCAGCCGGATCTTTTGGCAGGAAGTGACCGAATTTCTCCGCCAGATAGAGCAGGATATTGCCGGACTCAAACACGCGGGTTGGCGGCGTGGTGGAGTGGTCGCGCAGGGCCGGAATTTTGGAGTTCGGGTTCACGTCAACAAACCCGCTGGAGAACTGATCCCCCTCGCCGATACGGATCAGCCATGCGTCGTATTCTGCGCCGGTGACGCCCGCCGCCAGCAGCTCTTCCAGCAGAATGGTTACCTTCTGGCCGTTCGGCGTGCCCAGGGAGTAAAGCTGCAGCGGATGCGAACCGACCGGCAGCTCTTTGTCATGCGTGGCGCCCGAGATGGGGCGGTTGATGCTGGCGAACGCGCCGCCGTTGGGGTTCTGCTTCCATTCCCAGACTTTCGCTGGCTGGTAGTTATTGTCGGACATGTTGACCTGCCTTTTTGCGGATGTGTTGAGGCATTTTAGCAGGAGTTCCGTGAACGGTTTAACGAACTGAGCGCATAAGCATATGCACTATTCCTTCTGGCGCTTATATATATAAATTCCGCATAAGCTTAATCGAAAATCGCATTTTCATTGTTAATGCGAAAGCGGCGGAAGCTGAATATGATGCGCAAACAGATATCTGTGAAAAATAAAAATGAGCAGTTAAAAAAACTTTCAAGGCAAGGAGTTAGTGAGATATGCGTAAGCCATTAGTATCTGCTGTTCTGGTCGCCCTGGCGCTGGTCGCCGCAGGCTGTGATGATGCCAAAAATAAAGAGACCGCGTCGGCGCCAGCCGCCAAAAGCGATGCGCCGAAAGAGGGCGGTTCCCTGATTATCGGCATCACCTCCGGCGACCCGTTAGCGGTGAACCCGCTGTATGCCAGCGACCGTACCACCCTGACGATCATGCAGGCGCTATACTCCCCGCTCTACAGCTTTAACGATGGCAAAATCGAATGGGGTCTCGCCGAAAGCCTGACGCCATCCGCCGATAACCTCAGCTATACCCTGACCTTAAAACCGAATCTGAAGTGGCAGGACGGCCAGCCGCTGACCGCCGACGACGTGGTATTCACCTTTAATAAGCTGCTGGAAGAGAAGCAGCATAGCTTCTTCCGCAGCATGTTCACCTTCGGCGGCAAGCCGGTGGCGGTGAGCAAGGTGGACGATCGCACCGTGAAATTCACCCTGCCGCAGGTGAGCGCCGCCTTTACCGGCACCCTGGTGCAGATCTACCCGATCCCGCAGCACGTTTTTGCTAATGAAGCGGATCTGGAAAAGAGCACCAAAAACGATGCGCCGGTCGGTTCCGGTCCGTTCAAGTTTAAAGAGTACCGCGCCGGGCAGTACTACGCCCTGACCCGCTTCGACGATTACTGGAACGGTAAAGCGAAGCTCGACTCCGTGACCTATCGTTTCGCCAAAGACAGCAACTCCGCCAACCTCGCCCTGCAGAACGGCGAGATCAACCTCAAGATGGTCGATCCGCAGGACGTGTCGCGCCTGAAGAACACCGGCAAGTTTGACTTCGTGGTCTACCCGGAAGGGCGTCTGGCCTATATGACCTTCAACCAGAACGTGCCGGTGATGAAGAGCAAGGAGCTGCGC
Source organism: Leclercia sp. LTM14 (assembly GCF_023736175.1). Taxonomy (NCBI): domain Bacteria; kingdom Pseudomonadati; phylum Pseudomonadota; class Gammaproteobacteria; order Enterobacterales; family Enterobacteriaceae; genus Leclercia; species Leclercia sp. LTM14. Next base: position 317,228 of record NZ_JAIKTT010000004.1, read on the forward strand.
CAGGCCATTGCTTACGCCATTAATAAAGATGAGCTGACCCAGACCGCGTTCACCTCGCTGGACTATGCTAAACCGGCCACCTCGTTCCTGACCCCGGATACGCTTTACCAGACTGACGACGTCGAGCAGTACAAATTCGATCAGCAAAAAGCCAAAGATCTGCTGAAAGCCTCCGGCGCGCCGGAAAACCTCAAGCTGCGTCTGGCCTATGTGAACACCAACAAAACCCAGGAGAGCCAGGCGCTCTATATTCAGCAGGCGCTGAAGGGGATTGGGGTTAACGTCGAGCTGATGCCGCTGGACTCCAACGCCATGTCCCAGCGCAGCCTGGATATGAACAACACCGCCTGGGAGCTGAACCTCGGCGGCTACATCATGGGTGCCGAGCCGGATGGCTACAAATCGCTGTTTATGAGCAACGAAGCCTACAACTACGCCCACTACAAGAACCCGCAGTTCGATGCCCTGTGGGATAAAGGGGCGGTGGAAACCGACAGCGGCAAACGGGCGGCGATCTACGAGCAGATCCAGCAGACCGTGGCCAACGACATGACCTACTACCCGATCGCCTACACCAACGCCACCGTCGCGGTGGATAAACGCTTCGGCGGGACCAAAGAGGCGGAGCCGAAGCCGGTGTATATGTTCCAGGATCTGTCGAAAATCTATCAAAAATAAGCTGTTGCCCCGGTCGGAAGATCGGGGCTTTTTGTTGGGTAAGTCGTTGTAAGGGCATGTCGTGAACACATTACTCACGCGTCGGTTGCTGCAACTTGTGCCGATGCTGTTCTTTATCTCGCTGGTGGCGTTCCTGCTGGTCAAGCTCGCCCCCGGCGATCCGGTCGCGGCTTATATCACACCGCGCATGGCACCCGAAGATATCGAGCGAATCCGCCAGAGTCTGGGGCTGGATAAGCCGCTGGTGACGCAATATTTTCTGTGGCTGAAAAACATTCTGCAGGGCGATCTCGGCTATTCGCTGATCTACCACCGCCCGGTGCTGACGATGATTGCCGAGCGTATTCCGGCGACCCTTGGGCTGATGGGGGCCTCGCTGCTGATGGCGATAATCCTCGCTATTCCGCTGGGGCTGCTGGCCGGAGCCTTTAAGCACCGCTGGCTGGATCATGTTCTGAACCTGTTCGCCTATATTGGTATCTCGGTGCCGATCTTCTGGTTTGGCATTCTGCTGATCACCGTCTTTGCCGTGCAGCTCAACTGGTTCCCCAGCATGGGGATGCGCACCATCGGCATGGAGGATAACTGGCTGGACGTGGTGCGCCACGGCGTGCTGCCGTGCATCGCGCTCACCTTCTATAACCTCTCCAGCTACGTGCGCTACATCCGCTCCAACACCATCTCCCAGCTCTCCGCCGACTACGTGCAGACCCAGCTGGCCTATGGGGCCACGCGCACCAGCATCCTGTTCCGCCACGTGCTGAAAAACGTGCTGCTGCCGGTGATCACCCTGTTCGGCCTGTCGTTTGGCGAGCTGGTGGTGGGAGCCTACGTCACCGAAAGCGTCTTCTCGTGGCCGGGCATGGGGCTGCTGGGGATCCAGTCGATCACCTCCCTCGACTACCCGCTGATCATGGCCATCATCATGCTGTCGTCGCTGATGCTGATCGTCGGTAACCTGATCGCCGATGTGCTCTATCGCTTCGCCGATCCCCGTATTCGCACCCTGAGGTAACCCCGGATGAGCAGACGCTGGCAACAGGTTCGACACCAGCTGCGCCGCAATCGTCCGGCGCAGTTCTCTCTGTTTGTACTCTTTATTTTTATCGTCGCCGCGCTCTGTGCGGGCTTAAGTCCTTACGATCCGGACCAGATGGCGCTCGGCGCACGAACGCTGCCACCGGATGGTGCCCACTGGTTCGGCACCGACGAGTACGGACGCGACTACTTCACCCGCGCCCTCTACGGCGGGCAGATTTCGCTGATGGTGGGCTGTCTGGCGATGGTCTTCTCCACCCTGATCGGCACGCTTGTTGGCACCCTGAGCGGCTACTTCGGCGGCTGGCTGGATAACCTGATGATGCGCGCGGTGGATATCCTGATGGCGATCCCGGCCTTCTTTCTGCTGCTGGTGCTCAACGCCTACCTGAAGCCCGGCGTGGATAACATCATCATGATCATCAGCCTGCTGACGTGGATGAACATGTCCCGGCTGGTGCGGGCCGAAACCCTGTCGGTTAAGGAGCGCGAGTATGTGCTCTACGCCCGCGCCTCGGGGGAACACCCGCTGCGGATCATCCTGCGCCACATCATCCCCGGCGTGCTGCCGACCATTATCGTCGCCGCTACGCTGAATATCGCCTCGGCAATTCTGATGGAGTCGACCCTCAGCTTTCTCGGCCTTGGCGTGCAGGCGCCTGCCGCGTCCTGGGGCAGCATGCTTAACAACGCCCAGTCGTATATCGGCGAGGCCTCCTGGCTGGCGATGTTCCCGGGCATTCTGATCCTGCTGACGATGTTCAGCTTTAACGTGTTGGGCGACGTGTTCCGCACCGCCTTTGAGCCGGGAGCGAACCGTGATGAGTAACTTACTCGAACTCGATAACCTGCAAACCACCTTCCGCACCCGCGATGGCGATGTCCACGCGGTGCGCGGGGTGAGCTTCCACGTGAAGCCGGGCGAGCTGGTGGGCATTGTCGGCGAATCCGGCTGCGGCAAAAGCGTCACCTGCAAGTCGATCATTCAGCTTCTGGGCAGCAACGGGCGCATCACCGGCGGGCAGATCCGCTTTAACAATGACGATCTGGCGCAGAAAACCCCGGAGCAAATGCGTGCGATCCGTGGGAACCAGATCGCGATGATTTTCCAGGATCCGATGACCGCCCTTAACCCGGTGGTGACCATCGGCAGGCAGATGTCCGAGATCCTGATGCGCAATAAAGGCTTAAATAAGAGAGCGGCGAAGGCGGCGAGTATCGCCATGCTGGAGCAGGTGGGCATCGCCGAAGCGGAGCGCCGCTACGGACAATATCCCCACGAGTTCAGCGGCGGCATGCGCCAGCGGGTGATGATCGCTATCGCGCTCTCGTGCGATCCGCAGCTGCTGATCGCCGATGAGCCCACCACTGCGCTGGATGTCACCATTCAGGCGCAGATCCTGCGTCTGCTGAAGAGCCTGCAGCAGAAAACCCACACCGCTATCCTGCTGATCACCCACGATCTGGGCGTGGTGGCGCAGGTGTGCAGCCGCGTAGTGGTAATGTACGGCGGGCTGGTGATGGAGGAGGGCAGCGTGGAGGATATCTTTTATCGCCCGGCGCATCCCTATACTCAGGGTTTGCTGGCATCGCTGCCGCACCCGGAGCAGACCAGCCATCGCCTGTCGCCCATTGAAGGCTCGCCGCCGGGGCTGCTGGATCCGCCTCCCGGCTGCCCGTTTGCCGAACGCTGTCCGAAGCGGATGCCCCAGTGCGAGCGTCAGCCCCCGTTTTATCGCCCCGATCCGGGGCATCGCGCCGCCTGCTGGCTGCTGGCCGATAAGGAGGTTCAGCCATGAGTGAACAACACGCCCCGCTGGTAAGCGTGCGGGATCTGCATAAACACTTCACCCTCAACGGCGGTCTGCTGCGCAAAGGGGTGGCGGTGAAAGCGGTGGATGGCGTCAGCTTTGATATCCAGCCGGGCGAGACCTTTGGCCTGGTGGGGGAGTCCGGCTGCGGTAAATCGACCCTCGGGCGCGCCATTCTGCGGCTGTTTGATATCACCTCCGGCGAGATCCACTTTGCCGGGCAGGAGATTGCCAGGGCCAGCGAAAAGCAGCTCAAGCCGCTGCGCAAGCGGATGCAGGCGATCTTCCAGGATCCTTACTCCTCGCTGAACCCGGGGATGACGGTGCAGCAGCTGGTGGCGGAGCCGATGCAGATCCACGGCTACAGCCGGGAGGAGCAGCGGGAGCGTACCGAAACCCTGCTCTATAAAGTGGGGCTCAAGCAGGAACATTTGCAGCGTTTCCCGCACGAGTTCAGCGGCGGCCAGCGCCAGCGGATCAGCATCGCCCGCGCCCTGTCGGTGCGCCCGGAGTTTGTATTATGCGATGAGCCGCTGTCGGCGCTGGATGTTTCCGTGCAGGCCCAGGTGGTGAACATTTTGCAGGATCTGCAGCAGGAGCTGGGGCTGACCTACCTGTTTATCGCCCACGACCTGTCGATGGTGCGGCATATCTCGACCCGCATCGGGGTGATGTATCTCGGCAAGCTGGTGGAGGTGGCACCCGCGAACGCGTTGTATCAACATCCGGCGCACCCCTATACCCGGGCGCTGCTGGCCTCGGTGCCGCAGCCCGATCCCCGCATTCGTAACCTTGAGCAGGCGACGTTGCGCGGGGAGATCCCAGGCCCAACCTCGGTGCTCCCCGGATGTAAGTTTTGCAGCCGATGCCCGCACGTGATGCCGGTATGTCGCCGCGAAGTGCCTGCGATGCAGGAGATCGCCCCCGGCCATTTCGCGGCCTGTTGGTTGTTTAAGGTGTGAGCCCGCGCCGTGAAACAGTATGCCGATGCGCACGCGTCGCGCTATCGGGGCTTTATAAACAGGAGAGTGCATGACCCAGGCAATAATGCTGCAGGGAACCGCGTCCGACGTAGGTAAAAGCGTGCTGGCCGCGGGCCTGTGCCGCATTTTTTATCAGGATGGCTGGCGCACTGCCCCCTTTAAATCGCAAAACATGGCGCTCAACTCCGGGATCACCCCGGACGGCAAAGAGATGGGCCGGGCGCAGATCATGCAGGCCGAAGCCGCCGGGATTGTGCCGGATGTGCGCATGAACCCCGTTCTGCTCAAACCCGCCGCGGGCAGTCAGGCCCAGGTGGTGCTGATGGGCGAGGTGGCAAGCAATATGGATGCCGCCCGCTATCACGACTTCAAGCCGCGTCTGCGCGAGCAGATCGCCGGGGTGTATCAGAGCCTGGCGCAGGAGTATGACATCCTGGTGCTGGAAGGGGCCGGGAGCCCGGCGGAGATCAACCTGCGCGATCGGGATATCGCTAACATGGGAATGGCGGAGCTCGCCGGATGCCCGGTGATCCTGGTGGCCGATATCGATCGCGGCGGGGTGTTTGCCGCCATCTACGGCACCCTGGCGCTGTTGCAGGATCACGAGCGCTGGCGGGTCAAAGGGGTCATCATCAACAAATTTCGCGGCGATGTGGCGCTCCTTTATTCCGGGTTACAGCAGATTGAGTCCCTCACCGGCGTACCGGTGCTGGGGGTGATGCCGTGGCTGGATCTCGACCTGGAAGAGGAGGACGGCGTGGCTCTCCAGCGGGGCAGCGCGCGCCAGTCCCAGGATCGCGATATCGACATCGTGGTGGTGCACTTACCCCATATCGCCAACTTCACCGATTTTAATGCGCTGTCAGCGCAGCCGGATGTGCGGGTGCGCTACGTCAGCCAGCCTGAAGAACTGGCGGGCGCCGACCTGCTGATCCTGCCCGGGAGCAAAAACACCCTTCACGATCTGAACTGGCTGCGCGAAAGCGCCATGGCCCACGCCCTGCTGCAACGACACCGCGACGGCGTGCCGCTGCTGGGTATCTGCGGCGGGTATCAGATGCTGGGCGATACCCTGATTGACGAAATCGAATCCGGCCTCGGGCGCATGCCGGGGCTGGGGCTGCTCAATACCGTCACCCGGTTTGCCCCGCATAAAACCACCACCCAGGTCAGCGCGCAAATGGCCGCAACGCTGCCGGGCTGGCTGGCACCGCTTGCCGGGATGACGCTTCAGGGTTACGAGATCCACATGGGGCAAACCACGCTAGCCGAGGGCGCGCAACCGGCGCTGTGGCTGCAAAAAGAGGGGGCGGTGGCCGACGGCACCGTGAGCGACGACGGGCTGGTGTGGGGCACCTATCTGCACGGCCTGTTCGACAACGATACGTTCACCCGCGTGCTGGTGGACAGCCTGCGGGCACGGAAGGGGTTACTTCCTCTCGGATCCGCGCCACAATACGCCAGCTATAAAGCACAGCAGTTTGACCGGCTGGCGCAGACCATGCGCCAGCACATTGATATGGCGAAGATTTATCAGATCATGCGTGAGCATCAGGAGTGCAGGGAATGATTGTTGTGACCGGTGGGGCGCGCAGCGGTAAGAGCGCCCACGTTGAGGGGCTGGTCGCCCGCCAGTATTCACAGGTGTTATATATCGCCACCTCCACCGTTACCGATGATGAAATGGCGGCGCGTATCGCCCGGCATCGCGCCCAACGGCCAGCTCACTGGCGCACGCTGGAGTGTTATCGCGATCTGGATGCGGTTATCCGCCAGCAGGTGCAGCCGGGCGAAGCGGTGGTGATCGAGTGCATCACCACTCTGCTGGCGAACCTGCTGTACGACGCTTCGGGCGGAGCCGATCCCGATACGCTGGATTTTGACGCGCTGGAGAAGGGGTTGCAGCAGCAGATCGACGCCCTGATTGCCGCCTGCCAGCAAACCCGCGCCCCGGTGTATATCGTCACTAACGAACTGGGGATGAGCATTACCCCGGAAAACCGTCTGGCGCGGCATTTTGTCGACATCGCCGGACGAGCGAATCAAAAACTGGCCCGGGCGGCAGAAGAGGTCTGGCTGGTGGTCTCAGGGATTGGAGTGAAAATCAAATGAACTTAGCGATGTTATGGGCGACGCTGCGCCTGATGTCACGTATTCCGGTGCCGGAAAATGGTCCGACGGGGTGGAGTTTCGCCAGCTTGCCCGTGGGGTGCCGTGGTTTGTGCTGATTGGCGCCATCATTGGCGTGCTGGCCGGGCTGGTGGCGGTGGTGGTGAACCAGACCGGGGGCGGCATCTACATCGCTGCCGCGGCATACGTGCTGGCGCTGGTGCTGCTGACCGGCGGGTTCCATCTGGACGGGCTGGCCGATACCTGCGACGGCATCTTCTCCGCCCGCACCCGGGAGCGGATGCTCGAGATCATGAAGGACAGTCGGCTCGGCACCTTTGGCGGCCTGGCGCTGGTCTTCTCCATTCTGATTAAGGTCTGCGCGGTCTTTACCCTGGCGCAGCTTCCGCTGAAGGAGTGGTTCTCGCTGCTGGTGTGCGCCCCCATTGCCGGGCGCGCCGTGCTGGTGCTGGGGATGTACGGCCAGCGCTACGCCCGCGAGGGGGAAGGGATGGGCAGTCTCTATATCGGCCAGGTGGGCTTGCGGAAAACGGCGCTCACGCTGCTGGCCGGGGCGATCGCCGTGGGGCTGATCGCCGGCATCCACGGGCTGGCGGCCATCCTGGTCACTTACGTCGTGAGCTACGCGCTGGTGCACTCTATCCGCCGTCGTCTGGGCGGGCAGACCGGCGACACGCTGGGTGCGCTGGCAGAGACCGCCGAGATGGTGTTTCTGCTGGCCTTACTGTGGGTGTAACGCATGCGAATTTTTCTGGTTCGTCACGGGCAGACCGCCGCTAACGCAAGCGGCCTGTTCTACGGCAGCACCGATGTTCCCCTGACCCCGCTCGGCATTGAGCAGAGCACCCGCGTGGCCGGTTTGCTGGCGGAAGTCGCTTTCAGCCAGGTGCTTTCCAGCCAGCTCACGCGCGCCCAGCAGACCGCCGAGCTAATCGTCCCCATCACCGGGTTCGACCCCCGGCTGAACGAGATGGATTTTGGCCGCTGGGAGATGCGCCATTTCAGCGACATCGCCGAAGAGGAGCCGGAAGCCTGGCAGCGCTGGATAGATGACTGGCAAAACGCCACCCCGACCGACGGCGAGCCGTTTACCCACTTTGCCGAACGGGTGAAGGCGGTGGCGGAAGAGTTAGCCCTGCGCAAGGAGCCGGGCGATATGCTGATCGTGGCGCATCAGGGGGTGCTCAGCCTGCTGCTGGCCCACTGGTTGCGCATGCCGACAGAATCGTTATGGCATTTCCCGTTTAAGCAGGATGCGTACACGATGGTAGAAAATCGCGACGGGTTTATGGTGTTACGCGTTTTTAACGACCGCAGCCCTTTCCGGGCAGAAGAATGAGAACAAGCATGCAGACAATACAGGACCTGGTGGCCGCCATTCGGCCGTTGGATCAGCACAAGCAGGCGCTGGCAGCGGCGCATATCGATGGTTTAGTGAAGCCGCTCAACAGCCTGGGCCGCCTCGAGACGCTGGCGATCCAGCTGGCGGGGATGCCGGGGTTAACCCGGCTCGACAACCTGCAAAAAGAGATCGTGGTGATGTGCGCCGATCATGGCGTTTACGACGAGGGGGTGGCTATCAGCCCGCAGCAGGTCACCCATCTGCAGGCGCTGAACATGCTCAAAGGCACCTCCGGGGTCTGCGTGCTGGCGAAAAGTAACGGTGCCTCGGTACTGCCGGTAGATATCGGCATCGACTGCGAGCCCATCGACGGGATGCTGAGCCTGAAGGTGGGGCGCAAGAGCGGCAACATCGCCCGTGGCCCGGCGATGAGCCGCTCTGAGGCGGAGCACCTGCTGCTGCGTAGCGCACAGCTGGTGCCAACGCGTGCGGCAGAGGGTATTGCGGTATTTGGCACCGGCGAGCTCGGTATGGCCAACACCACGCCCGCGTCGGCCATTATCAGCGTGCTGTGCGGCTGCGATCCCCATGAGGTCGTGGGTATCGGCGCGAACCTGCCGGCGGAGCGGATGGCGCATAAAGAGGCGATGGTGCGTCAGGCCATTGAAGTCAATCAGCCCAACTCCGCCGATGGCATCGACGTGCTGGCGAAAGTGGGCGGCTACGACCTGGTGGGGATGACCGGCGTGATCCTCGGGGCCGGATCCTGTGGTCTGCCGGTGGTGCTGGACGGTTTTCTCTCCTATGCAGCGGCAATAGCCGCCTGCCAGATTGCGCCCGAGGTGAAAAACTACTGCATTCCGTCGCATTTCTCGGCGGAAAAAGGATCCCAGCGGGCGCTGGAACACCTCGGGTTAACCCCCTATCTCTACCTGGATCTGCGTCTCGGCGAGGGAAGCGGGGCAGCGCTGGCGATGTCGATCGTCAGCGCCGCCGGGGCCATGTATTGCGAAATGGGCGTGCTGGCAGAGAGTGGGATCAGCCTGAAGGCGTAAGCTGGCGCTGATGCCATCTTCCCAGCAGCAGCACCGTGGTGAGCGCGCCGAGCAGGGCGCAGAACATATCCGACTGGGTGTCCCACTGATCGCCCTGGGTGCCGAGGAAATCATCCGCGCCTTGCCCCATCGCCAGCGCCGCCCACCATTCGATTAGCTCGTAGGTGGCACTGATCGCCAGCGCCACGCAGCACACCAGAAAGCCCGTCATCTTATTGCCCCTGACGTAGCCGCCGCGCACCAGGATCTCCCGTGCCGCCAGCGCCGGGACCAGCCCCTGGAAAAAGTGCCCCAGCTTGTCGTAGGGGTTACGGCTCAGGTGGAACATATCCTGCACGGCAAAGCCCACGGGCACTTTGGCGTAGGTGTACATTCCGCCCACCATCAGGATGATGGCGTGCCAGAAAATCAGGAAGTAGAGCAGGGGCGTCAGCGGGTAGCGGCGTTGAGTGGCCAGCAGCAGCGGCACGATGATGATGACGGGGGTCACTTCCATTAGCCAGGTGATGCGGTCCTGGGTATACAGGCCGGTATAAATGAGGATCAGCAGCAGAAGCAGCGCGCCGACCTTTAATGCAGAGGAGAGAGCGGATTGTGTCATGTTATTTAAGTGTTTAGTAAAACAGACACTATCGATCTGCCCGGCGAAAAACACAACATTTTACGCCGGGCATAAAAAACGGGGCCGCTGTGGGCCCCGTTGATCGTTTATAACAATCAGAACGACTTGCGTAAACGCAGGCTGAAGGTGTGCGCCTGGTAACGGTCGCCGGCCTGCAGATCGTAACGTGCGTCGAAGCTCAGGTCGTTGGCGTCGTAAAGCGTGCTGCCGATGGCGATGCCAGCCATATCTTCCACCGGTGAGGCACCTTTGGTGATAAAGCTGGTTTCACCGATGGCGTCGGCGGCGTAGGTCGCATGGCTGCTGACCTGACGGTTATCGTACTGGTGGATCCACGAGACCTGGGCGAACGGCGTCAGGTTACCCAGACCGGTGGCGAAGGTCTTCTCGATGCGGGCACCGATATCGCTCACGACCGACTGGCTGTGGGTGCTGCTCACATCCAGCGCCATACCGTTGCCGCCGGTTTCGCTGTAGCCATCAACATGCTGATAGCCGTAGGTCAGGCCCGCCAGCGGAGTCAGGACCACGTCGGCTGGCAGCGCGATCGGGTAGCCAAACTCACCTTGCAGGGTAACGGACTGACCGTTGAACTTGCCGTGGGCCGCGCCGGAGAAGCCGGTGAAATCTGCCCGGCGAACCGAGCTGTAGTTCTGACGGTTCAGGCCCGCGGAAAGGTTCAGGTACCACGGATTTCCGGTGTAGCCCGCGTAACCAATCACCCCGTAGTTGTCGGCGGTGGAGTTGTTGCCGCTCAGGTTGTCTTTACCGTGCACGGAGGTGTTGCTGTAGTTCAGCGCCGCACCCAGACGCCAGTCGTCGCCCAGCGCGCGGTCGGCACCGATGATCAGGCCGCCAAATTTCGCTGAGTAACCGCTCACGTCGTCGCTGCTGTCCTGACGGGCATAGCCGCCGAACGGCTGTCCCCAGACGATCCAGTTATTCGCGTAGTCGTCACCGGTTGCTACCCCGCTGACGCCGGAGGCTTGCGGGTTACGAACGGCATCGATGTGAGCACCCACTACGGCCTGAGCAGTAGAGGTGGCAACGGTTGCCGCTGAACTGGTGTTGAGGTTCTGGCTGGTAGAGAGACGCTCGCCAACGCGGTTCGCCTCTTTTTTACCTTCAATCGCCAGCGAGGCGTTATACAGGTTCAGCAGCTCCGGAGAGGCGATACCGGAATAGCTCGCCAGGCCGCCGAGTGAAGCGGTGGCGCTTGGGATAGTGGCATAACCCTGCTTGCCCGGCTGGGCAGGGGCTGGCTGTGATGGTGCAGGCTGCGTCGGCTGCACTGGCGTTGTCACCACCGGCGGGGTGACTTCCGGCTCTGTGACCACCGGCGGAGTGACTTCTGGTGTCGGCTCAGGCTGAGGTTCAGGCTGCGGCTCTACCGGATCGGGAGTGACCGGCTCTGCGCCCAGGGTTAACACCAGCGCTTTGCTCTGGGCGTCTTCATAGACGGTGCCGTTAACAGTGCCACGGTAGCCGAGCGCTTTGTAGTTCAGCTGGTCAGCGTGATAGTCGGTCTGGGCGCCTGCGGCATTGATCACCACGTAACGCTGCCCTTCGGCGAACTGATAGGTGTTGCCGGTACGCAGCAGGTTGATGCTGGAGCCCGCGTCGATAGTGGCGTTGCCGCTGACGTTCAGACGACCATAGCCCGCGTCGGCAAGCAGATCGCCGCCAGCCACGGCCAGATCGGAGACGCCGGAGATCAGCGTGGCGGCCGCTTTCTGGTGGTAATCGCCCAGGATGTTGAGGCTGTTATTCACCTGCAGGGACGCGGCTTCGTTCAGCACGATGCCGGGCGTCACTTCCACTTCGTCGCTCATCTGCACTGACATCAGGCCATACTCGGGGATGCTGCTAAAGGTACTGATGTTGTCGTTGAGCAGCAGGGCGCCGCTGCCGAATGTCACGTTGGAGGCGGTAATAGTGCCCGTCGCGCCGTCGAGGCCGGTCAGGGTACCCATGTTGGCGCCGCCGTTAATGGTTAATGGCGTCGCGCTGGTGGAGTAGATATCACCGGTCACGGTGCCGGTATTATTGAGGGTCACCGTGTCGCTGTTATTGCCGTTTACAAACAGGGCATAGCCGCCACCGCTTAGTTGACCGTTGTTGACGATCTCGGTGTTGCCCTGGTTGTTGTAATTCCAGATGTAGATCCCGCTCCAGTTACCTGAGATTTCACCATTATTCTCGATGGTGCCAATCTTGCTATTGCTGCTGTTGTTGTACACAGCGGTGTCATTGGCGGTGATGGTACCGTTATTTTCAAGGGTGCCGAGGGTGCCGGAGTTGATAATGCCGTAGGAGCTGCCGTTGATTTTATCGTCATTGACGAGGGTGTTGATGACGCCCTGGTTAATGATAGCGGAGGTGCCGTAATAGTCGGTCGTGCCGCCTTCAATGGTTCCGGTGTTATGCAGCGTGCCAATCGTGCCGCTGTTAAAAATGGCGCTTTTCTGCCCAACGTACATGCCGTTCTCATTGTTCACGGAAGAGATCAGGCCAGCGTTGGTCAGGTTATCAATGGTGCCCAGATTGTTGATGCCGCGATAGCCCACAATCTTGCCATCTGCGGTATTGGTCAGGGTGCCGATAGTCCCGGCATTGCTCAGCGTCCCGGTGTTATTAAACCCGAAGATGCTGTAAGAGCCCGGCATGCTCTCAAGGGTGCCGCTGTTGGTGAAGGTATCAACCACGCCCGTTGCACCCACCGCCACGACGCTGCCGTTTTGGTACTGGCGCAGGCTGGAGATGGTGCCGTTATTGTTAAGCGTTCCTACTGTTCCATTAATCTGAACAATATTGTCGTTTCCTGAGAATGGGTTATCAACGCTACCGTTAATGATCCCGTCATTGGTAAGTGTGGTTACAGTAACGTCCGCGTTCAGGGTTAATGCGGTGGTAGGTGTACCTGTAATGCTTCCCGCCTGCGTGATGTGCACCAGCTCTTTTGAATCGGTGATCTGAACATTACTCGTCGGCGTGTCGATAATTAACTCGGGAGACGTTGCGAAGGCTTGCGCAGCGCTTGAGGCAACCAGCAGGGAGATCAGCTGGCTAAGGCGTTTCTTTTCCATGGTATTCCGTCATAAGTTGCGATGTTGTGCAAAATGCTGGGGCGATTTCTTCGGATTAATCCGATATCTTCGGGCGCAGAATATACAATTTGTTGCCGAAAACAATAAGGGATGCTTAATTATTTCAGGCTGAATTAATTCCACATTTTTTGTAATGTTTATAATTTGAGTTAAGGCTGGTGGCGGCATGAGGATATATCCTCACCTTTTGCAGGGAACCTTATTGATTAGTTTGTCTTTATTATTGAGCGGGTGTATTTCCGTCGATCCCAACACCGCCGCGCAGCAGATCGCCGCTCATAGTGGTCTTACCAGTGAAAAATTTGACTCAGATCCCTACCCGATTGTCGGCTGGCATCGGATCGTGCCGCCGGTTAAGACGCTGCATGTCTACATCGAGGGGGATGGCTTTGCCTGGAAAAACCGCACCACGCCATCCGATAACCCTACGCCGCGTAATCCCGTCGGCCTGAAGCTGGCGGCAGCGGATAAACACGCCAGCGTGCTTTATCTGGCCCGGCCCTGTCAGTTTATAGGACCGCCTTTGCCGGCCCGTTGCAGTGCCAATATCTGGACTCAGGAGCGCTTCTCACCTGCGGTTATCGACGCCATGAACGCGGCGCTTAACCGGGCTGTACAGCGTTATCCCGGGGTGAAAATCGATCTGATTGGCTACTCCGGGGGCGGAAATATTGCCGCGCTGCTGGCGGCACGGCGGAGCGATGTGCGCTCCCTGCGCACGGTGGCGGGGAATCTCGACGTTGCGTATGTGAACGCCCTGCATCATGTCACTCCGATGCCCGCGGCTAAGAGCGCCATTGAAAGTGCCCCGGCGCTTCGCAGTCTGCCGCAGATCCACTTCAGCGGTGGGGATGACACTACCGTGCCGCCCGCCGTTGCCAGGCGGTTTCAGCAGGCGGTGGGGGAGAATTGCACACGGGTAGAAACGATTGGTGGGATGGCACATGGCTCGGACTGGGCTAACGTCTGGCCGCAACTGCTGGCGCAAGGTTTGCCGGGATGCTGAATAAACCGATCGCAAAATGTTACCCTTACGCACCCCGGCGACGGTTGAAGGATTTCAGGACCGAATAATGAAAAAGAAAGAGTTTGTGACTCAGGATCTGCTGAGCAAAATCTATCAGGACACCACGGCGGGGCCACGCAAACTTCCCCCTGAAAGGCAGCTTGCCGAAGAGTATGGCGTGTCACGTTTCACTATCCGCCAGGCGCTGGAGAAGCTGGTGAGCATTGGCGTGGTGCGGATAGTTCAGGGGTCGGGTATCTGGATCAACGAGCACGCCCGCAATAACCCGCTGATCTACAACTCGATCACGGAAAAGCGATTCGACCAGATGCGCTACCGGATGATCAGCCTGCATAAAACGCGGCCCGACCGCGCGGTACAGCAGATCTTCGGTATCGATGAAGAGAGTTTTATCTGGCACTTTTGTCGTCTGCGCTATGTCGATGACCAGCCCGTACAGCTGGAGGTTTCCAGCATGCCCGCCGCCGATTTCCCCGATCTTAATCAACAGGTCATTGAGCGCTCTATTCAGCAGTACTTATTAAGTAAGGGGCTGGTAATTTCCCATATGCTCACCACCTACCGGGCGGTCAGCGTCAGCCGTGAACAGGCGGTGCTGCTGGGCTGCAAAAAAGGCGGGCCGGCAATGCATATCAATAACCGGGGAATACTGGAGGGGGGCCGGGTATTTGAGGTGAGCGACATCATTGATATCAACTACACCTGCACTTACGTCAGCCCCTGGAATCGCGATAATTTAGCCTGGCGGCAAAATCAGGGCGTATGAATGGTGCCGTCCGGCAGGCGGCTTTGCGTCCACTCGTGCGGGCGATAAACCACCGGATACGCCAGGGCCTGCTCTTCATTAAAGCCGGTGCCGATGCCTGGTGCGGCCGGCGGGTAGACAAACCCGTCCTTCACCTCAGGCGCGCCGGGAAACACGCTGTCGGTCGTGGCTGAGCGGGGGATAAACTCCTGAATGGCGGCATTGTGCAGATGAATATTCAGGTGCGTATTTACCGCCACGCCGATCGGGGTCATATCGCCGGGGCCATGCCAGGCAAGGCGCACGCCAAAGGCCTGGCATAAATGCGCCAGCTTAAGCGCGGGGGTAATACCGCCGATCTGCGAAACATGACAGCGAATAAAGTCGATACGACGATTTACGATCAAGTCGTGCCACTCCGCCGGATTATTGAATAACTCCCCCATCGCCAGCGGTACGCAGCTTTGCTGACGAACCTGTTCCAGCCAGGCGCTCTGCTGGGGCGGCAAAATATCTTCGATAAAATAGGGCTGATAAGGCTCCAGCTGTTTGGCCAGCAGCACCGCCTGCTGGGGGAACAGGCGCTCGTGCACATCGTGTAAGAGCTGGAGCTTCCAGCCATATTTCTCGCGCAGGGCGCGGAACATCTCCACGGTATTGCTCATATATTCATGCTGATCGAACCACGCACCTGCCGTTGGATTTTCCGGGGCGTGCAGGGCTGACGGTGTGCCGCCGTAAAAACCGAGCTGGCAGCGGATATGTCGATAACCCTGCGCCACCAGTTTATCGACCGAGGCAAACAGCTCTTCCAGCGTCTCGCCGCTGGCGTGGCTGTAAGCCGGGATCGCATCACGGGATTTCCCGCCCAGCAGCTGATACAGCGGCATACCAGCCAGTTTTCCTTTGATATCCCACAGGGCCATATCTACGCCGGAGATGGCATTATTCATCACCGGACCGTTACGCCAGTAGGCGTTGACGTTCATCATCTGCCACAGATCTTCGATGTTGTTAGCATCCCGGCCGATCAGCAGCGGTTTAAGGTACTCATCAACAAGTGTTTTAACTGCCAGAGGACGCTGCTGGAAGGTGGCACAGCCGTGTCCGACAGGCCCTTGCTCCGTTGTGACGCGCACGGTTACCAGGTTATGTCGGTCCGGGCGGATAATAAAACACTCGATATTTTTGATAATCACAGGCGTCACGAGAAACTCCTTTGCTGCGCTGTGGAAATACAGAATGGGAATATCATCACCCCAAAAATGTTGGCGGGTAAATGGTTTTTTTATTATTTATTTTGGTCAGTTATTTGGTTTTATTTTAATTAAAAACCGTACCAATTTTGCATTATCTACAGTTTTGTTTCTCTTATGCAGGCTGATTGTGAGCGACTTCAAATTTTATTGGTTTGTTTTGTTGTTGTGGTTTATTTATGCTCACTGCATCAATAAAACGACAACAATAGCGGCAGGAGTCTTTATGGGGACGCAAGAAGCCATCAATAATATTATTCGTCTGGTTGGCGGGCAGGGGAATATTAATAAGGTCTGGCACTGCATGACGCGGCTACGGTTTGATTTAATCGACGATAATAAAGTGGATCAAAACGCGATCAAAAATGTGCCCGGTGTGCTGGGGGCACAACTCCAGAGCGATCAGTTTCAGGTGATTATCGGCCCCAAGGTTAACAGCTGGTACGATCAAATGCTCAGCGTGCTAGGTCAGGATGCCAGTAATGCACCAACGGCAAAAAAGGGGCGTAAAAGCCTGGTCTCTCTCTTTATGGATACCGTATCGGGCGTATTTGGTCCGATTGTACCGGCCATTGCCGGGGCTGGGATGATCAAGGGCCTGCTGGCTGGGCTCATCGCGCTTAAGGTGGTGTCGGCAAAAAGCGATACCGTTATGGTGATAGACCTTATCGCCAGCGGCGTCTTTTATTTCCTGCCGTTCTTTCTTGCGGTGTCGGCGGCGAAGATTTTTAAAACGAATGAGTATCTCGCCGCAGCGGTTGCTGCCTGTCTGATGTATCCCTCCTTAATAGAAGCGGCGAAAGCGCTGGCGACACATCAGGAAGGTGCGGTGAGTGCCCTCTGGTTAATGAATGCGATCCCGGTATCCGTCTTTAACTATGCTTCGAGCGTGATTCCGGTGATTTTCTCGGTGCTGGCACTGAGCTATATCCATCGCTGGGTCGACAGCATTATGCCGGATGTGCTCAAAACCGTATTTACGCCCACGCTCACCCTCTTTATAGGTGCGCTGGCGGCGCTGGTGGTGATCGGCCCCATCGGCATCTGGCTGGGTAAAGTACTCGCCTTCTTTATAGAAGGGCTGTTTGGTGTGTCGGCCAGTTTTGCCGGGCTCATTGTTGGGGCCATCCGTCCAGTGGCGATCCTGACCGGGATGCACCACGCGATGACGCCCATCGCCCTGCAGAACTTCAGCGACCGTGGCTACGACATGCTGATGCCGATGATGTTTATGGCCAATATGGCGATTGCGGGGGCGACGTTTGCTATCTGGCGCCTGAGCCGTAATCGTCAGGAGAAGACCGTCACGCTGTCGGCGGCCATCTCTGCGCTGCTGGGCATTACCGAGCCGGCACTCTTTGGGGTACTGACGCGCTACAAAAAAGCGTTCATTGCGGCGACGGTAGCCAGCTCCCTCGCGTCTGCCTTCATCGCCTTCTTCGGCGTGCGTCTTTATGGCTATATCTTGTCGAGCATCTTCAGCTTGCCTGCTTATATAGGCCCGTACTTTGTCTTCGCCCTGGCAGGCGTGGCGATATCACTGGTGTTGTCCTTTATGCTGACCACAGTTCTGGTAGGAAAAGAGCAAGCCGCCGAATGATTCAGAACCCCGTCTCACCGCCTGCGCAGCGGCTAATATCACGGTGATTGTGGATAAGTCTGTGTGTAATCAGGTATAAGGCGGGGTTTTGCTGGGGAATGCAGCAGTCAGTCATTTTTCTGTCATTTAAGGGTTGCGGCCTGAAGAGAACTCCCTATAATGCGCCTCCATCGACACGGCGGATGTGAATCACTTCACACAAACAGCCGGGCCGGTTGAGGAGAAAAGCGTGAAATAATCGCTTGACTCTGAAAGAGGAAAGCGTAATATACGCCACCTCGCAACGGTGAGCGAAAGCCGCGTTGCACTGCTCTTTAACAATTTATCAGACAATCTGTGTGGGCACTCAAAGTGACATGGATTCTTAATGTCGAAAGACAATAAATGAATACCAAGTCTCTGA